>NZ_LT984417.1:991415-1119213 GCF_900258455.1 Latilactobacillus fuchuensis
TTGTCTATTGAAAGTTAGTGGTAACTTCAATATAACATGAAATTCACGTGGCGTTTTTTAGTTAGCGGTGGCTAACTTCATTATAAAATTCACCAAATGAAAATTAATGAATTTAAAATTAAAGGATTTGTACCTAGAGATTTAGTCGTAAAAGGGGACGAAACTGATAGATTAAAAAAGAGTGGGATTGAGTATGTTCATCAAATCTATACGAAGAGAAATTTAATAGTTATGTCCGAATATTATGAGTTGATTAAAGGCAATATATTTTTTAGAGAGCTGATAAATATAATGAGAAGTAGTAACTCTTACTCAACAAAAATGGTCAAAGTAAATGTACCTAGATTATTGAATAAAGGTGGGTTGTTTTCATTTGGATTTGTAAGTGGGACATTTTATGTTCCTAGTTTAAATGGGGAGAGACCTATGCTAGATGCTATTCTCTCAAAAGCGAGGAGTATGATAAAAACAATAGATAATATAAACAATTCTTCTGTAATCTCTAATCAAAGTACGACAAATTTGATGAATATAAAGAATGAATGTATTGATTATATCTTTGTGGATCCTCCATTTGGTGCAAACTTGATGTACTCTGAATTAAACTCTTTTTCTGAATCTTGGATGCAGGTTTTCACTAAAGATACTGATGAAGCTATAATGAATAAACATCAATGTAAGGGACTGCTAGATTACCAAAAATTGATGGAGCAATGTTTTAAAGAATTATTTAGAGTTTTGAAATCTAATAGGTGGATTACTATAGAGTTTAGTAATTCGCAAGCGAGTGTTTGGAACTCAATAAGAGAAGCTTTAGAGAGAGCAGGATTTGTGATTGCTAATGTTTCTTCGTTAGATAAAAAACAAGGATCGTTTAAAGCACTTACTACCACTGTAGCGGTAAAGCAAGACTTAGTTATTTCAGCGTATAAACCTCAAAAACAATTGAGGGAGAGATTTGTAAATAACCGAAACGACAATAACCTGCTAATGTGGGGGTTTATTGATCAACATTTAGAAAAACTGGTTTTACCCAAGGTTGAAAATGGAGAAATTAATATTTCAATGGAGAGAACTCCAAGAATTTTATTTGATAGACTGATTGCTTATTTTGTACAAAATGGTCTTTCTTTACCTCTCTCGTCGGCAGATTTTCAAAAAGAACTTTCAATGAAGTATCAACTTAGAGACGGTATGGTTTTTCTTGAAGAACAGGTAATAAAATTCGATAAAAAAAGACTATTAGCAAAACAATTTGCCCAATTAGATCTGTTTGTTTCTGATGAAAATAGCGCGATTGAATGGTTGAGACAAGTTTTACTGAAAAAGCCTCAATCACGACAAGATTTGCAACCACAGTTTATGAAAGAGATTCAACATATATCTAAATATGAAGAATTACCTGAATTAGATGATTTGCTTGCTCAAAATTTTTTATATTACGATGGAGTAGAGACTGTTCCAGCTCAAATTAATTCTTATTTAACAAAAAACTATCATGATATGCGTGGCTTAGATAATGAGAATTATACCCTTAAAGAACGAGCCAAAAATCGGTGGTATGTTCCAAATCCAAATCAACAAGCAGATTTGGAAAAACTTAGAGAGAAAAGTTTACTTCGAGAGTTTAATCGTTATGTTGAAGAAATTAACAATAGTAAGAAAAAATTAAAAGTCTTTAGAACGGAAGCAATTCGAGTCGGATTTAAGAAAGCTTGGACTGATAAAAATTATCAAAAAATTGTAAGTATAGGTGATCGATTACCTGAAAAAATAATTCAAGAAGACGACAAACTACTTATGTACTATGATAATGCGTTGATGCGCGTAGAGATGTAAAGGAATGAAGAAAATGGACTGGACACAAGTTATATTAGATAAATTTCCGCGTAAAGCAATTTATTTAATAAAAGATGAAGACAGCATTTTAGAGAATGAAGAAATGAGGTTAGTCCTAAGAGAGAACGGGATTGCTGTAATTGATTACAGTGATCCGGTTCATTTTCGCTTTGTTTATGAGAGTGATTACAGAAATAAGTTTTCTGGAACTTTGATAATACGCTTACTGGAATGTAATTTTGAAAAAATACCGTGGGATGTCCATGCTAATTCATTTAAACTTACTATTGGACTGAATGATATATTTCCTCATTTAAATAGGGAAGCAGTTATTGAAATCGATCCTCAACATTGGCAACAGTTATTTGAGATACAAACTAACAGTGTTAAACAAATGAACTATGAAAACACAAAAAGAATAATTGAAACTATTTACTCATCGATCATTGAAGATAAAAAAAGGCAACCTCAAGTAAAGATAAATGATGAAGTTGATTTATCTATCTTTAAAAAATCAAAAAAAATATTTTCTGATTGGGGATTAATTAGTCAGATTATAGGCAAACAACGCTTACTCGAAACGAGTAACACTGAATTTGAAAATTTAGTGAATGAGAGTAATCAAGAATTTCAAGAGTTTATTACAAATGATTTTGACAAAGGTCAATCTATGACAGCATTTAAGCAACCCAATTATGTGAATCAAATTGCATCATTTATGGAGAGAAATGTAAATAGAACTGGAAAACGACAAGCGCTGATAGTTATGGACGGAATGAGTTTTACACAATGGGCACTGATTGAGAGATGGCTAATAACTAAAGGGATTTTAACAAAAACAAATTCAACTATAGCATGGATACCAAGTATTACTTCAGTATCACGACAAGCTATATTTTCAGGGAAAAGGCCCGATGAGTTTGAGCAAAGTATTACAACAACAGCAAAAGAAACCCACCACTGGAAAGCATTTTGGAAAAGTCACGGTTTCGAATCAACTGAAGTTAAGTATCAACGTGGATTAGGTCATCGAACATATCAAGACGAGTATTTAGAATTTAAGTATAATCAAACTAAAATATATGGTTGTGTTATTGATGTTATCGATGAATTTATGCATGGAGCCCGACAAGGTTTAGTAACGGTACAATCTGAGTTGAATATATGGTTAAACCGTGGATACTTAGAAGCGATGTTGCACGAATTGATAGACTTAAACTATGACGTATATATTACTTCTGATCATGGGAATATTGAAGCTGTTGGAATCGGTCAGATTCAACAAGGGGTATTAGCAACAGGACGAGGTCAACGAGTTAGAATTTATGATGATGAAGTGTTGAGAAATAGTACTCACGATTTTCATAAAGAGACAACAATGAAGTGGAACAGTTCAACACTTCCTAAAAGTTATCTACCTTTGATTGCGCGCGAAAAAAATGCGTTTTCTATAAAAAATGATATAATTATGACACATGGTGGTACACACATTGAAGAGGTCTTCATACCATTTGTGACAGTTTTAAAGAAGGATGAGCTATAAATGAAAAAGACAATCGGATTGTTCCGAGTAATGAATTACGAGGAATTAGACAAGGCTGCAGAATTAATGCTAAGGTACTCACCTAAAGAGGCTTATGAAATACTAGATGAGATATTAATGCAATATATAGCCGGTGCGACCTTTAGGCGAAAAGCGTTGAATAATCTTACCAAAGTTTGGGGAAATGGTCAAAAATCATTAAATAAATATCAGATATCAGTGTTACAAAAATATCCAGAAGTCTCGTCAGAAGAAAGAATAGCGATGCAACTTTTAATGACATTGTATTCTTTTCCATTTTTTTCTGATGTGGTCACTATTATTGGCAAATATATCCGTATGAATGATAATTTTCAATCAAAAACTATTATGGAAGAGATCCGTAACACATATGGAATGACTGAGACAGTTAGCAAAGGTGGTTTATCAGTACTAGGAACGTTAGTAAATTGGGGATTCCTAAGAACGGATAAAAATGGCAAGTATGATTTGACTGGCAAAAAAATAAAAATAGAAAATGAATTTATAAAAAATATGATAGTGTATGCTTCATTAGCGAATTCAGATGCAGAGTATATTTCTTTAGAAAGTATAAATAATCATTCAGGGCTGTTCATGTTTGACTTTAATATTAATAGTTCAGATATAATATTTAATAATATAGAAATGATTCGTGAACGTTCAGATGTATTTGTTAAGTTAAATTAACAAATGTTAATTTGAGCTGAGAATAATCAATCATTACCTTCGAGAAATTAATATAATCGTGATGAATTAATCGGAAGGTTATAACAGTGTTATGATAAAGATTAGAAGTTGATTGAACGCTTAAAAGTAGTGTAAATAATGTAGTAAACTTACTCCAATTGATTTAAAAAATATTTGAAATAAAAAGGTGAGGTTGAAAGATGAGTAACCTAGGTTGGTATCAATTATTGACAACCATTGCAAAAAAAGTGGGCGGACCTAAAGTCCTAATAGGATTATTACTAGCAGGTGGTTATGGAATTGGTAGAGTCACTGAAGCAAGTGGCAAAAAGATAGTTAAGATTATTAAAAAAACAGATAGTAAGGAAGAGTCGTTATTAAAGAAGAAATTAAAAAAATACACCTTTACCACTAGTGGCAAAGGTGATATAGGGTTAGAATTTAATAAAGATGAACTGTTCGTGGTAGTTGTAACTCATGGAGCATCTGTTCTAATTGAAAAAGAACGTGATACTAATAACCCCTATTTCGTTGATGTAAAATGGCTCGAAACAGTAAGCAATTACGAAGAAAATCAAAATAAGTGATGGAGAAGATTTGAGCGAATTATTTTTTACTCGCATCTGTCAGCCTGAGATTACACTTTTGAATATCTAAAAGGTAAACTAGCTCCAATCATGAAAATCCACCACAATAGATAGTGATTCAACAGCATAGAAGCCTGTTTGAACTTTCAGAAAATGCCGGAAGGGAGTATATAGTAATTTCTGAATTTAATGTTAAAAAGTTAATTCACAATATTTTTAGCTATATAGAATAAAAAGCCATTAACATTTCAAATAGTTGTTAATGGCTAGAATATGCCCGCATAAATTTTTGAAGTAAATTAACTAAGCTTTCAATGATATTGAATGAATCGTATTGATAGATTGTTTGCTAATAACAGCGAATATCCAGTCTTTATGACATCGTATGATACTCTATTATTCATTTAGAATGTCTGACCAAGCTAAAGATAAATTGATATTATAGAGAACTATTGAATCGTATTTTAAACAAGTTTTTGACGGTCATTCTTATGTTTAAATTTTTATCTGAATCTTATTGCTAACATAAAAGATAATCTAATTCCAAAGCAAAACAAGACTTATTGTTTAGCAAAATAGTCGCTCAATTAATTATGTTTTAATTGATACTAACACCAATTACTAACATCAATCTATAAAAACTAGAGAGACGTGGCAGAGGTTGCTAGCAATACAACCGTTGATATAGCAACTAGTAGAAGTCATTAGAAGTTGCCAAAAGCCAAGTCCCTTTGCTGGAAGGGTCTGTCGGTTAGCATTTAAAAAAGCTTCTAAGTATTGATCTATCAATACTTAGAAGCTTTTTTTATTATTGAGAATAAAGTGAATCGTGCGTTAGCAATTGATGCCGTTTGTAAATACTTGACTCGTTTCTATGACTTTTTCAGTCGGGCTTAATGTCGTTATTCTTTTGTGCATAAAATGTAGTACGATCCGCGGCCCATTTGAAGGGTTGCAGAATATAATTCATTTTCTAACTCAAATTTTATGGGCATGGTTTGTGTTTTTAAAATGAGTTTACAGTTATTACCCTTTGCGTAATCTATTATTCTATCGGCAACTTCAATGTCTGAAGGGTAATTAAGCGTCGATAATTCAATATAAAAAGAATTTTTAATCATTTTTTTCAATGAATCAACAATTTTGCTCATAAGTACGACCCCCGTTAATTTTTCTTTTGTTGTTTGAAAAATAGTATAGCAAGCATCCCGCTGACAATAAAACTAGCGATAATGATTGATAAATAATTTGTGAGTATAAATATTAAAGCGCCGATCAGGGGTGCGACAATTGCGCCAATCAACCAAAAAAGACTATGGGTTTGCAGCGTTGTTCTCATCAATAACGTGTTCATGATGATCCAAAAAAGCATCTGTAAAACGTAAATAGTGGTAATGCTGATAAAAGCTAATCCAGGGCCTTTTTCAATAATTGGCAGAACAATCATACCGATTATATTTAGAAAAATTGAGAATAACAGGGCGTAATAACCGCTACGTTCGTAATTTTGTTGACTACGTTCATCTTTTTTCATCATTAGATAGCCTACTTTCGTTTGGGTTAGTTGTCGAAGAAAAAAAGCGATTCGATAGTTGTTTGAAATACTTGCGCCAGATTATGTGCTAAATCAATCGAAGGTTTATATTGTTTATTTTCAATAAAGTAAATGGTTTGTCGACTGACACCAACTAAATCCGCTAGCGCTTGTCGACTTAAATGGATTGCTTCACGTCTATTTTGGATATCGTTGTTCACTGACTCACCCTCTTTCGTTAAGTGTACTTAACAATCGGTGAAAAGTAAAGTGATAATCCTCAGTCGGCCTAAAATGAAAGCACTCTAATTTAATCCTCCTTGACTTCTAATAATTCAATTGATAATATCATTAGTAAAGTATTTTAATGATGATGCTGCCAGAGTGCTGAAAAGGACGCTTGATAGCGGGGTTCAATGTGAAAGGATGAAGGACCTAACAAGTGGAAGTTGTCTGACTTAAAGCTATTTTTAAAATCAATGTAGGAGAAAAATTTGATTAATCAAAATTTCAAACGCTTATTCATAGGTCGCTCCATCAGTAACGTTGGTGATAGTTTATATGCCATTGGTTTGTCCTGGTATATTTTTTCACTGACCAATTCCAGTCTCTGGGTGGGGATATTAAACTTTGCGTTATTTATTCCTAATTTATTCTCTTTTCTTTTAGGTGATTTTATTGAAAGAACTAATAAAAGAAAACTATTAGTCTTTATTGAATTAGGACAAGGCTTATTCTTATTGCCCATTATTCTATTAATTGCATTCCAGATGGACACGACTATGAAAGCTAGCTTAATTTGTATATTTGCTTTTTTGATTGCAACATTTGGGATGAACGCCTATGTGGTACAGGACGTTTTGATGCCGGAGATTGTTACGGAAAATCGGCTTTCAAGTGCTTCAATGTACATGTCTTTTTCCTACAATGCCATGGACTACGTTGGCAATGCGATTGGGGGCTTTTTATTAAAAGTATTTAGCGTTTTTTCATTAATGATCATTGATATTATTTCATTTATTGCCAGTGCCTTTTTGTTTATGAAAATTGAAATGCCAGATGTGCCTGAAAATGTCGCGACCAATATTGAAAGGGAAAAGACGTCTATCTTTAGCGGAATTGCATTAATTCGGGCGCGCAAAGATCTCCTATTAATTACGCTTTTTGGTGGACTCGCCAATTTTTTCTTCGGGGGATTAGCCGTTTTTGCCGTCTTGATTGGTAAAGAATTAGGCGGTGCAGGCTTTTATGGCCTGCTTTTAGCAATTGAATCCATTGGGGTGACAATTGGGACAACACTGTTTGCTAAATTATTATTAAAACACTTTAAATTAGGTAGTCTATTCCCGATTAGCTGTTTTGGAATGGGCCTTTGTTTGACAATTTCATGCTTGCTTAAAAATAATTATCTGTTTTTAGGATTTTGGGCAATCGCTTTTATGTTCCAAGGACTTAATCGAGTGGTTACAACGCCGTATCTGCAAGCCAGTCTGGTTCAAGGACAACGGGCGAAGTTTTTTAGTGCTTTTAATACCTTAACCGTGGCACCATTACCAATTGGCTCATTATTTTTTGGGAAGCTAGCAACGATAATTGATTGGCAATTGTTTATCATTTTATTTGCAATTTATATGGTTATCTTTGGTTTACTTTTTACGGCAAATCGGAAAATTAAAAATTTTGTAGAAGGTAGTTCGAACTGAGTTATAACAACAAAAGAAACGAGCTGCCTGATAATCGGTAGCTCGTTTCTTTCGTTATTATTAAGTTTTAAAAAGCGATTTATTAATGAATGGCGGCTAGCCTATTGATGGCGTTTAACCGCACGTCGAACAAAATCAATGGCCGCGCAACTTAAGTCATAAATATTAAATAATACATCGATAAAACTCACAGAAACCAGCTCCTCAATAAGATAATCCGCTTACATTTTTAATTGTAACAGATAGTTGCTGTTAGCAATATACCAACACCGTTATTTAACTATCTATTTGGTATAATGGCATTAAAGCAGTTATCTGGAGGTCTATATGCACATCAGAAATTTCGAACCGACTGATATCAAATCGGCCGCTGAATTATATGTTAAAACGTTTCAGCAGGCGCCTTGGTCGGAGGACAATCAAGTTGCGGATATTGAACGTCATTTTCAACGGTTGCTGTCGATGAATACGGCGCAATCTTGGGTTTTAGAGGTTGATCATAAAATTGTTGGGATCGCCTTAGGTTTTGTGCGGTCTTGGTATCGGGGTGAAGAGTACCAACTAGATACATTGTGTATTGATCCGGAGAAACAAGGTCAAGGCTACGGTAAAGCGTTGATTCAGGCGCTGCAAGCTGAACTAGTCGCTAACGACGTGCACGCCATGATTTTGGATACTGATCGTGGGATGCCGGCTGAAAAATTCTACCAGAAATTGGCGTTTACGAAACTGGATGATTCCGTTTTGTACGCAATTGAGTTTTAGAAAGAGACGAAAGAGGATTGAGGTTACAAGATGAAGTTTAAGAAATTAGCGAGTGCGGCCACAATTGTGGCCGCGCTAGCAGTGGGTTACCATTACGGCCAGGCCAATCCGACCACTAATCAAGCGAGTCAAAGGACCAGCACTTCGAGTACAACGACGTCCAAAAATATTGCGCCTGAATACAGCACACTAGCGGCGCGGGATTTTAAATCCGGGGATGCGGCTTATCTACCGGTGAATGACGGTAAAAGCACCTTGTCGATTGCTAATTGGCAGACTGAAAAAATTGATTATGGCGCTTTGGATGCGTTAAACCGGACGACCACGGTCACTGGGTATTTATCGAATCGCAATTTGGGTAAATCAGAAGGTCGTTCGAGTCAGAACTGGCAACCAACGGGCTGGCATAATCAACCGGTCACGATTAATGGTCGCCGAATGACGCCCCAGAATCGCGGGCATTTATTAGCCTATACGATCACGTTTAATTTTGATCAGAACGGTCACTATCAGCAAGGTACGGAAGGTAGTCTGGATAATCCGTTAAATCTGGCGACTCAGTCCGAATATAGCAATCAAAAAACGATGCAAATTTTTGAAGAAAAGGTGCGTGATGCACTAGCGGCTAGACAAAAGGTCATCTATCAAGTCACGACAGTTTTCCGGGGCAATGAACTTATGCCGCGGGGCTATTGGGTACAAGCCATCTCAAGTGATGGGTCGCTCAACTTTAATGACTATGTCTGGAACATTGAACCGGGCTTGCAGTTTGATTATGCAACTGGCCGATCATCCAGCGATGCGACAACCAAGGTCAGCGGCTTCTCGACCAATGAAATTGTTGAAAAAGCGAAGCAATCGATCAAACAACCCCAGAAAATTATTCAAAGTATTACGGACGTTTTTAAATAAACCAGCTGTGACAGAACGCGGTTGTCAATTGCCTATCAAGTTAAGAAATCAGATTATCCCGAATTTAGGATAATCTGATTTCTTTGATTTAAACGGAAATTGATGCGTTATGGTGCGCGTCGAAGAAGAATGTTATTGAATATCAGGATGCTTAGACCTATATTGCAGTCTTTTTTAGTTGGCCGACTGATTGACAATTGATAGATAGTCATCTATATTAAAGATAGATAGTTATCTATGTAGGGAGTGACATGATGGATTATTTACGTTTATCAAAAATAATGAAGGCGATGGCCGAACCGAATCGTCTGCAAATATTAGATGTAATTTCAACAGGTGAAAAGTGTGCGTGCCAAATTTTAGATCATTTTGATTTTACACAACCCACACTTTCGCACCACATGAAAGTCTTGATGGAAGCGGGACTAGTAACGGCGCGTAAAGCCGGTCAATGGCAGTACTATTCACTAGTGCCAGAACGGCTGGCAGAATTTCAAGCACTAACAGCTCAAATTTTTAAGTTAGATTCAGAAAAGAGAATAGATAAAAAGGAGTTGCTGATTAAATGACTGCTGCACTTGAAATTAAAGGTTTAAAAAAGGTCTATTCATCGGGCGTTGAAGCATTGCGCGGGATTGATTTAACGGTTGACGAAGGGGATTTCTATGCGCTTTTGGGGCCAAACGGTGCGGGTAAATCGACGACGATTGGGATTGTCACCTCGCTGATCAATAAAACAGCTGGGCATGTTCAAGTTTTTGGTCATGATCTCGATACGGATTTGGTTCGTGCCAAACAACAGATCGGATTAGTCCCCCAAGAATTTAATTTTAACCCGTTTGAGACGGTCCAACAGATTGTGGTCAATCAAGCGGGTTACTACGGTGTGCCCCGCAAGGAAGCTTTGATTCGCAGTGAAAAGTATTTGAAACAATCTGATCTTTGGGAGAAACGCAACGTGCGCGCGCGGATGCTTTCCGGCGGTATGAAACGCCGCTTAATGATTGCGCGGGCCTTAATGCATGAACCGCGTTTATTAATCTTAGATGAACCAACCGCGGGCGTCGATATCGAATTAAGACGTGAAATGTGGGATTTTTTAAGCGCATTGAATGCCAGTGGGACAACGATTATTTTAACGACGCATTATTTAGAAGAAGCCGAGATGCTGTGTCGCAATATTGGGATTATTCAATCGGGCGAGTTGATTGAAAATACCAGTATGAAAGCATTGCTGGCAAAATTACAGTTTGAAACCTTTATCTTTGATTTGGCTGAAGGGACTCAAAGCCCTGAAATTGAGGGTTATCAGAGTCACTTGGAAGATGCCCAGACTTTGGTAGTGGAAGTTGAACGCCATCAAGGGGTTAATGCGCTGTTTGAACAGTTAAGTGCGCAAGGGATTAAAGTGCTGTCGATGCGGAATCAGTCGAATCGCCTAGAAGCCTTATTTTTGAAAATTACGACAGAAAACCAATCGGGGGCGAAATAGGATGACGAATTTATATTTAACGGCTTTAAAAAGTTTAGCGGTCAAAGAAACAAACCGCTATTTAAGAATTTGGGTCCAAACGTTAGTCCCACCAGTCATCACGACCTCACTCTATTTTGTGATTTTCGGCAAAATGATTGGCGGTCGGATTGGTAATATGGGTGGTTTTTCTTACATGGCCTTTATTGTGCCCGGTTTGATTATGATGTCGGTTATTACGAGTTCGTACGCTAATGTATCATCGTCCTTTTTCTCGCAAAAATTCCAGAAGAATATTGAAGAATTGCTGGTCGCACCAGTGCCGACCCACATTATTATTTGGGGATTCGTGATTGGTGGACTCGGGCGCAGTATCTTAGTCGGGGCCTTGGTGACGATGATTTCCTTATTCTTCGTACCATTACACGTCTATTCATGGTTGATGGTGATTGTGACCTTTTTAATGACGGCGATTTTGTTCTCATTAGCCGGTCTGATTAATGGTATTTTTGCACAATCTTATGATGATGTGTCGATCGTGCCGACGTTTGTGTTACAACCGTTAACCTATCTGGGCGGCGTTTTTTACGCGATTTCAATGTTGCCGCCTTTTTGGCAGGCGGTTTCAAAAATCAATCCGATTGTCTATATGATTTCTGGTTTTCGGTACGGTTTCTTGGGGGTTGCGGATGTCTCAATTGCGGTCTCAATCACGATTTTAGTGCTATTCATCGTCGTGTTATATACGATTTGTTGGTACTTGATTGATAAAGGAACGGGATTAAGAAGTTAAATTGACGGTTAAATATGGATAATCAAAAATTAGAATAGATATACATAAATACACGCCTATCCTGTATTACTGGATAGGCGTGTATTTGAGTTTAAAATTTTTAATTGTTAGATGAGATTTCTAATAACCATAATCATCGGAAGCGGCACCTTGATTTTCAATTACTTTTGCTGACATACTTGGAATTGATATCTTTCCGCTCATAGTTGATTTATAGCTAATAATACCGTTACTGTATCCTGCAGCATTAACTAAATCATCTTCGAGTATTCGACTACCGGCTAAATCTGAATTATTAATATCGATAAGCAGAACATTATCATAGTTTCCATCAACTGCTAATCTAATTTGTGTTTCACCATCGTCTTCCATTACTTGTAGTACTCGACCTGTGAAGTATATTTTTTTCCCTAAATAATCATCGGGAGTTCTAGCGACCTGATCATACGTAATACCGGATTGATATGAGGCAGGATCTTTTTCCTTTGCTTTTTCGGCAGCAACAGCAGCTTGTGATTCGGATTCGGCACGAACACTTGATTCAGATTCAGCAACCAGTTTTGATGATTCACTGGCAGATTCAGATGCTCTTACAGTAGATTCACTCGCAAGTTTAACGGATTCACTTGCCGAATTTTTTATAGAAGTTTCTTTAAAGGCAGGCCAAAGTTTTTCAGCCTTTAAAATATCTCGATTTAATTGTGTTTTCTTTTTTGATGATTTTAAAGTAGAAACTTCTTTTTTTACAGAAGCGATTGTTTCTTCCGTAGTGCCACTCAATAGTTTAGTATGTTTTGAGTTTGAAAAAAGAGCATCAACATCGATAGTCGCTTGTTCCAATTCTGTAATTTTTTTCGTGGAGCCTTTTTTTGTTGAAACTTGATTACTTGAATCAGTGCTAGATTTACTATCATCTCCAGATGTAGTAGCAATCAATATTGCAGATAGGACTAATATGATAATACTAGCGATTAATTTTTTCTTGTTAGGATTCTTTTTCCAGAAATACCAAATCCCGACAGCAGATGCGATAAAAATAATTGTAAATATGATACTCATAAATATCTCCTCCAAATAATATGAATTATATTTCAATAGTCATCTTATTGATAATCCGGTGGTAAAACAGCATATTTCCCAAAAATAGCCGTTCATTTTACGTTTACAGTGGATGATTATATGAGAGTAACTATCAAAAATATAGTTCAGTATGATGATTATATTATCATAGCGTAAAAAAACGCTTATTTAACACTCGTTAATAATATCCAAATATTAGTGAAGTGTCAATTATTAATTGATACAATTGTGAATATATGCTAATTAGTTTAAAGTCGCGGAAATATTAAGCATATATACTAAATCTAATTTATCATCGATAATGTCGATGTATTTTCAAAATATTAAGTAATAGCATATGATTGTAATAACCAATATTGCATATCCATTTACACCACGCCCACCAACCACGTATACTTGAATTATATTAATCGCTAGTATAACAAATATGTAATGTATAAGTTGTGTAAATCGATATGATTGTACAAAACTTAATGGTATACTTTAAAAAGTAAAAAAAGAGAGTGAGGCGTTCAGATGACTAAGAAGTTAACCGCATTTCAATTGAAAGTGATTGGGATTATCTTGATGGTTTTTGATCACGTGCATCAAATGTTCTATTTTAAAGGGATTCCGATTTGGTTTTCAATGTTAGGGCGATTAGTCGCACCGATATTTCTATTTCTAAGTGCGGAAGGGTTTCACTATACGCGTAATAAATTAGCCTATATTCGCAATTTATTAGTTGGCTTTTGGATTATGGGTGTGATTGATTTGGCCCTACCAATGGCATTACCGCATGAACCAGTCACTTTGATAAATAATATTTTTGGAACATTGCTGCTGGGCGTACTTACCATGTACTGTTACGATGGCTTTAGAAATTGGCGTCAGAATAAAAAACAAGGTTGGATTGCTGTCGGTGTGCTCGCATTAATATTCGGCTACACAGCATTCTTCATGCAACTATTTAATAATATCGAACATTTAAATATTAATGTTTTTCGCTTCTTTTCAATTCTATTCCCAACCCTGCTTACCAATGAGGGGGGGCCTACGTTAGTGCTCTTGGCCTTATTCTTTTACATCTTCCGTGAAAAACGGACGTTCCAAATTGTGACATTACTTGTTTTCTCCTTAATTTCAACGGGCTTTAACTTTACGGGTCTGTTCAGTAGTAACATTCAATGGATGTCAGCCTTTACCGCCATTTTAATTGCGCTGTATAGCGGCAAAGAGGGTAAAAAGATGAAATGGTTCTTTTATTATTTCTATCCAATTCACATTGTGATCCTCTACGTGCTGTCAGCATTATTAGCTTAAATCAAAAAAGGTTCGGTAACCGACGTTAATTCGTCGATTATCGAACCTTTTTTAGTTAGGCGCGTTTTTGACGGCCGTATTGTAAATAGTAGACACCCGTCATCACGACGAGGAAGATAATCCCGATAATCACTGAAATGAGTGTATCTGGATTTAAGAACATGAATACTAAAATGACTAATAGACTGGCAATCGCGATGTAATTCGTCCAAGGATAGAAAGGCATTTTGAAGGGATGGTCAACGATTTTTTCAGGATACATTTTCCGGAAACGGAGTTCACTGATTAGAATCACAAACCAAGGCACCATACCAGGTAATACGCTTGAACTATAAACCACGACGAATAAATCAGTCGCCTTAGGGAAAACTAATGGCGCTAAAGTGTTTAGAATTAAGCCAATTAAAATCCCAATTGAAATTGTGACAACGGGCCAATAAGGCACTTGGTGTTTTGAAAGCTTCATGAATGACTTGGGTAATTCACCACGTTGGGCGAGGGTGTACATCATTCGACTAGAGCTGAAAATCCCAGAATTACAACCAGACATTGCGGCGGATAACATGACGAAATTAATGATTCCGGCGGCGAAGGTAATCCCGACACGCGAGAAGGTTTCCACAAACGGTGAACCAACAGCATCTAATTGATTCCAAGGATAAATCGCGACAATCACGAAAATGGCGCCAATGTAGAAGATTAGAATCCGACCGACAATTGATTGAATCGCTTTGACGATATTATGTTGTGGATCGGCCGCTTCACCAGCGGTAATCCCGATGACTTCAACACCTTGATAAGACGCGGCGACAATTGATAGCGCGAAAATAAAACCAGACAGACCACCCGTGAAGAAACCACCATGTTTCCAAAGGTTACTAATCCCGATTGGTTGCCAGTGATTACCGAAACCAAAAATAATCACGAGTAAGCCGAGAATAATCATTAGAATAATGGTAACGACTTTAATTAGCGCGAACCAAAATTCTAATTCACCGTAGGCCTTGACCGAAGTGAGATTGGCTAAGCATAGCGTGACAATCACGACAACGCCGGCAATCCACGCCGGTAGATTCGGCCACCAATAATGTAAATAGGTGCCGACCGCAATTACTTCGCTAATCCCAACGACTAAGTATTGAAAGACGTTACTCCATGCGGTCAGATAACCGACGACCGGGTGAATATAGTTGCTACCAAATGTGGCAAACGAACCAGTGGAAGGATCCAGATAGAGCATTTCACCTAAGGCCCGCATGATTAAATACAGGATAATCCCCATCAGGCCATACGCAAGCAAGACTGAAGGACCCGTCCATTTAATGGTGGCGGCTGATCCCATAAATAGACCAACCCCAATAGTCCCACCGAGTGCAATCATCTGAATTTGACGTGATGATAGACTACGGCTTAATTTATTATCTTTTGCCATATAGCTCACTTCACTTCCTATGTAATTAATCTAATCATAGCGACAGTTTAATGACAAATCAAGGTTTTGTTTGTATATTTGTGAACAATCTTATTTTGTTATAATAAGATTAATCATTAATGGAGGGCGTTTATGACAGAATTATTAAAGAATATTTACCATCGAGATTTTCTGACGGTTTTTGCCGCCAAGGTGCAACAAGTCTTACCAACGTTTAACGCGGTTGATTTTGTTGAGACAACTTTAGCGCGACCTTGGGATGAATTGGCGTTGAAACAACGAACGCGTAAAATTGCCACGATTTTAGGGCACTATTTACCCCAATCGTATCAAGCGGCGATTAAAGTGTTGATGACCATTGCGCCGGAATGCTACGGATTTCCGTATCTCTTTTTTTCGGATTTCGTGGTCGTTTATGGCGATGTGCAAGATGACTGGGATTTATCAATGCAGGCTTTAGAATGGTTTACGCAACAATCATCGGCTGAGTTTGCGATTCGGACGTTTATTTTAGCGGACCCAACGCGTGCAATGGCTCAATTGAACCGTTGGGCGCAAAGCGATAATCAACATGTGCGGCGGTTAGCGACGGAAGGTTGTCGGCCCCGATTACCTTGGGGGCAGTCGCTACCGATTTTTAAAGCAGATCCGACACCTGTTTTAGCGTTGTTAGAACAATTGAAAAATGATCCGGCCTTGTATGTTCGTAAAAGTGTTGCCAATAATTTAAATGATATAGCCAAAGATCATCCGGATTTAGTGATTGCGACCGCTAAACGCTGGCAAGGACAATCGGCTGAAACCGATTGGATTATTCGCCATGGTTGTCGCACGTTATTACGCAAGTCGTTTGAGACGGTTAAAGAGTTGTTTGGCTACGCAATCGATCAACCCAATCGACCATTGGTGCAGTCTGCTAGATTAATCGTTAATCCAACAACCGTTGCAATTGGGGCAAAGACATTAATACAGTACAAAGTCGAACTGCGATCTGAGGATGCATTATTTGTCCGAATTGAATACGCCGTGGATTACGTTAAAGCTAACGGGCAAACATCGCGGAAGCTCTTTAAGTTACTGGATAAACCAGTCAATGGAAATGTGCCGTTGGTTGGCCAACGCCAACTTAATTTCAAAGATTTAACGACGCGTAAGCATTATCCAGGTGTTCATCAAGTGACGTTAATCGTCAACGGGCAGTCCGTCGCGCAAACCACATTAACGGTGATTAATTAAGGCCCGGCACTAAAATTGTTAAAAACAGTCAGTTTCGTTATACTATCTCAAAAGGGGTTGTTGAGATGGCGTTTAAAGATCAAGAAACGAAGGTCGCGGCGTACGAGATGCTACTGGCGCAACAAAAAGCTTTATTAGCGGGCGAAACGAATTTGATTGCGAATTTAGCGAACGCTTCGGCGTTATTGAATCAGACATTATCGAACACGGTCTTTGCCGGTTTTTATTTATATCAAGATGGTGAATTGATTCTCGGGCCTTTTCAAGGGAATGTGTCGTGCGTTCACATTGCGATGGGCAAAGGGGTTTGTGGTGAAGCAGCTGAAACCCAAGCGACGGTTATCATGGTTGATGCGAAGCAACGGCAGAACTACATCGCCTGTGATTCGCGGGCCCGTTCTGAAATTGTGGTGCCAATGCTTCAAGATAATCAGCTAGTCGGCGTTTTAGATCTTGATAGTGAGTTAGTCGCTGATTATGATGTCATCGATCAAACTTATTTAGAACAATATGTCGCTATTTTAATGGCCAATTAAATCTATATTTAGAAAGTCAATTCTCGTAGAGAATTGACTTTTTTTGCGCGTTAAATAAGTTTATTAAACAGATGTTGTGGATATAATAGCATTTAAATATAGATAAAATACATATAAATTATTGATTAAATTTAAATTATATGTTAAATTTTTAAGTGTTCAAATAATAATTAAACAATAGGAGTGAATCATTATGGCACAAATTTCCGTCACACCAGAACAGCTACAACAACAATCGCAAGTTTATCTACGCGCGAAGGAAGGGATTGAACGGGAGATTCAAACGGTCAATGCGATGAACAATACGATTCATGAAGAATGGCAAGGTTCTGCTTTTGAATCTTACTTAGAACAATACAATCAACTATATGGTCAAGTCACCAAGTTTGAAGAATTGTTGGAAAGCATCAACACGCAATTGAATAAATATGCCAATACTGTTGCCGAACGGGATGCACAAGATGCTAAGGGCTTTGGCTTTTAATCAGCTAGCATAAATAGGAAACAAACAGACGTTGGCAAAAAATTGCTAACGTCGTTTTATTTTGTGGAGGAAAATGGATGAAAAAGTTTAATAAAATCAGCGGCTTTCTATTTGTTCTGGCAGGGATTTTAGCTGTCAGTGGTTTATTGATTAAAGTTGGGATGAATAATCAGCATTTACACCAGTTATCGAATAAACAGGCTAGTACGGTGCATTATGTGCTGGTTAACGAAGATTTGGGTACGAAATATCAAAATAAGACACTCAATTTGGGGAAGAACTTTATCAATTTAGTTAATCAAGATCATCAACATTCGTGGCAAGTCGCTTCACAAAACGTTGCCGAAGCCGGTTTTAAGAATGGCACCTACGATGTTGAAATTATTTTGCCTCAGAATTTCTCGCAGCGTTTATTGAATTTGGAGAGTATGAATCCCCAAAAAGCGCAAATTACATACAAAGTTAAAAAAGGGGCTAGTGAAAAAACAAATCGATTAGTCCAAGCGAAAATTGGGACTATCATAAATTCATTTAATCAAAAGATTATCAAAATGTATTTTTCAAGCGTGTTAGCGAATCTCTCTGAAGCACAACGAAATGTGTCTGGCATAACAGCGGGAAATCAAACATCCCAAACGGCGTTGACCAATCAGATTCAGACGCCGTTTAAAACGTTACCGACTAGTTTAACGGAAATCGTCACCGCGGCCCAAGGTTTAAATGATCAGAATGCGGATTGGCAAACGCAACAGACTGATTTCACCAAAGCGACTCAAACCATGCTGCAAGCAAATAGCGCGGCTGCAGAAAGTACAGCCGAAGATTTAGCTAAATACGTGATGTTGCAAAATAAAATTGGTGAATTGAATTTGAACCATGCGAATGCCTTAGTGGCTAAGCAGTCAACGACCGATACGACAGTCTATCAAGATTTTTATCAGCAATATAACGATGTGCGCTTAGTTAATTTTGATCAGCTGGCCAGTCAGGATACAGCGGGCAATCAATCCGGGTTATTGGTGAATATGGCTGAGGTTGGGCAAGCCTTTTCCGAAGCACAACAGAAACGGATGACGGATTTGGAAGCACAAATTGCGGCATTAACCCAACAAAAAGCGCATCTGGAATTACTAAAAACGCAAACTGAAACGCATTATTTCAATGGTAAAGACCCGAGTCAAGGGGCAGTGACGGATGCCGATATTCGCGAATCAGTGAAAAAAATCATGCAGCCCGTTGATAGTCCTTCAAAATTACCGATGGCCGATTATTTAAATGCGGATGATATTAAAAAACAGGTGGCTGGCTTAGATGGTCAGTTACCCGCGCTGATTGAACAGTTGTTGGCCGCTAAGTTGATTAGCCAAGCGCAACACGATCAATTACAAGCTGAATATGAGATTGTCAAACGCTATGCTGAAACGGATTTGGGGCAAGCGATGCCGACGAGTGATTCTAAGTTGATCTGGTTGAATACGACGAATCCGGTCGCGCCTGAACAAACCAAAGCGACGGTTGAGAACACGGTTAAAGTGATGACTAATAAAGAAAGTACCATCACGGTCACAGCGACCAATCAGCAGCAATTGGCATTAGCCCTGACCACTGAAGAATTAGCCGCGTTAAATCAGCAATTAGCGCCTTATCAAGGCGTGGCGACCTTAGAAGGTCAAGCGATTAAGATTCGGTTCAAAACACCGCGTGAAGCGTCAACCAAAATACCGGAATCAATCATTCTCAAATTAAAACTACCGGTCACTTGGACGTTTAATGATGCGGATAACAAGACGGCCTACCGGACATTGAACTATCAAGTTGTCTATCAAGATTCGGATGCGGCTAACAATCAAGTTCAAAAGGGGACGTTGAGTTGTTTCGTCAATGACACGCTTAAAACCCAAGCGTTGCAAAGTGATTTTGGCGCGATTACGGAAAACTTCGATACGTTGGCCAATCTCAGTCAACGACTTGTCACGATTTTTGGGACGACCCAGAAGTTAACACCAACCACGTTTAATGCTTGGTTGAAGCAACAGAACGCGCAAACTAAAATGAGTGCTTTAGCGAGCCCTGATTCCGTTTATAACAAATATGATTATTTAAGTCAGGACACGATTGCCGATTACTATGTTAAACAGTATGGGCAACAAGGCCACCTCGTTTGGAACGAAGTCACGCATTTGATTGCCGATCTAGACGCTGTACTGAACAACGATGATGGCACCTCTTTGAATGCGACGTTGACCAGCATGGCGGGGACCCCAGAAGTGTTAAACGAACAACAACAAAAATTAACGAGTTGGTATCGCCAAAGCAACAGCGCTCTTGAGTCGGCCTATCAACAATGGCAGGACAATCCACAATTGACGACTAGTCGCCAACAATATCAGGAAGGCACCCATGACGATATCAGTGAGTTCTATTTTGACGATGGGACCGGTGATTCGTTAGCCGATGCGTTCCAAGAGTTGAATACGAGCACCAAACAAGAAGTCGAAAGTACCAGCACTGGCGCCACCAAAATCGGTAATTTAACCGATCAATTTAAAACGCTCGTCAAGACGACGACGGCGACCAATGCTGATGCGAATCAAGTCCTAAAGAACACGAATCAATTAGTGTCGAGTTCGGCTAAAACGCAAGCGGCCAATCGCAAATACGCAGCCGATTTCAACAGTGTTTTACAGAATACGCACACGGGCGGCGCGGATAATCAGAATGTCTTTAACTTTTTGGCTAATCCGTTGATTAAAAAGGGGGCTTCGCAGACAACCGCGCAAAACACGTCAGCGATTCCGTATTTAATGACGGTCTTGTCCGTGATTATGACCTTATTATTGGCCATTAGTTACGCCAAAAAGACGACGATTCAGAATAGTTGGCGATTAGTTGGTTATTTAACGGTCACGAGTTTACTGGCCAGTTTAGTCGTGGTGAACGCGACCTTCGGGGTTAGTGATGCCTATTCACGTAGTAGTTGGTCGCTTTATACCGCCGGCGTCAATTTAATCAGCGTTTTAGTAACCTATTTCTGTTGGCGGCTGTTCCCGAAAGTGGCACCGTATCTTTTCGGCATTCTAATCGGTGGTTACCTAATGTTAACGCCGATTTTAGGCATCAACATTCAAACTAAGTCAGTTTTATTCTGGCTATTTATAGGGTCACCTTTACAAAATTTAGAGAATGGTTATCGACAATTATTGACCAAACCGTTAACGATTGCACAGCTGCTAATCTTATTGTTATTGCTAGCGATGGTTAGCCTATGTGTCTTGATCATCTGTTTAAAGGATCGAAAAGAGGTGCAACGTGTTCAACAAACATTGGCTGATTAGTGGTGGCTTAGCAATTGGCCTGTTACTAGCGTTGTGCACACCGGTTAGCGCGAGCAGTTCGCTTAAAATTAATGATCAAGTGATTGAAACCAACAATCAAAAGGCGCAACAACAAGTCAGTACGGCGTATCAAGTACTACCTGATCTATTCTTAACGGCTAAAACGGCGACCGTTAAGCGCCAGAAACAAGCGGTGCTGGCTGAAATTCAACACGCTAAAACCGTTGATTTTCAGACCAAACGCCAGGTTTCCCAAAAAACCGATTATCAGGTGCAACGACAAATCGCGTTTAAACAAGTTGCGACCTCAGAGACGTCGGCGACCACGACTAATCAAGCGCCGGCAGCTAGTCTACCAACCTGGTTATGGTGGCTAATTGGCGGCATAGCGGTCATATTCGCGAGCTTGCTGGGCGTCTATATTGGAAAACAACAAGCACATTTTTTTAGGAGGCACGATTGAAAATGGTTAAAAAAACCAGTATCGCGATTGCATTACAATATCAAACGCAATCCTTTGATTTACAGGTGCCACGCTATGTGACGACTCAGCGTCTAGAAAGTTTAATCGCGTTAAATTTACAACAATTAAAGATTGAACTGCCGCAACAGTGGCATTTGAGTTTGCAGGGCAAGCAATTACGATTAGCACCAGATCAACTGCTCGCTAATTACCCAGTCAGTGATGGCGATCAATTTATAATTCAAGAAGTGGTGGGAAATAAGCATGACACAAATCAATGATGGTCAGAATCAAATTGAAGTCCGGATCGAAGCGGGTCAATTTGAAGTGACGTTAAAAGCCAATCAATACCAAGCTGGCCAACAAGCGTTTATTGAAACGTTATTGGCTGAAACCCCAACTTTGTTGCCTGGTCAATTAACGGTCACTCAAGATAATGAGTTAATGATTCAATATGCCTTACCGAAATGGGGGCAGACGTTGCAAGCCGCTAGTCAAGCGGCCAATCAGCAAGAACGGTTGCGCTTGGCGATTATGTTGAACGTCTTAGGCCATTGGCAAGGCCAGAATGTTAATTTATTCTTAGCGCCCCAAAATATCTGGGTCACTGAACAACAGATTAGACTGGCCCATCGTGGTTTTGAAGGCGTTGTGATCCCCGAACAACAAGATTCATTGGGATTTTTAGCGCGGTATAAAGCATTAGTGCTCAACACACTCAATCCGAAATACGAATACGTGGCGTTGGTCAATGGCTCGGCGGCAATGCGCAATCCGTTTGAACAATCGATTGTCGTAGCGGAGAACGTTCAAGCCATCACTCAAATTCTACAAGCCGAATACCGGCGGATGACGCTGAATCAAGTGCCCGTTAAACAGAGTCGCTATACCTGGTTACGGTGGGGATTTGGGGTTCTCGTGGTTAGTACCTTGGTGCTAGCGGGCAGTGTCGGGTATCTGTCAGGGGTTAAGGCCCCCGAACAAACGCGGGTGATTAATAGTCAAGCGGCCTTTATGACCAAAGATTACAATCAAACGACTGATATTTTGAAGGCCGACAATCCGAAACAGTTAGCGAAATCGGCGCAATACGTGTTAGCCGCCAGCTACATTAATCTCGATAATTTAACCAATCAGCAAAAGAAAACATTGTTAAATCAGATATCTCCACAGAGTGATACCAATACGTTGTTGTACTGGATTAATACCGGACGGGGTGACTTTAAAACGGCACTCAGTTTGGCTAAGAATCTCGGCGATAATCAATTAACGTTATATGCCTACACCAAGCTATACGATGTCACTAAGGCCGATGATCGTATGGATGGGACCCAAAAGCAAAAACGGCTAAAACAATATCAGGCGAGCATTCAAAAATACGTCAAGAAGTTAGGGGGCAAAGCCAATGGTCTTGAAAAATAAGCCGATTTATCCGCAAGTTGGCAATCTAGACGACCAAATTGTAGCGACCCCTGAAATAGCGTTCGATATTTTTCTGACCGAAGCCCAATTGTTGCACGTCACAATGACTGCGAATCAACAGCGGCAAGTCGGCCACCATCAATTGACGACAGTCGTGGGACAGTTACAGATTGATGCGCAACCAGTTATCTTCAAGCAGGCGAGTGTCCGAATCGCTGAATTATTAATTGTCCGGCACTCGTCGTTAATCACGGTCAGTTGTTTACCACCGATTGACCGGTTGGTGATTGCCGCCGATGATAAAGCGAATTTGCAAATCCAAGACTCGGCACGGGTTATCGTGACACCCTTAGGGGCAGATGAGTATCAAATTACGCTGCTGGCCGGTGAGCAAGCCAGCTATTTGAATCAAAAACGGGTGACTAATACCACCACTAATTTCGCGGTTGGTGATCAAGTCTTGGTCGCGGGACTGATGCTAGAACGGCGGCCACACCAATTTAAAATCACGGATTTGACACAGCAAACGCAGTTTAGGCGGTTACGGACGGTGCCCTATCAACCGGAATATCCAATTGATTTTCCGGATTTCAGGAGAAGCCCCCGAATCATGTTGCAAGAACCCAAAGATAAAATCACGATTAATCAACCGGAAAATTTACGGGACCAAGAAAAGAATGATTTGTTCAAGACCATCCTGCCGCCATTGGGGATGTTAACCGCTAGCTTTGCGACTGCGATTCTAAGTGGTCGCAATCCGGTTATGATGCTTGGGATGGGGAGCGCTAGTTTAATGACGATGGGGATTTCGATTTCGTCATTCTTTACGAATAAAAAGACGGCCGGTCAGCAAGCTCAATTAAGAACAAGTCATTATCAAGAATACATTGTCGAAAAAGCGGCGCAGGTTAAACAGTTGGCGGTCACGCAACGGCATGCACTGGCTTATCATTATCCAGCGATGCCGGCGTTGGCCGATTTAATTTTAAATTATAGCCCGCGGATCTATGAAAAGACGAGTAATCATCAAGATTACTTGAAAGTCATGTTGGGGACTGGGGCAATCGCACCTAGTTTTAAATTGGATTTTAAGGATGATGAGCAACATAAAAATGACCCCTTAATGCAATTGGCGCGCGAAACGATTATTGAACCCTATCAGTATTTGCGAGATGCGCCGGTAACAACCTCCCTTTTAAATCAAACGATTGGTTTAGTTGGGGTGGAACGACAGTTGAGCGAAGTCGTTCAAGCCTTGCTCTTGCAAATTGCGACGTTTCATTCGTATCACGATGTCGAAATGCTGGCCTTAGTGCCCGAACAAACCTACGCAACTGATTGGACACAATGGCGGTGGTTACCCCACTTCAAGATCCACGCATTAAACCTGCGCGGGATTGTACACAATGTTCAAACCAAAGAGATGGTCTTAAACAGTTTCTACCAATTACTCAATAAGCGCCGCCAACTCGTTTCCGAAAAGAGCCACGAGCAATTGACGTTCAGTCCGCATTACATTTTAACGATTCTCGACGACAGTTGGTTAGCCGGTCACGGGTTAAATGAATTTCTGGCAGAAGACATGAGTCAATACGGGGTCACGGTCATCTGGGGGAAAGAAGGCGCTGCTATGTTGCCGGAAACCGTCACGACACTCATTGAATATGACAATTTGGCAGCAGCTAAACTAATCAATGAAGATCGGCAGTATGTTGCTAAAAGTTTTAAACCTTATCGGTTAGCGAATCAACAAAGCTTACCGGTGCTGATTAGTCATTTAGCGAACTTAAACCATTTAGAAGTCGAAAAAAATGCGATTCCGGAATCGGTTACCTTCTTAGGGATGTACGACGTGCAAACGACGGCTCAATTAGCGATTGCACAACGGTGGCAAAAAGCAAACACCTCTAAATCATTAGCGGTGCCTCTAGGCTTACGCGGCAAAGATGAACTTGTTTATTTAAACCTGCACGAACGCGCGCACGGGCCGCACGGTTTGGTCGCGGGGACCACTGGTTCGGGTAAGTCCGAAACGGTGCAAAGTTATCTATTGAGTTTGGCCGTCAATTTCGCACCGGAAGATGTCGGTTTCTTGCCAATTGATTTCAAAGGTGGCGGGATGGCGAATTTATTTGCGAAACTCCCACATTTGTTGGGCGCCATCACCAATTTGGACGGTGCCAGTTCAGCACGGGCGTTAGCCAGTATTCGAGCTGAATTACAAAAACGCCAACGCTTATTTGGTCAGTTCGGGGTCAATCACATTAACGGTTATACCAAACTGTATAAAGCCGGTAAGTTGGTCAGTGACCCCGTTGAAAAGGCTAACTATCCGACGAAACCGTTACCCCATCTCTTCTTAGTGTCCGATGAATTTGCTGAATTGAAAGCTAATGAACCCGAATTCATGGACGAATTAGTTTCGACCGCTCGAATTGGGCGGTCGCTGGGGGTTCATCTGATTCTCGCGACGCAAAAACCAAGCGGGGTCGTCGATGATCAAATTTGGTCGAACTCTCGATTTAAACTAGCTTTAAAAGTGCAAGATGTCGCTGATTCGAACGAAATTTTAAAGACACCGGATGCTGCAAGCATTGTTGAACCCGGTCGGGCCTATTTACAAGTTGGGAATAATGAAATTTACGAATTATTCCAGAGTGCGTGGAGCGGTGCCAAGTACGATCCAAATCAAAGCCAAGAAGTCAAAATTGATGAACGACTTTGGTTGATTAATGATTACGGGCAAACGGAATTATTAACGGCCGATTTATCCGAAGATGAAGTCGTTCAAGTGACCAATCAACAAGCTGAAAAAACACAATTAGAAGCAATCGTGGATCAAATTGCCGCAATCGCCACCGAAACGAAGGCCGTTCTGCCGGATAAACCGTGGTTACCGCCATTAGACACCATGATTGCCACACCGCAGATTGATTTTAAAACTAAGTGGGAACAACCACGAATAACCGCGGCACCGCTTGGACTATTGGATGTGCCGAGTAAACAAGCGCAAGTCACGTTTAATTTTGATCTTGAAACACAGGGTAACACCTTAATTTATAGTAGTCCCGGATTTGGGAAAACGACGGCGTTGCAAACCTTATTGATGAACTTTGCTAAGGAAAATACGCCAGCACAAATGCAATTTAATCTATTGGATTTTGGCACGAACGGTTTATTGCCCTTGAAGGATTTACCCCACGTGGCCGATCTCGTTAATTTGGAACAAGTCGAAAAATTAACGAAAATGTTGCAACGAATCCGTGAACAACTCGATGAACGCAAAAAAGCCTTTCAACAAGCCGGGGTGGCAAGCCTTACGCAATATGAAATGAGTACGAAAAAACAGTTACCAATCATTGTCAATGTCATTGATAGTTACGATGCCGCGCTGGAAGATCATCAGCGCGATGCGATTGATAGCACGCTGATGCAAGTTTTACGAGAAGGCAATTCGTTAGGCATTTACCTAGTGATGACGACGAGTCGCAGTTCAGGTATCAGAATGGCGATGTTGAGCAATATGGCGACCCAGTTACCACTGTTCTTAATTGATAATGATGAATTAAGGAATATTATGGGCCGCGAGTATATTCAGCAACAAGCCTTCAACGGTCGCGGGCAGTTAGCTGTTGATGAGCAGGTGAACGCGATTCAAATCTATACGCCGAATACTGAAACTGAAACACTGGCGATTTTGCAACGTCTTAAAGAGGACGTGACCGTCATGGAGGCCAGTTGGCAGGGTGAACGGCCATCGGTGTTACCGATTGTGCCCAGTGAATTTGAACTAGCAGCCTTCAATCACGATCAACGGGTCGTTGAATGGGTAGCCGCTGGCAAATTGCCGTTCGGGTTGGCCTTAAGCGATACGGCGCCATTAGGGTTTATTCCGGATCAACAAGCATTCTTCTTGATTGCTCACAGTACGGAGGAACAGTTAGCCAATATTCAAAAAGTATTGTTCGCGCAATTTAAAACATTAGCAAAAAACAAGGCGCTTTTCTTAGTTGATTTGGAATCGGAATTAAAAGAGCAGCACGACTTGTTTAATCAAGTCTTTACGAATGATTTAGAAGATATCGCGGCTTTAAAACAATTAATGGCTGATTATGTGCAAGCAGCGACTGAGAATCGGCGATTAGATTCAGCGATAATGTATATTGCTGATTTAGAACAATTCTTTAAAGGCACCAACTTTAACTTAGCCGATTTCAAACTGACGATTCAAAAAGGGCGTAAAGCCGGCTTATCAATCATTATCCAGAGTCCAGAAAACTATGTTGGCCGTAGCTTTGATCCGTATGCACCGGGGATTCGAGAAATCGTCAGTGCTGGGCTGGTCATGGCGAAGCTCAGTGAGACCAACCTGATTCAAGCAACGGGCTCAACCATGGCGGGCCAACTGGCTGAAAATGAAGCCTATTACTTTGAATCCAAAGGCCGCAAATACGCCAAAATGAGATTTGCCGGTCAAAAATAATCAATAAAGGAAGTCTTATCAAATGGAACAGGTTGAATTTTTGCCATTAGGCTCAATTATCATTCTACGAGGAACCGTTAAGAAATTATCAATCGCGCAACGCGGTGTTCAGTTACCAAGCGACGATGGCGGAGCGCCACGTTATTTTGATTACGGGGCGATTCTTTATCCAGAAGGATTAGTTGAAGACCAGCTCGTCTACTTTAATCATGAACAAATTCTAAAAGTGATTTTTGAAGGGTATCGGGATGAGGATGACGCCTTAATTGTGGGCGAGCTGAATCGGATATTACAAACGTTGGATGAGGACGGCGCGCCGGACCCATTCGCAAGCCTACGGGAGGAATAGTCGATGGGGAAAAAAGCGGATGCCGCTAAACAAGCTAAGATTGACAAGTTATCGGCGGCGATAGCTAAATTACGTGCGAATCAAGAAGCAATCGCGGCGTTAGACATTAGTAAACTGATGACGGCCGGGACCAAACAGTGGGCGGGCAGTCAACAGATGAGATTTATCGATGAATTAAGCGATCTTCAAAAAGCTGTCGGGAAAATCAACACCGGAATTGAGAAAGCAATTGCGGATTATCAAAGTAAAATCGATGCGCTCAGCGCTGATTTATACGCAGGTGCATACAGCACGGTCGCAAAATATCAAATTAATAGTCCCTATTAGCGGACAGTCAATCGGAGGTAGCTAATGGTTAAACAACATTTAGATCAAGCGGCGTACAACACGGACTTAACGAAGGCTAACTCGGCCGCTAAGCGCCTTGATGGGGGTAACGGGTTAAATGCCCCTCAAGGCAGTCTTTCAACCAATTTTCCTAAGCAATTTCAAACCAAGTATGCTGATTTAACGAAGGCGATCAACGCCTATGCTGATGTGATTAGTCACGATATTAGTCGCTTTTCAGCGGCGGCCGATAACCAAGTGACCCTCGACAATGCTAACGGAAAGCGGTGAATAACGTGGCAAAACTGTATTATGAAAAATTAACGGATTATCAAAAGCGCGCGACAGATGGTCTCAAGCGCCGAACAGAAAAGTTAGAACAACTTAAAACAGCTTTACAGAACTTAGCGACTTCTGAGAATTTTCAAGGAACAGCCGCGACTAATATCACAGCATATTTACAAGAGGTCCACATTAACGGTATGATTAACGGGTTGCTTCAGGCGGTTGACAATCTGCAACAAACGCTCGATTTCTACGTGATCGGTTATCCAGCCGTTGATCAAAACGGCGTTGTTTTTAAATTGATCGATGACGATTTAGCGAAGCACCAAACAGAAGTCGCTAATCGCAGCCGCGATTATCACAAAATTTTGACGAGCGCTACCAAAACGATGACCAAGGTTGAGCATATAAAAGCAACCAGTGGTTTAGCGAAAGTCACTAAGAACAGTTCGGCGGTGATTGATAATTTGACGACTATGAAAAAGCTGGCGTTCGATCAGCAAACGGACTGGCATCGTTACGACAGTGATCACGCCAATGATTTTGCGACTTTAGACACATTAATCGGGCAATTAAACAGCCTCGTCGGTCAATACGCGGGTGGCACCGTGCCAACAATGGCGGACTATCAAGGCGGCGGTTTTAATTTGGTAGCGGGTGAGCAGTATACGAACGCGCTAGCGAGTGTTAGCGCAATGAACCAGAGCCGGGCCGCTGCGGATAAGCAAGCCAGACAGAGCCTTAGCCAAATTCGTACTAGCCAAAAGCAATACGAAAAAGCGGTGGCGAAACAAAAGAAAATTGAAGCGCAAAAACAAAAAGACGCCAACAGAACAGCTGGAGCAGCTTCTTTGTTTGTAGACTTATCTTTCATTGTAGTGGGGGGACTGTTGACACTAGCATCAGGCGGCGCCGCAGTTCCTTTACTTTTACTTGCAACGGCCGCAGCCTTTGATGCAAATACATTGTATAGTGACTTTGATAAAGCTAGAACTGGCAAAAATGAAGGTACAAATTTTATAAAATCTAACCTTCAATGGATATTAGGTCAGCAAATAGGAGAATATACGTATGAAACCGCAAATATAGCTTCTGGTATTATTGGAAGTAGTGGGGCATATAAGGAATTAGCTGAAAAGGGAATAGTGGTGAATATTTCTAGAGAAAGTAAAATATTTACTAGTGTAATGAACAAAAATATAGGTAAAAATATTGTTGCTGGTACTATTAAATCAAGTCAAACAATATTCCCGGCTAGAATCAGTGGTGTAACAGCAAAAGAAGTAAGTAAGGTAGTCACGGTAACGTATGGGAAAAAATCAGTTACTGAATTTGGAGAATATCAGATTAAGAAAGAAATAATCGAACCAATTTCAAATGGAACCAATGAAATATTAAGGGATGGCACATATAAAGTAACCGGAAACGAATTTATTTCAGATGTTACTGGAGATATGGGTGGTAAGGGAATCGGTAAAGGCATAGGTTTTGTAAAAAATAAAACTATTGATAGTACAAGTCAACGTATGCGAACTTCAATGGAAGAGACTGTAGAAGAAGCTAAACTTAAACAAGTACAATCAATAATAAAATCGCTCAATCAGCAGTATAGTTATACAAAATATATCAGTAATCTAGGAGATCGTTAAAATGGCAATATTTGATTGGTTCATGGGGACACCACAACAATCGGTTTTATTTTTGATAATAAAAATAGCGATTTGCGCTACTATTTATTTGATAACTATTACATTATCATCAGTTAAAAATGTTAATAAGGACTCGTTAAATCAAAATAATAGCCATTTAGGAATACCTTTAAGATGGTTAGTCTTAACAGTTGTTTGTTGGATAGGTTCAGTACTTATTTTGATTGGTAATTTAGATAGTTTAATAAATCCTGACCATGATTCATATTTATCTGGGCTGCTTTTTTTCGGGACATGGATTGTTTTAAGTCTTGGATGGACAATAATTGCTTGGTCCGTGTTATTAATAAATATTAAAAAGAGTTCGAAATCGGCGACGGAGAAAGAAGTTTTGTATCTTAATAACAATTTGACATTGAATGCAGGAATAACGGGATTAATGTTTGGAATGGTTGGTGTTATTATGCTAACAATGGTATTTGGTAGTCCTGATAAAATTGCGGCAACTAGTAAAACATTTGAATTTCATCCATTAAGAATCGTAGGTTTTATATTATCGTTCGCGATTCCACTGTATCTGTTGGTTAAGATTCCGAAATGGTTTCGGCAGTATGTCGAAAAATTTATTTAAACTTAAAGTAGAGGCATTAATTAATGGCAGCACAACATATCGTATTAGGGGTTACAAGTAATTCATTTTGGTTCATAGGTATTTATTTAATTGTTTTAGGACTATTAATGGTTGGAATATATTATGGATTGACGAATAAAAAGAACCGAAGCACATTTCTGATGATCGACACCGTGTTGAGTATCGTCGTTTATTTAGTGGGTGGCGTAATTGTGGGCTTAATTCTAGGCGTTCACTTTTATTATGAGGATAGTGAAAGATTGGGATTACTTTTATCGGGTGTACCAGGAATAATGGGACTTTTATGTTCATTGCTTTCTTTTACATTTTTAGTTATTAATTGTCGGAGACTATTAGATGGCGATAATCAAGATATAGAATCAACAATCGAAAGTAGTTTTTCCAATAATTATGTTTTTGGATTTTCACAATTGACGTTATTGATGGGGCTCATTTTTACCGTACTTCCATCCGGGGCAATAATTGATCTTCTCTTGAAAATTCCGAATGATAACGAAGTGCATTGGATTGGCTTATTAGCGGTGATACCCTATATTTTAGGAGTCTATCTACAATTTAATGTGCCAAAATGGTTTGAAAAATCGGCTTGGACCTATGCCATTCAGCAACAACTTGTTCAGGACTATCCAACACGTCTTAAAAGACGACGTGATCGAAATAAATAAAAAATAGAAATTCAATATTTGGAGGTTTAAGATGACAGTCATCAATTGGTTAATGGGCACACCACAACAATCAGTTTTATGGATAGTATTAAAAATGATTTTATGCATCGGGATCTATTTAGTAACGGTTATTTTATCATCGTTAAAGAATGTTAACAGAGATTCTTTAAATAAGAATAATAGCAAACTAGGGACTTCGTTAGGTTGGTTGTTTTTAACGGTCGTTGGTTGGTTAGGATCAACGATAATTTTTGCGGTTAATTTAAATAATTTAATGAGTTCAGAATATCAATCAGATCTATTTGGCGCAGTTTTTTTCATAACGTTAATCATTTCAGGCTTTTGTTGGACAATAACTGCCTGGTCTTTTCTATTGACTAATATTAAGAAAAGTGAAAAACCGGCCGTTGATAAAAGAGAACTTTATCTGAATAATAATTTAACGTTGAACGCAGGTATCACAGGGTTAATGGTCGGAATAGTGGGTTGCATGATGTTGATGATAATGCTTTTTAATCAGTTGACACCACCGGCGACTAAACAAGTTGAAATTCATCCGATCAGAATAATAGTACTAATTTTAATATTTATTGTACCAATCTATTTATTAATTAAGATTCCAAAATGGTTTCGGCGATATGTCGAAAAATTTATTTAAATTAAAGTAGAGGCATTAATTAATGGTAGCACAACGTATCGTATTAGGGATTACAAGTAACTCATTTTGGTTCATAGGTGTTTATCTAATTGTTTTAGGCTCGTTAATGGCGGGGATGTTTTATGACCTGATTAGTAAAAAAAATCGAATTGGGAGTTCTATGCTGTTGGCTATATTAAGTATCGTTGTTTATTTTGTTGGTGGATTGATTTCTGGTGCAATATTAGGCGTTCATTTTTACGCCGATGATAGTGAAAAACTAGGTTTACTACTATCAGGTATCCCAGGTATTGTAGGCATTATTTGTTGCCTCATTACTTTTACTGTACTGACAAAAGAAGCGAAAAAGCTTGCTTATCAAAATCAAGATGTAGAAAGAATAAAAATATTATTCTCCAATAATTATGTATTTGGATTTGCTCAAATGACGATGCTTTTTGGACTAATATCAACATCACTTGCTTCAATGGGGTTATTAGAAGTCATTATTAGAATACCTGATAATGGGAAACCACATTTACTAGCTGTGGTATATTTTATACCATTTATCGTTTTATTTTATTTGCTAATCAAAATACCAAAATGGTTTGAAAAATCAGTTTGGACTTATGCGATTCAGCAACAACTTGTTCAGGATTATCCAGCACGTCTTAAAAGACGGCGTGATCGAAATAGATAAAAGAAATTAGCAAATATACTAGATAGAGGTTTAAGATGGCAGTATTTGATTGGTTCATAGGGACAGCACAACAATCGGTTTTATTTTTAACGCTGAAAATAGTGGTCTGCACTATTAGTTGTTTAGTAATGATGACCTCGTCGTCAATTAGAAATGTTAATAAGAACTCGTTAAATAATAATAATAATCAACTAGGAAGAGCTTTAGGATGGTTATCCTTAACAATCTTTAGTTGGTTATTGATACTGCTTGTACTGATTGGCAATTTAGATAGTTTGATAAATACCAGTCATAATTCGAACCTATCGGGAATAATATTTTTTGGAACATGGATTATTTTTGGTTTAGGATGGACGATAATTGCTTGGTCCGTGTTATTAATGACTCTTAAAAAAAGTTTGAAATCAGCGACGGAGAAAGAGGGTCTGACGCTTAATAATAATTTGACATTTGGCATAGGTATAATGGGATTAATGTTGGGGATGGTTGGTGTTATTATGATGGTTACAGTAATATTCGTATCGACGACACCACCGGCACAGAAATCAATCGAATTCCATCCAGTTCGATTGTTGGGAGCAATAATGACTTTTTCGATTCCGATGTATCTTCTAGTCAAAATCCCCAAATGGTTCCGGCGGTATGTCGAAAAATTTATTTAAACTAGCCAGCAAATCCGGGGCAGAGATCAAATTCAAAAAAGCAACTAACGACGAGTCATGCGTCGCTGGTTGCTTTTTTGCTTGAATTAAACTTTTTAGAGAAGTCACTTTTATAGTGATTGTTGTAATTAAATATCATTTTATTTAATAATGAATAACGTTTACGTCTGGATATCGAACGTTGGTGATAAGGCCTTTAATCTTGAATTAAGGCCCATTATAATGATTGTTAATAAGGGTTACCATTTATTTTAGGAGATGCGTGATCGAATAATGGAGGAAAAAAAGTGAAAAAGAATTTAATTTTATTGTTAGCAACACTCGGATGTTTAGTAACGTTTGCGCTAGGTTTATGGCAGGCGCATCCGGTTATGGCGAGTACTCAGTTTGGTGATCAATTCATTACTAACGCCGCTTTATTAGATGGTGCGGGTAATCCCGCCACAAATGTTGGCGAATTTGATACGACTCAGGCCCACTATGATTTTCAAATTCCGGACGGACAAGCCGTTCAAGCCGGCGATACAATGCAAGTTACGTTACCGATTCAACTGGTGGTCAGTGGTGATGTTCAGTTTGAAATTTTAGATGAAAATGGTGTCGTAATTGCTAATGCGGTTGTCGATAAAACAACGGGCACGGTGCTGATCACTTTTACGGATTATTACACCAGCCATCCGACTAATCGTGAGGGTTCGTTTAATATCAGAACTCAATGGAATTTGGATAATATTACGATTGATACCGAAGTACCGCTTAATTGGGGTAATCAAGGGATTACTAATGTCTATGTCGGACCGAATGCTAAACCGGATAGTAACGAACAGTTATGGAAATGGGGGACGATTGATGCCAATGATCCGACGTTAATTCACTGGACGATGCGCGTTAACTATCAGCGCTTAACGATTCAAAATGCGGTGTTGACCGATACGCTAGGACCGAATCAAACGTTAATTGAAAATACGATTCGTGCGAGCCATGTTGTCTATGGAGAAGGGAATCAATATACAGTAATTGGCGCAGTCCCTAGTAGTCAAATCACAATTAATAATCAACAATCATTTCAAATTAACTTAGGGACTTTAGATGATACCGTTTTGGTTAATTATGATTCACGGGCGACTGATGGCGGTGCTGCGGGCAGTTATACCAACCAAGCCAGCTTAAGTGGTGACCAATATGAAACCTCGACCGTTGCGGTGCACACGGCGTCGACCGGCGGGGATGGCGACGGTTCTGGGACAAACCAAAGTGTTGTTCTAACTAAAAAGGATGCCACTGATGAGACGAAAGTTTTAAAAGACGCCCATTTTAAATTAGTTGACGGCCAAGGCCAGATTGTTAAAAGTGATTTGGTGACCGATCAATCTGGTCAAATTAAAGTGACTCAATTAGCCGTTGGCGACTATCAGTTTATTGAAACGCAAGCCCCAGCCGGGTATCAACTCGATGCGACACCGGTTCAGTTCAAAATTATTGCTAATCAAAATCAGAATGTCAGTGTAAGTAAGACGAATCAACCAGTGGTTCTCGGGCAAGTCACGTTGCATAAACAAGATCAGACCACGCATCAAGCATTAGCTGGCGCGGTATTTGACCTCAGAACGGCGGCTGGTCAAGTCGTGCAAAGTGATTTACAGACGGATAAAACCGGCCAAATTGTGGTGACTCAATTGCCAATCGGCGATTATTATTTTGTTGAAACCCAGGCACCAGCGGGCTATCAACTGGATACAACGCCGGTTAGCTTTACAATTAGTCAGGCACAATTAGCGGTGACCGTTGTTAAATATAATCAGTTACGGCCGGTCCCTAAGCCCAAACCTGAAGTGCCGGCACAGCCACTCACGCCAAGTAATAAGACTAAGCAAATCACAACACAAAAACAAACGGCTAAGCAATTACCGCAGACGTCAGTTCAATCTGATTGGCAACTGGTCATTCTTGGATTGACGTTAATTGGGATGGTCGCTTATTTAAGCGTTAGTGATCGAACTTGGACCAGATAAATTAGAATCAATACAATTAATACGATATTTTCTTGCTAAAATTATAGATATTATTTATAATATAAATGTGCACAAATATATTATATTCAATTTGATTGAGAGGTTGTGATTTTCCAATAAGAATAAAGGTACGTTTTACTTTGATCAAATTTAATTTTAGGAGTGTTAGGTATGAAAAAGAAAAGACAGTTAATTTCAACTAAAATTCTATACTTATGTATGGGATTGATTATGTTGATGGGCTTCAAAATGGGGACCGTCTCAGCTGCGACGGTTGGGAATATGACAGGGTTAGATGCGAATAGCGCCGTCATTACAGATACGAATGATAATGTCATGTCGCACACGGCGACTTTAAGTAAATGGGAAGCTTTCAAAGTGACCTATCAATGGCAAATGGCCGACAACGTCGATTTACACGCTGGTGATACTAGCACCGTTACTTTGCCAAACAACGTTGTAACGAGTGAAAATTATCAATTTGATTTATATGATATTCAAAGTCACGCGGTTATCGGTCAATTTAAGATTGCTGCCGGTTCACAAACCGGAACGATGACCTTTAACGATTATCTTGTAACGCATAACTTGAATCGCCATGGTGCTTTAACGCTTATGACGGTTGGTAAGGATGACGACAAGAATATCATGAATGACTGGTTATTGAATAAAATTGGTTGGATTTCAGATGACACATTAGTCAACGATCATCCCAATTTGATTACTTGGAACGTCGCTTTCAATGCGGCTAGTAAAACGATGGACAAAGTCGTGATCAATGACACATTGGGTGCGAATCAAAAATATGTCGCAGGCTCATTAGTGGCTAAGACGGGTCAATTCGATGCCAATGGCGATTTTATCGCTGACGGTGGTACTGTGACACCAACGACGATTTCTGAAGTTAATGGTCAATTAGTGTTTACGTTTGACCATATTGAAAAAGCGGTTAACGTCACTTATCAATCACAAATTACTGGGTTGAATGCTGACCAAAAATGGACCAACAAAGCTGATATCTCAGCCGATATTAACGGTAGCAATCAAACCGCTAGTGTTGAAGCGGAAGTTGCTTGGGGTGGTTCAGGTAATGGGACTGGTGATCAAAAACCAGCGATTAAAGGTCAAGTCACTTTAATTAAAAAAGATGCTGATTGCGGTCAACTATTAGCCGGCGCTGTTTTCTCACTATACCGGTCAAATGGGCAACTCGTTCAAGCTAACTTAACAACTAACCGGAACGGTGTCGTTACTGTCTGTGATTTAGATGCAGGTGATTACTATTTTGTCGAAACAAAAGCACCAACTGGTTACACTTTGAATCGGAATCATTTTAATTTCTCAATCACGGCTGACCAACAAACACCAACGGTAACAGTCACTGATAAGAAATGTGATACCGACGACCACCACGGCTGTCATCATCACCATGACGATTGCCACCACGGCGAACACCACAATGGTTGTCACCACGGCAGCCACCATGGCGGCCATCACGGTTGTTAATCATTAGATAAATAGTGTTTTAAATGTTGTTAAAACATCTTTATACTATATTTTTATTGTTTTTTCGATATTAAACGCGGTATAATGATTGAGTAGTAATTATTCCTCCAAAGTAATTACTACAATTGATTAGCACAAAGACGCGTTTCCAATTTAATTGGCAACGCGTTTTTTTTTATATTTGGATGAATTAAAGGTCACCTATTAAAAAATAAAAGTGAGGAATCATAATGGCAGCACTGAAAGTGATGACTATTTTTGGCACACGCCCGGAAGCGATTAAAATGGCCCCAATTATTAAGGCGTTAGAAAAGGATCAACGATTTGAATCAATCGTGGTTGTGACCGCGCAACATCGACAAATGTTAGACGCTGTTTTAGAGCTGTTTGCGATTAAGCCGGATGTTGACTTAAACATCATGCGCCCCAAACAAACGTTAACAACGATTACAACGACGGTTTTAAGTCAGTTGGACCAGGTGATTTGCCGAAAAAAGCCAGATATTATTTTAGTTCATGGTGATACGACCACCACATTAGCGGCAAGTTTGGCGGCTTACTATCATCAAATTAAATTGGGGCACGTTGAAGCTGGTTTGCGAACTTGGCAAAAGTATTCGCCGTTTCCAGAAGAAATGAATCGGCAATTGGTCGATGTACTTGCAGATATTTATTTTGTACCGACCAAAACAAGTCAACAGAATTTATTGCAAGAACACCATACCGATGCGCAAATTTACGTGACTGGTAATACGGTAATCGATGCTTTGAAAACAACGGTTGACCAAACAGCAACGTTACCATTTCTTAAAGGGGTGACAGAGCGGCAGCGGCTTATTTTATTGACGATGCATCGCCGGGAAAATCAAGGATTAACAATGCGACGGATTTTTAAAATGATCCGACAAATAATTGATCGTCATCCTGATACGGTGCTCATCTATCCGGTTCATTTGAATCCAGCCATTCAATCAATGGCCCAAGAAGAGTTAGGGAACCATGAGCGGATTCAATTAATTAAGCCATTAGAGGTTGATGAATTCCATAATTTAATGGCGCGTTGTTATTTAATCATGACCGATTCGGGCGGTGTTCAAGAAGAAGCACCCGCTTTAGGTGTGCCAGTATTGGTGCTTAGAGAGACAACTGAAAGACCAGAAGGCGTTGCGGCCGGTACTTTGCGGTTAGTTGGGACGCAACCAGTCGCAATTGAACAAGCAGTCGATGAATTATTAACGAATCAAGTCCGCTATCAAGAAATGGCGCATGCCCAAAATCCGTATGGCGACGGACGAGCTGCCGAACGGATATTAACGATTATGGCGCGTGAATTCGGCTTGGCCGATATTGGTTAACGGGGAATGATTGATGTAAGTGAGGAGTTTTAAGATGGTGTTACAACAGCTGATTAAATTATTAATACCAATATTGATATTAATTGTGGTAAGTGTTGTCTTGGCGGGCACCATTACGTTATTAATGATTATCATGGATTCTATTAAGCGTGGAAGGAACCACTAAATATGCAGTTAGTAATTGATCTATATTTTGTCATCATGGTGCTATTTTACACGTTTGTTTTAACCACGGTTTTTAGTTCGATGTACGTTGAGCGACGGACAACCAGTGATTATATGGCCATGACAACGCAAGAACCATTGGTTTATTTTTTCTTAATTCCGTGCATTGATGAAGATCAGGTCATTCAAGAAACGGTGACGCGGCTATGTTCTTTTAATTTTGATGGCCAAGTGATCGTCATTGATGATGGGTCTACTGATCGAACGGCTGATTGTGTTCGACAAGTCAAAGATGCGCGGGTTAGTCTGCATCAGAGGCAGTTACCAAATGCGCAACAGGGTAAAGGTGAGGCGTTAAACGATGCGTTGCAATTAGTGTTAGCCACTTGCCAAGAACAGCAGTTGGCACCTGAACGAGTTGTCATCGGGGTGTTGGATGCGGATGCCTATCTGTCGAATAACGCTTTAGACGCGGTCGCTAAATCTTTTTACTTCGAAGGCAGTACTGCGGTTCAATTGCGAGTCAAGATGAAGGCGCCCTTTAAAAATGCGCTCCAAGTGGCCCAAGATGCCGAATTTTTTACGATTAATAATTATGATCAAATCGCCCGTAAATTGTTTCAAAGTGTCGGTTTGAGTGGGAATGGTCAGTTTTTTAGATTGAAACCAATTCTGGATCGCATTGGTAAACGGCCTTGGGGCAGAGCGCTGTTGGATGATTACGAGTTAACGTTAAAATTAATGATTAAACATTTAAAAGTAGATTATGTCGCAGACGCTTACGTTTATCAAGAAGCGCTATTTTCAATCCCACGGCTGATTAAGCAACGTAGTCGTTGGGTGCAGGGTAACTTAGATTGTCTGAAGTATGTCAAACCGTTGTGGAAAGAGGGCCATTTACGGAAGTCACAATGGGTGAGTATTCTCTATTTTTTAACCCAACCGTATTTAAACCTCGTTTCTGATAGTGTCATCATTATTCTTTTTAGCGATATGATTTATCGGTTTGTCACCGTGCCAAATACCAACTGGCTAAACAGTGGCTTATTATTATTGGGGGTTTTTGGGGCGTCACTCGTTTTGGGCGTCATCTTTACTTTAAATTATCGAAAAACGTTGCGCCATTTCCACGAAGACGTGCCACCCAAGCGCCATTTAATGGTATTACCGCTTTTCGTATCTTATATGTACGTCATTCTTTTCTTCAGTATCATTTTGGCATTCTATCGAAAATTGATGAAACAAAATGATTGGATTAAAACTAAACGCAATTAATTAGTTGCGCAACAAAACATTTGTGTACGTACAAGTACGATATAAAGTTAACGTACATGACAATAAACGCAACGTTCATGTTAAGGTGGTTGTATTTTCCGATTATTATTGATAAAATTCAAGAGCATTAGTTGAGGGTGTTTATAAATAAGGAGGTGACTGATATGATTAGTTTATTCCGTTTATGGATTTTTATTTGGTGCTAATGGTAAAGGAAGTGAAATTGTCGAATGGTGATTACAACAGGACAGGGTTTATTGATTAACGTCACGTCATATATTTTTATGCTCACAGCCTATCTTTATTTGTTGAAACAACTAAACATTAATAGCTGGTGGCGAATTTTCGGTAGTGTTGCTGTTATTCAGATGTTCGATCTTATCGGATTAATCCGATATGAAGAATTAATTTTGATTATGATGTTAGTGCTTCTGATGAGCAAACAATTAATTAAAAGTTTGAATAGACGAAAACTTTGGGGACAAATTGTAGTTTCTGGTGCACTTGCCTATCTAACGACTATTATTTCAACGTTGTTGACAGAGATTGCGATCATGGGTATTCTCACTATTTTTGGGAGTTCATTCACGTGGTTGAGTGCTGTTATCTGTGCTTTTTTACAGCTAATTGTCGGTGGGCTGATATTGATTCTTACCGTAAAAATCCGAACTGTCTTAAATGAAGCCATTCAGCGGTATGGTTATCGTGATTTATTATTTGTAATGGGTGGTTTGCTCGGTAGCACGGTAATGGTTATCGTATTAGTCGATGAATTTAGTTACTTAAACGTGCCAATTGGTTATTTAACATTGATGGTTTTGACGATTTTTGTCGCTTTGTTCTTCGTGGTAATTGGCTGTTGGTTGTTTATCCGAATCTTGTTGCGACAGGCTAAAATCGAACGGGAACAAACGAACCAGGCCAACTTGGCAATGTATACGGACCAACTCGAAAAAAATTATAATGAGGTCCGTCAATTTCGGCACGATATTAAGAACGCGTTACTTGCCCTTGAAATCCGAATTGACGAAAGTGATGATGCGCTACTGACTGCCGATGTGCAGGCATTAATGCAACAATATCACTTTGATGCGATTTTCAGTAGTGAGATTGGCCGTTTTGCGAATATCAATAATACCTATATTAAGGGGATTATTTTTAGCAAATACGTCGCAGCTCAAAAACAAGGGATTTCATTGACGGTCGAAGTGAGTGATGATTTATTTGATAGTCAGCAACAATATTTTAATGAATTGCGGATACTGGGCATCTTATTAGATAATGCATTAGAGGCCGCCATTGCTGTTAATCAAGCCAAAGTGGTTGTCAGTATTTTCCGAGAATCGGGGCATTTAATCTACCTGGTTAAAAATCGAGTTGATGGGTCGGTTAATATTGCTAAGATTTGGCAACGGGGTTATTCAACCAAAGAGGATAACCGCGGATTAGGCTTAACAACGGTTCGCGAAATTGTTAATCAACACGGCAATTTCTATCTATCAGTCAAACAGGTTTCGAATGAATTTATTGCGCAACTAAGTGTTGCAGATTAGAAATCTACAAGCTGTGACAGAACTTGGTTATCAATTGAGTATCAAGTTGAAAATGCTGATTATCCTGAACTAAGGATAACCAGTATTTTTGATTTGAACGGAAATTGATGAGTTCTGGCGCGCGTCAATGAAAACTATTCGGTTAAAATTAGGATACTAAGATTTATGCCACGCCCCATTTTATTGTCTGAGATCGAGCCATTAAAAAAATCCCCCTAGAAGTTGAAGGGGGATTGGTCGGTTATTAGTTAGCTTTGTAACTGTTCAATTTCGATACTTAATTGGTCATCTTCTAAGAATTTAGCAAAAACTAAGGCTTGGGTTAAGGTTTCAGCGTATTCTGGGGTATTTTTACCAAGCGTTTTAGCTTTAAGCGCAAGGATTTGAGCCAATTGATCAATAAAATGGTGTTTTTGGCTTAATTCGATTCCAGTCTCCAATAGTTTTTTAGCCACTTTATTTTGATTACTGGCTAATAGGTATTGCGCAGTATGATAGATGGTGAATAAAACGCGATGTAAATCAACGTTATTTAAATGGTCCAAGTGTTGAATTAATAGTAAGTTCTTATTGAAGTAGAATTCAGCGAGCGGTTCATCTGCTTGTTGATAGATTAAACCCATCCCGGTGTTGAGCAAGAGTTTCAGGGTGGATGCTTCATCCCCAATCGCTGCCGTAAAGGAATTATAAGCAGAAAAGACTTGTAGTTCAGATTGTTGATTTAAAAAGCTCGTGTAACCTTGGAAGAAATAGAAAATTGGAGGGAACGTATTTGGTTGGCTACTAGCAAAGTCAATGGGTTGAATGCAGTCCAAGGCAAGTTGGGTATGACCGTTTAATAGGGCAATTTCAGCATTGATTGTATTTTGATCGGTTGCCGTGTCAATTGAATTAAACTCTGTAAATAAATCGTTGAGGGTTAAATCTAAACGTAAACAAATTTTGGTTAAGATTGGAATCGTCGGTGGAATCTGTTTTTTTTCAATCTTACTAATCGTATTTTGAGTACAGATACCGGCCGCTAATTCAGATTGTGTGAGTTGTTTTTTTAATCTTCTTTCGTGAATCAAATCACCTAAGAACATAGTAAAACCTCCGATATAGAAATTATATATATATATTTACTATTAATTATAAACGCTTGAAGCAAATATGTATACGTTTATGTTGAAATGATTATTTCTAAGTGAATGATGGTAAAATATGCTTAATAGCTATTTCGTGGGATTTTAAACTGGAGGACTAAGATGATTAACGTTTTTTTATGTGATGATGAACCAACGCTTCTCAAAAATTATAGTGAAATTGTGACTAATTTTGCGCAGTCGCATCCCAATACAACTGAGATTACTTTAAAGACTAAGAATGGTTACGAATTATTAGTCTTTCTAAAAGAAAGTTATTTTCAAGGTGGCCTCTATTTTTTAGATATCGACTTAGCCAACGATCAATTGAATGGGATTGATTTGGCGCTTGAAATTCGGAAACTTGATTCGTATGCTCAAATCGCCTTTATCTCAACGCACGAGGAATTATTGAAGGAAACGATTCAACGTCGGATTAATATTCTTAATTTCATCTACAAAGAAGATGGCCTAGAAAGTGTTCGTGCGATGATTCAGGAAACCTTAATGACGGCGATTGAGCTACATGATAAGCAGTTGCCAGAACAAGAGGATGCGGCTTATTTTGAATATAATAACGGTTTAATTCTAGAAAAAATCAAATTGGATGAAATTAATTATTTTGAAACGGCCCAGCAAGTCCGCCATATTCTAGTCCACGCTGATAGTAGCGTGATTGAATTCAGTGCTAAAATGATTGATATTGAAAAGCAATTGCCACAATTTTATAAAGCTCATAAAAGTATCTTAGTTAATCCTGAAAAAGTGGTGAAGATTGATAAATTGAAACGACGGGTGGCGTTTGATAACGGGGATAGTTGCGATATCTCCTATCGGAAAGTCACGGGTCTAATGAATTTAATTGCTACCGCTCAACCGGATTAAGCAAAAACAAGCTGTGACAGAACTCGGTTATCAATTGAATATCAAGATAAAAAGGCTGGTTATCCTTAGTTCGGGATAACCAGCCTTTTTAATTTGGATTAATCGTTATTTTTTAATCGTGCTAGTGCCGTCAGCGTAGTTTAAGGTAACACCATTCTCAACGTTGAAAATGTAGACGTTGAACTGGATTGCGTCGCTACCAACTGATTGGCCTTCCATTTGAACGCCGCGAGCGAGTAATTCTTCACCTTTAAAAATCGGGGTAACCCGGTAACGAACGTAAGCCTTCGGATTTTGTTTCAAGAAGTAGGCGATGTCGGATTCATGGGCTAACATTTCGGGAGCGTTTAGTTGACGAGTACCGGTCATCAAATTTTTAGGATTATTGTTCTGACCGGTTAATTGATAACCAATTAAATGACTACGATTATAGAGCCAACCGGAACTAATGCGTTTGTTGTGCCAACCAGTTGGGTTCCAAGTCAGGCCTTCGCGTTTAGCAGTGGGCATCAACGATTTATTTAACAGTGCGTTGGCACTTCCAACCCGATTGAGTTGGTCTAAGTCGCTAAAAGTCTGCCAAGCGCCTTTAGTGGTTGCTAAATCAGTGGCATTAAACGTGGGTTGATTATTGTTAACCACGATTTCGTTTTGATTAGTGTATTGTAACGCCGCTAGTTCAGTTGTCGATGATTTTGTTTTGGGCGTTGTGTTTAATTTTTGATCTAATTTCGCGATTTTTTGATTTAACTGGTTGATTTTCTTTTGAAGCTTGGTTAGCTTTTGTGTATTCTTGCGATTCTTAACTTCGATCTGATGCGCTTCTTTTTGTGTTAGGTCGGCTACTTTCGTTTGAGCAAAAGTTGGTTGTGGTTGCGCTAAGGTAACGCAACCGATTAAGGCCAGGCCAATTGTGAGCTGTTTAAGCTGTTTTTTAATCGTCATTAATTTCTCCTCCTAATCTTCCCAGCCACAAAGCGTGTAGCCTTGCGCTTGTGCATCAGCTAGTGACATTGGAATGACGCTGTTGGCTCGGCTGAGGCCCCGGCAGTTAGGATCATTGTGGTATTTCCGACCAGAGTCCGGCGCGATGTAGACCGTGTTTTGCGTTTGTTCCGTAGCCGCGGCCTGTGATTGTTGAGCTGCTGCAGCTTGTTGAGCGGCCACGGCTTGCTGACTTTGAACCCGAGCAGACTCAGCGGCTTGTTGACTAACCTGTGCTGCTGCAGCAATCGATTGGGATTGTGCAGCGCTGCTAGCGGCTGCTTGGGATTCAGAAGCAGCCTGTGCTTGTGCGATTGAAGTTGATTCAGAAGCAATTTTGACTTGCTTTTTGTAGGCTTTTTGTTTCTTGGTTAATTTTTTAGTGAGCTTTTTAGCTTCTGCTTGCTTTTGGGTTAGTTCTTTTTTCAAAGAGCTGGAAGTGGCTAAGACGGCCTTTTTTTCTTTAGTCGATAATTTTTTGACCTTGGTAACGTCACTTTGCTTAGCCGCTTGTGGTTGGTGGCTTGGTTGATTATTCGTCGCCAGACTTAGTCCGATTAAAGCGACAACGGCGACTGTTAAGCTGACTAATAACGGGGTTCTTAAAACGAATGATGAGTGTTTAGCGCTTTTACGCCGGATTAAGTAGTATCCGACGCTAACACTAACGAGTAAAGATAGTAATAAAATATTAATCATGAGATTCCTCCAAAATAATTTAATAGAGCCACTAATCCCCAGAAATAGTGAACAATGTCGGTCAAAATTAACTCGTTTGCGTATATAAAAGTTAATGAATGATCAGACTTGTTAAGTATACCAAGATTATCAATAGAAAAGCATTCTTATTTTAAATAACGAACGATAATATTACTAGAAAGCGGATTATCGTTAAAAAATCATGATAAAACCGACTATTAAGTTGAAAATCCGCTTATTAATAGTATTATTTATTTAAAAGACGTACAATTATATTCATCAATGGAATATTGAACGGATAATGGAGGCAGTCATGATGTATCGGATTAAAATTAATAAAATGCAATTTCATTCACATATCGGCGTCTTTCAAGCAGAAAAAGAATTAGGGCAACGGATCGAAATTGATCTAGCAGTCACGATGACCACACCGTATCAAGGCGATCAGTTAGACGATACCGTTAGTTACGCCGAATTCTACCAGCTTGTAGCGCAACTGGTTAACCGTAGTCGGGTCAACCTAGTTGAAACCTTAGCGCACGATATCATTCAAGCAATCCATCAGTTAGATGCCAAGCGAATCGGACTGGTTCAAGTGAATGTTCGTAAAATCGCGGTGCCAATTGATGGGATTTTTGAAAACGTTGAGATTGAAATGGAGGGTTAGTGGTGCACAATCAAGTTTATATTAGTTATGGCAGTAATCTCGGTGATATTCAGGCCAACATTCAGCACGCGCTAGTATTATTAACCGCTGATTCGCGGATTAGGATTGAACGTCAGTCGGCGTTTTATCAAACGACGCCGGTTGGGCCTGTTAGTCAGGCTGATTTTGTGAATGGCGCTTTAAAGTTGCGAACTGATTACGCGGCTACCGAGTTATTAGCCGTTTTACAAGCAATTGAACAAGCGTGTTTACGGCAACGGACGGTTCACTGGGGACCACGCACGTTAGATTTGGACATTATTTTTTTCAATGAGGAGCAATTTCAGACGCCGGCGTTAACCATTCCCCATCCGGAAGCCTTCAACCGACTGTTTGTCTTAGTCCCGATTCTCGAAATTTGTAAGGCAGACTTCTATCAAAAGACAGCAATTGAACACCAAATTAACGTGTTACAAGCAACGGCAACACAAGCGATTAAACGATTAGAAGAGGTTGATGATGGTCGATAAAACAGTTCAACAAATTGAAAAAGATGTTCGAGATATTTTAAAACAAGTCGGGGATGACCCACAGCGTGCGGGAGTATTTGAAACGCCGCAACGTGTCGCTAAAATGTATCAAGAAGTTTTAGCCTATCAAGGGCAAACTGATTTTAAAGATTATAAACTATTTGAAACCGAAATTGTGGATGACGACCAGCTGGTTTTGATGCAAGCCATTCCGTTTTATTCAATGTGTGAACACCATATGTTACCGTTTTTTGGACAGGTCAATGTGGCGTATCTACCAGCAGAAGGGCGGATTATTGGGTTGAGTAAAATTCCGCGCTTAGTTGATTTTGTGTCGAAACGATTGAGCGTGCAAGAAAATTTAACCCGTGATATTGGGCAGATTTTGAATCAGATTCTAGCCCCACAAGGTGTGGCCGTTCAAGTTACGGCGCGGCATATGTGTGTTGAAATGCGTGGGATTAAGAAAGCCACTAGTCAAACCCTAACGACTTTTTACAGCGGTCAGTTCAAAACGGATCGACAATTAAGAAATGAATTTTTACAATTATTGAAGTAGGTGAAAAGTATGTTGGATACGGAAATGGTGCAAACTTTACCCGGAATGTTATATGGTGATCAAGCTAGGGTCACGCTATTGAGTCGGATTTTACGGCAAATGGGCCAACCCGACCACGCGTTTCAAATTATTCACGTTTGTGGCACGAATGGTAAAGGCTCAACCAGTGCGATGGTGGCCAGCATTTTACAAACAATGGGCTATCAAGTCGGGTTGTTCAGCAGTCCTCAGGTGATGTCAGTCGAAGAAAGTATTCAAATTAATCAAACTGAGATTTCGTCTAAAGATTTTAACCAAACGTTACAAACCGTTCAATGGACGCTGCAAGAGATGGGATTAGCGCCGGATACCGATTTATCGTACTTTGAAACGCTCGTTTTAGTGGCGCTAGTCTATTTCGAACAACAGGCCGTGGACTACGTGGTTTGGGAATGTGGATTAGGCGGTGAGTTAGACGCCACTAACGCGGTTGATCGAGTGGCTTATACTCTTTTTACGAAAATTAGTTTGGACCATACCGCAATCCTCGGTGACAGTTTAACGGCGATTGCCACCACTAAATCCAAAATTATCCGGCCCAAAACGCCCGTCATCGTTGCGCCCAATCAAGCGGCAGCAGCGGTAAAAGTCTTGCAGGCAGAAGGGCAACGTCAACAAGCGTCCATCACGATGGCGACAACCGATTGGCTGCAGCTGACTCGACTGACCCCAAGTGGGCAATCTGTTCGATTAACAATGCCTAATCAACCCGCTATTACGGTTACCTTAGCGTTAGCCGGGACTTATCAGTTGGAAAATTTGGCGACGACCTTAACGTGGTATCGACAATTCTGTCAGGACCAAAATCACGAGTTAGACGGCACTGTTTTAAAAACGGCTTTGGCGCAGGTTCAGTTACCGGGGCGGTTTGAACGACTGTCAAACCAACCGTTAATCGTGATTGATGGTGCGCATAATCCAGATGGGATGCGCCAATTCGTAGCGAGTGTGCAAGAACGGTATGCCGATTATGATTTGACGATTATCACGGGCTTTCTAAAAGATAAAGCGGTGTTAGATTGTTTGCAGCTGTTAACGCAATTATCGGCGACTTTTATTTTAACGGAACCACAAAATCCGGATCAACGCCAATTACCGGTAGCGGAATTAGTTATGTTATATGAACAACTGACGCACCAAACGGTAATCAGTAGTTCGTCGATTGAACAGGCATTGATGAAGGCCTATCAACAACCACTAGGCCAACGACCACGTGTTATTTTAGTCGTGGGGTCATTTTATTTGTTAAAAACAGTCCGCCAATTAGTTTTAAATCAAGGAGGTTCCAATGCAAATTAGTGAAGCGCAACCCCACCAGTTTAATCGGACACTTTTGAAATTTAGCGGGACAAGTGCCGAAATTGAGCAACTACAACGATTATGTTTAGAGATTGACGCGACTATTCAACAATTAGAGGACCAATGGTTTGGTCAGTTTACCATTTTTCAATTAAATCGATTACAGCAACGTTGGTCGTTTTATTTTGGCCAAGTCCATCAAACATTACAGAAAATGATGCAGGGCAAACAATTAATTTGGTCGGGTCCCGGTTTTAAATTCGATTTAACCGTCAACCCAATTGTTTACGCGATTATCAATTGTACGCCGGATTCTTTTTATGACGGGCAACCTAGTCAGCAGTTAGGGCCAATTCTGACTAAAATCGAAGCCGATTTAGCCAATGGGGCAGCAGTGATTGAAGTTGGCGGTAAATCAACTCGACCGGGGTATCAAGAATTAACGCCGGATGAAGAATGGCAACGGATCGCGCCGGTTATTCAAGCGGTTCAGCAGGAATGGCCGGCTGCCATCTTGGCGGTTGATACTAATAATGCCGAGGTGATGCGTCGGTCAGTGATGAGTGGTGTACCTATTTTGAACGACGTTGATGGTTTTAATCAAGTTGCGAAGTTAGCCGTGGTTGCGCAACACCGGCCTAGTGTGGTGACGATGTATAACGGTCGCCACTTTACGGATGATACATTTACGACGTTAGACCAATTCTATCAGGAAACGTTGACTGAACTGGAACATGCCGGGCTAACACGGTCGCAAATTGCATTGGATCCGGGGGTTGGTTTTTCGAACGCGCAAAATACGGCGTCATTAGATTTATTTAAGATTAAGAGTATCCAACCGACAACTCAGTATCAAGCGCCGTTAATGGCGGCCATTTCGCGCAAAAGTTTTATGGAGAAACAATTTGATTATCCGATGGTGGAACGGTTGACGGCCACCTTGTTATTCGAACAATTAATGGTTGAACAAGGCGCCCGTATTTTACGGGTCCACGATGTGGCAGCGACAAAAAAGATGCTGCATTTATTTCAAGGTTATCAACAAGCTAATTTATTAATGGCGGCTAAATGAGGACCGCGCTAGTGGCAGAATTGCATACGTTAGCGTTAAAAAACTATGCATTTAATGACCCGTCTAAATACCAAGAAATTGAGCAACGAGTCAATGATCAGCAACCACCATTTTATCGCGGATTAAATGCTGAATTACATTTATCAGCGAGTACCGTAGTTTTTAGGGACGATCAATTATTGATGGTCAAACACCCCTATTTGCACCAATGGTTATTGCCGGCGGGGCATGTTGAATACGAAGAAGCACCGAGCACGACAGCGCTGCGTGAGTTGCTGGAAGAAACGGGATTAACCGGGGTTAATCCGATCTTAGTTGATATCAATCTGATTAATATTCCGGCCAATCCGGTCAAGCATGAGTCAGCGCACCAACATATTGATTGTCGTTATTGGGTTCAACCGACGTTTCAAGTTGCGGAGACGGCGGAACTGTCGACGCGTTGGGTCTCGAGGGCTGATGCGCCAGTGGAGTTTCAACATTATTTTGAACTATTGAATACGTAATCGTTTTCATCTATGGTATACTTAGGACACAATTGAATAACACATCTGGGGTGCCTACAAGCTGAGATTATACCCATTGAACCTGATATAGTTAGTACTAGCGCAGGGAAATGCCGTGTCGTTTAACGATTAAACGAGCTTATTTTGGTACCCGTCAATTCATATGAATTGACGGGTCTTTTTAGTGGCGTTGGTTAGCCTCAGACGTGAATCGAATCAATTGAATTGGAGGCACTATGTCATTTATTAAGATTGTGCAACAAGCGACATTACCCTATTGGACTGGGAGTTTGCAACACCCGTTTATTGTTGAACTACAGGCAGGAACGTTATCCGCGGACTGTTTTCGCTACTATTTGATACAAGATCATTATTATTTACAAGCGTTCAGCCGATTACATCAGTTAGTGGCTGATCGTTGTCAAGATTCGGCCTTAAAACAGTTAATGCTGACTGGTGCGGCCGATTTAGAAAGTGGCGAAGCGCTTGTTCGCCAACAATTTTTTCAAGAATTGCAGATCACGGCTGACGAATTAGCCCAAACGCCGGTCGCCCCCACAACGGATCACTATATTGCACATTTATATCGACAATTGACGATTGATAATACCGCAATTGCGGCGGCGGGTTTGTACCCTTGTTTATGGCTATATGGGGATGTCGGTCAAGCGCTTAGTCAAAGGACGTCACCAAATCCTTATTATCAACGCTGGATTGAGACGTATGCGACTGATGAATTACAGACTGAAATTCAGACGACTGGTCAGGTGCTTAATCGGCTGTACGCGGCTAGCAGTCCGCTGGATCAAGAACAAATGGTACACGCTTTTGTGCGCAGCAGCCAATTAGAATATCATTTTTGGGAAATGGCTTACCGTCAAGAACAATGGTTAGCGGGGGCAGTCCAATGAAATCAAAACGAATTAAACGGTTAACGCTTCTGGCGATGATGGTTGCACTGGATGTGATTTTATCACCTTTATTTCGAATTGAAGGGATGGCGCCGATGTCGAGTGTCTTAAACGTTACGGCCGCAGTTTTGATGGGGCCATTATACGCCACGATTATGGCGTTGATGACCGCAATATTACGAATGGTGCTACTAGGGATTCCGCCATTAGCCTTAACCGGGGCATTATTTGGGGCACTATTTGCCGGATTGGGTTATAAGATTAGCGGTCAGGTTGGTAGCGCGATTGGTGGTGAAATTTTTGGCACTGGCATCATCGGTTCCTTATTATCGTATCCCGTTATGGTCTGGTTTACAGGAAGTTCAAACGGTTTATTTTGGTTGGTTTATACCCCACGATTCTTAGGGGGTGCGATTTCCGGGAGTGTTGTTGCGTGGTTAGTCTTGTATAAATTAAAAGAAACGTCGATTTTCCAAAAAAGTCGCACAGTATTCCAATCGAAATGATAAGTTATTCATGAGCATAATCAGCGCGTTTTTGCTGGCACTTTGCTATCCTTGAATTATAGAGGAGGTTATATGATGCAAAACTATCGTGCTTATTGGCAAAAAATGTTTGTCTTTGATGCAACTGCAACGCGTGTACAGTATTGGTGGGCCGTTATTATTAATTATATTATCGTCGGTCTATACGCATTTGGAACGAATCAGTCTCAATATATTAATGCCAGTGGTGATTATCAAATGGCATGGAACGCGAATTCAATGATTTTTGCACTCATCTTAGGACTCGTCTGGCTCGCTAACTTCACCATTCGAGCGCGGCGTTTACATGATACTAACCGTAGTAACTGGTGGATCCTAATCAGTATCATTCCAATTATTGGTCAGATTTGGCTCTTTATCTTACTGGTGTTACCATCGAAAGCCAATGATCGTTGGCCAGCAAATCAATCAGAAGTTCATTAATAATACGTTAGAAGCGCTTAACCCGGGTCACTGGATTAAGCGCTTTTTAGGTTGATATGACTGGTTATTTAACTGAATTGTTGCTAAGATAAAAGAGTACTATTAATGAATCAAAAAGGGATGAATAATCGTGAAATTATATACGAAAACCGGCGATAAAGGGTTAACCAGAATTATCGGCGGCGGTAAGGTTCGCAAAAATGCACTACGAGTGGCTGCTTACGGCGATGTCGATGAATTGACGTCATACGTTGGTTTAATTATTAGTGAGATTGCGGACTATCCAGATTTAAAAACGCAACTAATTGAGGTGCAACAAATTCTTTTCGATTGTGGCACTGATTTAGCGACACCGGATGATTCGCGTGGTTATCGCACGAAACCGGAATATACGGCTTGGTTGGAAGTTCAGATTGACCGCTATGCTGACGTGCCACCAGCTTTGACTGAGTTTATTTTACCGGGTGGCGCTCCAATTGCCGCTAAGTTGCACTATGGACGGACAATCGCCCGGCGAGTTGAACGCCAAGTCGTGGCGTTACAGGAAGTTGAAGCCATTAATCAAGATGTTTTGATTTTCTTGAATCGGTTATCGGACTATTTGTACGCAATTGCGCGCTACGTTAATTTTAAAGCCGGCGTCACTGAAACGAATTATCGGCGCAACAAGCGAATTTTTCATTAATAACAAACTGTGTCAGCATTCAGTTATCAATTGAGTGATGGCACGCGTCAAAAAAGACCCGCAACTTTAAACGGTTGCGGGTCTTTTAATGGTCATTGGAACTGTTCGATATTTTGTGCAATGACCGTTAAGGCTTGTTCCAACAAATCGATGTGGTTCGAGGATAGCGCAATTCGGATAAACGGATCGGGTTGTTTCTTAGTCGTGAAACGGTTGGAATGATAAATCCGAACACCTTGTTCTAAGAAATAATTTTCAATGGTTGTTTGATCAATTTTAGAACTAACCGGTAGAATCCGATAGAAGGGTACCGGATTAGTCGGTCGGGGTTGATCGAATAGTTGGTCGAAAAATTGGTTGGCTTCTTCAGTCAGGGCTAATTTACGAGCTAGAATTGTTTGGGCGGTGGGACTTTGCAAAATCTGGGTAACGACTTCAGCGTTGAAGGCTGAAGTTTTAACGTTAATGTTAAAAATACTACGTTCAATTCGGCTCCGATAGTTGTTGGGATAAACAAGATAAGCGACTCGTAATCCGGAACTAATGAATTTCGCCATGCTGGCTAAATAGATTGTTTGTTGCGGTAATAAGCTTTGGAAAGTGGGGAGCTGGTGGTCGATTGCGAAATTAGTTAAGAAGGCGTGAATATCATCTTCAATCACTAGTAGGGATTCTGTCGCAAAAATCGTTGCCAATGCAAGCCGGCGTTCGGTGGTTATTTGAAAACCAATCGGATTATTGCAAGCTGGCATCAAAAAGACACCGTGAATTTTCTTCTTATGACATTCAGTCGCTAATAACTCTGGTAACATGCCATCTTGATCACCATCAATCAAAACGACTTCGATTTGGAGTAAATTAGCAAGTTCAATAAAATTTGAATAGGTGTAGCGATCAACTGCGACGCGATCACCGGGGTTAAATAAACCAGCCAAGGTAATGGTGAGTCCGTTTTGGACACCGGCGACAATCGCGACGTTATCGCGATCGATGGCGGATACGCCTTGTGTTTGTAACCATTCGGCCGCTATTTGGCGTTGCTGTGGTGTGCCTAAAGGATCTTGGTAGGTTAGCAGCGCTTGAACGTTGGGCTGTTGACTCACCCGTGCTAAATAAGGGGTGACCAAGTCATTGCATTCTTCAAAAGAACTAACCAAGCCCAAATCAATTAGATGGTGATCGACGTTATGATTTGAAATCGTGATGGAGTTAAACGCGTTTTGTGAAACAAACGTTCCGCTGCCAATATTGGTGTACAACAAACCTTTTTCGAGGCCGTATTTATAGGCGCGACCGACTGTTGTAAAATTAATATCTAAAAAATCAGCGAGTTCACGCTGAGACGGTAAGCGAGTATTTTTTTGAAGTCGGTGGGATAAAATATCGGCTTCTAATTGTTGGACTAGCGACCGGTAATAGGGCCGCGTCAGTTGGGTGCGGTCGGGCTGCCAGGACAAGGGGTATTGTTCGTATGAATTAATTGACAAGTTAAGGACCTCACGTTTTTTTGTATTGCATACAATTATACTATTGAATGTACCACTTGTCAGCGGTAATTTAGTATTATGGAGGCGAATAATATGAAAATTGTCAATTTTGAAGAAACGTTAGCGATTTTACCGATTGAAAAAACAATTGCGGTGATGAAGGCTTGTTTTGCCGATTTCGAGCAGGGGAAGATTAGTCAAACACCACGGGTGGTCCAAGTATTGCCAGATGGTGATCAACAGAATTTGTTTGCGATGATGCCCGCCTATTTAGGTCCAGATCGAGTTTTTGGTAGTAAGGTGATTACCGCTTTTCCAAAGAATGCTGGCACTGAATATCAATCCCATATGGGTCAAGTGATGCTCTTTGATAGCCAGCACGGTCAACCGGTGGCGTTAATTGATGCGAATGCGATAACGTATATTCGCACGGCTGCGGTGACTGGATTAGGGACTGACTTTTTAGCGAAAAAAGAGGCGCAAGATTTAGCGCTGATTGGTGCCGGTCAACAATCACATTCCCATTTAGCCGCGATGTTAGCGGTTCGTCCAATTAAAACGGTGCACGTGTTTGATTTAAACGCGGAGCAAGTTGCACGTTCAATTCAACGGATGCAAGTCGCTTATCCAGCAGTCACGTTTATTGCGGCGAATTCGGTCCAAGAGGCTGTTGCTGATGCCGATATTATTTGTACGTTAACCCCTAGTAAGCAAGCATTCTTAGAAAAAGGCTGGGTTAAACCAGGGGCGCATATTAATGCGATTGGGACTTTCACACCAACCACTCGCGAAATCACGAGCGATTTAATGGTTGCGAGTCGATTATTCGTTGACGATTATCAAGCGGCTAACAATGAAAGTGGCGATTATTTAATCCCACTTGCTGAACAGGTCATTACCAAAGACCATCTGCAAGGCTCACTAGGTGAATTAGTGACTAAGCAAGTCCAAGGTCGCCAAAATGAAACAGAAATCACGATTTTTGATGCGGTCGGTTTAGCAGTCGAAGATTTATGTTGCGCTGAATACGTCTATCAACTCGTTAAAGAGGGCTAACAGATGAAATATTATATTGTTGATGCGTTTACTGAAACGATTTTTCACGGTAATCCCGCTGCTGTTTTTGTAATGGATCAGTGGCTAGATGATCAAATGATGCAAAAAATTGCCATTGAAAATAACCTATCTGAAACGGCTTTTACCGTTAAAAACGGTGACCATTATGATTTGCGGTGGTTTACACCCGATCGAGAAATTGATTTGTGTGGTCACGCAACGTTAGCAACGGCTTACGTCTTATTCAACGAATATCACGAAACGGTTGATCGATTGGTTTTTAGTAGTCAAAGTGGCCCGTTATACGTCACGCGTAAGGCTGAGACGTATTATATGGATTTTCCAACGATTATGCCGAAATCAACGCCAATTTTACCTGAATATGAAGCGGTGATTGGGGCTAAGATTCAGGCTGCCTATTTAGGACGAGATTTATTCTTCGTTTGTGATGATGAGGCAACGATTGCTAAGATGACGCCTGATTACACGGAAATGCTGAATTTTGAATTAGGGGTTGGTGTCATTGTGACGGCCCCTGGCGACCAAGTCGACTTTGTGTCGCGAACCTTTTTCCCGAAATTAACGATTAATGAAGATCCGGTTTGTGGTTCGGCCCATTCGAACTTGATTCCTTACTGGTCGCAAGTCTTGGGTAAAGCTCAAATGACTGCCCATCAGATTTCACCACGCGGTGGCGTTTTAGACTGCCAACTGCAGGGCGAACGGGTGATTATCGGTGGGCAGGCGACCTTATACGCGCAATGTGAAGCCAACTTTTAAGGTTTTGATCGAGCACGTCGTTTAATGACGTGTTTTTTTAGTGGTACTTTTCCCATAAACAGTGAATTCGTTTACATCTTAAAAGGGGCATGCTAAGCTATTCTAGTAAAACGAAATAGGAGATGAGTGCACATGACGATTAAATTAATTGCAATTGATATTGATGATACCTTATTGAGTTCGCAACACCAGATTTTAGACAGTACCAAAAGCCAAATTAAAAAGGCCCTTGATCAGGGCGTTAAAATTGTACTCTGTTCTGGTCGACCATTAGCGGGTGTCGCGCCATATTTAGCGCAGTTAGGGATTGCTGGTGATCAACAGTACGTCGTGACGTTTAATGGTAGTGTGATTGAAACGGCTGCTGGTGAAATCATTCAACAAGTTGGCATTACGCATGAAACTTATCGCGCTGTTGATCAGTATTCTAAGACTAACCAACTCGCCTATAATGTATTGGATAGTAATAGTACGATTTATACGAGTAATTTGGACGTCGACCCGATTACGGTCGTTCAAGCTTGGGAGAATGAAGCTGGTTTGTTAATTCGACAACCAGATCAAGTGAAACTGGACGTTAAAATGATTAAAGCCGTTTTTACAGGGCCTTCAGCAGTGCTCGATCAGCATGAAGCAGCGGTTAAAGCGCAATTTGGACAGGAAAATTATGTCGTGCGTGCGGGGAGTCGCTTTTTAGAAGTCATGCACCGAGCAGTTAATAAAGGGGCCGCTTTAAAACAGTTAGCGAGACATCTACAAATCCAACCAACCGAAATTATGGCGATTGGCGACGAACAAAATGATATTCCAATGTTTAATTTTGCCGGAACGGCCGTTGCGATGGCCAATGGTTCGGCTGCCGCTAAGCAACATGCCGATTTTATCACAACCGATAATGATCATGACGGTATTGCTCAGGCACTGGATCAATATATTTTTTAATGCATCGTAAAAGGTCAGAGCCCCAGTGGTTGTGATCTTTTTGATTGTTGACAAATAGACCGAATCTTGATATTATAATAAACGTTGAAACGCAGTATTGCGGACAATATGGAGAATTACCCAAGTCTGGCTGAAGGGAACGGTCTTGAAAACCGTCAGGTGGGTCAAACCACGCGAGAGTTCGAATCTCTCATTCTCCTTAATCGAAATAAGTGTGTTGAGTTGCGGGTAGCAACTGAGCATTAACGAAAATCCCCCAGTTATCTTGATTTTAAGATAACTGGGGGATTTTTGGTTAAGCGGAGGTTGTTGCAACTCAAAAGCATGTTATCAATTGCCTATTAAGTTAAAAATTTATATAATAACCAATTAAAAAAGCGAATCTTAGCGATTCGCTTTTTTAATTGGTTATTTGTCGTAAGTTGTAAAACGGTCAGTATCGTTATTATAGTCTTTAGCGTCTGCTGGGTTTTCAATTGAACCAAATGGCATTTGGCTCCGAAGTTTCCAGTTAGCGGGGATGTTCCATTTTGCAGTCACAGCATCATCAATCACTGGATTGTAATGTTGTAAGTTGGCACCAATGCCGGCTTCAGCTAACGCCATCCAAGTGGCGTATTGCGCCATCCCGTTTGATTGTTCAGCCCAAACTGGGAAGTTATCCGCATATAATGGCACGTTTGCTTGGAGGCCCTTAATAACAGCTTGGTCTTCAAAGAATAGAATGGTGCCGACCCCGTTTGCGAATGATGCGAGTTTTGCTTGCGTAGCAGGGAAGTTTTCAGCGGGTGTCAATGATTTTAAAGCATTGGCAGTGATATCATTCCACAATGTTTTGCTAGCATCGCCGAATAAAATGATGGCCCGTGAACCTTGTGAGTTAAAAGCAGAAGGACTTTCTTTAATGGTTTTAAAAATTAAATCAGAAACGGCTTCTTCTGAAAGATTGATATGGTTGCCAAGTGCGTAGATTGAACGACGCGTTTGTTGTAAATCGAATAGATTAGTCATCAGTAATTCTCCCTTAAATAAATGAGTTTGTGTTTCAACACCTTAAATATAGCAAACTTACAAAATGTAAGCAAAGTCTTTTGTGTTAAATTTTAAAATTTAATCGAGGATTACTTGGGATTCGATTGTTAAGAGTGCGCTAACGTAGGTGGAACAGCCAGTGAATGGACACAAAAATAGCGTTATTGTAATTTACAATAACGCTATTTTTGTCTTTTGTATTTTACAACTATTCAATAATTGAGTTTACTTTATGCGGTAAATCTGCTTGATTAACCGCAGCCCAGCCACTAATGAAACGGCCTTTTGCCTCTAATTTTAAATAATGATTAGTTTTAAGCTTTTGTGGGGCTTGAAAAGTAATTTGATAATGAGTGCCGTTTGCTCGGTAAGCTTCTTGCGTGTAAAGATAATCGCCATGACTTTGAATTTGACCATAACGATCAGCTGTTTTTAGATAAACCGCTTCTTTCGGAATTAATAAATTAAAACGATCCCACTGTTGAGCTAACCCACCATTGCTGGTACTCGGTGTTAACGCGGAGCCGACAACGGGAAGACCTCCGATAAATAGAATAAATGTTGCAACTAACAGTATTGCTTTTTTCATTACTTTTAACCGCCTTTTCATTTGAATAGATTTAGTTTAGCAGGCGTGAACACTGGATTGAGTCGGTCTGAAGTTGTAAAAAATCGTAGGCGGTCGAACAACTTTGTAAGGTTGTTTCATAACTAGCGGTTTATGTTCAGTGAATAATCCTTTATAATGGTTTGATAGAAGAGACATTGAAAAGTGGGTGAGTATCTTTTGAAAGAAGTTCAAACAGTCGTGACACAATTAATCGACGTCAGAATGGCGCTTCGACAAGGCACGATCTATCAATCTGTGCCAGAAAAAATATTGACGATTATGGACAACGTCGCTTATAAAAGTCGCCGGACCCACGTGATTGTTCCAGATGATGAATCTCAAATCATGACGTTACTCGAAACAATTAATCAGCGCTTGAATCAGGATGACAAGAAAGCAACGGTGACTGATCTCGAATTAGATCAACTGTTACAACACATCGTTAGTCCGAATACGAAAATTAGAGACAAAGGCATTTTTAATTTGTTTAACCGCCTATTGCGTAAATACGTGCTAACGGCGGAACAAGTCGTGTGGGTTAAGGATCGCTTGATTAGTGATGACTACTTATTCGCGCACATCTTAGAACCTGAGAATGATGGCATCTTTTTACGCTCCTTTAGCGTCATGTTTCTAGCGGGCATATTGTATGCCAATCGGACGCACTATCACGTCTTAACCGAAGCTGAGTTAGTGGCGATTGAACTGCGGGTGATGGCGTACGCAATCATTGAACTAGATTCTCGGGGCTATGTTGCGGACAAAGGTTGGGCGCATGCATTAACCCACATTATCAACGTCTGGTCGGAATTGAATGAGACGCAAGAATTACAACGAGCCGACAAATTATTGATGATGGCGGTTCTAATCCAGGCCTATCGTTTTTCAGATAACGCTTTGGCATATGGCGAAGACAGCCATTTAGCGAATGTTTTAATGGTGTTGCTTAAAAAGAACCAGTTATATACCGATTATTTCTTAGCCGTACTACAAGATTGGCAAAAGAGTTTGTTAAACATCGTTCCAGAAGATTCCATCGCTTTTTGGAATCGTTGGTACAATCGGAATCGCTTTTTACAATCACTGATGCTCCAACCAGAACTACCCACTGAAATTGACGATTATTTACGTAAAATATCGGATTTATTTTAATTAAGAGAGATAGGATTGAAGATTGAATGGCAGTTAAAGGAATTGTTTTTGATGTTGATGGGGTTTTGGTCAACAGTGAACCTTATTATTTTGAACAACGTTTAGCTTATTTAAACTCAATTGGCGTAACGTTATCACTTGAAGCGAATCGGCGCTTCATTGGCTCGAACATGAACGCGGTGCTAGCCCAGATTTTCCCACAAAAATCACTTGCTAAGCGCAACGAGATTAAAGCGGGTTATTCCGCCTTCAAAGCGGCGCATCCGATGCAATTTAAACCGATGCTGAATACGGACGCACCACTTTTATTACAACAGATTTGCACGGATTGCCAGATTGGTTTAGCTTCGGCGGGTGAACGTGTTGGTATCAACCGGATGTTAGCCGAAACTGCGTTAACGCCGTATTTTGAAACAATCATTAGTGGTGCTGAAACGGCCCACAATAAACCGGCGCCCGATGTTTATCTCGCAGCGCTGGCTGCCTTAAAAATCGCGCCAAATGAAGCGGTCGCGATTGAAGATTCAACATTAGGCATTGCTGCTGGGAAAGCCGCAGGGATGACCGTAATTGCGCTACAACCATTAGATCCTAATTACGAAATTGATCAAAGTGCGGCTGACTATCGGATTGGTTCGCTGTTAGAGGTCCCAACGTTACTTGCCCAATTAATGATTTAAAACATCAAAGGAGCATTGCTGAGCCCGACCTAAGGGGCTTTAGCAGTGCTCTTTTATTGTTTATTTTATGAAATGGGTCATTATTTTTTAGCAATAAATTAATAATGAGGCGGAAATGTCAACGGGATAATTGTTGGCCATACAATATAAAGATGGGCTAAATCGATAAATAATTGATGCATTATAATTAGTTCATCGGGTATAATAACTATGAATGTAAATAGGTGATACTCAAAAGTAATTATCTAAATACGGATATGATGGAGTTTTTAGAGATGAAAATATTAGGGACAAAATTAAAAGAAATTCGTAAAGCTAACGGCCTATCCCAAGCAGAATTAGCAGCGGGTATTTGTACGCAAGCAACGATTAGTTTGATTGAAAAAAAGGGCCAAGTCCCGAGTACCAAAATATTGCTCAGCATTTGTCAGCGCTTAGGCGTTCCTATGACGATGGTGATTGCAAATGAAACTGATGAGGTGCATGAATTACTCGACAAAGTACAAGGACTGCTATTTGATGGTGATTTTAAACAGGGCGAAATCGTGATTCAGGCGATTTCAATTCACGAATTAGTATCAGCGGACGATTATAAACGGTATTATTATTACCAAGGCCAATTAAAACTGTTGGCTGATCAAAAACCAGATGACGCGCTATTTTTCTTTAATCGTGCGTTCAATCAATATATTATCTCGCCCACGGATGTTTATGGGGTGTTATGTACAATTGGTATCAGTCGTTCGTATTTATTGAAGAATGCACCTGATCGTGCGCGGCTGTACGTCCAACAGGCTGTTGAAAGTCTGACGGGTATTGAGCTGACGGTTGCGGTGGACTTACAGTTAGAATTAACCATTTATGGCAGTTTGGCCGCTATTTATCACGAATTACATGAAGAAAAAACCGCTGCTAAATACGCGCACCAAGCAATTGACCGCGCGGTTGGCCAAAAAAGTTTGTACTTATTAGACTATCTTTATTTGATTTTAGGCCAGGCAGAACGCGTCGACAATCAACAACAAGCCCTAGCAGATTTAGCAACTGCCCAAACGCTAGCGACCGTTCGACAACATACGGGTATTTTAGAACAAGTTAAAAATCAGTTGCATAGTAGTATCGGTTAATGGTTATTAAATAAAATAAAACGAGCGCTTATCCGCAGTAGTAGGGATAAGCGCTCGTTTTATTGTCGTTATTTTTAAGCCGATTAGTGATTAGTCCTGACCGATGGTGCTCTTTTTCTTAGCAAGAGCTGGTTTGTTGGCCAAATCAGTTCTAACGACTAGTACGTCGCAAACGGCAGTCCGAGTCACGTATTCAGTGACTGAACCAATCAATAGCCGTTCAACGGCGTTTAAACCGGTCGCACCAATCATGATTAAATCAATCTTTTTCTTTTCTGGAATTTCTTTGGCAATTAAGCTCTTAGGTGCACCATATTCAATGCTGAAATCAACGTCTTTTAAGCCTAAATCATTGGCAGTGACGATGTATTCATTCATTGTTTTCTTCGCAGTTTCGGTGACTTGTTCAACCATTGCAGAATCAAAACTCGAGATATTTTGGAAAGCCCGGGTGTCAATGACATGAATCAAATGCAAATGGCCTTCATTTCTAAGCGCAACTTCGACCGCTTTACGAAAAGCGAGTTCAGCTTCATAAGAACCATCAATTGCCACTAGAATGTGTTTGTATTGTTGTAACATATTCATCACCTCATTTAGTTTTACAACCTTATTGTACGCTATCCAGCGGGTAAATGTAAAAAGAAAAGGCTTTTATAGGCTAGTGGCGAAGCAAATACCGACAAAACCAGCGATTAGACTAGCGATAATCACGGTAATCAAGGTCCAAATTACTGGTAGCAACAGTAAAATTAACAGACCACAGACGGCCGTAATGATCAATAAAATACCGGCAATCAAGAGTACGTGGCCGAGTCGCGTATTTTCGGTTAAATCAAAAATCATGAATTGCTGATTATGATAACGATAGAGTACCAATCCGAGTAGGGCGATAATGATGAGAAAAATAACGATAACAGTTTGAATCAAAGGTCAATCCTCCTAAATTTAATCCAACAAAAAGGGCCAACGAAAACGTTGACCCTAACAAAGTCGTTGGACTTTGAGAAATCTAATAGTGCCGTAAATGCTTCCCGATAGTTGAGCCCGCGAAAGGTGCAGGTGGGTCAGATTATTATTAACACTGGTTCCTTCGTGAAGAAGTATACACTAGTTAATAACTCATCCGTCCCATTAACGAATTACTTGATCGGTCAACCTAAGGTGGGAAGACGCGAACACCCTAGAAATCTTATATTCATAGTAGCATGATTAGGAATGTGATGCAAACGATTTGTAACCGGTGTCTTAAGAACGCTTGGCTTGGCGTAACCGGATTAATTGTTGTTTTAAGACTTGTTCATATTTACCAGTTTCTTTAGCCTCGTAATAATGCGCGTTGGCCAGTTTAGTGGGTAAGTAATCTTGGGCGACCCAATCGTTGGGATAATCGTGCGGAAATTTATAGTCAACGCCGCGCCCGAGTTTGTCAGCCCCAACGTAATGCGCGTCTTTAAGGTGCGCGGGGACTTCGCCGGCTTTGCCAGCGCGAATATCGGCTAAAGCGTTATCGATTGCCGAAATCGCTGAATTCGATTTCGGCGATAGACATAAATCAATCACGGCGACTGCTAAAGGAATTCGAGCTTCCGGAAAACCGAGTTGTTTGGCAGCGGCAATCGCTTCAACCGTCCGAGCGCAGGCTTGCGGATTAGCGAGACCAACATCTTCGTAGGCCATCGTCATTAAACGGCGACTAATGGACGGTAAATCGCCGGCTTCAATTAACCGGCCCATATAATGCAAGGCCGCATCGACATCGCTCCCGCGGACCGACTTTTGGAAGGCGGAGATCACGTCGTAATGTGCGTCGCCATCTTTATCGTGGGTTAACGCTTTTTGTTGGACGCATTCTTCAATCACGTCGATATCGATTTGAATCACGCCATCAGCATCTTTAGGGGTTGAACGCACCGCCAATTCTAAAGCGTTGAGTGCACTGCGTAAATCGCCATTGGTGACGCGTGCTAAGTACTGTTCAGCGACTTCGCTGAGTGCGACTGGCTCATCACCTAGACCTTTTTCTTTATCCGTTAGTGCTCGTTGGAGTGCGACGTGGATGTCGGCTTCAGCTAAGGGTTTAACCTCGAAGATTTGCGCACGGCTCCGAATAGCGGGATTGATACTGATGTAGGGGTTCTCGGTGGTAGCGCCAATCAAAATAATGCGACCACTTTCAAGATGCGGCAGTAGAAAATCTTGTTTGGTTTTATCGAGCCGATGAATTTCATCGAGTAACAAGATGACAGTGCCGCTCATCTTGGCTTCTTCGGCGACAATTTGCAGGTCTTTTTTACTATCAGTCGCGGCGTTTAACATCCGAAAAGCGTATTGGGTACTGCCGGCAATCGCGCTGGCAATACTGGTTTTACCCGTACCAGGCGGTCCGTATAGAATCATTGAAGAGAGTAGTTTGGCGTTGACCATGCGCCGAATAATTTTTTGGGGACCAACTAAATGAGTTTGTCCGACAATTTCATCAATATTAGTCGGTCGCATGCGGTAAGCAAGGGGTTGTTGCATGATGGTCCTCCTTAGGTTATTTTAATACTAGTATAACATGATAGTGAACTATCGTTTAAAAAATGGTGAAGCATGTGTATAATGATGGTACAACTCCGAGTAAAAAGAGGTCAGTGTCATGTCGAATCAACTTTTTGAAACTATTCAACAACTTAATCTAGCACCACTATTGAATCGTGGTGTTTTTGGAATCGAAAAAGAAGGTCAACGAATTGATGGTCAGGGTCATTTGAGTGCCTTGGCCCATCCTGATATTTTGGGCGACCGTCAATTTCATCCCTATATCGGCACTGATTTTGCCGAAACGCAGACGGAAATCGTCAGTGATCAGTTTGATAATACGATTGAGGTTGAACAGCAACTGTCCGCATTAGAGCAAGTGTTACAAGCGTCATTACCGGACTGCGATTATTTGTGGCCGTTGAGTATGCCACCAGTGCTTCCTGCTGATGAAACCCAGATTCCACTGGCTCATTTTACAAAAGACGTCCAGGATTATCGGGAATACCTCGCCAAACGTTACGGTCGCCGCTTACAAATGGTCTCCGGAATTCACTATAATTTTAGTTTAGATTCAACGTTATTAGCACGCTTGTATGGTGAATATTATCATGATCAATATGCGCAGTTGAGTGATTTTAGCGATGCACTTTATTTGCAACTCGCTCAAAATTATCAACAATACCGGTTTGTCCTGACTTACTTATTTGGGGCGAGCCCGATTGCAGAAGCCGGCTTTTTGAAGGCCGGTCAATCGGCACCGGATCATCCGGTTCGTAGTTTGCGAGCGAGCCAACTGTTTGGGTACACCAATCATACGGCCAAGATTGATTTTGAATCCGTATCGGCATATGTCACGTCGATGCAAACCGCGATTCAAGCGGGACAGTTGATTTCTGAACGTGAATTTTACGGTAGCGTCCGGTTGCGGAGCCATTCGTTGGCCTCGTTGGCGACTAACGGGATTGATTATCTCGAATTTAGAGGTTTTGATTTAAATCCGTACGCCATTACCGGTATGACCCAAAAACAACTTGATTTTCTCCATTTATTTTTCACCTATTTATTGGCGCTACCTAAGCAAGCGGGTACGCTCGGTGAACGATTACAACAAGGGCAAGCGGTCAACGAACAAATTGCGTTGGAAAATCCGAACCAACCGTCGAGTCAACAGACGATTCTCGTTCAAATTATGGCTGATTTGCATCAGTTTATTTTGGATTATCATTTCGAACCGCGATTCTTAGCGGCCTGGGACGTGATGAATCAGCAAGTGCTTGATTATCAGTTAACGACCAGTTATCAATTGGCGCAAGCGATTCAAGATCATTCATTAACGGCGTTTGGTCTCAAGCAAGCGCAGTCGATGAAACAGGCACTATTGGCTAAGCCCTATCAATTGCAGGGTTATACAGATATGGAATTATCAACGCAGATGTTGATGTTTGATGCGTTTCAAAAAGGGTTGCACGTGGCCGTCTTAGATCGTGCGGATCAGTTTGTTGAGTTAACCTATCAAAAACACCACGAATTGGTTAAAAATGGCAATATGACGAGCTTGGATCAATTAGTCAGTTTACCGTTAGTGGATAATAAGGTGGTCACTAAAATTCTGTTAGCGAATCACGGGATGCGGGTGCCCGCGGGGGCTGAGTATACCGATGTTGAAACGGCCGTTGCGGATTATCAAGTGGCGTTTGGTCAACGGGCGTTAGTGGTTAAACCGAAATCGAGCAATATGGGGGCTGGGATTACGACTTTTGTCACCCGACCAACCGAGGCTGATTTCAAACAAGCGTTCCAATTAGCGCAAGCTTACGATTCACGCGTATTGGTCGAAGAATATATTGCCGGTTCGGAATACCGTTTCTTGGTGATGAATCAAAAAGTCCAAGCCGTCCTCGAGCGCGTGCCGGCCAATGTTGTCGCTGATGGTCGGTTAACGATTGAACAGTTAGTCGCCAAGAAAAATGATAATCCGTTGCGCGGCGAGGAACACTTGACACCACTCCAGAATATTCGCTTAGGCGAACGGGAACAATTAATTTTGAAACAGCAGGGTTATCAAGTGACTGACATTCCGGCCCGTGGTAGTCAAATCTTCTTATTGCAAAATTCAAATATTTCTAACGGTGGTGATTCAGTTGATGTGACGGATGAGGTTGATCCAAGTTACTTTGCGATTGCGGAACAAGCCGCCAAGGTTCTGAATCTGAACATTGCCGGAATCGATATTATTATGCCTAATTTATACCAAGCGTATAATCCGGAACATCCGGAAATGGCGGTGGTACTGGAAGCTAATTACAATCCAGCGATGTTGATTCATTTGTTCCCGATGATGGGCAAGCGTCGGCGCGTGACTAAGAAAGTTTTGGAATTGCTATTTCCAGAAATGTAATTAAAAAACGTGCCAATTTCTCAATGAAATTGGCACGTTTTTTGATTAGTCGAATAATCTTTTAAAGAAACTATCTTTTTCAGGTTTTTCGACTGGTTTATTCGTGGTGGTTGTTGGATATTTAAGCTCGATCGCAATCGGGTCACAATTAATCGCATCGGCAGCGACGACCAACAGACCAAAGGCGGTCGGATCAGTGTGGGCCGTTTCGTTATTGACGAGAGTAAAGGGGATGCTTTTAGCGGAGAGGGCGGCTAAATAACCTGTCGCCGCTGAATTTTTACCGTTTAACAATACTTGATAGTCTTTAAACTCGGTCAAATGGCTTTCAAATAATTTTTGATAGTCAGCTTGGGCCAGTTGTTGATTGGTCATGCTGAGGAAAACGCGTTCCCGTAATGAACCGAGGTAGCGTCGGCGTTCATCGGGATTGGTTTGGGGCGTCCCATGCATGGCACTTTCTAAATGTTGTTGAAGTTGATCGTTGTCTGTCAAAAAGGTCACCTCATTTGTAAATTATGCTATATTATAACTATCAGTATAGCATGAGGAGGAATAAGATGTTTACTCAAACTGATTTTACGATTTTTAACGACGAAACGCTCAAGGGGCGTTTAGATAAAATATATACGCAATTGGATCCAAAGTTCGAGACGTTTGGGGCGCAATTGCAAACCGCATTTAAAGCGCAAACCGATTTAGACTTTAGTCTGCACATTGCCAAGCATTTACGCCGGTTTAAGAATCCGCCGATGAATACGTGGATGGCGCTTAGTGAAAGCTCACGAGGTTACAAGATGTTACCGCATTTTGAAGTCGGTTTTTGGGATGATCGGATTTTTGTTTGGTTTGCACTGATGGCCGAGATGCCGAACAAAACGGATTATGCGCCGATCTTAGCGCAAGAAACGGATCAGTTGTTAACTGAATTTACCGATTTTGATTTAAGTTACGATCACATGACTAAACAACAATTCCCGATGTCGACCGATAATTTGGCATTGATCAATACTAAGTTTGCCACGACCAAAAAAGGGGAGTGGTTACTGGGGAAAGTCTATTATCAAGATGATCCGTTGTTTGCCACGCCTGAAAAATTGATGGCTGATATTCAAACACGACTCTTAAAAATGGCTGATCTATACAAGCTGGTTAAATAAGCTCACAAAAAAAGCATCTCCCGTAAAGGAGATGCTTTTTTAGACAACCAATGAAACGGATTAAAGTTTCTTGTTGTAGAATTCAACGATAAGTGCTTCGTCGATTTCAGGTTCTAATTCTGAACGTTCTGGTAAACGAGTTAATGAACCTTTCAAAGTATCAGCATCGAAGCTAACGAATGAAGGACGACCAACAGTGCCTTCGATAGCGGCTTTGATGATCACAAGGTCTTTAGATTTTTCACGAATTGAAATTTCTTGACCAGGTTTAACTTCGTATGAAGGAATATCAACACGTTTGCCATCAACGGTAACGTGACCATGGTTAACTAATTGACGTGATTGAGCACGTGTGCTTGCTAAACCTAAACGGTAAACCAAGTTATCCAAACGTTGTTCAAGTAAGACCATCAAGTTAACACCATGCTTACCTTCGCGAATTTTACCAGCGCGAACGAATAAGTTTTGGAATTGACGTTCGTTTAAACCGTACATCATACGTAGCTTTTGTTTTTCGCGTAATTGCATACCGTATTCAGATACTTTACCGCGACGGTCATTACCGTGTTGGCCAGGGGCGTAAGGACGACGAGCAAGTTCTTTACCTGTACCTGAAAGTGAGATACCTAAACGACGAGAAAGTTTCCATTTGGGGCCTGTGTAACGTGACATAAATAAATCCTCCAATAAATGTTTTGGAGTAAAATAATCCGATGTAAACTTAGTAATCGTTCAGTTTGTTTAACAATCTTCGCCTTTGCAGCCGCAAGGTTACGCAATTGAACCAAAAAATATGGGCAAACAAACTGTTGACGGCTTTACCGTTTACTGCTGCATTATTTTACACAATGGCTAGTATAACGTATCAATTGGAAACTCGTCAAGCTTTTTACGGACGAGAACGCTTGTTTTTTATGAACTTATCGGCAATTTATGCTGAACCGGCACCGTATTCATGCTATAATCAAGAATAGCTTAATAGTATCGACTATATTTTAAAATTCAGTTAAATCGCAAAAGGGTGGGTCTTTGGATGTTTTTCATTCTGATTGGAATCGTAGTTATTGCGCTTATCTTATATATGAGCGTTATTTTATACCAGCGACACTTTGTGACACAAATTAAACAATTAGAAGAACGTAAGGGCGATTTAATGGCGTTGCCGATTCCAGAACGGTTGACGAAATTGCGGTCATTACACTTAACCGGTGAAAGTTTAGACACTTTTAAACGGTGGGAGAAACAATATAATGAATTAACGAATCATAATTTTGCGACGGTCGAAGGGTATCTATTTGATGCGGAAACGGCCAACACGAAATATCAATTCTTACAGGTTAATCGTGTTTTAAAACAATTACGGGCGTACTTAACGGAAACGGATCAAGATTTAGTGGACGTTCAAGATGCGCTTGAAAATTTATTGGCGAATGAGGCCGACACACGGCAACAGATTCAACGGTTACGTGAGAAGTACCAACAATTGCGTAAACGCTTGTTGACCAAGAGCTTCTCATTTGGGCCTGCGCTCGATCAACTAGAAGCAACGCTTGGTCGATTAGAAGTTGATTTTGATCGCGCCAATGAATTGACGACGGCCGGTGATCATTTAGGCGCCAAAGCGATTTTACAACAATTGATTACCGAAACGGATCAATTAGAGAATCGGATGGAACGCATCCCGAAACGCTACAATGAATTAGCTAATGAATTCCCAGAACAATTGGCCGAAATCGCTGAGATTGATCAAAGAATGCGTACGGAGCATTATAATTTTGTTGATGAACAAATTACGATTAAACAACAACAACTGGAAGATCAATCCGATAAGAGCTTATCATTGATGAGTCAGTTAGACATTGAAGCGGTTGAAGCCAATAACGCTGAGATTGCCCACGGTATCGATCAACTATATGACCAATTAGAAGCTGAAATGATGGCTAAGAAAACCGTCGATCAACAGATGCCAACGGTTTTAACGTTTGCCGAACATGCTAAGGAACAAAATCGCGAATTATTATTAGAACTGGATCATTTAAACCAAAGTTACGCCCTGACCCACGATGAGTTAACGACGACCAAGGATTTAAGCAATCAAATTAGCGAACAAACCGCGCTATTGACCGGTTTTCAAAAGCAGATTGGGGCGCATGAAGCCGTCTATTCAGCCATTGCCGAAGAATTAGTGGCGATTGAGACCCGTTTGACTAAGATTGAAGAACAACAACAAACCATTCATGATCAAGTGGCCGACTTACACGATGGTGAAAAAGTCGCCAACGATAATTTACGTCAATTTGAATTGGAATTGCGGAATACCAAACGGTCTGTTGAAAAATTAAATTTACCTGGTTTGAGACAAAGCTATTTAGACTTTTTCTTTGTCGTGTCAGATGAAATTAAAGCTTTAGATAACAGTTTGAACCAGATCAAAATTAATTTAGATGAAATCGCGAAACAATTGATTTTAGTACAAGAGGACTTAGATGAATTGAAACAAAAGACCAACGATTTGGTCGACAGCGCGCTCATGACGGAACAACTCTTGCAATACGCGAACCGTTATCGCCTTGATTTCCCTGAAATTCAAGTCGCTTGCGTTGAAACCCAAGCTATTTTTAATGATGACTATGATTATCAACGGGCGTTAGATACTTTAGCGACCGCGTTAGAAAAAGTGGATCCAGGGGCTTATACTAAAATCGAAAAAACTTATTTCCAACAAAAAGAAGTGTAGCCAATTTAGGTTAAAGACTAGAATTATTTCTAGTCTTTTTTGTATGAAGCTGTTAAGATTAATAACTAGCGTTTCAAATTCACTTTGTTATAATGAAAAACAAAAATACTAATTTTTAGTAAGAAGGATCGATATGATTTATTTTGACAATAGTGCCACGACACAGATTGCACCAGGCGCGTTAGAGACTTACCAAGCGGTTAGTCAGCAATTTTACGGCAATCCATCGAGTTTACACGCGATTGGTGAGAAAGCCTTCCATATACTGGAACAATCACGTCAACAGATTGCCACTTTATTAGGGGTTCAATCAGACGAGATTTTTTTCACTAGCGGTGGGACTGAAGGCGACAACTGGGTGCTCAAAGGGACTGCGATTGAGAAGCAGGCTTTCGGTAAACATTTGATTACGACTAGGGTTGAACATCCGGCCATCATTAAATCGATGCAACAACTGGAAAAACTGGGCTTTGAAGTCACTTATTTGCCCGTTGATAAAATGGGCCGGATTAACCCGGCTGATTTGAAAGTCGCGATTCGCAAGGATACGATTTTGGTGTCCATCATGGCGGTCAATAATGAAATTGGCAGTCGCCAACCATTAGATGAAGTTGCGACGATTCTAGCGGATTATCCTAACATTCATTTTCACGTCGATGCCGTTCAAGGGATTGGCAAAGGGATGCAATCGTCGATTTTTAACGAACGCGTTGATTTTGTGACGTTATCCGGGCACAAGTTCCACGCCCCCCGCGGGATTGGTATCTTGTATAAGAAACGCGGCCGGCACATCGCGCCACTCTTAACCGGTGGCGGACAAGAACATGATTTGCGTTCTGGTACCGAAAATGTCCCAGCGATTGCGGCGATGGCCAAAGCCTTGCGGTTATTGTTAACCGATGAAGCAAACAAGGTTCAACAACAAAACGCCATTCGGCAACGGTTGTACGACCATATCAGTCAAGCCAATCAAACCGTGATGTTTTCACAAATGACGCCAGAGTTTGCCCCCCACGTACTGTGTTTTGCGATTAAAGGGGTGCGCGGTGAAACCATCGTTCACGCTTTTGAAGAAGATGCTATTTACATTTCAACGACCAGCGCTTGTTCCTCTAAAAAGGGCACGGAATCTAGTACGCTTAAAGCGATGAATATCAATGAAAAAATTGCGACCAGCGCAGTCCGCATTTCATTGGACGAACATAACACGTTGGCTGAAGCCGACGCTTTTATTCAATCGTTTGACCGAATCAATGACCGTTTTAGAAAAATTAATTCATAAACCACAAGATTAAGGGAGACCAACATGCAATATACTGAAATTATGGTTCGCTACGGCGAATTATCAACTAAGGGTAAGAACCGCAACGACTTTATCGGTCGTTTAAACGGGAATGTGACTAAGGCGTTACATGAGTACACCAACCTCCGTATTCATCCGAAACGTGACCGGATGCACATCGTCTTGAATGGCGACGATGCGGATGGCGTGATTGAACGGTTACGCCACGTTTTCGGGATTCAAAATTTCTCACCTAGTATTCAAGTTGAACGAGACATGGACGCGGTTAAAGCGACCGCTTTGGCGATGATGCAAGAAATTAGTCAACCTGGAATGTCCTTTAAAGTCAACACACGTCGATCAGACCACAAATTCTTTTTAGATACGAATGAAATGAACCGTGAATTAGGTGGTTATTTATCAGATGAATTGCCTGAATTAGAAGTTCAAATGAAAAAACCAGACATCACGTTCCGCGTTGAAGTGCGCCAAGATGCGATTTATTTGACGAGCCAAGTGATTCAAGGGGCCGGTGGTTTACCTGTCGGGACAGCTGGTAAAGGGATGTTGATGCTTTCTGGTGGGATTGATTCACCAGTTGCCGGTTATTTAGCCTTGAAACGGGGCGTTGATATCGAAATGGTCCATTTCTTCAGCCCGCCTTATACAAGTGATAATGCTTTAAATAAAGCCAAAGAACTATCCGCTAAACTGGTTCCTTACGTGGGCAGTATCAAGTTTATCGAAGTGCCATTTACTGAAATCCAAGAAGAAATCAAGCATTCTGTACCAGAAGGGTATTTAATGACCATTCAGCGCCGGATGATGTTGCGCTTAACGGATCGGGTTCGCGAAATGCGTAACGGTCTTGCGATTTTTAATGGCGAATCAGTTGGCCAAGTCGCTTCGCAAACGCTAGAAAGTATGCTAGCAATTAATGACGTCTCAACGACACCGATTATCCGGCCAGTCGCAACGATGGATAAAAATGAAATCATTGCTGTTGCGAAGGATATCGACACGTACGAATTATCAATCATGCCATTTGAAGATTGCTGTACAATTTTTGCACCACCCGCACCAAAGACGCGTCCACGTTTAGATAAAACGCGTTTCTACGAAAAGAATATCGACGTTGAAGCGTTACTAGAACGCTCATTAGCTGGCATCAAGGTCACGGAAATTAAAGCCGGCGACCAATTCTTAAACCAAGACGAAGAAATTATTTCGGAATTACTATAGTCCCCATATTAAAAGCCTGTTGATTGGGCTTTTTTTATTTGGAGAGGTTATTATAGAGGGCGGTGGCTATGCAAGCAGCGTTTAGTTTTTACAGAAGATACAAAAAAGCGTCAAACAGCAACGGCTGTTTGACGCTTTAATTAATAACCCAACTTGATACCATCGCATTGAGCGAACAGTCTAACCGTTCTTTCCTTAAGCTAAATATTATCAGTTTGACAATTATGATGTTTTAGTTAGTTTTAGAAATCTCAATTTTAGAAAGAATTCAATGATTTATTCAGTATAACACAGAATAACTAAAAAAATTAATTTATCGGGGCAATAAAATAGCCCTATATTTAGGCAATATGCTACGCTTAACTTAAATCAATTAGGAGGCGATTAAGATGGCAGATAATTATCAACGAATATTGGTCGGATTGGATGGTTCAACGATTGCCCAACAAGCGTTTGAGGAAGCCGTGGCCGTGGCTAAACGGAACCGGGCAGCGCTGTTTATTGCGAGCATCGTGCCGGATAATGAATACGCTTCGGTGGCTGTCGGGGCATCGATGCAAATGATTGATGCAGAAACTGCGGAAGCTGAAAAACGGGTGCACGAAGCGACCCGTTATGCGGAAGAACACGGTGTGACTAAAGTGGTGCCGATTGTCCGAGTGGCTGATCCCCGTCGAGCGTTGGCCGAAACACTACCAGTCGATTACCATATTGATCTGATTATGCTGGGGATTACGGGCAAGGGTGTTATCCAACGACTATTAGTGGGTTCGGTTGCTCAGTATGTGAGTCGTCACGCAACGACCAATGTGATGTTGGTTAAACAACGGACGCTTCAAGAACCAGTCGCGACTGAAGAAAAGTAAGAATTAATGAAATAATTCACAAAAATGTAAGCGCTTATGCTATGATTAAGTAAATCAATTAGCAAAGTGAGGTTAACCCCATGAAGACGCCACGGTTAAATTTACCAGAAGCGGTTGCACGCAGAATTCCAATTTATTATCGGTACTTTAAATTACTGGATACGGATGGGATTGAACGGATTAAATCTGAACAACTAGCCAAACTGGTTTCGATTCCGTCGGCCACGATTCGGCGGGACTTTTCCTATTTGGGGGATCTCGGTCGCAGTGGCTACGGTTATGAGGTGAGTTATCTCATCAAGATTTTCTCAGAAGTCTTAAAGACGGATATCACGACTAAAATCGCGGTCGTCGGGGTCGGTAATTTAGGGCGGGCCTTAATCGAACATAATTTTAAACGTAATCCCAATTTAGTGATTAGTTGTGCGTTTGATCAACAACCGGCCTTAATCGGGCAAACGCTGAACACGGTCCCCGTTTATGCGAGTCAAGAGTTAGCAATGCAAGTTCAAACCCGCCAAATCACGACGGCGATTTTGACGGTGCCGAGTGAGGTCGCCCAGCAAGTCGCGGAGACATTGGTGGCAGCTGGTGTGACGTCCATTCTGAATTTTGCCCCAGCACGCTTGCAATTGCCACACCACATCAATGTCCGTTATTTAGATTTAACGGCTGAATTACAAACGTTGTTATTATTTGAAGAATGAGAGTTGACCTTTCATGGATTCTCAGCTAAACTATTAACAACGCGTTGAACAAGAGCGATTAGTAGGAACTCGTCCAGAGAGAAGAAGGTTTGCTGCAACTTCTTCCGAGGCACTACTAAGCGGTAGCTTGTGAGCTGTCATCTTGAATCTTAGTAGGGATGACCGGACAAACCGTCCGTTAACAAGTCATGAGTTGGAGGCCTTAGTGTCTCAATTTAGGTGGTACCGCGAAAAGCATTCGTCCTATTGTGATGAATGCTTTTTTGTTGTCATAAAACGCAATTATATCAAAGGAGTTCAAGCTGATGACAAATCAAAAAGAGATGTCGACTAAATACGATCCTAATCGGGTCGAAGCCGGCCGTTACCAAGAATGGCTAAAGGCAGATGCCTTTAAACCCAATGCTAATCCGGATGCCAAACCCTATTCAATCGTTATTCCCCCACCCAATGTGACGGGGAAACTACATTTAGGCCACGCCTGGGATACCACTTTACAGGATATGTTAATCCGTCAAAAACGGATGCAAGGCTACGATGTTTTATGGTTACCAGGGATGGATCATGCGGGGATCGCCACTCAAGCGAAAGTCGAAGCGAAATTAGCTGAAGAAGGCATTTCACGTTATGATTTAGGTCGTGAAAAATTTATCGACCAAGTTTGGGAATGGAAAGATGAATATGCCGCAACGATTCATGATCAATGGGCTAAGTTAGGCTTATCATTAGACTATTCACGGGAACGTTTTACGTTAGATGACGGTTTATCAGATGCCGTTCGGAAGGTTTTTGTGAAGCTCTACAATAAAGGGCTCATTTACCGTGGCGAATACATCATCAACTGGGATCCGAAAGCGCGGACGGCCTTGTCAGATATCGAAGTCTTGCATCAAGATGACGAAGGGGCGTTCTATCACGTTCGTTACCCACTATCTGATGGTTCTGGCGATATCGAAATTGCCACCACTCGTCCGGAAACGTTACCAGGTGATACAGCGATTGCCGTTCATCCCGATGATCCGCGTTACAAGGATTTAATCGGTAAAACAGCGATTTTACCTTTGATGGATCGAGAAATTCCAATTATTGCGGACCACTATGTCACGCAAGATTTCGGAACGGGTGCGGTTAAAATCACACCGGCTCACGACCCTAACGATTTTGAAGTTGGTAATCGTCATGATTTACCACGGATTAACATCATGAACGAAGACGCTAGTATGAATGAAAATGCTGGTAAATATAACGGGATGGACCGTTTCGAAGCCCGTAAAGCAATTGTTGCTGATTTAGACGCGGCCGGCTATTTATTGAAGGTTGATCCAATGACCCATAGTGTCGGTCATTCTGAAAGAACGGGTGTCCAAGTCGAAGCCCGCTTATCAACGCAATGGTTTGTTAAGATGCAACCGTTAGCTGAAATGGCGTTGAAGAACCAAGCAACCGATCAAAAGGTTAACTTTGTCCCTGAACGTTTTGAAGGCACCTTTACCCAATGGATGGAGAACGTGCATGACTGGGTCATTTCACGGCAACTATGGTGGGGCCATCAAATTCCGGCTTGGTATCACAAACAAACGGGTGAAATGTACGTTGGTGAAGAAGCACCCAAGGATATTGAAAACTGGACCCAAGATTCTGATGTGTTAGATACTTGGTTTAGTAGTGCCCTGTGGCCATTTTCAACGATGGGCTGGCCCGATACAGAAGCGCCTGATTTCAAGCGTTACTTCCCAACCAACACGTTGGTTACGGGTTACGATATCATTTTCTTCTGGGTCTCACGGATGATTTTCCAAAGTCTGGAATTTACGGAACAACGCCCATTTGAACACGTCCTAATTCACGGTTTAATTCGGGATGAACAAGGTCGTAAGATGAGTAAATCATTGGGCAACGGGATTGATCCGATGGAAGTCATCGAAAAATACGGTGCGGATGCGCTTCGTTGGTTCTTGACGAGTGGTTCAACACCTGGGCAAGATACGCGTTTCAGTTATACGAAGATGGACGCGGCCTGGAACTTTATCAATAAGATTTGGAACGCGAGTCGGTTTGTCATCATGAATCTAGAAGACACACCGGCACCAACGCACATTCCAGAAGCCGCTAATTTAGATTTAACGGACAAGTGGATCTTAAACCAATTGAACCAAACGGTTGCTGAAGTCACTCGTTTATACGACAACTTCGAATTTGGTGAAGCTGATCGGACCTTGTACAACTTTATCTGGAACGATTTCTGTGACTGGTATATCGAAATGGCCAAAGAAGTGCTCTATGGTGAAGACCAAACAGCGATTGCCAACAAACGTTATAATTTGGCCTACGTCTTAGACCAAACGTTACGTTTATTGCACCCCGTCATGCCATTTGTGACGGAAGAAATTTGGCAAAGTATGCCGCATGATGGTGATTCAATCATGACCGCGACTTACCCAGAAGTGCATGCCGAATTAGTTGACGTTGAAGCCACGGAACAAATGAATGCGATTATTGATTTAATTCGCAGTGTTCGTAATATTCGTTCAGAAGCTAACGCGCCATTATCAAAACCAATTGACGTCTTAATCAACATTCAAGATGCAAAATTGACGGCGATTTTCAAAACGAATCAAGATTTCATCGAACGTTTTATTCATCCGAAGTCATTAGAAATTGCGGCTGGTTTAACAGCGCCCGCTTTGGCTAAGACAGCGATTATCAGTGGGGCGGAAGTTTATGTCCCATTGGCTGAATTAATCGACTTAGACGAAGAAATAACGCGCCTGAGCGGTGAATTGAAACGACTACAAGGTGAAATTAAACGTGCGCAAGGTAAATTGTCGAATAAAGGCTTTACTGATCGGGCCCCTGAAAAAGTGGTCCAAGAAGAACGTGACAAACAAGCTGATTATGAACAACAATATCAATCAACTGAAAAACGTTTAGCTGAATTAAAAGCAGCGCGCTAAGCACAATCGAAGAAGTCCCAAACCTTAATCGTGGTTTGGGACTTCTTTGTGTTATTCTAACTTTTTAATGGGGGTCAATCGTGTTCTATGCTAAAATGAAAGCAGTGCAATAAAGGAGAAACAAGTCATGACAGTTACGGATTACCAGTCGGCATTGGCGTATATCCATTCCCGACCACGATTACATAAAGAAGCTAATTTAAACCGAATTGGGGCCTTATTAGACGCATTGGGGTGCCCGCAAGAAGGCCAACAGTTCATTCACGTAACCGGGACTAACGGCAAAGGGTCGGTCGTTAAGATGGTCACTTGTTTGCTAGAAGCGACGGGGTTAAATGTCGGCCGGTTTACATCGCCGTTCATTACCCGATTTAACGAACGAATTGCCATCAATCAAACCCCGATTCCCGATGCGCAATTAGTCGCTGAAGTCCAAAAAATTGAACAACAAGTCTCACGGTTACAAGCGGCTGATCCGGAATTTGCGGTGACGGAATTTGAAACGATTACGGCCGTCATGTTTGACTATTTCAAACAACAAGCCGTTGATATCGCGGTGATTGAAGTTGGGATTGGTGGCTTATACGATTCAACGAACGTCCTAACGCCGCAGATTGCCGTGATTACCTCAGTTGGCTTAGATCATCAAAACTTATTGGGACCAACCTTAGGCGCGATTGCCACCCATAAAGCGGGGATTATTAAAGGCCACCACCCCGTTGTCATTGGCCGTTTACCAAGTGAAGCGCAAGCTGTGATTACGGAAACCGCCAAACGTTTAGCGAGTCCACTAGCCATCAATGGGGTCGATTTCGAAGCCCGCTTGACGAAGACCCTGCCAACTTGGGGTCAACAATTAATCTTTAGTAATCAAGCTAATCGACTACAACAATTACAAATCCCCTTAATGGGTGATTATCAGATTCAAAACGCGGCGGTTGCGTTACAAACCTATTTGACTTATTTAGCACAACAGCACCTGCCTGTCGACATTTTGACGATTAAACGGGGGTTGAAGCAAGCGACATGGCCCGGTCGCTTTGAAAAAATCAATGATGAACCGCTCATTATTCTGGACGGGGCGCATAATCCGGAAGGAATTGCGGAACTGGTTAAGACGATTCGCCACCAATTTAAAGGCCGTGATATTCGGTTGTTATTTGGCGCATTAGGCGATAAGAACTTGGCACAGATGTTACCACCGCTTAAAAAAGTGGCCAGCACCTTGTTATTGACGACGGTGCCGGACAATCCACGCGCCGCAACGCCAGAACAGTATGCGCAGGTCGATTCAGAAATTGCGATTGAACCAGATTGGCCGGTCGCCCTAACCCGTATATTGGCCGATATTTCAACCGATGACGTGTTGGTGATTACCGGTTCACTGTATTTAATCAGCGCCATTCGGAGCTATTTTAAAGGAGAGACAATTGATGACTAACGGGATTATTTTTGATATGGACGGCTTATTGGTCGATTCTGAAAAAGTGTACTACCAAGCAAATCGAATGGCCGCCCACACGATGGGTTTTGAATTAACGGCCGATGATCAACACGCGATTTTGGGGACAACCGATCAGTACATGCGTCAATATTTTGAAACGAAACTCGGTTCAACTGATAAGATGACCCAGTTTATTGCGTTATCTTACGCTAAGGTCGAAGAAGTCGTCCAAAATGACGGTGTTGCGATTAAACCTGGGTTGGTTGAATTATTGGACTACTGTGATGATCAAGGGATTGATCGGGTTATTGCGTCCAGTAATTTCAGAAACATGGTCGATGATTTTATGCAAAGCACCGGCCTAAGAACCCGGTTTGATCGGATTGTGACCGGGGATGAAGTGACCCACAGTAAACCCAACCCGGAAATCTTTTTGAAGGCGCTAGATCAATTGGCCTTGCCAGCCGCTAGAGCGTTGGTTTTAGAAGATTCACCCAATGGTGTGTTAGCGGCTAGCCGCGCGAATATTCCGGTGATCATGATTCCGGATATGGTGGCGCCAACTGCAATCACGAACCAACAAACGCTCGCAACGGTGGCTAACTTAGCAGAAGTGATTCCGTTCCTCAAAAAATAATCAACTTCTCACGTATGATTGAGAGAAGGACTAAAAGCAGTTCAGCTGAACTGCTTTTTTTGATGGGGAGGTAACGATGTTTAAACCACGGGAACAACTCATGCAACACGGCGCTGCTAGTCTAACGGATGAACAATTGGCCGCTGTGATATTACGCGTTGGCAATCAACAAGCAACGGTCCAAGAAGTGGCGCAATCGCTGTTAAAACAATATCCTGATTTTCGCGATTTAGAACAAGCCAGTTTAACAGAATTAGTGCGTTTGACCGGGATTGGTCCGGTTAAGGCGATGGAACTTCAAGCAATCTGTGAACTGAGTCATCGATTGCAAATGCAACGAACGATTCGCTTTGGCGTGATTGCTTCGAGTCAGATGGTCGGTCAGCGAATGATTGATTTATTGGCGGGCGAAACGCAAGAACAGCTATTAGTGGTGTTATTGGATGTTAAAAACCAGGTGATTCAAATTAAACAAATTTATATCGGGACCTTAAATAGTTCGGTGGCCCATCCGCGTGAAATTTTTAAATTAGCGGTGCAGTATTCGGCCGCCAAATTTATTTTGGTGCACAATCATCCGAGTGGCCAATTAACGCCTTCAACTCAGGATATCGCCTTTACGAAACGGGTGACAGGTTGCGGTGAGTTAATGGGGATTACTTGTTTGGACCATCTGATTATCGGTAGCCAGCACTATTTAAGTTTGCGTGAAGAGGGCTATTTAACCGATTAAGGCGTTTAAATTTTGGTTAAGAATCTTTTAATTTTGGTATAGAGATGAAAATAATCATGAAAATCCGTTAACATGTAGTTACATTGCGTTTTTTATTATGAAAAATTATGATATAATGCCAATGACTATAAAAACGTTTGGTTATCGAAGGAGAGAAAAATAGTGTTCGGATTAGGGACTAAAAACATCGGTATTGACTTAGGTACCGCAAATACGCTCGTATACATGGACGGTAAAGATATCGTCTTAAGAGAACCCTCTGTTGTCGCTAAAAATACACAGACCGGTGACGTCATTGCCGTTGGTTCTGAAGCACGTGACATGATTGGCCGGACACCTGGCAATATTGTTGCGATTCGCCCCATGAAAGATGGCGTGATTGCTGATTATGATACAACTGCAGCGATGCTTAAATATTTCATCGAAAAATCATTAGGTCGTTCATCTGGCAAACCATTTGTAATCGTCTGCGTCCCTAGTGGTGTCACAGAAGTAGAAAAACGGGCCGTTATCGACGCAACTAAAGTCGCTGGCGCTCGCGATGCTTATGTGATTGAAGAACCATTTGCCGCAGCAATTGGTGCCGGTCTTCCAGTGATGGATCCAACGGGTAGCATGGTTGTTGATATCGGTGGTGGGACAACTGACGTTGCGACGATTTCATTAGGTGGGATTGTTTCAAGTCGTTCAATCCGGATGGCCGGTGATAAATTAGATGATGCGATTATTTCATATATTCGTCAAAACAGTAATTTATTAATTGGTGAACGGACTGCTGAACAAATCAAATTCCAAATTGCTTCAGCATCACCTGAACGCGCTAAAGAAATCGAACCAATGAGTATTCGCGGTCGCGATTTAGTGACTGGTTTACCTAAGACGGTTGATATTCAAGCCGTTGATATTGCTGAAGCGATTAAAGAAGTCGTGACTGCGATTATCGAAGCCATCAAAGAAACCCTTGAAGAAACATCACCTGAAATTGCCGCTGACGTCATTGATCACGGGATTGTTTTAACGGGTGGTGGTGCTTTATTGAAACATTTACCAGAAGTTATTTCGGATGCCACTAAGGTTCCAGTATTCATCGCACAAGATCCATTGGATTGTGTTGCGGTCGGTACTGGTGAATCACTTAAGAACATCGATGTTATGAAAAAAAATTAAACAATCTTAAAAGTGGGACAAGAAGTGGTTAGTTTGTGGAACACCTAAATTAGAGACTGATTCGGGTTGTGAATCAAGAGACTAGTTTAGAAACCGCCTAATCGTTTTTTGTCCCACATTTAGGCTATTAAAGATGGATGGTGGCGAAGAAACCATGCAAAAGTTTTTCTCGAATAAAAAATTAATTGTTTTATTAGTTACGTTAATTGTCTGCATGGGACTGGTCGCAATGTCAGTTGGCTTGCGTAATAGTAAAAAAGCCCCCAATTTTGTGCGACAATTCGGCAACGATGTCGTCGGTATTACGAACCAAGTCGTGAGCGTTCCGGCGAACGGTATTGGTCACGGCGTCGACGCCTTAACAGATCTAGTGAACACTTATCAAGAAAATAAAGATTTAAAAGCACAATTGGATGATTTAGCGCAAACCAAGGTGCAAACGCAAACGTTAAAAGAAGAAAATGCTAGTTTAAAAAAGGAATTAAAATTAAAAGGGACGCTAACCGATTATACGACGGTGACGGCCTCGGTTTTATCGCGTAATCCGGACAACTGGCAAAACGCCTTGGTGATTAATAAAGGCGCTTTGGCTGGTTTGAAGAAGAACATGCCCGTCATGTCTGAATCTGGAATTATTGGTCGCATCACTGAAGTCAATAAAACGAATTCGAAAGTTGAATTAGTTTCAAGTACCAGCGGTTCAAGTAACGGTTTTGCAGCCGTTGTTGATACGAAAGACGGTAAACAAGTCAACGGTATCATGACCGGTTACAATGCTGATCGTAAACAATTAAAACTAGGTCAAATTAAGACCGACACCAACATTGCCAAAGGCGATAAAGTCATTACCTCTGGTTTAGGTGGCTTAACGCCTAAAGGGTTGTATATTGGTAAAGTTGCGTCTGTTAAAAAAGATGATTATGGTCTAGCCTTAACGGTCTACGTCACACCCGCGGCTGATTTAAATAATTTAACCGTCGTGACCGTGATTAAACGTACGATTGAAGGTGAGTAAGATGGCGACAACCCATTTGAAAAATCGCTGTTTATTACCCATTTATATAATGATCGCCTTTTATCTCGATGGTTCAATTAGTCTCTTAGGCCAAATTTGGCTTTACACACCCGATTACACGATTATTAGTCGGTTGTTCATGTTAGTGCTCGTTTTAGCGGCGTTTATCCTGCCAGAAGAAACGCGACTACCATGGTACGCAATCGGAATCGGTTTAATTTATGATTTGTATTATACGGGGATGCTCGGGATGTACACATTTGCCGTACCATTGATTATGTACGTTGTGCGGTATTTAAAACAGTATTTACCAGATTCACCGTTTTTTATCGCGTTGGTTTATCTGATTAGTTTAACGTTGTTAGAAACCGTCATTTACCTATTCAATCGAATGGCCGGCATTGTGACGACGATTCCAGTTGACTTTATCAGCAACGTTTTAGCGCCAACGATTGCCTTGAATTTAGTATTTTTTATCTTTTTATATTTGCCTATCAAGTATTTATTGCTAAAATTAAAATCAGAACGATAAGGGGTTTGATTTTTTTATGGATGCAGTCACATTAAGAGGACGCAAAGAAGGATTTGAGTTAAATATTGACGCAGGGGCTGATTTCGATCAGGCCTTGTTGGCGTTGGCCGAATTATTAACCAAAATCCGTCAGGAACAACCAACATTGGGCTCCGATAAAATTGAATTGGAATTAACGACCGGCTTACGGCTGTTAAACGAAGCACAAGAAACCGCCTTGCAAACGACGTTAGCGCGCTTCCCAGAATTCCAAGTCAACCGGATTCAATCATTAGTGATGACGATTGAAGAAGCGACGGCGCAAAGAGAAGCTGATCGGCTCCACGTTGAACCAAACGTGTTACGGAGTGGTCAAGAAGTGAACTACGACGGCGACGTGTTGTTTGTCGGCAATTTACATCAAGGTGCAACCGTTAAAGCCTCAGGCAGTATTTTTGTCCTCGGGGAAGTCGCCGGAATTGTTCATGCTGGTTATCCTGATAATCCAGAAGCTGTGATTGCTGGGGATTTATCACACGCGGTGCAATTACGAATTGCGGATGCGGTGGAAATTCTTGATCATAAAAAAAATCAATTCACTGCACAAAGTATGAGTTACATTAATGATTTACACGTGATTGATTATGGAGCGATAACTGATTTAAAACAAATCAATCCAAAATTATATCGTAAAATGAAGGAGCAATAACTATGGGAACTGCTTTAGTGATTACATCGGGTAAAGGTGGCGTTGGTAAAACAACTTCGAGTGCGAACATTGGGACCGCACTAGCCCTTTTAGATAAAAAAGTTTGTCTGCTTGATTTAGACATTGGTTTGCGTAATTTAGACGTTGTTTTGGGCCTCAGCAACCGGATTATTTATGATATCGTGGATGTTGCACAGGGTCGCGCGAAGTTACACCAAGCTTTAATCAAAGACAAACGTTTTGATGAAAAACTATATTTATTGCCCGCTGCTCAAAATGCGGATAAAGAAGCGCTTGAACCCGAAGAAGTGACGGCGATTGTCAATGAACTTAAAGAAGAATTTGATTTCGTGATTCTGGATTGTCCAGCCGGAATTGAATCAGGCTTTAAAAATGCGATTGCTGGTGCTGATGGGGCGATTGTAATTGCGACCCCGGAAATTTCTTCCGTCAGTGATGCTGATCGAGTGGTTGGTTTGTTAGAAGAACATGAAATGCAAATTGCACCCCGCTTAGTGATCAACCGAATTCGCCGCCACATGATGAATGAAGGCGAAACGATGGATGTTGATGAAATTACGAAGCATCTATCGATTCCGTTATTGGGGATTGTTTTTGATGACGATGCGGTCATTAAGACGTCCAATGCGGGTGAACCAATCGTTTTAGATCCTAAAAATTCAGCGAGCCAAGGCTACCGCAACATTGCCCGCCGTTTATTAGGTGAAACCGTGCCATTGATGACGTTAAAGGAACGGAAAGTCGGCTTCTGGGCACGCCTTTTCGGTCGTAAATAATTAAACTGGTTGACTTTTCAGAAAATATCGACTAGAATAATCACAATACTTGAAACTGTGAACGGACCAAATTAATTTAAGGGAAACAGAGAGCTGACGTTTGGTGGAAGTCAGACCGTTAAAATTAATGGCACATCCGTGAGTTGATTATCTGAACCAATAGTAAGATAATCCGTTAGCCCGTTATCGCTGTAGTTTTAAAACTACATAAGTTTAGACGATGTGAGTCGTTTATTAAACTGAGGTGGAACCGCGATAAATTCGTCCTCTTGGAGTAATCCGAGGGGACTTTTTTGTTGCATTTAGAACTACGTGAGTTGTTGATTGTAAGATCAACAAGTATTTGAGGTGGAACCGCGATCAGTCGCCCTCTTTGTGTTTAGGCACGAAGAGGGCTTTTTTATTTGAACGCTTGAAAGGAGCACAATATGATTCAATATAGTTTATCCATTTTACCAGCTTTGCTAAGTGGTGCCAAAATGACACTGGCCATTTTTAGTTTAACGGTCTTAGGTTCGATTCCGTTGGGCCTGTTTTTAAGCTTAGGGTTATTAGCCAAGTTTAAACCGCTCAATTATTTATTGAATATCTATGTTTGGTTGATGCGGGGCACGCCGTTACTATTGCAATTGATTTTTATTTTTTACGGGCTACCGGTCGTTGGGATTGTCTTTAACCGATTTGACGCGGCGCTATTGGCCTTTATTCTAAATTATGCGGCCTATTTCGCCGAAATTTTTCGAGGTGGGTTTCAAGCCGTCGATGGCAATCAAATTGAAGCCGCTCATGTGTTGGGTTTAACCTATCCGCAAACAATTCGCAAAATCATCGTGCCTCAGACGGTTAAAATTGTGTTACCGTCAGTCGGCAATGAAGTGATTAACTTAATCAAGGATTCATCCCTAGTGTACGTGATTGGGATTGGCGATTTGCTACGGGCCGGCAATGTTGCCAGTGCGAGCGATGTCAATTTATTACCACTGGTGTTAGTGGCGATTGTTTATCTATTATTAACTGCGATTTGTACCGGTGTGTTGCGCCAATTAGAACGCTACTATCGCTATTACCGTTAAGGAGGGTTTCAGATGTTTCAATTAGTCAATATTAATCAATCTTTTAAAGGTCGGCGAATTTTAACCGATTTAAATTTAACGGTCGAAAGTGGCCAAATCTTGGCAATTGTGGGGCCCAGTGGTGCGGGTAAATCAACGTTATTACGGTTGATGAGTGGGTTAGACCAACCAGACAGCGGTCAATTCATCATTGATGGCGAAGCCTACGAACCGAGTGCGGCTGAAAAAGAAGGCCGAATCGGCGTTGTTTTTCAAGATTTCCGATTATTTCCACATTTGTCAGTTTTAGAAAACGTCACATTAGCCCCTAAAATGGTTAAAAAAATGGCGAAAGCAACGGCACAAACAGCTGGTCAACAACTATTGACCCAACTAGGCTTAGCGAACCAGAGCAGTGCTTATCCATTTCAATTATCAGGTGGCCAACGCCAACGGGTTGCGATTGCGCGAGCACTTGCGATGCAACCTGAGATTCTCTGTTATGATGAGCCAACCAGTGCACTAGATCCATCGCTAGTTGAAAGTGTGGCGCAATTAATTCTGGATTTAAAAAAACGTGAAATGACTCAAATTGTCGTCACTCATGATATTCAATTTGCGCATAAGATTGCGGATCAAATCTTCGAATTACAGCCAAACGAGGTTTAACAATATGAAGAAAATAGTAACGTTATTGACCGTCTTATTCGGCAGCGTCTTGTTGCTGGCCGGATGTGGGCCAAACCACCAACAAGATCAGTGGGCCAGTATTCAAAAGAAACAAAAAATTGTGATTGGGATCGACGATAGTTTTGTCCCGATGACTTATCGGGCTAAAAATGGTCAACTAACCGGTTTTGATATTGAGTTAGCGCGCGCCATTTTTAAAGGCAGTGGGATTAAAATTGATTTTCAAACGATTGATTGGGACATGAAGGAAACTGAACTCAACAATCAAACGATCGATTTGATTTGGAGTGGCTATTCTAAAACGGCGCAGCGGGCTAAACGAGTGGCCTTCAGTACATCCTATTTAACCAACCACCAAATGATTGTCTCACTTAAAAGCCAACCAATTAATCAGATTGCCGATTTAACGGGCCAAAAATTAGGCGTTCAAACCGGTTCTTCTGGTATGGAACAATTGGATAGTCGACCAACAATTCTGAAGCAGAAGATTGCACAAAAGACAGCAATCTTATATGATACTTATAATAACGCGTTTATTGATTTACAAGCGAAGCGCATCGATGGGTTGTTAATCGATGAAGTCTATGCTGAATTTGAAATTAAAGCGCGTCAAAATGGGGCCGATTTTCAAGCGATTGAATCGCCGTTTGCAGCCGAACAATTTGCGGTTGGCATGCGACCTCAAGATAAAAAATTACGCCAATTTATTAATCAGCGCTACGCGACCTTGAAAGCCAACGGACAACTAGCAAAGATTCAAGCAAAATGGTTTAAAAAGTAGGGTGAAGTGAGCATGACAGCCATCGTTGTTTGGGGCATCGTCATCATTGTTGTGGTGAATACGTTTGGGGCCATTATCACGGTATTCCGGCAACAACGGGATATTGCGGCGACTTGGGCGTGGTTATTAGTTTTAATTTTATTGCCAATTGTTGGTTTTATTTTGTACCTCTTTTTTGGTCAAAAAATATCCGAAGAAAAAATTTATGATTTAAAAACGCAAGCTCGGCTCGGAATTGACCAACGAGTGACTGAACAAAAAGAGCGGATGCGCCAATTGAAAACGCAAGCTGAACCAACGCTATCCCCTGAAATCCAAAGTCTAATTAACCTTTTCTTGGTGTCGAATACGGCGGTTTTAACGCGCGAAAATCAGGTGTCGGTCTTAACGGAACTACCTGAGGCGTATCAACGCTTATTAATTGATATTAACAGTGCACGTGACCATGTTCATCTCGAATACTACGCCTTCTTTGAATCCGCTCATGGGAAGCAACTGGTCAACTTACTGGCTTATAAGGCCCAACAGGGGGTCAAGGTCCGCGTAATTTACGATGCGTTTGGTTCTCAGAAAATTTCGCGGCATTTTTTTAAACCCTTACTGAAAGCGGGCGGACAAGTGACACCGTTTTTTAGCTCTAAATTTCGGTTCATTAATTTTCGGTTTAACTTTCGAAATCACCGGCAATTTGCGATTATTGACGGTAATACCGCGTTTTTAGGCGATTTTAACCAGTTTAATTATTACCGTGGCTCATTAGCCCGGGATACCCGTTTAAAGATCACCGGTGATGGCGTATTATCCTTTCAAGCCCGTTTTTTTATGGACTGGAATGCTGCAACGCGTCAATCCAAAGTTTATTATAGCCCAGCCTATTTTCCAACGTCGGCTGAACACGGGACGACTAATATGCAACTCGTTTCTGGGGGACCCGATCGAGAACTGCCTGAAATTAAATTAGGTTTCTTAAAAACAATTGCGGCCGCTAAAAAACGATTGTGGATTCAAACACCGTATTTTATTCCGGATGATTCGGTATTGGCAGCCTTAGTGTTAGCGATTAATTCGGGGGTCACGGTTAAGATTATGATTCCTGAAAATCCGAAACACCGACTAGTCCATCAGGCCAATCTCTACTATGCACGCCAAATTGTGAGAGCCGGCGGACAGGTCTATTTATACCAGTCTAGTGGCTTCCGCGTGCGCGCAATGATGATTGATGGTCAACTAGCAGCAATCGGCACGGCTAACCTAGATATCCGCAGTTTTAAGTTGAATTTTGAAACGACCTGTTTCTTATACGATCCATCCTTAACGACCCAATTAGAACAAGATTTTCAAATTGATCTCAAGTTGTGCTTGCCATTGACTAAACAGCGCTTGGCACAACAGACGACGGGTCAACGGATGAGACAAGACCTCGCTAGATTATTAGCACCGATTTTATAAATCAAAAAACAGCGAACCATCCAAGATTGATTGGACGGTTCGCTGTTTTTGATTATTTAAAGTAATCCGTTAAACCGTTATAAACGGCTGTTGCGACTTGTTCTTGGTAACTACTGCTACTAATGTAATTAAAATCAGTATCGTTGTTGATGTAACCTAATTCAAGTAAGACAGAAGGGCGTTTATTATCACGGAGCACTTGGTAATTGCCGTATTCAATCCCACGATTAGTTAACGGCAAGGTTTTCGTCTGCGCATTAATCGCTTTAGCCAGCGTGTTATCCTTGCTGCTTGAATAGTAATAGGTCGTGGTCCCACTGGCTTCATTGGCATTAGTACTCGAATCAAAATGAATACTAATGAACGCATCCGCTTTAATTTTATTGGCGACAACCGGTCGGGGGGCGAGATCGATAAACTTATCAGATGATCGCGTTAAGACGACGTTTGCGCCAGCCGCCCGTAATTTCTTCGCAATTGCGTTAACCGTTTCAAGCGTGTAAGTTTTTTCATACTTATCACCCGTTGAAAGGGCACCAACATCGCTACCACCATGACCGGCATCTAAGACGATTGTGGCTTCAGAAAGGGAAGTGGCACTTGTTTTGACGACTTCATCGGTAGCGGATGGGGTCACGACCCAACTGGCAACATAACCGGTGTTCCCGTCAGCATCCTTAACCTGATACCATAAACCACTCTTACTAACATAGGTTAGCTTGGTATTGGCGGCATAGGTTTTGGAATAGTCGTAAGTCGTGGCGGGACCGCTGCGTAACTTCGTATCATTCAACTGCGTCGTGACTGATTGAATATCGGTCGATGTTTGCGTGGTTGAACTAGAATCAGCGGTGGTGGTTGTTTTTTGAACCGTCGTTGGAGCATCATCGGTGACACTGATTAAACTACTTTGGACCCAACCAACGGCGTTATTATATTTAATCTGACTCCAACCATTCTGTTGATACAAGACGGTAATTTGATCGCCTTTATTTAGCTTCCCCAATAACTGACTAGTCGAATTGCTACTCTTGCGGACATTGGCAAACGTATAGGTGACCTTGGCCACCCGGTTAGAGGTTGCACTGACTTCGGTATTGTCGACTAACCAACTCGCGACCCAACCGATTTTATCACCACTTAAACGGACCTGATACCAATTATTTTTCTGGGAAATGACGTTCATTGATTCGCCTTTACTCGCTTGTTCCATCACATCATACGATAATCCGGGACCCTGACGAACATTGACGACGTTTGCTTTGATTGTAATTTGTTGATAAGTCGCTAGAACATGTGTGGCAAAAAGGCCCACACCAACGATGATTAACAACAATATGACGGCTGGATAGCGTTTCAGCCAATTCAAAGGTTTTTGCATTTCTTCAACACCTTTGTTAATTTTATTTTAGTAGGTAATTCATATTATTAATTATAGCAAAAATCCGCGTATTCTAAAGGGATAAGCTAAAAAAATTACAAAAAATTCAAGAAATATTGACTTTTGGCGTAAATAACGTTAATCTTATAGCAACAGAATAACTTATGACCGTTGATGGAGCAATAATAAACCACCCAAACAGAGAGATTTCAATGCTGAAAGAAATCACGTGGCACCTGACAGCTTTTGAGGTTCGTGTTTAGCAATAAACACCGTTGGCAACAACGTTATGATCAAGCAAAAATTAAGGTGGTACCGTGCAGATTAAGCACCCTTGTTCAACAACAGGGGTGCTTTTTTGTTTGGTATCTATTTTGGAGGAATGAAAGATGGGCTATCAAAAGCCAAAAGGCACTGCTGACATCTTACCTGGCGAATCGAGCCAATGGCAACTTGTCGAAAAAACCGCACGTGATATTTTTAATCGTTATCAATTTAAGGAAATTCGGACACCGCTTTTTGAAAGCTATGATGTTTTCTCACGGAGTTCGGGTGATACATCGGACATTGTCAGTAAAGAAATGTATGACTTTATGGATAAAGGTGATCGTCACATCGCACTCCGTCCTGAAGGAACTGCCGGCGTTGTCCGGGCCTTTGTTGAAAACAAACTCTACGGTCCTGAACATCAAAAACCTTACAAGGTCTATTACATGGGACCGATGTTTCGTTATGAACGGCCACAATCAGGCCGTCAACGCCAATTTCATCAAATTGGGGTCGAAGCCTTTGGTGCTGATAGTCCCGCAGTAGATGTCGAAGTCATCAGCATGGCGATGACCTTGTTGCGCGAATACCAAATTACCGATTTGAAACTCGCGATTAATACGTTGGGTGATGCGGATAGTCGCGCGGCTTATCATGAAGCGCTCGTCAGCTATTTAGAACCCCATTTTGACGAATTAAGTGCTGATTCTAAAGTCCGATTGTACAAAAATCCATTACGGGTTTTAGATAGTAAAGATGCCAAGGATCAAGAAATTGTGAAAGACGCACCGGTGATTTTGGATTACTTGACGGATGACGCTAAGGCGCATTTCGCGACGGTTAAACAACTATTGGATACGCTAAAGATTCCGTATGAAATTGATACTGAAATGGTGCGTGGTCTAGATTACTATAACCATACCATTTTTGAAATCATGACCAACAATAAGGTGCTCGGTCGTGGTTATACGACGATTCTAGCGGGTGGTCGTTACAACGGGCTAGTCGAACAACTTGGCGGTCCTGCAATGGCCGGTTGTGGATTTGGTTTAGGCGTTGAACGCTTATTACTCCTAATGAACGCCCAAAATGACCAACTAGTGGTTGAAGCGCCATTAGATGCTTACGTGGTTGGGATTGGAATTGAAACCAGTCCAACGACTTTACAAATTGTTGAAAGTATTCGCCAAGCTGGCTTTACGGCGGATCGTGATTATTTAGATCGCAAACCTAAAGCCCAATTCAAAACCGCTAATAAGCTTAACGCTCAATTAGTGATTACGATTGGTGAATCAGAATTAGAAGAACAAAGCGCACACGTTAAAAATATGGTCAGTGGTGTTGAAATTACGGTAGCCATGGCTGACTTACTAACTGATTTTAAGGCAGTCCAAGCACAAATTGCTGCCCAAGGAGAGAATGCATAATGAAAACAGGGACAACTTACAATGGTTTAGTCAATGACAGCTTTATCGGTCAAACAGTGACCTTACACGGTTGGGTTCAAAAACGCCGGAGTTTAGGCAATTTAATCTTCGTTGATCTTCGTGATCGCGAAGGCATCGTTCAATTGGTTTTCAATCAGGATCAACCTGAAGTATTAGCCTTGGCCAATACGTTGCGGAATGAATACGTGATTGAAGTCACTGGTTTAGTTCAAGCCCGTGATGCAGCTGCGATTAATCCGGATATGAAGACTGGTAAAGTCGAAGTGATCGTCAGTGAATTAACGATTTTAAATGAAGCCAAGAATTTACCGTTTGAAATTAAAGATGGCATTACAACGGCTGAAGAAACAAAATTAAAATACCGTTATTTAGACTTACGGCGGCCCGAAATGCAACAAGCCATCATCCGTCGTTCAAAGATTACCCAAGCGGCCCATAAATACTTGGATAACAACGGCTTTTTAAACATTGAAACGCCTAATTTAACGCGTTCAACACCAGAAGGCGCTCGGGATTATTTGGTGCCTTCACGGGTTTATCCAGGCAGCTTTTATGCGCTACCTCAATCTCCCCAAGTTTTCAAACAATTATTAATGGATGCTGGCTTTGATCGTTATTATCAAATGGCCCGTTGTTTCCGTGATGAAGATTTACGTGGTGACCGTCAACCTGAATTTACACAAATCGATGTGGAAACGTCATTTATGAGCGCTGAAGAAATTCAAACGCAAGCAGAAGGGATCATCAAACAAGTCATGCAAGATGTTATGGGAATTGATGTGCCAACACCATTCAAACGCATGAACTGGCAAGATGCGATGGACCGTTATGGTTCAGACAAGCCCGATATTCGTTTTGATTTAGAAATTCAAGATTTAACCAACATGATGAAAACCAGCTCATTCAAGGTCTTTAGCGAGACTGTCAATAATGGTAACTTGGTTCGCGCCATCGTTGTGCCTGGTGGGGCTGAAAAGTATTCTCGTAAAAAAATGGATGAACAAACGGATTACATCAAGCGTTACGGTGCTAAAGGCCTCGCTTGGGTTAAAGTGGCCGATGGTGAATTAACCGGTCCAACCGCTAAGTTCTTAAAGGAACAAACGAGTGAATTATTAACGACGTTATCGGCCAAAGATGGCGATTTAATCATGTTCGTTGCCGATAAATTCCAAGTCGTTTGTGATAGTTTAGGTTATTTACGGAAACACTTTGCCCATGAAATGGGCTTAGTCGATGAATCACAATTCGCTTATCTATGGGTCGTTGACTGGCCATTATTCGAATACGACGAAGGTTTTGGTCGCTGGATTGCAGCTCACCATCCCTTCACGCGTCCGAACGATACCGATATTGATTTATTAGAGACTGATCCGCATAAAGCCCACGCGCAATCATACGATATTATTTTAAATGGTTACGAATTAGGTGGCGGTTCACTCCGTATCTATCAACGTGATGTCCAAGAAAAGATGTTTAAAGCGTTAGATATTACCCCTGAAACGGCTGAAGAACAATTTGGTCATTTATTAAGTGCCATGGATTATGGTTTCCCACCACATGGTGGCTTTGCGATTGGTTTAGATCGCTTCGCCATGTTATTATCTGATCGTGATAACATCCGCGACGTAATTGCTTTCCCTAAAAATTCACACGCCTCAGAACCAATGACGAGTGCGCCTAGTCGCGTAGCTGATGCGCAACTAGATGAATTAGGTTTGGAAGTCGAACCTGAAGTTAAAGCAGAATTAGACAAGTAAGTGTGTTGAGTTGCGGGTAGCAATCGAGCATTAACAGAAAATTATCTAGTTATCTTGATTTTAAGATAACTGGATAATTTTAGGTTAAGCGGAGGTTGTTGCAACTCAAAAACACGTTATCCTTGCCTATCAAGTTGAAAAATCCGCTTATCCTGAATTTAGGGATAAGCGGATTTTTTGATTTGAACGGAAATTGATGAGTTCAGACGCGTGTTAACGAGAAATGTTCGTTTAGATCAGGCTACTGAAATTTCTGTTACAGCTTGGCCCTTTTTTGAGCAGATTAATCGTAATTCACCGCTGAATGGTTATAATTAGGAACACAAAGGGGTGTTGTGTGATGCCAGAAGACTTAAGAAACCAATTAACACCAGAACAATATGCAGTCACTCAAGAAGGTGCGACTGAAGCGCCGTTTACTGGGCAATATGATCAATTCGATCGACCCGGCATCTACGTCGATGTTGTCAGCCATGAACCGCTATTTAGTTCACTCGATAAATACGATGCCGGCTGTGGTTGGCCGTCTTTCACGAAACCGATTGAAAAGCTGGCTGAAAAACGCGATCAATCCTTCGGCATGGAACGCGTTGAAGTTCGTAGTCGTCAAGCGAAGTCCCATTTAGGCCATGTTTTTACCGATGGACCCCAAGAACAAGGTGGGTTACGCTATTGCATTAATTCGGCCGCTTTAAAATTTGTTCCGTTGGCTGAGCTAGAACAAGCTGGTCTCGGCCAATACCAATCGCTATTTGAAGGAGGTCGTGCATGATGGCAGTCGAGACCGCAATCTTCGCAGGAGGTTGTTTTTGGTGTATGGTGCAGCCGTTTGACCAACAACCCGGGATTTTAAAAGTCGTTTCCGGTTATACTGGCGGCCACGTCCCCAATCCAACCTATGAACAAGTCTGTACCCACCAAACGGGCCATACTGAAGCCGTTGAGATTACTTTTGATTCGGCCGTTATCACTTATGCGGATTTAGTCGAAATTTATTGGCGACAGACTGATCCTACCGATGCGATGGGTCAGTTCCAAGATCGCGGTGATAGCTATCGACCGGTCATCTTTGTCAATTCAGAAGCCCAACGAACGATTGCGACGGCGTCTAGAAAAGCCTTAGTCGAAAGTGGTCGTTTTCAAGCGCCAATTGTGACTCAAATTGAAACCGCCAAACCGTTTTATCCAGCGGAAGACTATCACCAAGATTTCTATCAGAAAAACCCATTCAGAGCCGAATTAGGTGAAATTCAACGCAAAAAATTTATTCATGAGAATTGGTCCGATTAATTCTAATAAAACCTTTAGTATTAACTGATGATGTGCTAGAATGGTAGACATCAAAAGTGAATGATAGGTGATTATTAAGTGGACGATCTAGCACGGAAACATCAAAATATGGCCAAGATTTCGGCGGCCATTTTATACGGGATTTGTGTCTCAATTGCATTGAATTTTTTCTGGGAAGAAGGTGGCGTTTACGCCTCGGGGATTACCGGGTTCGCGCAATTTATTCATACGGTAACGGGGCGTTTTATGCCGTTTACATTATCAACGTCTTTGATGATTTTCTTGCTAAACGTGCCACTATTTATTATTGCGTGGTTTAAAATTGGGCACCATTTTACAATTTATACTTTTATTGCCGTCGTCTTCTCCAGTATTATGGTTCAGATTATGCCATTGACCCAATTAACGACTAATCCGATCATCTGTGCGATTTTCGGGGGCGTCATTAACGGCTTCGGGACTGGGACGGCGTTGAAAAATGATATTTCGACCGGTGGACTCGATATTATTGGGATTGTCCTGCGAAAGAAGACCGGACGTTCGGTGGGGACGATAAACATTATCTTTAATGTGATTTTAGTCTTCGCCGCTGGCTTCATCTTCGGGTGGGAACATGCCCTCTACAGTATCTTGAGTATCTTTGTTAATGGTAAAGTAATCGACATGGTTTATACGCGTCAACAAAAGATGCAGGTTATGATTATTACCGATAATCCCAAAGTCGTGATTCAAATGATTCAAGACGAAATGCGTCGCGGGATTACGATTGTCCATGATGTTGAAGGGGCGTATAATCGTGAAGAAAAAACAATGCTCTTTACGGTCATCTCACGGTTTGAAATGCATGATTTAGAAGCCGTCATGAAAAAGGCCGATGATCACGCCTTCGTCAGTATTACCGAGGCGGTCAAAATTATGGGTCATTTCTACGAAGCTAAAATTAAATAAACGATTTAAACAGTCAATTCATCTTAACGGATGCGTTGGCTTTTTTTAATGACACTGTTTTGTGGGGCTAACTAATTTAACGAATGGATGGGTTAATTGACAAGGTATCAAATTTAAATCTGAAACGGGCTTAAAATCCGTCTCTCAGCATTCAGTGTTGAACAACGCCGGTGCATCAACCTTCTGTCAGAAATGAATTTAAGTAATCTGAGCGCACGCTTTTGGATAAAAGCGTGCGCTCAAAAAGCTGCTAAATCAACGATTATAAGGCGTGCAAAAAGTCACCGCACGGTTTATAATAATAATGAGTAAAAGCGTGCGTTAAAACCAAGGAGAATTATGGCTAAAAAAAGACGAAAACACAATACGATCAATGTCCAACCTTTACGGACAAATGACGATATTGAAGATATGAAAGTTATTTTACGACACATGACGATGGGCCCACGTAATCAGTTATTATTTCTGGTGGGCATCAATACCGGTTTACGGTGTTCCGACATTGTTGAACTTAAAGTCGAAACGGTTAAACAGGATAATCCGTTAATTCGTGAAAAGAAAACGGGTAAGTGGCGGCAAATTAGTTTGGTGGCGTTACGGCCCTATATCATGAGTTATCTGGAGCAAGCGGAACTAGCTGATTCGGATTGGTTATTTCCAAGTCGCGTCGGTGATGATCACATTACGCGTAACGGTGTTTATCGTTTTTTAAACGTCGCAGCGGACCAATTAGGTCGGCATGATATCGGGACCCATACAATGCGGAAAACGTATGGTTATTGGTTCTACAAAAAATATGGTGACGTGCGATCGTTAATGATTGATTTTGGGCACGCTTCACAGGAAATTACGTTGCATTATATTGGGATTACCCAAGATGAAGTGCTGCAGAAGAAACAACAACTCTTGATTGGTTTGTAATTTAATAGGAAAGTATCCAAAAAGGGGCCGATTTTATTTTAAAATCAGTCCCTTTTTTATAGGTCAAATCTTGCATTTTAAACCGCTATCTGTGACAATCAAAGTATCAAGCAATTCATGGAGGTTGTATTATGTTATTAGGAAGTCACGTTAGTATGAAAGGCAAACCGATGTTACTCGGTTCAGCCGAAGATGCCGCTCAATTTGGGGCTAATGCGTTTATGATATATACGGGCGCTCCTCAGAATACCCGGCGGAAACCGATTGAAGAACTGAATATTGACGCTGCGAAAGCGTATATGACTGAACACCAATTGGGCCCAATCGTGGTGCATGCGCCCTATATCATTAATTTAGGCAACACGATTAAACCTGAGAACTTTAAGTTCGCCGTTGAATTCTTGCAACAAGAAGTTTTGCGAGCTGAAGCCGTTGGGGCAACTCAAATCGTCTTACATCCGGGCGCTCACGTTGGTGCAGGTGCTGACGCGGGTATTCAACAAATTATCAAAGGGTTAAACGAAGTACTCCGACCAGAGCAGACGGCGCACATTGCGTTAGAAACGATGGCGGGTAAGGGGACCGAAGTCGGGCGGTCGTTTGACGAAATTGCCAAAATGATTGACGGTGTCACGTATAACGAAAAACTATCGGTGACGTTTGATACTTGTCACACCAATGATGCGGGCTACGATGTTAAAAATAATTTTGATACGGTGCTCAATCAATTTGACCAGATTATCGGTCTCGACCGCTTACAAGTCGTCCATCTAAACGATTCTAAAAATCCAATGCGTGCCCATAAAGACCGGCACGCTAACATTGGTTTTGGTGAAATTGGCTTTGACGCTTTAAATGCAATTTGTCACCATCCCCAATTAACCAACGTGCCTAAGATTCTTGAAACACCCTACGTTGGTGCGGATAAGAAACATAATTTTGCACCCTATGCTTATGAAATTGCGATGCTTAAAGCGGGTCAATTCGATCCAGATTTATTGACAACAATCGAAGCTAATGAAGGTCAGCTATGAAAACCGGCCGATTGATTACTTGGCTCAGTTTACTGGGATTTATCTTCCTCGCGAACGGCATAAAACCAGTCCAAGCCGCTGATACCTATAAGATTAACCAATACCAGACCCAGGTTAATGTCCAATCGGATGGGAGTGCGCAGGTGGAACAGCGGATTCGATTCAAGATTGAAGACGATATTAACGGGATTTACATCAATCAGGATTTAAGCACTAAAACTGGCAAAACAAAACAGCTCGAACAACCGCAAATTAGCGTCAATCAACAAGCGTTTACGGCCGGTGGCAATCAAGCGGGACAATACGAATTAACCAATGATCAACAGGTTTATCGTTTTAAACTCTATCAACCGGCGACCGATGGCGATACGTTAAACGTGGTTCTAAAATACCGTTTAACCAATTTAATCATTAATTATCGCGATACGGCCGAACTGAATTGGCGGGTGATTGGGACTGGTTGGGATAGCGATTTAGACAACGTCGCAATCACCATTCAACTGCCTAAAAAGTTGGCTAAAGATCAATTGAAATCATGGACGCATGGTGATTTAGCCGGCCAGCAAGTTGTTGATGCAGCTAAAGGTCAGGTTAAAATTATGCTAGATAGCAACCCGGCCAATCAAATGTTGGAAAGTCATCTGATTTTCCCAACGCGTGTTACGGCGACTAATCCGAATCGGATTGATCAAAATAAACGGGCGGCGATTTTGAAAGCTGAAAAGGCCTTAGCCGAAAAAGCGAATCGACAACGCAAAATGCAACGCAAAATGGTTGTGATTCTTTCGGTGATACTGGTTGTGATTGCCCCAATTGGCATCTGGTTGATTGCGCGGCACGTCAAAAAGTCGTTACCGAAACAATCATACAGTACCAATCATCCCGAGCATGTTTATGAATTGCCGGATGAAAACGGCCCCGCTGTCGTTCAATATTTATTGAATTATCCAGGACCTAAAGACACCAAAACCGATAGTTTATCAGCGACAATTTTAGATTTAGTCGCGCGGCGTCACTTGGCGATTAAAGAAGTTCCCGCAACGACGGGTCTGTTTCATAAAAATAAAGTGACCTATCAAATACAGTTGATTGATCAAACACAACTAACGCAATCAGAACAGTCACTCGTGCATTGGTTATTTGACATCATTGGTGATCAAGGCCAAGTCACGTTGGAACAAGTTGAGGCCTATCCTAAGAAACATAACCAAGAACGCTTTTTGAAAGCGTACAAAGCTTGGCAAACGGCTGTCCAAGAAGAAGCGGTCCAAACAGGTTGGCTACTGGCCAAAGCGCAATCAACAGTGACGTATGTCACGGGCTGGTTAGTCGTTAGTGTTGTTTTATTAGTGGCGAGCATTGGTGGTTCGTTAATTGGTTTGCTGTTACCTTGGACTATCCTTAGTAGCGTTATACTAGTTGGTTATTGTGCTTGGCAACTCAAACATCTGAAGCTCTGGTCGACAATTGGCGATCAAAAGCGCTATGAATGGTTAGGGTTCAAGCAAATGCTCAAGGATATTACGAGTCTTGATATGGCGGCGGTGACGGACGTCATTTTGTGGGATCGTTATCTCAGTTATGCGACTGCTTTTGGTGTGGCTGATCGTGTGATTAAAGCGTTAAAAGTCCAATTCAGTACTGAAGTCATTGCGACCATGCCACTTGGTTATTATTATGGTGGCTTCTATGGCGTCAATATGGGTCAGTCGTTCAATCAAGCCCTCGATCATAGTTTTAGTACGGCTTTCAGTGTTGCTAACGCTACTAGTGCCTCAGGTGGGTCCGGCGGGTTCTCCGGCGGATCATCAGGTGGCTTCGGTGGCGGTTCTGGCGGTGGCACATTCTAAATTGAGTAAGTGTGTTGAGTTGCGGGTAGCAACTGAGCATTAACAAAAATCACCAGTTATCTTGAACTTAAGATAATTGGTGATTTTAGGTTAAGCGGAGGTTGTTGCAACTCAAAAGCACGTTAAAAATAGAAGTGTCCACACCCACGGTTTGATTCTGAGCATTAGCCTAGTTTCGTGAATAAGTCCGGTTTATGGACTTGTTTATGGAACGTCACTAAGCACGTTATAATTGCCTATCAAGTTAAAAAAAAGCTGATTATCCCGAATTGTCAGGATAATCAGCTTTTTTGGTGTGACTGCTTAAAAATTGGCGTGATGGTTAATCGGTCCGAAACGGTGACCAACGGCAATTGGATTAGCAATCGCCGTATAAACGAATTTTTTTGCGGTTCGGATGGCGGCTTCCACCGAAGCCCCTTTAGCGATTCCGGCACAAATGCAAGCTGAAAGGGAATCACCGGTTCCGTTAATATGGGTCGTTTGAATATAATCTTCGGTTAACCAGAACTGTTGACCGTCCGCTAATTGGACGTAATCACTAATTATCGTTTGGTTTTCAGTGTGTTGGCCTTTAATCATGACGTTTTTAGCGCCCATCGCCATCAATTGATCAGCGGCTAATTGGTAGTCGGAAGGGGTTTCAATCGTGAGATTGGTTAATTTTTGAGCTTCATAGAAGTTGGGTGTAATGACGGTCGCTAACGGGATTAATTGGGCTTTTAAAGTCTCAAACGCAGCATCTTCGAGTAATAGGGCACCGTGTTTCGTGACAATCACCGGATCTAGCACTAACGGTCCGAAATCATACTGTTTTAAGTTAGCGACGACCGTCTCAATAATCGCGGCATCATCTAACATCCCAGTCTTACAAGCCCGAACTTTAAAATCATCCGCAATCGCTTGGAATTCAGTATCGATAAACGCATTCGGTAAAGAATGACTGGCGTGAATCCCGTATGAATTACCAGCCACACAGGCGGTTAAAACACTCATCCCATAAACGTGACGAGCTAAAAAAGTGTTTAAATCGGCTTGAGCACCGGCACTCCCGTCGGAATCGGAACCAGCGATGGTCATTACTTGGGGAAAATCATTTAGCATTAGCGCGACCTCTCTCTTTTTAACGACTTAAGGAACATACTTTAAAGTATAAGCGTTTATTGCTAAATCACAAACATTATTTAACCTAATTATGCTAGTTTCGGGTATACTAACGATATAGATTATAATAATTATTATCTGGAGGAAGTTATGGGACAACTATGCATTAACGACGTCAGTTATACCGTCAATCAGCAACCGATTTTAAAGTCGCTTGATTTAATGGTAGCATCGGGCGAATACGTCACGCTGACGGGGCCGTCCGGTAGTGGTAAAAGCACTTTATTAAAGTTAATCGCCAGTTTATTAACACCGACGAGTGGCACGATTCAATTAGATGATTCTCAAATTGAGACCATCGCACCTAGCGAATACCGCAAGCGGGTTTCTTATTGTTTTCAACAGCCGACTTTATTCGGGGAAACGGTGGCTGATAATCTGAATTTTCCGTTCGAGATTCGCCAATTACCAGTTGACCATGATTTAATTTTAGAACGGTTACAGCAAGTTGGTTTGACCGCCCTTTATTTAACCAAGCAGGTGACCGCCCTTTCTGGCGGTGAAAAACAGCGCGTGGCTTTAATTCGCAATTTATTATTCAAACCGGAAGTTTTGTTACTCGATGAAGTCACCACTGGGTTAGACGCCGCTAATAAAGCGATTGTTGATCAATTAATCACTGATTATAACGAAATTGAAGGGGTGACCGTCATCAGTGTCACCCATGATCAACAAGAATTACAACGAAAGGGCCGCCAGTTAACCATGGTTGCTGGCCAATGGGCAACTACTCATGAATCTAGCCGTTAATCCGTTATCGTTAACTTTTGCGATCTCCTTAGTTTTTGTCGCGTTAATCATCAGTTTTCATGAAAAGATTGGTTTAGAAAAAGACCTTGTTTTCAGTGTCATTCGGGCCGTGATTCAATTATTCGTGGTTGGTTACTTATTAAAATTTATTTTTCACATCGATCATGTTTGGCTGACGTTAATCATGATGTTGATTATTATCGGCAACGCCGCGTTGAATGCGCGTAAAAGAGCGGCTGGGTTACGCAATGCGGGTTATATTTCGCTAATGGCCATTATGACGAGTACTGGGGTGACGTTGGGGCTACTTGTGTTATCTGGGGCGATTAAGTTTATGCCGGCGCAAATCATTCCAATTACGGGGATGATTGCTTCGAATTCGATGGTCGCGATTGGGCTCAGCTATCGGAGTATGTTGACCAGTTTCAAGGATCAACGCCAAGCCGTTTTAGAACGGTTAGCGTTGGGGGCTACTTTGAAGCAAGCTTCGATTGCGATTGTCCGCAATAGTATTAAAACGGGGATGGCCCCGACGATTGATTCGGCTAAAACCGTCGGATTGGTCAGTCTACCGGGGATGATGTCCGGTTTGATTTTTGCGGGGATTGATCCAGTCAAAGCAATTATGTACCAAATTTTAGTGACGTTTATGTTGTTATCGGCGACGAGTTTAGGTTCCGTGATTGCTTGTTACTTAGCCTACCATTCATTCTACAATCAGCAACAACAATTGATTGATATGACGACAAATAAAAAAGATTAGGCCAACGCCTAATCTTTTTTGCTTTTATTTTTGAACCAATAATAGAGACCAAAGGGGACTAAATTTTCAGTTCCTTTTCTAATCCGTTGAATATTTTCACGGTGTCGGTAGAAGAAGAAGAGTAAAACAATCACGGTAATCACTTCTAATAGCGGATCTTGATAATACGTAAAGGCAATGATGGTCACTAAGGTAATGCCTAGCATACTCGCGATACTGACCATACTCGTGATTAAAATCAAACTCACAAAAATGGCACTCGCAATTAGGAAGAAGGGTGGGTTATACGCGAGTAGAATCCCGGCACTTGTTGCGACCGCCTTGCCCCCCTTGAATTTAATAAAAATAGAGTAGGCGTGACCGAAGACCGCCGCCATCCCGACAATCAGAATTAACGAATGACTGTGTAAATTAAAGATGATTGGCAAGCTAGCGGCCAACGTCCCCTTTAAAATATCTAAACATAAGACGACTGTCCCGGCGATTGGGCCTAAAACCCGGTAGGAATTGGTGGTCCCAATATTATGACTGCCAGCATCGCGCGGATCTTTATGACAGAAAACCCGGCCAATAATCACCCCGGATGGAAAGGCACCGATTAAATAAGCTAAGATAAAGATAAGACCTAATTTCATATAAAAAACTCCTAATAAACCGATTTGTTTTATTCATTCTATCATTTTGACAAAGGAAAGTGAATATTGTATGTTAGAATAGATTGCTACGAACATACATTTGGATGTTTAATCAATTTGAAATTAGGGATTGTCAAATCACTAAAAGTTGTTGATAATATAACTTATCTGTTTATTTTTAAACGAAGGAGTCATTCTTGAATGCCAAAAAAACAAGATTATAACGATAGTTCGATTCAAGTCTTAGAAGGACTCGAAGCAGTTCGCAAACGACCTGGTATGTATATTGGGTCAACTGATGGTCGTGGCTTGCACCATTTGGTCTACGAAATCGTCGATAACGCGGTCGATGAAGCCTTAGCGGGGTTCGGTGCTGAAATCAACGTCACAATTGGCGCTGACAACAGTATCAGTGTCCGCGATCATGGTCGTGGGATGCCAACAGGGATGCATCAATCTGGGATTCCCACGATTGAAGTCATCTTAACTGTATTGCATGCCGGTGGTAAATTCACCCAGAATAGTTACAAAACTTCTGGGGGGCTTCATGGGGTTGGTGCGAGTGTCGTCAACGCCTTATCTGAATGGTTAACCGTCCGCGTTGTGCGCGATGGTCAAGCTTATGAAGAACGCTTTGAACAGGGTGGCCATCCAGTGGGTACCTTGCAAAAGGTCGGGAAAACCAAAGAAACCGATGGCACGTTAATTAGTTTTAAACCCGATGCTACCATTTTCCAATCAATCACCTATAATTATAATACGTTAGCGGAACGATTACGGGAATCAGCCTTTTTATTAAAAGACGTTAAAATCACGTTAACTGATTTACGGGTTGATCCGGCCAAAGAAGAGATTTTCCATTATCCGGAAGGCATTCAATCATTCGTCGATTATCTGAATGAAGACAAAGATACGATTGGCAATAAGCTATACTTTGAAGGCACTAAAGAAGACATCGAAGTTGAATTTGCCGGTCAATATAACGACGGCTATTCTGAAAACATCATGTCCTTTGTCAATAACGTCCGCACTAGTGATGGTGGGACCCATGAAGCCGGGATGAAGGCTGGTTTAACGAAAGCGTTTAATGATTATGCGCGCAAAGTTAATCTGCTGAAAGAACGGGATAAGAACATGGAAGGTTCCGACGTTCGTGAAGGGTTGAGTGCCATCCTGTCCGTCCGGATTCCGGAAGAATTATTACAATTCGAAGGCCAAACTAAAGGAAAACTGGGCTCACCACAAGCACGAACGGCCGTTGATAGCTTGATTTATGAACAAATGAGCTTTTTCTTGTTAGAAAACGGCGAATTTGCGCAAGCCTTGGTCCGTAAATCGTTAAAAGCCCGCGAAGCGCGTGAAGCGGCTCGTAAAGCGCGTGAACAAAGTCGGAACGGTAAGAAGAAGAAAGCTTCCGATGGGTTATTATCGGGTAAGTTAACCCCAGCACAATCTAAAAACGCGGCTAAAAATGAACTCTATTTAGTCGAAGGGGATTCTGCCGGTGGTTCTGCCAAACAAGGCCGGGATCGGAAGTTTCAAGCAATCCTACCGTTACGGGGGAAAGTTTTAAATACCCAAAAAGCGAAGTTACCAGAAATTCTCAAGAACGCCGAAATCAATACGATGATTTATACGATTGGGGCCGGTGTTGGCGCTGAATTCAAAGTTGAAGATAGTAATTACGATAAAATTATTATTATGACCGATGCCGATACCGATGGTGCGCATATTCAAATTCTATTGTTGACCTTCTTCTATCGCTATATGCGGCCTTTAATTGAAGCCGGTAAAGTTTACATTGCCCTCCCCCCTCTGTACAAGTTACAAAAAGGGGCCGGTGCTAAAACCAAGATTGAATATGCTTGGACCGATGAAGAACTTGATAAATTAACCAAGGGTATGGGTAAAGGTTATAGTTTACAACGTTTCAAAGGGTTAGGTGAAATGAACGCCGACCAGTTATGGGACACAACGATGGATCCGGCGACTCGGACGTTAATTCGAGTGCGGATTGATGATGCGTCCTTAGCTGAACGACGAGTGACCACGTTGATGGGGGATAAGGTTGAACCACGGCGGAAATGGATTGAAGAAAACGTCAAATTTACATTAACCGAAGATGGTAGTATTTTAGAGAATACTAACACCCCAGCAGCGACACCAACTGAACCAACTAATATTGATTTGTTTGAACAATTAGACGAATAGAAAAGTGAGTGAATAATTTGGCTAATGACACACAAAAAATTCAAGAATTAACGCTTGAAGAAGTAATGGGCGACCGTTTTGGCCGTTATTCAAAATACATCATTCAAGAACGGGCTTTACCCGATATTCGCGATGGTTTAAAACCCGTTCAACGCCGGATTTTATACGCGATGTCGATTGACGGCAATACGTATGACAAAGGCTTTAGAAAATCCGCTAAATCGGTCGGGAACGTCATGGGTAATTTTCATCCGCATGGTGATAGCTCGATTTATGAAGCGATGGTCCGCTTAAGTCAAAACTGGAAGTTACGCGAACCATTGATTGAAATGCATGGTAATAATGGTTCAATGGATGGCGATCCACCAGCAGCGATGCGGTATACCGAAGCGCGGTTAAGCAAGATTGCGAGTGAGATGTTGAAGGATATCGACAAAAAAACTGTCGATTTTGTTTTAAACTTTGATGACACCGCTGAAGAACCAACCGTTTTACCAGCCCGTTTCCCGAACTTATTGGTTAACGGTGCGACCGGGATTTCAGCCGGTTATGCGACGGAAATTCCACCACATAACTTGGGTGAAGTCACGGATGCACTCCTTTACTTAATCGATCATCCAAACGCTGACTTAACCAAGATGATGACCTTCGTTAAGGGCCCTGATTTTCCCACTGGCGGGATTATTCAAGGGGTTGATGGGATTCGCAAGGCTTACGAAACCGGCCGTGGTCGGATTGCGGTTCGTTCTAAAACCGCGATTCAACAATTACGCGGTAACCGGGAACAAATCGTCATTAGCGAAATTCCGTATGAAGTTAATAAAGCGCAAATGGTTAAGAAGATTGACGAACTCCGTGTACTTAAAAAAGTCGACGGTATTTCTGAAGTCCGGGATGAAAGTGATCGAATGGGGCTTTCCGTCGTCATTGAACTTAAGAAACAAGCGGATAGCCAAGGGATTTTGAATTATCTCTTCAAGAATACTGATTTACAAATCACATATAACTTTAACATGGTCGCTATTTCACAGATGCAACCTAAGCAAGTCGGGTTATTGGAGATTCTACACGCCTATTTGGATCATCAAGAAGACGTCGTTACCCGCCGAACGAAGTATAGTTTGCAAAAAGCCTTGGATCGGCAACACATCGTTGCTGGTTTAATCAAAGCTTTGTCGATTTTGGATCAAGTGATTGCGGCGATTCGGAGCAGTAAAAATAAAAAAGACGCCAAAGATCATTTGGTGGCCCAGTTTGATTTTTCTGAAGCCCAAGCCGAAGCGATTGTTTCCTTACAACTGTATCGATTAACCAATACCGACGTCACGGCACTTGAGGCCGAATCGGCTGATTTAACTGCAGCCATTGAATCCTATCACGCGATTTTAAGTGATCCAAAGGCGTTAGCTCGAGTTGTTAAGACTGAATTGCGCTCAGTGGTTAAGGCCTATCGTAACGATCGACTAACAGCCATTGAAGCTGAAATTGAAACGCTTGAAATTGATACGAGCGTCACCGTTATTGATGAAACCGTCATGGTCTCAATCAGTCATGATGGCTATCTTAAACGGAGTAGTTTACGCTCGTATCAAGCTTCGGATGGGAATAGTGGTTTGAAAGACGGCGACTTTGCTATTTTACAAAAGCCACTCCAAACCCTAGATCAATTGATGCTCTTTACCAACTATGGTCATTTAATCCAACGGCCCGTTCACGAAATTGCGGACTTGAAATGGAAAGACATGGGTGAACATATTTCGCAATCAATCGGTTTAGCGGCTGATGAAGCGATTATTGCCGCCTTTGCTTTTGACCAAAACGAACATGCGGGTCATTTCGTCATTGGCTCGACCGATGGGTACATTAAACAAACCGAATTTGCTGATTTGTTACCGAGTCGGACGTATCGTTCTAAAGCCCAAGATTGTATCAAGTTACACGCGGACGCTAAAGTCACGAACGTTTATTGGGTGGCTGCCAACGATGAGTCTCAGACGGCCGTCTTTAGTGCGAGCTACCATGGTTATGGCTTGAGCTTTGAATTGGCTGAAGTCTCCGTATCGGGAGCTAAAGCTAGCGGTGTTAAACTGATGGATCTTAAACCAGATGATTTCGTTGCTAACTTTACGTTATTCAATCCAGACCGTAAACAAGCCTCAGTTGCGATTTTAACGCAACGTGGTGCCTTCAAACGGATGATGCTGAGTGAAGTTACCTTAACTAGTCGCGCGCGTCGTGGCGTGCTGATATTGCGTGAATTGAAACGCGATCCACACCGAGTGGTAGCGATGAGTCTGGTTACACCGGGAGCTGAATTGTTAATTCAAACTGATCAACAGTTAATCACGATTAATCCGCAGACGCATGTCACAGGTGATCGTTATTCTAACGGGAGCTTTATTTTTGATATTGATGAAGTCGGAACACCTGAATTTATTTTGACGGTTATGCCGGAAACGAATGATCAAGATTAAGCACGATTGAAAAAAGCCATCCTTGTCGGGTGGCTTTTTTCTGTTATATAAAAATACCGTATAAATCGAAACTGTATCATAACAGATAACTATATTTTGCACAATCTAATTTCAGGACAAGCGCGATTGTCCTTTCACTAAAAGGTTGATACATTAGTGTTATAGTCCGAAGACGATGCCTATAAAATTTTATAAAAGAAAGGGCTTGCAAAAACTTTGTGACGTGTTATACTATATTTGTAAAAACTGTTATAAACGAATTCAATTAACGGAGGCAATCCTAATGGCAAAAACTGAAGAAATCAATTTAAAAGAATTTTGGGATGGATTTAACAAAGGCGACTGGCAAGAAGAAATCGACATTCGCGACTTTATCCAACATAACTATACCCAATATGAAGGGGACGAAAGTTTCTTAGCGGGTCCAACTGATGCAACAACAACATTGAATGACCAATTAATGGACTTGAAGAAAAAAGAACGTGAAGCTGGTGGCGTTTTAGATGCTGACAACGACATTCCTGCAACGGTTATTTCACATGGCCCTGGTTATTTAAACAAAGATCTTGAAAAGATTGTTGGTTTACAAACTGATGCACCACTTAAACGTGCGTTCATGCCATTTGGTGGGATTCGGATGGCCGAAGATGCGCTCGAAGCATACGGCTACAAAGTTGATCCAACACAACACAAGATTTTTACTGAATACCGTAAAACTCATAACCAAGGGGTTTTCGATGCTTACACACCTGATATGCGTAAAGCACGTCATTTTAAAATTATCACTGGTCTTCCTGATGCTTATGCTCGTGGCCGGATTATTCCTGATTTACCACGGATTGCTGTTTACGGGATTGATCGCTTAGCTGCTGAAAAATTCAGCGATTTTGATAATATTGGCGACGGCGAAATGACCGATGATGTGATTCAATTACGTGAAGAAATCAATGAACAATATCGTGCGTTACAAGATATGAAGAAGATGGCTGCTAGCTACGGTTTTGATATTTCTAAACCAGCGCAAAATGCACAAGAAGCCATCCAATGGATTTACTTTGGTTACTTAGCAGCTATCAAGACTCAAAATGGTGCTGCTATGTCAGTTGGCCGGATTGATACGACGATGGATATCTTCATCCAACGTGATTTAGATCGCGGTTTGATTACTGAAGAACAAGCGCAAGAAATGGTTGATCATTTCGTTATGAAATTACGGATGGTTCGCTTTATCAGAACTGAAGATTACAATTCATTATTCTCAGGTGATCCAATTTGGGCAACCTTATCAATGTGTGGGATTGGGATGGATGGTCGTCACCACGTCACTAAGACTGCTTTCCGTGTTTTGAAGACCCTTGAAAACATGGGCGCTGCACCAGAACCAAACATCACGTTACTTTGGTCAGATCGCTTACCAGAAGGTTTCAAACGTTATGCCACTGAAGTCTCAATCAAGAGCTCAACGATTCAATATGAAAATGACGACTTAATGCGTAACCAATGGGGTACTGATTATTACGGGATTGCTTGTTGTGTTTCTGCACAACCAATTGCAACCGGTGTTCAATACTTCGGCGCTCGTGCTAACTTGGCTAAAACAATTCTATACGCCATCAATGGTGGGGTTGATGAATTAGCTAAGAAACAAGTTGGCCCAGCTTACGAACCAATTTCAAGTGACATTATTGATTACAAAGAATTCATGGGTAAATACGATAAGATGTTAGATTGGTTAGCTGATATCTATGTCAATACTTTAAATACAATTCACTACATGCATGACAAATACTATTATGAATCAGCACAACTTGCTTTGAAGAATAGTCGTTTAGATCGCACATTTGCGACTGGGATTTCTGGCTTATCACACGCCGTTGATTCAATCTCAGCAATTAAATATGGTCAAGTTAAAGTCATTCGTGACGAAGATGGCATGGCGATTGATTTCGAAGCACAAAACCCTGACTACCCACGTTATGGTAACAATGATGATCGTGCTGATGATATCGCTAAATGGTTAGTGAAGACATTCTACAACAAGATGAACACACATCATTTATATCGTGGTTCTAAATTATCAACTTCTGTCTTGACAATTACGTCAAACGTTGTCTATGGTAAGAATACCGGGACAACACCTAATGGCCGTCAAGCTGGCGAACCATTCTCACCTGGTGCTAACCCTGCATACGGTGCTGAAAAGAACGGGGCTTTGGCATCATTATTATCAACTGCCAAGATTCCTTATCGTTACGCAACTGATGGGATTTCAAATACATTCGGTGTGACACCTAACACATTAGGTCATGATGACAACGCGCGTAAAGATGCTTTGGTCAACATGGTTGATGGTTATATGACGAACCAAGGGATGCATTTGAACATCAACGTCTTCAATAAACAAACATTGATGGACGCTCAAAAACATCCAGAAGAATACCCAACATTAACGGTTCGGGTTTCTGGCTACTGTGTCTACTTCGCTGATTTAACGAAGGAACAACAAGACGATGTCATTTCAAGAACTTTCTTTGATGAAATGTAAAGATTAATACGGGCAGGGGGATAAGCGCCATGCTTATCCCCCTTTCTTGTAAAGCGGCCAATTACGATTGACCGTTTTACTAGGAAGTGTGCTTTATTTAAGAGGTGGAAGAGATGAATATTAAATTTACAACTAACTTATCAACTGAAACAGCAACACCAACGGAAGTCGTCCCAGTTAAGGACCCAGTAGGCTACGTGCATTCAATCGAAACATTCGGTTCAGTCGATGGGCCTGGGATTCGATTTGTCGCGTTCTTACAAGGCTGTCGGATGCGTTGCGAATTCTGTCATAACCCCGATACTTGGAATATCGGCACTGGCGATCCATACACGGCCGATGAATTAATTGCCAAGGCTTTAGACTATAGAGCCTTCTGGGGTAAAGAGGGCGGCATCACTTGTAGTGGTGGTGAATCACTCATTCAAATCGATTTTTTAATTGATTTATTCAAGAAATGTAAAGAACAGGGGATTAATACTTGTTTGGATACCTGTGGCCAACCGTTCACGTATAAAGAACCGTTCTTCAGTAAATTCAAAGAACTCATGAAATACACTGACCTTTCGATGGTCGATATTAAACACATCGATCCCGTTGAACACAAAAAATTAACGGGTTTTTCAAACGAACGCATTTTAGAAATGATTGAATACATGTCTAATCATGGTCACCATATGTGGATTCGCCACGTCTTAATTCCAGAACGGACCGATTACGATGTCTATTTGAAGAAATTGGGCGACTATATTCAAACGTTGCATTATGTGGATCGGGTTGAAGTTTTGCCATACCATACGATGGGGATTGTTAAGTATGAAAAGATGGGAATTAATTATCCGCTTAAAGGCATCGAACCCCCAACGCACGATCGCGTCGTCAATGCTGAACAATTATTGCACACCGCTGACTACCACAAATAAAGCGGCGACATAAGCTAAATTTAAACGAATAATAAGAAAGAGCGCAAAAAGGTTGCTCTTTCTTTATTTTTTTATTATTATAATGATAAGTGATTCTAAAAATAACTTAGGAATGAGGATTGAACATGAAAACAAAGCAAGAAAATATTTTTTCCTCCAAGACTTTAACGTATTTTTTGCAATTAGCAGAAACGATGAACTACACGCAAGCTGCACAATTACTGGGAATTACGCAACCCGCATTAACCCAACAAATTAAGAAATTAGAACGGACGGTTGGTGCACCACTCTTTTATTCTGTGGGTAAAAAACTCCATATTTCAGATGCTGGCCGAACGATGTTAGAAGCCACCCATCAAATTTACGATTTATTAAACACCGCAACTGATGAAATTCAAAGTGCGACCAGTGCGACACAAGGTAAAATCCACATCGGCGTTTTGGCCTCGATGGAAGTTAGCGTGATTGAACAATTTTTAATTCAATATTACCAACAATTTACGGATATTGAAGTTAGTTTACACCTGTTAACTCGGAAAGAAATCTGGGATCGTCTTGAAAATAATAAAATCGATCTCGCGATTATGTATTTACCAGATGACAGTATTAAAAATTGGAAACCGTATAAATCTAAGAAGATTGCCGAAGAAAGTTTAGTCTTTTTAAGCCATAATCCAAGTCTTAAGAAACGTAAGAAGATTCATTTTAAAGATACGTTAGACCAAAAATGGGTGACTTATCCAGATGAATATTATTTACACCAGTTCATCAACGAAGCTTATAAAAACCAAATGGTTGACCGTCCGGTTAGTGCAGCCCAATTTACGTCACCGTTTGAATTATTACGTTTTGCCGAAGCGACTGATTTAAGTACGGCTTTGCCAACTAGTTTCTTTGAAGCCCATAATCTTGGGGTGACGGCGCACGCTGTTCAGTTTGATCCCGCTATTCAATTCGAATTGGCCTTTGTTTTCCGTAAAGAAAAAGAAGCGATTCCAAGAATTGATAACTTCTTCCGTGAATTCGATCAATATCTTGCTGAAAAAGATTATTTAACTCGGATTAAAGAACAAAACCGCCAGATTATCTAATCTTTTCTGGTATAATAGATGATGTAATTTTGATAAAGAAGGGTCTGTATATTAATGAGTAAAGAATTAGTTTTTGGACACCAAAATCCCGATACGGATGCAATCGTTGCTGCAATGGCTTTTGCATACCTACAACAACAATTAGGGCACGATGTTGAAGCCGTTGCGTTAGGCGAACCTAACGAAGAAACCAGCTTTGCATTACGCCATTTTGCTGCTAGCACACCACGGATTATCAAGACGGCGGCAAATGAAGTTGATAGCGTGATGTTAGTTGATCATAATGAAGCTCAACAAAGTGTAGCGGATATTAAAGATTTAACCGTCACACACGTCGTTGATCATCATCGGATTGCGAACTTCGAAACGATTAGCCCGTTATTCTACCGTTCTGAACCAGTCGGTTGTACCAGCACCATCATGTTGAAATTATTCAACGAATATAAAATTGAAATTCCAGCTCAATTAGCGGGTCTCATGTTGAGTGCCATCATTTCTGATACATTATTAATGAAATCACCAACCACAACTGATGACGATAAGATTGCCATCAAGACACTTGCTGAAATCGCCGACGTTGACTTTGAATCATACGGCTTAGAAATGCTTAAAGCTGGGACTAACTTAGCTGATAAGAGCGAAGCTGAATTAATTGAAGCAGATGCTAAAACATTTGAAATGGCTGGCAAAAAAGTGCGGATTGACCAAGTGAATACGGTTGATATTGACGCAGTCTTTGCACGTCAAGCTGCCTTTGAAGCGGCAATCGAAGCTGATAACCAAGCCAATGGTTACGACTTATTCGTTTTATTAATCACTGACATCTTAAATAGTAACTCAGAAGCATTGGTCATCGGCGAACCCGTAGCCGCTTTTGAAAAGGCGTTTAACGTTACTTTAAACAATCATCGCGCACAATTAGACGGTGTGGTTTCACGTAAGAAACAAGTTGTCCCACAATTAACTGAAGCTTTTAAGGCGTAATTGACGCTAAATAAAATCTCTGCGGAGGTTTTATTTTTTTACGTATATTATTAATTAATAATCATTCTAATCTAGTTGAAAACATGCTATACTGATGTTAATCAAACAAGTGATATGAAAGGTCTGATTACTGATGAAACATACATTGAAATTCTCACTCACACTACTGATTGGGTTCATGGCTCTGATTACTGCATTTCTGTTCAAACAACCATTATGGGCGCAAATCATCGTTACGATGGCCGGCAGCCTGGTGGCGTTAAGCATGATGATTGAAATGGTTAAAACCTTGAAATCCGGAAAATACGGGATTGATTTATTAGCGATTACCGCCATCATCGCAACCTTAGCTGTCGGTGAATACTGGGCGGCACTGATGGTGTTGGTCATGCTAACGGGCGGAGATTCGCTTGAAGATTACGCTGCACATAAGGCCGGCCGGGAATTAAAAGCGTTATTGGATAATTCGCCTCAGACGGCCCATTTAATCGAAGCGGCTGGTCTGAGAGACGTCTCTGTCGATCAATTGCAGATTCATGACCAAGTCCTGATTAAACCAGGCGAATTGGTCCCAGTTGATGGGCATATTCTGGATGGCCAGTCGCTATTCGATGAATCCTCATTAACGGGTGAATCTCAGCCGGTTGAAAAGGCACCGCAAGATGAATTGATGTCCGGTTCAGTCAACGGCGACACCTCAATTACGATGCAAGTTGATCAGTTAGCGGCGGACAGTCAATACCAGGCGATTGTTAAATTGGTTGAAGCTTCGGCCAATCAACCCGCGAAATTCGTGCGGATGGCCGATCGCTACGCCGTGCCATTTACATTAGTCGCTTACATTATTGCGGGGATTGCTTGGTGGGTTTCTAAAGACCCGGTGCGTTTTGCTGAAGTACTCGTTGTAGCGTCACCGTGTCCCTTAATTTTAGCGGCACCGATTGCTTTGATTTCAGGCATGAGTCGGGCGAGCCGGAACGGGATTATCATTAAAAACGGTACCACGATTGAAAAATTAGCCGGCGCTAAAGCAATTGCCTTCGATAAAACGGGGACCATTACAAACGGCCAATTAACACTCGATCAAGTCGTGCCCCAAAATGGCTTTACTGAAGCTTCGTTATTGCAATTAGCGGCTAGTGCTGAACAAGAATCCAGCCACATTCTAGCGCGGTCATTAGTAGCCGCTAGTGACGCAGCTACTAGATTGCCGTTAACTGATTTACAAGAGGTGACCGGGGCAGGGGTGATTGCAACCTTTGCAGCGACTCAACAAACGGTTAAAGTGGGTAAACTTAATTTTGTCGCACCAGAGCAACCAACAGCAACACTAAAGCAAACCGCTGTTCACGTAGCCGTTAACGACCAATATGCGGGTTATATCACGTTTATCGATCACTTGCGGGCAGAAGCACCCAAGACGATTCAAGAATTACAAACCTTGGGCTTCCAGCAATTGACCATGCTAACGGGGGATCAACAAGCAACTGCGGATCAAATTGCCCAACAAGTTGGCATTACGGATGTTCACGCTGGTTGTCTACCAATTGATAAAATTCATTTGCTTGAGCAGACTGCACCAGATAACCGTCCGATTGTGATGGTTGGCGACGGGGTTAACGATGCGCCATCATTGGCAACTGCTGATGTCGGGATTGCAATGGGCGCACACGGTGCAACCGCTGCGAGTGAATCAGCCGATGTCGTCATATTAAAAGATGATTTAAACCGAGTTAGTCGCGCCGTTCAGATTGCTCGGGATACAATGAGTATTGCCCGGCAATCGGTCTTAATTGGGATTGCCATCTGTGTGATCTTGATGTTGATCGCCAGTACTGGGGTTGTGCCCGCCTTAATCGGGGCGATGTTCCAAGAAGTCGTCGATACAGTTTCAATTTTATATTCACTGAAGGCTCGTAAAGACCGGCCATTACTCAAATAATAGGCAAATAAAAACCGTCACCTGATTTTAGATGACGGTTTTTTTGATGTTATGATTTAGCAGCTTGTTGATCAAATGCCATATCTTTTGGTAAATAAATCGTCGGTAACATGGCGAATAACACGCACGCGACAATCCCGGTCAGAATGAAGGTCACGATAAAACTACCACCATTAATCACGAGCGAATAATACCACGGATTCATTCCTTTGGGTGCATAAGAGCCCCAGTAAACCACACCGGCAATAAAATGACAGAAGTATTTAGCAAAATTGGCAATTAAAGCCGCCGACCACAATAAAGTTAACGTTTTAACCTTTCGATGTTGTCGAATACTGGTTTGAACTTGGTGCTGGCATAAGCCAGCTAAGCCAACCACGATAAAGGCGACCGTAAATTCAAAAAGCCCTTGCCAGACATTTAAAACACTACCACTACTGAGACCACGCAAAATTAAATCTAACGTGCCCCAAATGAATGCAGCAATCATGCCTGGTACGGCGCCACGCCGAAGACTATAAATGACGATGGGAATAATCCCGAAGGAAACTTCAATCGCAGATGGCCCGACTGTGTGCGGAATATATTCCAAAGCAACCGCAAAGGCCGCTAGAATTGCTCCTTCAATTTGAATCAATAAACGCTGATGACGCATAGAAAAACCCCTTTTCTGTTCAACCAACACAAAAAAGGAGTTGTTATATTCAACTCCATCACAATTCCTACGCTTGTCTTAACAAACAGGTTCGAAGGGTCTGATCATTATCACTCTCAGCCAATGGCTCCCCTTTGTGATGGTTAATATTTAATTTTAAGAACGTTTTCAGTATACCTGAATCAGCACTCATGTCAAGTAATCGATTTCAATCATTCCATTTTATCCATCGCTGCGCGTTGTTCATCGTCGACAACGTGCGTGTATAAATGGGTGGCTTGGGTCGTTGTTTGGCCTAATTGGGTCGCGACAATTGTCTCACTGTGGGTAGCGGCCATTAAATCGGTTGCTAACGTATGGCGGAATTTATGCGGCGTTAAACGGACCCCGAAGGCTTCAGAATATTTCGCGACTAATTTCTCAATGGCGTAATTACTCATCCGTTTCGCTTGACCACGGTATTTCGCTACGAATAACGCGTGTTCATTGGCGGTTGTTGCATAACGTGTCTGGCGGATTTGAACGTATTCTTCTAGGTAGGGTTGGCCCCATGGTGCAATTGGGACCGTATCCTGTTGGCCGCCTTTACGAATAACGGTCACGGTCAATTGTTCTAATTTCAAGTCCGCTAAATTGGCTTGTGCTAATTCTGATAACCGAATGCCCGTGGTTAGCGCTAAGACGCAGATCGCCACGTCCCGTTCACAATTTTGTTGATAGGAGGCCAACTGCCGATTCGATAGTTGTTTCGGATAAGTCATCTGCATAAAATCAATAAATGCGTGTTTCTTATCACCAGTTAATAATTTTTGACCGATGTGCCGTGAACGGGTCGCCATGGTTTCAGATGATTTGAGTAGTTTAACCTTCTTCATCACGTTACGATAGAAATAAGGCTCACCATCGGCTTGTTCTGCTTCAATCGTTAAAAAGTACCAGAGTGCATTTAAAGCGTTAATTGAGCGGTTAACGGCCTGAAAAGAGAGCTTGTGGTGATTCGTTTTGCGTTTGTTCATCAAATAGATCTTATAGAGTTCAATATCTTCTAATTTCATCTTCTCAAGCGCGGTGAGGGGGATTAACCTCGGTTCAGCAACCATTACGATCTGTTCGTCAATCAGCCAAGAGAAGAAGCGTACGTATTCTTGCAAGTATTGGTAAAGCGTCGCCGAGGAATAGGCGTTAGCCTGTCGATTGATATAAAATTTACGAACGTAATCGGGCAAGCTAGTTAAACGTTGTTCACATAATTCTAGATAGCGTAATTGATCCATGATTAAAACTCCTTAGAAACCGAATAACTTAATTTTAGCAAAGAAAAGGTGAAAATACCACAAGTGTTGTTAAAACCATAATTTTAACAACACTTGTTTAATCTTAAAATAGCACCCCCAACTTTATCAGGTTGAAATTGGCGGTTTTCAATCGACTGCTGATTATAGATAAATACCGGTATATCAACCTTTTGCCACGTAATCTAGGTGTTTTACCCGATAAATAGCTGTAATTTAGCTAAAATCAACTTAATGAGCATCTAAATGAGCTGAATATCGGTTTAAAATCACTAATTCACGGTATTTTCAGGCTAATTTAATGGTTTTTAAAGTTCATGCTAACGAATCCAACTCAACGGTTGATCAACTGGCTGACTATGGTAGTCGAGTCTCAAGGCTGAATCACGACAAGCAGTCATGCAACAATTCAGAATTGAACTGAAAACGCAATTGGGTTAACGAATTATCGGTCACTAAATTGATTAAGTCAATCTAGTGGTTTAAAGTAAGTGCATTAAACAGACTAAATCGATTAAAGAAGCCTCTCTTGATGATTAATATACAACTTCGTATAATATATATTATGTAAACTAGAATAGATTAATCTTTTTAAGGCTTGAAATCGGTGCTCACCTACCTACTTTTTTTTGTCTTTAATCTACAAAAAAGTTATTCTGAATGTCGGTCATTTCAGAATAACTTTTTGATAATCCGTTTAAACAAAGCCACCAAAGGCATCATCTAGATTGATTGGGTTGTGCTTGGTGACAATCGTTTCTTTATTGACGAAGGTTTCAATCCCGAAACGGCCTAATTCACGGCCATAACCTGAATTTTTAACGCCCCCAAACGGTAATTCTGGTAAAGTACCCCCGAAGCTATTAACAAATACCGAACCAGTCTCTAATTGACTGGCGACCTCAGTGGCGTGTTCAGGCGAACCCCCAAACACAACACCACTTAAACCGTAATGTGAATCATTAGCTAAGCGAATTGCGGCGGCTTCGTCTGGTACTCGATAGATCTGACCAACCGGACCAAAGAACTCTTGATAGAATGCTGGGTTTTCTTTGGTAATATTCGTCAAGATGACTGGTTCAAACAATGCGGCCGGTTTGTTTTGTGCCAGACTACCAAAAGCCAAAGTTGCACCATTTTCGACTGCAGCGCGTACTTGCTGTGCTAAGTTTTGTTTTGCTTTTGAAGAACTTAAGGGCGCTAACGTCGTGGTGCTTAACATTGGATCGCCTAGTTTAACGGCTGCAAAAGCTTCTTTTAACATCGCTAACATTTGCTCATAATTCTTTTCGGTAACGATAAACCGTTTAGAAGAAGTACAGACTTGGCCGGCGTTAAATAGACGAGCCCCACTAATAATTTTTTTAATCTCTGATAAATTGGCATCATCTAAGACGATAAAGGGATCACTCCCCCCTAGTTCTAGGGAACTTTGTTTCATATTTTTGCCAGCTTCAGCAGCGACTAGTTGGCCCGCGCGTTCAGAACCTGTTAAAGCGACGCCTTGGACCCGCTTATCCGCAATAATCTGGTTAACTTGATCATAAGTAATGTACAAGTTAGCGAAAGCCCCCTCAGGCACCCCCGCCGCGATCACAATCTTTTCAAAGGCTTCAGCGGCCATGGGACAGTTACTGGCGTGTTTTAAAAGCATTGGATTACCTACCATGAAGTTAGGGGCAAAAACACGCATGATTTGATAGTATGGAAAATTCCATGGTTCCACCATCATCAAGATTCCGGTTGGTCTAGAAATAACTTGCGCTGTGCCAATTGAAGATTTAATGTGTTCGGGTTTCAAAAAATCAGCCGCGTGTTCAGCATAATACCGGGCAATCGAGATACAAAGTGCCACTTCACCCTGGGCTTCAACGAACCGTTTGCCCATTTCCACTGTTAAAATTTTAGCTAGTGCATCACTTTGAGCGGCCATTAAATCAGCCACTTTATTTAACACTGGACCCCGGCTAGCAACCGGATCATTCCGCCATTGCTTGTACAGTACATCACCTTTAACAAGCGCTTGTTCGACATAGGCAGCGTCATGATTCGGATAAGTTTTAAGGACCTCATCGGTTAGTGGATTAATTGTTTGATAACTCATATTGATCGACCTTTCTTAAATAAAGCTAATCTTGTTTTGCCAACAGAGGGCTCTCTTTAAAATGGCTAATTGATTGTCTGTTAGGTAGCGCTTTATTTGTGTATACCTGAAATATTAACACCATCTTGTCAATTAGACCAGTATTTAATCTTATGGCGTTGCTATGCCGATAAATGCCAATATATTAGCGAATTATCCGTTGAATAATCATATTTATTAGATAGACCACTTTAATATTTACATAAAAAAAGATAATCGGCGAAGACGCACGATTATCTTTGTGAGATTATTTAGTTTGATACATAATGCCAAATGCTTTCAGGCCAACGTGGCTCATGATAACTGGGCTCGTTAATGCAACGGTGTATGGCACATCGGGTTGACCCTGTTGTAAAATACTTTGAATCTTAACCAGGTCATCCTCCTCAACGCCGACATGTGAGATGCCAACGTCTACTAACGTTTGTTGACTAATGGTCGCTTGCATTTCGTTTAACACCTTGCTAAATGCTTTAGAACCCCGACCTTTAGCGACAATTTGTAACTGTGAATCGGTTAATCGAACGACGACTTTTAATTTAATCAGTTTCGTGAGTAATCCGGCGACCCGACTAATTCGACCGCCACGTTGCATGGCGTCTAATGAATCTAGGAAGACGTAAGTTTCAGTTTTAGAACGAATTTCATCTAAATGGGCTAAAATTGCTTCTAAATCAAGGCCAGCTTCAGCATCTTGTACAGCGGCAATCACTTGATAAGCCAAACCTCGATCCATGACCTTACTATCGAGGACCACCACATCACTGTTTGATTGTTGGGCGGCGGTATGCGCCCCTTCAACCGTGCCACTTAGTAGGCCAGTACAATGAATGGATAGAATCTGACTACCATCAGCGCCTAATTGGTCGTATAGCTCAACTAGACTGCCAACGGTTGGCTGACTGGTCGTTGGAAATTCAGTCGTTGCTGCGGTTAATTTGGCTAGAAAATCTTCACGGGTGATGGTTTTACCATCGACGTAAGTTTCACCCGCGTATTGAACCGTTAAGGGCGCAATATGAATTGGATAAGCGTCACGTTCTGCACGTGTGAGTTGAATCGATGAATCGGTTACGATTTTAATAGTCATGATAATTCTCCTTTTTTAAAGTGATTCTCTTAAATGTTTAAATAAATTGAAAAGAACATTAAGGTCGTCCCTAACATTACAAAGAAATGCCAAATGAGATGTAGTCCCGGAATCCGTGGGAAACTGTAAATGACAGCCCCTAACGTGAAGACCACGCCCCCACTGACTAATAACCAGAACCCGGTTGGGCTTAAATTTATGTAGAGGGCCTTGCTGGCTAACATACATAACCACCCCATAATAACATAGATGGTTGTTTCAATTCTTTGATGGCGACCATGGCTAAAGATATGGGTCAAAATGCCACCAATCGCTAATAACCAGATGGCAATCAAGAGGCTGAGGCCCATCGTGTGCCCGACAAAGATTAAACAATAGGGTGTGTACGTACCGGCAATCAGCAAAAAGATATTTGAATGATCAAATATTTGAAAAACCCGTTTCGCTCGGGTAAACGCTAAACAGTGGAACAGCGTTGACGCTAAATAAAGTAAAAGAAGCGTTGCGCTATAAATGATGAGACTGACTAAGGCGACTGGGGTTAAATCCCGCTGAACGCCTTTGATTAATAATAAGATGACCAACGTTAAACTACCAAAGAATCCGATACCGTGAGTAATCGCGTTCCAAATCTCATAAACAATTTTTTGATGCCGATTAGGCGCTGCAATTTGCATAATAAACGCTCCTTTTTTCTATTTGCCAGTATTATAAACTAAAAATAGAATGGAAGTCAACTAAAAATAGAATTCAATTCTACATAAGTGACAAACCATTTCATTTGTGGCATAATAACCTTATTGAAAATCAGTCGATCGGAGTTATTTAAATGCAATCAGAAAAATTTGAAACGTGGCTTAATGAGTTCCAACAATTCCGGTTACCCTTATGGGCGGACTTCCCAGATTTAGAATTATATATGGACCAAGTGATTAGTGAGGTCAACCGGTCACTGGATCCCCTACTCCACGTTAAAATCACAAAAACGATGATTAATAGTTACGTTAAGATGGGCATCATCGAACGCCCCGAGAAAAAACGTTACAATCGTAATCACTTGGCGGAATTAATTGTCGTCAGCGTGATTAAGTTTTCCTTCCCACTCGATGTCGTTAAACAAGGGATTCAACAATCATTAGAACAAGATACTGCAGGCATTGCCTACAACCACTTCGTTGAATTATTCAATGCCGAAATTGCTAACGTCAATGCACCAGATGCCGTTAATGCTTTTAACTTTACGGAAGCGCCCCTAACGATTATTCAAAAAATGGCTGTCAAATCCGTTATTTATAAAATTATTGGGACTAAATTAATCGATTTTAAAGAAGAAACGCCCATTCCTCCCGCGGAATAAAAAATAGACCTTCAAGGCCGCGGCTTTGAGGGTCTATTGCGTATTATGCTTTAGTGAAATCTTTAATCCAGGATAAGGCAATCGCCTTTTCACCGAGATGGGTCCCGATAACGGGACCAAAATAGCCAATATCAATTGGCATGTCGGGGTATTTAACCCGTAATTTAGTTTGCCAGGCAACGGCCGCGGCTTCATCATTGGCGTGAATCAGTAGCGCTCGCATCGGATAATCCGCTTTTTCAATGTTCTCAGCAAAAATTTGTTCAGCTCGCGCATAGGCCTTCTTTAAAGAACGGACCTTTTCAAAAGCGACGATTTTATTAGAAACCGGATCGAATGTTAACAAGGGTTTAATCTTTAAAACACTGCCAATGAAGGCTGAAGCGTTTGATAAACGGCCCCCACGAACTAGATTCTGTAGATCATTAACAATGAAACATTCATCAATTGTACTTCTCAGATCATCTAACCGCGCAATAATTTGTTCAACCGTTGCGTCGGGTTCTTTCGCCATTCGAGCTGCTTCCATTGCTAAATAACCCATTAACATCACTGTAATCCCAGAATCATAAGGAATGACTTGAACATTATCGATGGTGCTTGCTGCATTTTTTAACGTGGTGACGAAACCAGAAATGGTACTTGCTAAATGAATACTAATCACGGCATCGTAATTTTGATTGCCTAAATCTTCATATAACTTCAACATTTCACCTAATGGTGGTTGTGACGTACTAGGGAAAGTTTCAGATGTTTTTAACTTTTGATAGAACTCTTCAGTTGTAATATCGACGCCTTCATTATAGACCTGGCCATCTAGGATCACCGGGATTGGCACGACGTAAAGATGATTATCTTTCACTTGCTGTTCTGTGAGATAAGCAGTACTATCAGTGACTACAGCAATTTTCATGGAGACACCTACTTTTTTATTATTCGCTAATAACTATATCATAAATAATCGGCTAATTCCGCATTTATCTGTATTTCCTTAAAAAACGTATAGGGCCTCTCACTTTTCAAAACGGATAAAGCTTTGGTAGTACCGATTTAACAGTATTTTTAGCAATTGTTGTTCTTCTGCACTCCAATTATCTTGGACTTGTTGTTCCAATTCAGTTTGCCATTGCCGTAAACGAGTCGCAATTCGTTGGGCATGTTCGGTTAAGGTGTAAACACGCTGACGAGGTTCAGTGCCTTTAGTCTTCACTAATAAGCCCTCTTGCGCCATGCCATTTAACTGACGACTTAAAGTTGACGCGTCTAATTTCGTACTATCAATTAACGCTGCATGCGAGAGTAAGGCTTGCTCTGGGGCAACTAACATGAGGATATTGACTTGTGCTAATTTAATATTCAACCGTTGGGCCCATTGCTTCTTTTGCTCTTGATACAATAAATTAAGTTGGTTAAACGTCGTTAAAGTTGAATTCATTCGCTTTTCGCTCCTTTATTGTAGAATGCAATAAAATAATTGTATTATACAATAAATTGACTGATAAGTAAATTCCTTTGAGCTTGATGGTTAAAACCGTTACAATAAGTAAGACAATCTATATAGAGAAAGTGTGATTTAAATGGCCTTTGATGGTTTAATGACCCACGCCGTTGTCGCTGAGTTAAATACGACGTTAGCCGACGGTAAAATAACTAAAATCCAACAACCTTACCCCAATGAAGTCATCTTGACGCTTCGGGCTAATCGAAAGACCTATCCCCTACTCCTTTCGGCGCATCCTTCCTACGCCCGGGTTCAAATTACTCGCGTGCCTTACGCGAATCCGGCGACGCCCCCTAATTTTGCGATGTCGTTACGAAAATACCTGGATGGTTCAATTCTAGAAAAAATTGAACAAGTTGAAAGTGATCGGATTTTGCGTTTCACGTTTAAATCGCGGAATGAATTAGGTGATTTACAACAACTCTGTCTAATCGTCGAATTAATGGGCCGGCACAGTAACGTGATTTTGGTTAACCAAGAAACCAATAAGATTCTTGATTTGATTCGGCACGTTAGCTTATCGCAGAACCGTTACCGCTTCTTAATGCCTGGTGCGGACTACGTTAATCCGCCCGCTGCTTCCGGCGTCAACGGTTTTACGGCCGACTTAACCGACCTAGACTGGCTGAGTTATTATAACCTACCTGAAACTGAGCAACCGCATTGGTTACAAACGCAATTCCAAGGAATGGGCCGTGAAAGTGCAATCGAATTACAACATCGGTTACTGGATCATGATCATTATTTGACGATTGTCCAGGATTTCTTCAAGCAATACAACCAAGCCACACCGACATTAACGATTGGCCCTAAAAAATCTTGGTTTACCGTGGCAGCTTATCAAACATTAGTTGGTGAACAAACGCAATTGCCAACGCTTAGTGAATTGTTAGACCAATACTATTTGCATAAAGCGCAACGTGATCGGGTCCAACAACAAGGTGGCGCCTTGATTCATTTTATCCGTAATGAAATTCAAAAGGATGAAAAGAAACTAAAAAAACTGCAACAAACCCTCAAGACGGCTGATAGTGCTGATGATTACCGGATTAAAGGTGAAATTCTAACCACTTATTTGCGCCAAGTCGAACGCGGTATGACCGAAATTACACTCGATAATTATTATGCGGATAACCAACCGATTAAAATTACGTTATCGAATCAATTGACCCCTTCTAAAAATGCTCAAAAATACTTTTCTAAGTACCAAAAACTCCGCAATTCAGTCGCTTACGTCAACGATCAAATGGCTAAAACGGAAGCGGAACTGCAATATTTCAACACGATTATGGCTCAAATTGAGATTGCAGCGCCCAAAGATTTAGTCGATATCAAAGAAGAACTGCAAGCTGAGGGCTATTTAAAAACTAAGAAGTCCGGCGCTAAGAAACAAAAACGTTACAAGATTAGTGAACCCGAAATTTTCTACGCCAGTGATGGCACTCGGATTTTTGTTGGTAAAAATAACTATCAAAACGATCAGTTAACCCTCAAAAAAGCTAAGAAAACTGATATTTGGTTGCATGTTAAGAACATCCCCGGCTCACACGTGATTATTGACGCTAGTAACCCGTCTGAGACAACTTTAGAAGAAGCTAGTAAACTAGCCGCTTATTTCTCTAAAGCTCGGCTATCGGCTTCTGTGCCCGTTGATTACATTCAAGTCAAACGGATTCGCAAACCGAATGGGGCTAAACCCGGTTTTGTGATTTATGAAGGTCAACAAACCCTTTATAGCACACCGGATGAAGCACTCGTCCAAAAATTACGACAAAAACCAAGCCAAGCCTAAAAAATAGTCCAGCATCCCTGATTAAGTGGTTGCTGGACTATTTTTATTGGTCTCTGTTAAATTTAATGCTGCCTATTCGATATAAGCATGTTGTAATTTGTAATACGTAAAACAATTACTGATAAGGTTAGTTAGTAATAAAATACAGATCGTCATGATAAAATTTTGGTTGAACTGATTAAAGAAGAAGCCTTGCTTAGCAGACATTAGTGTCAACATTTTTTCAGAATCGTACAGGTTAATCGGTAATAGATATAGTAATTTGTTGAGCACTCCAGATGTAAATATCAATATTAACCCTTTTGGTAAGAAAAAAATACCGGTTGCGATTATAACCGCACTAAATGGTGTCTTGGCGATTGCCGAGATTAACAATGTTATCCCGACAATCATCAGCAAACTAGCCAATTGCAATATTAGAATCATTAAATAAATTTGAAAATGATTGAGTTCAAGCGGAAAATTGAAGAGTTTTAAATCAAAATTGGTCTGAATACTACCATTCCAACCGTCCATACCATAATAATGATAATAAAAATAACCAAATGTTAGGCCATGAGCGACTAAAAATATGAACAGGGATAAAACTGTCGCAGTATATATCTTTGCGCGCAGCATTTTAGTCCGACCGTATTTAGTGATGAACAATAATTGATTCATCTTTTTGGCGGTATCTTCCGCAAAGACAGTCGAACCGGTAATGATAACTAGCACGCTTATTAGAATAAAGACGCTCCCGGTGACCTTAAAAAGTTCACTCCAGTTTGAATAGCTACCAATTATCAATGGTTTAGAAAAACTTGAAAAGCCAATTTTTTTGATTGGCGTTAATTTAATTTGGTCAATTTTTAGCGTTTGTTTCTTTTTATTAGCAGCAATCATCTCTAAATAAATATCTCTGTCTTTTGGAAAGAAAGTATTAGCAATATTATAAGAAAATTGATCAAACGGCTGTTCTCCGCCAGAATTGTTCTGATAATCTGCAATGTAATCCGCTAAAATTAAGCGTACGGTTTGATTATTAAAAACCCCAGCGTGTGCATTAGCTTTTTTTCGTGATAATTGGTTGAATCCCAATTCTTGATTACGCACCTCTGAGGCACCAAGTTGCGAATAGTGAAAACCAATAATAAAGATGCCTGACAGAACTAATACAGAAATCAACAATGAGCCAATAAAGCGTTTGGTTTTAACAATTTTCGCCATTTCAAAACGTATAATACTAATCATAGTGAACCGCCTCTCTAAAATAATAAAGATATAAATCCTCTAATGTTGGCGTGACCTGAACCGCATTTTCTAATGGTTTCTTTTCTGCAATAATTCTTAGGATAACGTTATTCTTTTCATGTTTCTGATTACTAATCGTATAAGTGGCCAATAATTTTGCGACTAAGTCATGTGGTACGCTGCATTCCCAGACTTGTTCTGCTATTTTTTGAACTAATTCTGGCGGCGTACCGCTATCTTGAATACCCCCTTTTTGCAAAATCAGAATTTCATCAGCAATGTATTCGACATCAGACACAATATGTGTTGATAAAATAACAATCTTTTCGTCCGAAAAGGAACTAATTAGATTTCTAAATTTAACTCTTTCTTTTGGATTTAGGCCAACAGTTGGTTCATCTAAAATTAATATCTCGGGGTCATTCAACATGGCTTGCGCGATGCCCAAACGTTGTTGCATCCCGCCAGAATATTTTCTAATCTTCTTATGTTGAACATCAATCAACCCAACAGTCGTTAAAAGTGCTAGACATTTCTCCTTGGCACTTTGCCGATCAATTCCCTTTAGGGTTGCAATGTATAGTAGAAAATCCAGTCCCGTAAATTCGGGATAAAAAGCAATTTTTTGTGGTAAGAAACCTAGAATTGGATTAAATTTATTTTGTGATTCACTAATAGCGTTGCCGTTATAGTAAATATTGCCACTATCAGCTTTTGTTAAGCCACAAATTATTTTAAATAAGGTGCTTTTGCCGGCGCCATTAGCCCCTAATAGGCCATAAACACCGGGTGTTAATGTGAACGAGCACTCATTTAAGACCATTGTTTGCGCATAACTTTTTTGAATATGCTTTATTTCTAATTTCATATGGATTGACCTCCTCAAAGTTATTTTTTCTTCGATGCGGAATCATATAAGTCAGTTAGTTTAATCTTTTGGGTTTTATCTCGATACTTAATACGAATGACATCTTTATCGGTTAAGTGATATTTTTGACCGTTATATTCTTTGCCTTTAGGTAATAATAATGTGTTGCGATCCAAAAAAGTATAGTCCACGGACGTCCCCTTCTTTAATATGGTATTCGCCTTGGAAAAATCATTCCATTTTTCATACATATTTAATGAATACTGGTAGCCCTTTGTCGGTCGGCTGCTGTTAATTAACATTAAATAACGATGCTTATTCTTAGTTTCAAAAGTCAGAGTGATATCATTACCTTGTTGGGTAATCGTTGGCTGGACATCATTAGAGTTGGCCAACCACATGTGAACAAACAAAAAATAATAGCCAGCTATTAAGACGATAAACAGGGTCAAAAGAGATAGAATAATCGTTCTTATTTTTCGCCGTTGTTGCGTTTTTACCTTTTTAAACGCGTCAATGTCAACCGTTTCCTGCTTGCTTTCGGAATTCGCCGTGACCGTTAAGTCTTTTTGCATACTATTGAGAAACTGGCGGCAGTCCTCACACTCCGTCATATGTTGGCTCATTTGTTCATTCGTTTCTTGACTGGTTAAATGTTCCAGGTAGTTTGGCACTAAGTCTTTAAATAGATTATGATTCATTATCTGTCTCATCCTTCCGTAATTGTTGTTTGACCCGATAAAAAGTGACTCGCGCCCAATTTTCAGTTTCACCAAACACCGCACCGATTTCTCTAAAGGATAAATTACCCAGTAACCTTAGATAAAGGATTTCTCGGTGCTTATCACTTAGATGATGGGCCCGTTTAAAAAAAGCAATCTTGGCTTCATTTTTGAAAAAAGTTTCTTCTAAATTATTGGTGATTGGGTCATCTGCTAGCAACGATTCATTCAATTGGGCTCTTTTTTGATGATGATTCAATTCCTGTAACCATAGATTCTTGGCAATTTGACACAACCAAGTCGAAAATTTTGCCTGACCGTTATTATCAAAATGATCAATAGACTTTAATGCTTGATAAAATGTTTCTTGCGTTAACTCTTCAGAAAGTTGTTCGTTCTTGGTTAGGGTCAGTAAATACCGAAAGATAAACTTGCCATAATCTTCATATATTTTTTCAGTGTTCACCATTGGCCTCCTTAGCTATTAATTTAATAATCATACATCTATCCATAAAATGACTGATTCGTTACAACTTTTTGATAGATTTTTAAAAAAAGTTATGTATTTCATATTTAATTCTACTAAAGATACGGTTCTTTTCAATCTATGCATTAAAAAGGTTCTACAATATCTGTTGTTGGTGATAGAAAATTCTATCACTGGCGGCAGTTTTTTTATATGATTGTATAAAAAAAGGAACGCAACTTCCTATTATG
>NZ_LT984417.1:1119313-1165657 GCF_900258455.1 Latilactobacillus fuchuensis
TTAACAAACAGGGTTCAACTCATTTCAGTTCGATAGCTAGATACTAAGACCTAAAACATAGTAACTAAAAGTGGCTAACTTAAACTTGAAATTTTCGCGATTAAATAAATAAAAAAACTAGCAAGAAAAAGTAAAACGATAATAAGGGCGGAAGTGACTTCAGCAAACAATGCCATAATACTTAAAAACCTCGAAACACCAAAAATAACATACAACTCTAAAACATTAAAAATGGCGACAACAATCATTATTGTCCGTCTGATTAATAACCAGCGTCCTGAAATAAATGATTCAGGTGTCAAGTTATCGAATAAGCCTTTAAACATCAGTGAAGACCTCCGGGTTAATAAAATAAATCAATTGTTAAATTATACCATAGTGAAATTTAGGGTTTAATCAGGATGATTTAACGCTGTCTATCTTTTAGAAAATAATCTGTCCGTTTGATTCGGGACAACACTGCAATAAAACGCTTGCAATCTAATTTTAAACGAGTTATATTTTTGCTATAATTAAATCTATTTTTCAGTTGTTGACATCAATTGAACTCAATATTTTGGCAATATTGAAGGTGGGGGTCGTTATGAAGTGGCTTAAAAATATTTTGGCAGGACTCGTATTGTTGATTGCAACATTGTTATTAACGCAATTTATGAGTGGGAAAGCGACTGAACAATATCTCTACCAAAATACGACGCAGTTAAATGTGGTTTATGACGCCAATCGGTTTGATTATCAAAAATTTATCAAAACCGTAGAAGATTTGAAGAAAAATAATATCACGGTTTCCCAGTATAACTTTACATCTGAAAAAAGTTTGATGATCTATACGAATAATCCCGCGAAGTTTAAGGGCAATCAACGTGGTGAAATGGCGATTAAAACGTATCCCTTCAAAGCAATTAATAATATTGGAATCGGGACGGTTTTTTATATTCGAGGGAATGCCCAAAAAGTAGTGAATGAATTGAGTCAGTTTGGGCAAGTCTCTGCTAGCCCGATGAATCAAGCTAACATTACTAATTTTAGCGTTATGACTCTCGTTGTAGGGTTGTTTTTAATCATCTTATTGGTTATTTTGATTGTCATCTTAATTCAAAACAATAAAAAAATGATTTTAATTCAAAAAACATTGGGTTATGGGGGGCTTGAGTCGCTAAAAGTCTCAATTAACCAGAATAAATGGTTCATCATCAGTTTATTAATGGGTGGCTTTGTAGGGGTTATCGTCGGGCGGGTATCTGGCTTCAATTTACCACTAAAATTCTATGGTCTATTGTGGCTTGCAATCGGATTGTTGACACTATTGGTTGTCATGTTCCAAGCGAGTCTCTTTTTAATCTATTATCACTTTGTCGGTTTTGAACAACAGCAACAAGCTACTAAAAAAGGCTGGTTGCTCATTTTAATGCTCGTTTTTAGTGTCTTCATCGCACTTTCTTTTCAGATGGTCAATCCAATTGTTACGTCGTTAAATAAAGTTCAGACTGAGCGTCGAGGGATGAAGCAGTGGCAAGCAACTAAAAATTTGTATAAAACGAACGTCACGAATCAATTGAACCGAGATAATCAGTCTGAAGAACAGGCGTATATAAAAAAAGCCGAAGCTTATTACCATCAAATTAGTCGAAAAAAGCGCACATTTATTATGAGTGCTCATAATTTTTCAGTGATGGAGATTGATGCAACCACTAAGTTGCCCGTCTATATTGGCCAGCGAACAATGCCGAATGAAACGTTGGTCGATTATATCACCAATCCGTTTGGTAATTCGGTGATGGCGGATACCAATTATTTAAAACGTCAGAAAATTAAAATTAACGATCCACATTTTTATCAGCATCAGTTTGATGGTGATATTGTATACTTGCTGGTTCCTGAAAAGTATCAACGGTACGATCCCAAAATTATTGAAAATTACACGAGTGATGCAAAAGCGGGGATCCAATATCGACGGGTACCACAATTCAAAATTGTTCATACAGCAAATCAACAAGCTTATTTTACGTACAATGTTGACTTGGGTAATCCAGATAGCGGGAATCAAATAGTGGATCCAATAGTAGTTGTCTTCAATCAACATTTAGTAGATCAACAGACTTTTGGTAACTTAATTACAGTGGATGGGGGCCTTTTCTATCAAACACAAGACGGTGCGCATGCTTTTGACAGTTTATTACCAACCATTAAACAGATGGGTCTTAGTAATACGCTGAATGCTTCGATTTCTGTTTATCAAGCTCATAGTCAGTATCTAGCCACGTTAAAAGCGACCTTACTTAATGGCGTATTGAACCTGATTTTGTTAATACTTATTGATAGTTTACTCGTCAAAGAGTTAATCACGTTTTTTATTGAACTAAATCAGAAACGCTTAGTGGTTAAATGGGTATTAGGGTATCCAAAAATAGCTTTATTGGTGGATAGTGCATTTTGGCCAATATTGATTATTTTAGGAATTGCTGTGGGGTATCAAATAATCGCTTTTAACATTGCGAATTTTGCGTTAGCGATATTTTTAATCGTGATCAGCTTGTTGCTTTATGAGTACTTGTTAATGCGTCTATTGAGGAGGAATCAGCCATGGTCGAACTAATTGTCGATAAGATTAGTCAAAAGATTGATGGAAAATCAGTTTTAAATCAAATTTCTTTTGAGGTGCATGCTAATGATTTTGTGGTAATCACGGGTAGGAGTGGGTCTGGGAAGACAACGCTCTTAAACGTCATCAGTGGTTTGACACGGCCTGATTCCGGTCAAGTTTATTTAGATGGTCAGTTAATTGGAAAAAATATGCAAAAGATTTGGCGTAATCAAATCGGGTTTATTTTTCAGAATAATTTACTTTTGGAGAAATTAACGGTTAAGCAAAATATCTTAATGGGTGCTAAATTTAATAAGTCTCTATCAGATCAAGAAATCCGCGACTTATTGGCAAAAGTTGGGATGCCAGACGTTGATATCTCACAGCGTGTCAGTACACTAAGTGGTGGGGAACAGCAACGTGTCGCGCTATTGCGAACGTTAGTCAAAAGGAATGAGCTTATTTTTGCTGACGAGCCAACTGGTAATTTAGACGATGAAAATGCCAGAAAGTTAGTCGAAATCCTTAAAAATTGGAGTTTAGCAGAACAACATGCGGTCGTCATGGTGACACATAACTTAGCGTTTATCACGTATGCGACAAAGCACGTGGCAATATGATAATGAGCGCATAATTCTATAGAAATAGCCCATTCTCGATGTCGTAAAATACATTGGGAATGGGCATTATTTTGTTTAATTAAATGAGCTAAGTACGTTACTAGTTGGTTCTTATCCTTAAAAAAATAAGATTAGTGTAACTATGCTGTTTCAAAACAACTTAAAGTAGCGCTAATTAAGTCGATTCGAAGTCAGTTCAGGGCCATCAATAAAAGAAGGAACCGACGCCCACAGTAAAGAAAACAACAGCAAATAGCAGACTATTTGATAAGGATAACATAATAAAGGGAGAAGTCTGCTTACTACCTTCGACTTTAAGTTTAGTAAAAGTTCGCCAGGTGATTGCTAATTGCCAGATACCTATCAATACGAAAATAATACCAAATATAGCCATAATATGAACATCTCCTTTGTGATTAATATAACATTTATAAAAAGCACTATCAATACTAAAATAATAATATTTATATGGTTCTATAATATATTTTTTATTAAATTTTGTGAAATGTTATACTAGTTTGTAAATCTACTAATATGCTTTACAAACTAGTAGGTTGAACCGGAATTAAGCATCATACAAGAAAAAAATCAGCCTAATCATAGATTAGACTGATTTTTTATTTTATAAATTAATATCTGTTGTAAAATTCAATGGTGACAAACCGGCACTATCCGTAATTAATTTTGCGGTTAGACGTTCCATCTCGTGTTGTGCGAGCGCCGCGGCTTGCGCGGAACCTTTAGTTAGTATGGCTGTTCGTTGGGTTGCGTCGGTGACGTTAGCGACGGCCTGATCGGTTTTAACAATCGTTTGAACCATTAAGCTGTTAATCTGTTTTTGAGTTTGTTCTAAATCTTTGGCGAATTTGGCATAGTGCGCATCGACTAAGATGCCGGCCAATTTGTACGTCCAATAAATGGAGTCGGTTGAATAATCTTTGGTGCCTTTTTGGTAATTGACGGGCACGTCATCGGCACCGGCATAGAATGGTACGTAGACACTTTGTGCGGTGACGCCCATCGCTAACCAGTGCAAACCGCTGACATCAACCGGTAAGTTAGGCCGTATTTGTAAGATATGTGATTCTTGCGTTTTAGCTAAACTGACGGGTCGGAAAGCGTGTTTCTCCTGGGGTGTGCCATGGCCGATTGGATCATAAACAGTGCCTTCGTAATGTGAGCCGAGAATCTTAGCAACATCCTCAACTTGAATGGGTGCATCGGCTTGCCGTAAGAATGGTAGGTTAAAGTCTTGTGGTGTTTGTTCAACAGAAGGCGTCAACAAGTGTTGGCCATACCAAACCCGTGGCGTGTTATAGATTAAATCACTTTGATCTTTTGTACCAAAAATATCGCGGAAGTTAAACGGCGTTCCTGGTTGCCATAAATGATTATTGGCAGCGAAGTCCTGAATGCCTTCGGAACTCATAAAGTGATCTGGTTGGTTGAAATCAACGACTTGAATCGCCAGTTGGTTGGCAACAACTGCGTAACTGTCATCAGGAATCCGTTGCGCTACCCAATGGCGACCGCTACCGATTTCTAAATACCAAACTTCATCGACGTCGGAAAATAAAATGCCGTTACTTTCAGTCGTCCCGTACTGGCTAACAATGTCGCCGAGTCGTTGCACGCCTTCACGCGCGGTTTTGACATACGGTAAGACGACGGTAATCATCGCTTCTTCGGCAATCCCGTTGTCAATGTAAGGGTCAAACCCGAGAATGCGGCTGTTACTATAAGCACTTTCGGTGCCACTCATCGCCACGCCGTATTCGTTAATCCCGTCTTCTTCAAACAAACCAAATTCATCAGTCCATTCGGGCGTTGCCGTATATTTGGCGCTTTCGAGTGGGAGATCAATGGTAAAACCCGTGTCTTTGGAAACAAAGTGGGGCGCTTGTTGAACGGTTTGATGGGGATGAATTGTTAAATGTTTGGGCCAAGCAGCTTGGCTGTCCTCGTTGCGGGCGATCATTGTTGAACCATCCGCAGTGGCTTTTTTGCCGACAAGTACGCTAGTACAGGCCGTTAATTGACGATAAAGAGGGGTGCTCATAATTATTCCTCCAATTAAATTCAAGATTACTGCTAATTATACCGTCTTTTACGCTAAAACACAGTAATAAGCATTGCTCAAATCAATAAAAAACGGCATAATAAAAGGAACACAGTAAAAGGAGGCAGACACATGCCATTAGTACACATTGACCTAGTTGCTGGTCGGAGCCAAGCGCAATTGAAACAATTATGCATCGACGTGACCGAAGCAATCTCTAAGAATACCGGTGCGCCTGCAGAACACGTTCACGTGGTCTTAAATGAAATGCAACCCGATCGTTATTCAGTCGGCGGCGTTTTGAAGAGCGACGAAGCTAAATAAGTAAGTGCGTTGGGTTGCGGGTAGCAACTGAGCATTAACATAAAATTCCCCAGTTATCTTGATTTTAAGATAATTGGGGAATTTTATGTTAAGCGGAGGTTGTTGTAACTCAAAAGCACGTTAGCGACTATCTTTTTTGATTTGAATGGAATTTGATGAGTTCTGACGCGCGTCAACGAAGAATATTCGTCAAGTGAAAGGAGAAATATCGTTGCTTTTATAATCTTTAAAAGTAGATATAATATATCCATTGGTAACGATTTTTAAATTTCTTTTTTACAAAATACTTTTAAAAGAATTATTACTTTTTGTTGGGCAAAATTCTGTAATATCATATGCAGCAATGTCATTTTGATAAAATGGATCATCTTTTATAGCTGTTTGTGCATCCTCTAGAGAATCAAATTTAGCAAGAATAATACCACCGTTTCGTGGGTTTTTCCGACCTGAACAGATGAAGTTTCCTAATTTGTAGTATTTTTCTAAGTAATTGTTGTGAGCAGGTAAAGCGGTATTAACTTCATCTAAAGATTTTTGATATGTTAAATTAAATATGAACATTTCAATCCTTCTTTCTTTTTATGACTACGGTCAGTGAACTGAGTCATAATCAATATAGTATGTTAAACTGTTCTTGTCAATAAATAATTAGGAGGACCAAATGAAACGCCAAGAAAAAGCAAAAGTAACACAAAAGAGAATTTTTAATACGGCCGTTCAATTATTTAATAAAAATGGTTATAGTCATACCACGATTAGTGATATCTGCAAAATTACTGGAGTCGCAAAAGGAACATTTTATATATACTACGATTCCAAGGAAAGCATTGTTAAAGAAAGTTATTATCAAAATTTGAATTTTTACATGGAAAGTAAATTTGAAAAATTAAATAATGAAGATATGACTGTTAAACAACAATTAAGTTATTTTTTAATTTTGGAACTACAATTCGCTGAAAAGATGGGACTTGAAATCACTACTTTAGCGTATACATTTAATTTGAAAGAAAGTATGGAGAAAAATAATGCTCATTTTTCAAAGCGTGTATTTTCAAATGAGCTACACAAGTTAATTGAACTTGCCGAACATAAACAGTCTACTCAACTGATTTTTGATGCATTAGAGAGTTTGGTTAGGGGGATAATGGCAACTTGGTGTTTCTCAGAGGGGAATTTTGATATGTTAATTCAAGGATCAATCATGATTGAAGATATGCTTGATTATTATATACAATAGAACAGATGAACTTTAGAAGCTTGATAAGAATAATATAAATTAAGGCGACCTTTTTTTGTAAATTAAATCAAGTAGGATGCTTGACGTTACATCGTTATATGGCGGCTTTTTATTTGGAAACAAAAAACTCTAATCAATAAGATTAACAGCCACCACCCCGCGCAAGCATTTAATTTTTTTAGCTATACTTTATCTGAAAATTGCTATAACTAATGAAACATATATTTCTTTAAAGCCTTGATATATATAACTTTTTGATGTTTATTGAAAACTATTAAATACTAATAATTAGCATGCTGGGACGGATAAAAAGAAATTAATACACGATGATGCCAATCGGACATGGTGTCTGAAGCCTTGCATAAGTTGAAAGAACTTGACGATTGGAAAAATCAGCGTTATCTAGATTGCTCAAGTTAGGCTGAGTATTGTGAGAAGTTCTTAATGGCTGAATATGATACAAGAATTCTACGTTTAAGAAATAAGTAGTAATCTGCTATATTTGATGATTAGTCAATAAAACCGTGAGGCCAAATAATGGTTTGACGGTTTTGTTTAATTTGTTCGCAAAAACGTTTACAATGTGCTACGATGACGTTGGATAATGTAATCATATCATTAGTAAAGGTGGGATTATGATGAAAACACGTGTTGTACCAGCAATTAGTGAGGTCAATCTCTTACCAAATTTGTTTATCGCGATTAATTATCAAAATGGCATCACTAAGTATGTCCGGAGTACATTTAATCAAAATGAAGTGACTAGTTTACGACAGGGAATCCACAATGGGTTTGGTGCTACTCAACTGACACCGGGGTATTACTGGATTGGCAGTGAGATTAAGATTAATGAGGATAACACTTTTACGGTTAACGGCGAACAGTATGATGGCAATCACCTGTATCGCGAAGGGGTAAATCATTATTAATAGGGCACATATTTCTAATGAAGTCCTTAAAATTCATTAATTAGCGACTAAACCTAAAAGACAGGGTATCCCGAATTAAAGGGATACCCTGTCTTTTAGGTATGAATATATTAAATACTCTCAGGATCAATTTGTTTGGTTTGATATTCGTAAAGCATAATACCAATCACACCAATTAAAGTGCCTAGTAAGATTGACAGAATTCGTGAACGAATGAGGACTAGCCCGGATTCTGGTTTAAGTAATTTAAATAGAATGAGGGCAATTGGTGTTGTAAAGAAATTTCCCAATAAATAACTTTTCGGCATTGTAAAGCAGATTAAGCCCATTAAAATAACGGCCAGAACCGATAGAATCAAAACGGAGTCGATGGTTAAATAGATGGCTAGGGAGGCTGTGCAACCGATAATCGCCGCCAATACATAGTGTTGTTGTCGTTGTTTCGCCGTTGCCACATTTTCTGATTGGAGAACAGTGATTGCCGCGACTAACACCCAATAATAATTGGGTAAGTGTAAATTATAGCCACAATAGTAGGCGATGAAGGCAAACGAAGCATAGTTTAACGCTTTAATTGTGACTTGGCGATTGTGCGCGAACCAGCGAATGTTGGTTGGATTAATCGGATATTTTTCATAGCGGTGATTTTCAAATAGAATTAACAGTGCTGAGATCAATGTGCCGATTAACGCGAAAACGACTAACATGAACCGTTGTTTGAATGGTAATGCTGATAAACTGGTCAACATGCCATTAATCATCAGTAGAAAAAAGCCACCGGGTCCGACATAATGGTTGATGGCCATTAGGTATTGGACGGTAAACGCTAAAACGCCAATCCAAACGAGACCCACCCAAGGGATTGCGGCAAGGATGATGCTGATTAAAAATGAAGTCAGCGCCAGTAGATCGATTAAAATAATTTGGTCGATGGTTTTTTCTTGATTGGCGGGAACGTAATTCATGAGTAGTAAAGCGCCAAAACAAGCCATGACAGACAACCAATTATTGTGAAATAGTTGACCTAATATCAGTGGAATGGCCATTGAAAGCATTCCCAAAAAAGTGTGAACAGAACGACGTGAACAATTAAACATAGATAGACTCCTAAAAAATCAAATTTTAACAGCCTAACATAAAAATAGGGGGTAGGTCAAGGGCTTTTAAGAATGGTGGTGAATAGAATGTTTCAAAAGTAGTTTAAAGATAATCAGATTTCTATTTAATCATCCCAGCCAACTAGAGTGACTTTACCAACCATTCGCCCGGATTCAACATCGGTATGGGCCTTACGCATTGTTTCAGCATTGATAGGTGAGTATGTTTCAGTTGCAATGGGTGCTAACTTTTGTTGATTGTACAGTTGACTAATATGGTCTAAAATCGTATGTTGACTAATCATATCAGTCGTTTGGTAGTAAGATTTACTGTACATCCATTCCCAACTGAAGGTGGCTCGTTTTTTAGTAAGCTGTTGTAAATCAATCAATCGATGATTTTCGGTAGTCGCAGTGATTTGGCCATCAGGTTTAATGAGTGTGGCAATTTCATGCCAATGAGCATCAAGATTGTTTAGATTTAGAATGTAATCAACCTCTTTAAAACCTAATGATTGAACTTGAGAGACTAGATCCTGATGATGATTGACATTGAAATCTGCACCTAATTTTTGAACCCAGTCGATTGAGGTTGGTTTTGAAGCTGTTGCAATCACGGTTAATCCTGCTAGTTTTGCTAATTGAACAGCAATTGAACCAACACCACCGGCACCATTGATAATTAAAATTGTTTTGTGACGATTATTAGCAATGGACCAACTAATCTGTAATTTTTCAAAAAGTGATTCATAAGCTGTTAAACCAACCAGTGGCACTGCAGCAGCCTGCTTATCTGTTAGTTGACTGGGCGCGTGGCCCACCAAGCGTTCATTAACAACTTGAAATTGTGCATCACTACCAGAACGCTTAAAATCACCGGCATACCAAATACGGTCACCTGTTTGAAAGAGCGTACTTTGACTGCCAACAGCTATCACAAGTCCAACGGCATCCCAACCGATTACTTTGGGATGTACCAAGCGATTATGACGGCCATTTTGACGAACAAAAGTATCAACTGGATTAACTGAAACACCAGTCACCTTAATGAGTAAATCATGCGCTTGAGGTTCAGGAATTGTCAGTAGTAGATCTTCGAAACTGTCCCGATTGTTAATTGGTAAATGTTGATAGAAACCAACTGCTTTCATTTTTGTAGTCATTTTGATGCCTCCTAATATAATCTTATCTTAACTGTTTTTAGCACATTGTTAAGACGTGAATTTAAAGACACTAGGTGCAATTTAATGCACCTATAATCAGATTAGAGATGGTGGTATGATGATAATAATTAACTGGTTCTAGACAACGGAGGTTTATATGACGAAACTATATGATTGTGATTTAGGCTGTCCTGTTCAAAATACCTTACAATTCATCGCTGGAAAGTGGAAAAGTGTGATTTTATACCATATTTTCCAAAATAACGTGCTCCGTTTTTCTGAACTTCAATCTAAATTGCCATATGTGTCAAAGCGAATGTTGGCGAGACAGTTGGCTGAATTAGAACAGGATGGGATTATTAACAAACGCATCTACCCCGTGGTTCCGGTTAAGACTGAGTATCGTATGACACCGTTTGGTCAAACATTATTGCCAGTAATTACGGCAATGGAACGGTGGGGCAATGATTATACAAAGCAAGTGAACGCAAATAAAGACTCAATCTGAAATTAAGGTTGAGTCTTTATTTGGCTAATTATCAGAACTCTGATTATTCTTTTGGTTGGTTATTTTGTATGGTTAAGTGGTTCAAAATATTAATCAGGAGTTGAGCGTGATGCAACAGATTATTCAAACCGATTTTAGTGGGGTTGATGGGCTTCAAATTGAGACAATTGCTGAAAGCCACTTGACGCCGTTATCCGTCAAAGTTAACACCAAATACATCCCAGTTTTGCCGTACGATTGGCTGACTGAATATGGTCTGTTAAAGACGATTCGACCGGTTAAGTTGCCGATGGTGATTGGCTACGGATTCGGCGGAATCGTCGAATCAACTGGCTTGTTACGCGATCATCAGTTAGTGGGTAAAGCAGTAATTGGGGTCCAACCGACGGGCTCGGCGCAAACCGTGATTAATGCGCAACTGCCACCCTTACTTTTTGAGGTTCCGCCAAAAGTGGCCTTAAAAGATGCAGTGACTTTAATTGGTGGGGCGGACGCCGCCTTGCACGCAGTTAATTCGATTAAGGCTAATTCAACTGATGTCGTACTAGTGACCGGTGCATCGGGTGGTGTCGGGACGTATCTGATTCAACTGTTAAAATTAGCGGGTGCGACGGTGATTGCGTTGGCCAATCCAGATAATCGTGTCTTTGTTCAATCGCTAGGGGCGGATGTTGTCTTGAATTACCAAGCGGATTTAGCGGCCCAATTGACCCGAACAGTCGTGCCTAATAAAGTCATTGATGCGGTTGGACGCCCAGAATTACTCCAAACGATTACGACCGTTTATGAGCAGCTAACGATTTTTTCGTTATCCTTGACCAACTTTAATCCGCCGAAACCGAACCAAAGCTTTAAGTTTAGTCATGGTTCAATCGGGATTAGTGGGTATCACCAATTGTTGGCTTTATTAGCGACTGGTCAGATTCAGGCGCAGATTCAAACTGTTTATCCGTTTGAAGACGTCAAAAAAGCCCATTTAGCTGCTAAAAATGGGCATGCACGTGGACGAATGCTATTAGCGTTCTAAATCGCGATAAGGGATTGTTTTAAAAATCGTGCTCAGGGTTTGACTCTGGTTCAGCGCGCGTTGTGCTTCAGGAGACTGTTGATTGGCTGTATAGAGTTGTGCCAATAGGAAAAAGAGGTCGACTAGCATGTAATGTGAATGATGATTCGTAATCCATTCGACACCTTGGTCAATCGTGGTAATCGCTTTTGAATCAGCATGTGCTTGATGTAAGCGCAAAGCGAACAAGTAATAGAGACTGTTTAGATTTTCATCATATTGTGTGACTGGTTGCTGTTCAATCGCGGTGAGCGCCAATTTAAAATGGGTCCAACCACTTTCGATTGTCGCCACTGGTTGCGTCGGTTTGGTTTCAAGAAAAGCGATGCTGGCTAGAATTAAAATTTCAGTGGGGGTCATCAATGTTTTTTGCGTTGGATGGGTATATTGATAAGCCAGATGTAAATCGCGCAAACTATCTTGCGTTGCATGTAAGGCCTGTTCGGTCGCGACAGCCCGATAATAATAATAGATTTGTAAATCTTGATCAGTGAATAATTGGTTAACTAAACCATCTGTTGCTAAATAGGTCAGCATCCCCGCATAGTCGTGTTGATCGCACAGGGCTTTAATCGTGACGTTGAAACTCGCTAGTGCATTGACTTCGGGATAGTGACTTAGCATGATCCGATCCATAGAAATATGGAGTTTGGTACAAATTTTGGCGAGTAGGACTGCATTTGGGATGTAACGTCCTTTTTCAAGGCTACTAATCATCGATTGCGCACAAATACCGCTCGCTAATTGTTGTTGCGACAGAAGTTGCTGTTTGCGTTCAGTTGTAATTCGCTGACCGAGTAATTCCGCCATTGTCTGTTCCGATTCAGTTACCATCTGTATCACGCCTCATCTCAATTTTAATCTAACGGTACCATGTTAATGTCAAAAATGAAAGTAGGTGACTATGATGCCTGTTTTAATCATTATCTTAGGGTTGATGCTGTTTTTTAAAACGAGTCTCCAACAAATGAGTATTCTGGTATTAGGGGGTCTTGCGGGGCTCTGGTTGATTAGAGGTTTGTTAATCATACTAGTGATTCTAATCGTTAGCTTCGTGCTGAAAAAGAAATTCGACATGTGATAGAGACTCACACGCCGAATTGATTATTTTTAAAATATCAGATAAAGAGCGTGTACAGACCAACAATCGCCAAGATGACCCCAATCGAAATCCCCGAATATAATGCGATTGGCATGAATGGTGAGATGTTTTTGTCGGCAGATACTTTTAATTCTTTGAAAGCCCTATAAGTGGCATAAATTTCAAAGAGTCCGACAGCGAGCATAAAAATACTAATAAAGTTGTTCATGATAAATTCCTCCAGTTCAAACATTTTAATAAAGCGCTCCCATGGCGCTGTCTTTAATATAGAGCCACTGTTAGTGATTGTCAACTTTAAATATCCATAATCGCAAATAAATAAAACACTCCTTATTAATTAAATAAGGAGTGTTTTATAGTGTTTGTGTTTAAGCTAAATTAAAATACTGAATCAAGTAATTCGCAACGCCATCTTGTGCGTTGGTCAATGGTGTCACATCGTTGGCGATCGCTTTGACCGGCGCAATCGCATTATGCATGGCAATCCCTAAGCCAGCATAGTCAAGCATTTCTAAATCGTTACTTTCGTCACCGAAGGCCAAAATATCATGTTGATCAATCTGATAATAATCAGCGAGATGGGCAAGGCCCTTGGCTTTTTGGATACCATGGTGGACAATCTCTAAAACACTGGCGGGACCACCCCAAGTGTTGACGTCGACTTGCGGAAATTGGTCTAAGATCATTTGGCGTAAGGCGGCTTGATCACTGCGTTCGACAAAGACCGTGATCGCAGTTGGGTCTTGTTGCAATGAATCACGCGTTAATAATTCATCACGTTTCAGCGTGGCGGGGAAGAATGAAAAGGTATTTGGATAAGCTTGATCAGCCAGAAACATGGTTTTACCTTCAGCGGCGACCATTTGAATTTTGAATTGGTCTTTGAGTTGTAAGAGTGCAAACACGATGTCTTTATTGACGGTGTATTGATATTCGTCGGCCCATTTTTGACCGGGAATGTGAGCGAGCGCCCCGTTAAAGTTGATCATCGGTGAGGTGAGACCTAATTGTTGATAGAAGTTTTGGCTTAACCGGTTGGGCCGGCCAGTGACGATACTGACAATGTGACCAGCAGATTGAAGTTCGGTTAAGGTTTGTGTTGTTTTAGGACTTAATTGTGCGTCCTGATTTAATGTGGTGCCATCTAGGTCCAGTGCGATTAATTTGCGTTGCATATGGCCCTCCTTAAAAAATGTCTATAGCTTATTATTCTAGGGTTTAATTGAACATCTGTCAATCAAACTAAGTTGTATCTACGGGCGCTAACCAGTATAATAAAGCTCATAGAGTGATTGTAGGAGGCAGAATTAATGGCTAATGAACCAATCGATAATGCACAGACGGATACCGCCGTTGAAGAACTGAAAGACCGGATTTTAACGGCGCTCGAAACCGTGATTGATCCGGAACTGGGAATTGATATTGTTAATTTAGGCTTAATTTACGGGTTGAACTTAGATGAGAACGGCCTTTGTACCATTGATATGACGTTAACGACGATGGGTTGTCCTTTAACCGACGTTTTAACGGATTCGATCCATAAGGCTTTGGCAGATGTCCCCGAAGTGAAAGAAGTCAGTGTTAATCTTGTTTGGTATCCAGCTTGGGATACCAGCAAAATGTCACGGTATGCCCGAATTGCGTTAGGCATTCGTTAATCGACTTAAGTAAACCTGCTCTTTTTGGAGGAGGTTTTTTCTAATTGAGGTCAGTTTAATCAGGATAGGAACAACTTATGCAAAATTTAACCTATGAACAACAACTGCAACAAAGCCAAGTTTGGTTTCAAACGGTGCCAGCGATTCAAAACCAGATTGACGCGATTCAAGTCAGTTTACGACATTTAAAACAGCGTCAACTACCGCTGCATAATTTGCCGGTCCTCGGGATTGATGAAGCGTTATATTTAGAGCTACTATTGCAAGCGACACAGGGGGTTTGGCCAACGGTGACTGAAGACCAGTTATTGGTTCGAATTCGCCAAACAGATCATTTGTTACGTAATTTTCGGCAATACATTCAAAATCAATTTGGAATGTGGGCCTATGTGACACAAGATTTAACCCAAACGATGGTCCAACAGTTACCGAATTGGCGGTTTCTAGAGATTATGGCCGGTAATGGCTATATTAGCGCGGGATTGCGCGCTGCTGGCGCTGAAGTGGTCTGTACGGATAGTTTAGCGTGGACGGCTGAAAACGATACAGGCCGTCAATTGGTGACCACCGTTGAGGCCTTAGATGCGCAACAAGCGATTGCGCAATACGGTTCGTCAGTCGATGCGGTTTTGATGTCATGGTCGCCGAATGGGGTGCCAATTGATAATGTGATCTTAGAACAACTCCGGCAAATGCCAGTACGACCGGTTTTGCTATGTCTAGGGGAACGTTTTGGGGCCACGAATAGTACCGAATTTTGGCAGAATGCTCAGTACCATAATGATCGACGAATTTCACAGATTAATCGGTATCTACGGCCGTTTGATTTAATGCGCGACCGGTTTTATTGGATTAATTAGGATAGAGGAGGAATCGATTTGCGTTATAAAAAAATCGCACTCGATATATTATTAGTAGTGGTCACCTTGTTAGGCTTGTTAGTCATCAGTCAACGGGCGAAGGCCAACTACAGTCAGCGGTTAAACCACAATAGTTTATCGCAAAAAGCGGTGATTTTTAAACCGAAAACGAATCAAACAATTCAAACAACGTTACAAGCAATTGAGAAGGCTAAATTAACCAATTTCCAAATTCAATTTAACGTTAACCAACGTTTTTCATATATTTATGCGCAAGGCAAGGTGTCATCGGTGCCGATTAAAGACGGCCGTTTCTTCTCGAGTTATGATTTTAAATCGAGTGTACCAGTCGTCGTGGTCGGCCAATCGCGGGCGGCCGATTTATACCAACCGACGAGCCAAGCTTACTATCAATATCACAAACAGTATCTATCAGTCATCGGCGTTGTCGGGACGAATCAGGCGACCTCGCTTGATCAACACGTTTTCGTTTCAGCGTCACCTAAATACGTGATTAATGATCGGCCGCTCAGTGCGGTCACGGTCTTAGTCGATGATCAAGAGATTGGCACTCATCTTAAAACGTACCAGAAGATTTTCAAGACAACTAAGATCAGTTATTTAACGCCGAAGAGTACGCCGCTATTAGGTTTAAATTGGTTGAAGAGTAATAGTCCGGTTATTCTAGGATTGTTGGGCTTAGTCTTAGTATTGTTGATCATCACACATCTCTTCGCCAAAATCGTCAATGGTTATCAAACGCAAAAGGGCTTAGATCAAGCCTTGTACCGGCGCTATCGAAGTGGCCAAACCCAATTATTTGCCGCACATTTATTGGTTAGCACGCTGGTTGGTTTTTCGATTGGCGCTTGGTTCTTTTATTTGACCCAGCAAACCGTTATTTTCGGAGGACTGATGGTGATTGATTTAATCGCAATCGGTTATTTCTATAGTCGGATGCGGCGTTTGACCAGTCAATAACTTAAAAAGCCAATACTTAATTCTCAATCGAGAATTAAGTATTGGCTTTTTTGATGGTTTATAACGTTAAATGGCGTTCATTTAGATAGTGGCGTAATTCGGGTGATACGATTAGTGGGGCTTGTTTGAGTTCGGTCAGGTTGTGTACCCCGAGCATGGCCATAATCGCTTGAATTTGGGCTTGCCATGCTAAAAGCTTTTCAGCTGTCACCGTGGGGCCATCTTTTAGAATCATGTGTAAGAATTGACCGGAAACCCCGACGGCCGTCGCACCGAGGCGTAACGCTTTAATCACGTCTAACGGATTACGAATACCGCCAGAAGCGAGAATCGTCAGGTCGTTTTGAAAGCCTTGCGATTCAAAGAGTGATTCAACGGTTGATTGGCCCCAGCCTTCGAGATAGTCGTAGGCTTTATCGTGACGGCGTTCATTTTCAATCGTGACGAAGTTGGTGCCGCCACGGCCGGAAATATCAATCGCTTGGACCCCGATGGATTGGAGTTGCGCCATCGTTTCAGCGCTCATCCCAAAGCCGACTTCTTTGACGATGACGGGGACCGTCAGTTGGTCGACAATCTCAGCAATTTGATCGAGCCAGTAGAATTGGCGATCACCTTCGGGCATGACGATTTCTTGGGTCGTATTGACGTGGATTTCTAACGCATTGGCGTTGGTCATCGCGACGGCTTGTTGGGCCACGGCTAAATCATTGCCAGCACCAATATTACCGAGGACAAAACCTTCCGGATTGTACTCACGAATAATGGTAAACGTATCGACTAGACTGGGATCTTTAACCGCAACGGATTGCGAACCAGTCGCCATCGGTAAACCAGTAATCTGGGCAACTTGGGCGAGCTGGGCGTTAATTTTCTTAGTTTGTTGGCTGCCACCGGTCATCCCGTTGATGTAGAAGGGGCTGTCCCAGTGATTGGGACCAAACTGCGTACTAATATCGACGTCGGCAATCGCAATTTCTGGTAAGCTTTGGTGAATAAAACGCAAACCGTCGAAATCATTTTGACGCATTTCTTCATGAAATTTTTCAGCCAAAAAGACGTGTTCATCTTTCCGGTGTGATTGGATGGATTGTTTAGGTCTAACCATTGTTTAAACTCCTAGTCAACGAGATGAACGGCGAGGTTCAATCGTTCAATTTGATTGTCGTGCCATTTTTGGAAAAGGGGCGCGGTCTCGATGGCGCGATCGATAATCACAATCCCGCAATCACCGCCACCAGCGCCAGATGTTTTCGCTGCGCCACCGATTTCTTCGGCGAGTTTCCCCATTTTTTGAAGAATCCGAGTTTCAATGGCCACGTGGCTGAAATTAGCTAACTGTTGTAACAAAACCCGGTTATGGCGTAATTCAGTTTGGATTTTCGTTAAATCTTGTTGGCGGAAACCAGTAATCATTTCGTCTAAACAAGCTTTACTATCGTTTAAGAAGGTTTGATAGGCGGCTTGTTTTTCAATTTTAGCCAAGGCAATTTTATCGACTAAATGCGAGGTTGAAGCCGGCGAACCTGTCCAACCAATCAGGAGCGATAATTCTGCCGGTGGCGTTAATAATTCGATTGAAAGTGCTGGCCAAGGCATTTTTAACAACTCTTTTAACGTCGTGGTTGATCGAACTTGAGCCAACCATTGTTTATCGAAAGATCGGTAAGCGACCCAACCGCCATAGACGCTAGCGGCAATATCGCCTAAAGAACCATTGCCCTGAACGTCTAAATGGGCGATGGAAGCGAGCTTATAGAGTTCGTCGTTGCTTAATTGTAAATCATAGAACGCGCAGAGCGCTTTAACAGTGGCGACGGTGACGGCAGCCGAACTGCCTAAACCGTATTTTTTACCGTCTTCGGAATCTAAATCGCTGTTGACCCGTAAGTGGTAGACACTCAGTGTTTTACCAACTTGGCGCGCATATTGTTCCGTTAATTTAATCGCTGACAAAATGTAATGGAAGGGATTATCCCGATTATCAAAAACCATTTCGTCGCCTTGTCGTTGCCAAAATAAAGAATTTTCTTGGTATTGTTTCGAAACAATACTGCCATATTCATGACTCTCTTCAATTGAAACTGTTACAAATTGATTGAGCGCCACAATAATAGCCGGAAAACCTGTTTCTACTACCGCGTATTCGCCGGCAATGTAGAGTTTTCCGGGTGCTTTAGCCGTTATCAAACCATCAGAACCTTTCACATATCATCTTTAATAGTCATTTTAAGTGTTGCTGTGTGTCATTGTTGAACTGTAATTCCCGGCCCAGGTTTAGCAACTAAGAGCTGTTCGGGTTTAAAATAACGTCCGAGCGCTGTTAGAATCTGGGGGGTTTCTTGGCTGGTACAAATCACTTTTACGTTGGGACCAGCGTCCATAGTATAATAGCAAGAAATACCCTGTTGGCGCAACTGCTGTACGACTTGAATCGCTTGGAGGGTTTCTGGTTCAAAATAAGTGAAAGGCGGTGTCGCGCTTAGGGTTGTTGCGTGCATTTGCATCGCGCTTTGTTCGGCCAATTGACCGACTAAATTTATATCTTTCTTAATGATTGCGGCCCGCATTTTCGGCATCGCGGCTTCAGCGGTCTGGACCCAACTAGGGTAGTAGGGTGAGGTTGCAACGACGTTGGCCATCCCAGCGCGACTGGCAACGGCTTTTTCACGGTCATTTAAGACAATCGCGATCATTTGAATGTCCCAATCAACCGTTTCTTGTAAAGGGACGGCAAAAGAATCGGTATCGTTGGTGCCACGTTGCCATTCGACAAAGCCGCCGTAAATTGAACGAGTCGCTGAACCAGAACCGCGACGAGCGAGTCGGGAAAGTGTACGCCGATCTAAATCAAGACCAGCCGCTTTGCTAGCGGCCGCGGCTAGTGCGGCGTAACCGGAAGCAGAAGACGCTAAGCCGGCCGCATTCGGGACGTGATTGATGGTTTCAATCCGCGCGTGTAAGTCGAAATGGGCTTGTTGGCGAATTAAATCGAGAAACTGGCTCATCTTAATGTTGGTGGCCGCATCTGCGGGTGCTTGATTGAACAGGATTTGATCCGCTGTCAATTCAGTAGAGAAAGTGACCGTTGTATCCGTATAGAAATGGTCGAGGGTCATCGAAAGACTGCTGTTGTATGGAATAATTAGTTCCGGATTTTGTTTACCCCAATATTTAATTAACGCAATGTTTGTATGTGCTCTGGCAGTGGCTGATTGCCCCATAAGTGTTTACCCCAATTATTGTTAAGTTAGTTTTGTAAATCTGGTAGTGCTTGAATCCAAGTTTGAATAGCGCCAGCGTTCGTTAAGGTTTGTGCTAAGTAGTTGGCTGCTGATTGAGTGTCCGCTAAGGCAATGATGCAACCGCCACGACCACCACCGGTTAATTTAGTGCCGAGACTGCCAGCTTGATTGGCAATTGTGATTAAACGATCGAGTCGTTGGTTACTGACACCGAGTGCTTGTAAATCAGTTTGTGCAGCGGTCAGATTTTGACCTAATTCACTGAGCTGATTATGCGCAATGTTGGCGGCAACGGCCGTCGTTAATTGGCCAAGATGGTCAATCACTGGTTGCGTTTGGGCTGGATTACCTAATAAGCGGTTCTGGACGCTTTGAACGGCCGTCCCCGTTTGGCCTTTTTGACCACTGTCAGCGATTACCAAGTAACCATTTAAGTTGATGGGTAACGGTTGCGGTTGTTGGCCTTTAACGTACCATAGTGGCGTGGTTGCGCCAGTGGTGGCCGCGTCGATGCCACTGGGGTTACCGTGAATCATATTTTCAGAAAGAGTGGCAAATTTTAAAAGTTGCTGATGATCGATTGGTTGGTTAAAACAATCGGCCAATCCGCGAATAATGGCAATCGCCGTCGCGGCCGAGGAGCCCATCCCGCGTTCGGGGGGCAGTTGGCTATCAATCGTTAATTGAAACGGGACTTGGCGATCGTTGAATCGTTGCCAGAGTTGTTCAATTAAGTATTGAATGCCTTTCATTTGACCGAAAGCTTGGCTGAGTGGGCCCGTATAATAGGCGCTTTGAATTTGGGGTTCAGCCAAGTGTTCATCGACGGTCACCGTGACTTTTGCTTGGACCGCAAAAATGGGCAGTGCGATGGCTGGCTGACCGTAAACGACGGCGTGTTCACCGATTAAAATAATTTTAGCGTGACTTAAGCCCACACCAGTTTGCATAAATATCACCTATCGTATTGAATTGACGAATCTAATCGTTACTTTACTACTATACTGCAAATTAAAGAAGACGGCTACCGGCTGTTTGGAAATGACATAATGTGACTCCTATGTATGGTAAAATAGCTGCAAAGGGGTGGTAGTCGTGAGTTTAAAGTTTATTCTAGGCCGAATTAGTGCCGATCATCATCAAACATTGGTCGCTAATTTAAAACAATCTTTAGAAAAAACACCGAATGATCGGTTTTTTTATTTAGTACCGAACCATATTAAATTTGAATCGGAAGTGTCGATTTTAAAAGAATTACAAGGTGACGAAGTCAATTACGTTGCCTCTTCACAAGTCCAAGTTTTTTCATTCACCCGATTAGCTTGGTATTTCATGAAGAATACACCATATTATCAAATTCCCCGGATTTCAACAGCCGGGTTAAATATGTTGGTTTACCGCTTGTTGCAAGAACACGCTGACGAATTGGTCTTATTTGGTGGCGAGGTCAATCAAACGGGGTTTGTCGCACAACTCACCAAACAATTACTCGAATTGAAAGTCGGTTGCATCACGCCGGCGGATCTCACCCAGATTGCAACGAACCTAACGGAACGCCAAGTTGAATTAACGGCTAAGTTACACGATTTAACCATTATTGCGACCGCTTTTGAGGCAGCGATGCAAAAACAATTTATCGAAAATACGGCGATTATTGACGCGCTAGCCGATTATTTACAACACCAAGATTTGCACGATTGTCATTTCTACGTCGAAGGCTTTGCGCAATTAACGGCCCAAGAACAGGCTTTAATGAAAGTCTTGATGCAACAATCTGATCTATCGGTGGCGCTCATTTTAGACCAACCGTATGTCGATCAAAAACCCGATTCGTTGGATTTTTTCTATCAAGCGGGGCAGACCTATTATCAACTTTACCAACAAGCACGCAATAGTCAGGTGCCGGTGTTATTGGACCAGGTGGCTAGTGTTAAACGGGTATCGCCTAGTCTACAAGCGCTCGATGATTATTGGGTCAGTTCCCAAAACTTCGGGCGGTTACCGACACCCCCAAGTGACGTTGCCAAACAGATTAAAGTGGTGGCAGCCGATAATCGTTATAGTGAACTCCGCTTTGTGGCGCGTCAAATTCGTGAATTAGTGCGGACTGGTCAATATCGGTATCGTGATTTCTTAATTTTGACGCGGCATTTAACGCCTTATCAGAACATGATTACGCCGATTCTAACCGAATATGAAATCCCGTATTTCTGCGACTTGCCGGAAACGATGGCGGCGCATCCGCTCGTTTCAATGTTGGAAGCCTTATTTGCGGTCAAGGATCACTATTATCGTTACGAAGATGTCATGGCGCTATTGAAGACCACCTTATTATTGCCTAAGACGGCGACGGGTGACTATCAAGCAGTCGCCGATTTTAGAGCGGATCTTGATTTGTGCGAAAATTTAATCTTAAAAAGTGGCTATGAAGGCCACGATTGGTTAGCGGATCGCGATTGGCAATTTTACCGATTCGGTTCGTATCAAGAAGGGACGCGGACCACGCAAGATGAGGCTTTAACCGAACGAATTAACCGGATTCGTCATTTTGTGAAAGAGACATTACCGCCATTTTACCGGCGTTTAGATGCGGCGAAAAATGGGCGCCAAGCCGCGCAGCTTTTATATCAATTTTTAGTCGATCAAGGAGTCGATCAACAACTCTTGGCGTGGCGGGATCAAGCGTTAGCAGACGGCCAAGTGGCCCAAGCTGGTAAACCAGAACAAACCTGGACGACCTTGATGCAGATGCTGGATGAATACGTGACCTTATTGGGTGAAAGACCATTTGATGTGACCGATTTCTGGAAACTTTTATCGGCCGGTTTTGCCCAAGCGCAATACGCCCAGATTCCATCGACGCTTGATCAAGTCGTGTTATCGGAATCGGGGATGGTCCAGACTAAGCAACGGCAAATCACGTTTATGATTGGTTCGACTGATCAAGTGATGCCGGATATTGTTGAAGATAGCGCACTCTTAACCGATCAAGACCGGTTAAATCTGGTGACCGGATTAACGGCGGACCAATTCTTAGGGGAAGCCAGTCAATCGCAGATGCAATTCGAACCCTATTTGAACTACTTAGCTTTTTTAAGCAGTCAACAAGCGGTTTATTTTACTTACCCATTAAGTAGTGGTGATGGGACTAATTATCAACTATCACCGTACGTTCAACGGATTCAACAACACTTTAAATTAAGTACGGAGCACGTGTTAGCCGAACCAGCCATGGCGACGCAACCGGTGATTAGTGGTTCGTGGCGGAGCTTGTTAAGTGATCTGATTCAAGTCAGTCGTCAAGCACAAGAACAGCAGTTACCGATTCCGAACGACTGGTTGGCGGTTTATCAATTATTAGTTCAAAAGCCAGCGAGTCAGTTTTTAACGCAACAATTATTGCAGAGTTTACAATACTGCAATCAACCCGTTGCTTTGACGCCGGAAATTGTCATCGGATTATATGGTCAAACGATTCATACCTCGATTTCTAAATTGGAAGAATTTTACCAAAATCAATACGCTTATTTCTTGAAATACGGGTTGAAGTTGAACGAACGGCCCGTTTTTGAATTAACACCAGCCAACACGGGCGATTTCTACCATCAATTAATGGACCAATTTATTAAAGGGATTCAACAGCAAGCCTTAACGTTACCGCAATTGGATGACGCGCAGATTAATACGTTAGTCGACCAATTATTACAAGCGGCCTACGAACAACCTGAATTTAAAATTCTCACCAAGACGGCGCGGATGGGGTATATTCGCCAACAACTCAGCCAGACGATTAAACGGGTCGGTTTAGCGTTGCGTGACCAAAGTCAACGGACGCAATTGACGCCGTTAGCGACGGAAGTGCTCTTCGGACAAGTCGGGATTGATACAGGTTTGCAGGGGTTAGACTTTACGTTACCCGATAATCATCAAGTTAAAGTCCGCGGTAAGATTGATCGAATCGATCAATTGACTATTAACGGTCAAGCTTACTTAGGGATTGTTGATTATAAATCGAGTCAACACCGTTTCAATTTCCGGGATGCTTATTACGGCCTCGCGTTACAAATGTTGACCTATTTGGATACCGTTTTGCAAGATCAAGCCGCGATTTTACCGGCTAAGACGGCCGTCAAACCGGCGGGGGCTTTTTATTTACACCTCCAAAACCCAACGTTAACCTTAAAACAGTTAACCAAACAAAAAATGGCGCAACTACAACAAGGCCAACTCGATCAACTATTATTGGATCAGTTCAAATATAACGGCCTGATTCTAAACGATGAAGAATTGTTGACCAATTTAGATACGGCGTTAGAAAGCGGACAATCACCACTATTTGCCTTTAGCAAATTGAAGAGTGGTAAATTTAGTTCCAAGCAACTGGTCACGATGAACGAATTAGAGTTATTGATTGCCCATAATGAAAATCTCATTCGAGAAGCGGGTCAAGCCATTTTTGCGGGGGCCAACGCCTTGAATCCAATGATGCGTCCGGATCGGACCAACGCTCTAACGCGGTCACCGTTTAAATCAATCTTCCAATTCGATGCGATGTTACCGGAAAATAATTATCGACAACTGGAAGCTTTAGAAGCCAAAGATATTTTGCAAAAATTAACCGAGAAAAATGAAGGTGATCAACATGAGTAAACGGCAATTTACACCAACCCAAGCAGCGGCAGTCACGCATAGCGGTCACGATATTTTAGTTTCTGCATCGGCCGGTTCTGGTAAAACGACGGTGCTTGTCGAACGCGTCATTCAAAAAATTCTGAAAGGGACCAACGTTAACGAATTGTTGGTCGTCACCTTTACTGAAGCGGCCGCTTCTGAAATGCGGCAACGGATTCAAACCGCTTTACGCGAAACGAGTTTAGCAACGGATGATCACGCGGTGCAACAACGCTTACGCCAACAATTGAGTTTAGTGGCCACGGCACAGATTAGCACCTTACACGCGTTTTGTTTACAAGTCATTAAACGGTTTTATTACGTGATTAAACTCGATCCGGCTTTTCGATTATTAAGTGATGAAGCGGAACGACTATTATTAGCCGATCGGGTCTGGCAACAAGTGCGTGAGGGGTATTACGAAAAAAATGATGCGTTATTCTATGATTTAGCCCAGAATTTTTCGAACGATCGCAACGATGACGGTTTAACGACGATTGTTTTTGATTTATTGAATTTCGCCAATGCCAATCCAGATCCATTAGGGTGGCTACACGCGTTAACGACCCCGTATGCCGTTCCGGAAGCCGGTATTACAAGCAGTTACTATTTCCAACAGGCGATTTTACCGACTTTACAGCGCACGATTAGTACTTGTTTAGAAGACTTGAAGGAAGCGGCCGAACTGAGTATCACTAGTGAGAAGTTAACCGTGTATGCGGAACAAATTCAAACCACGCAACAATTATTGACCGCGATTCAAACCGATTCAGCGCAATTAACGTGGGCCCAGTGGAAAATGCAATTGACGGATGCGCAGATGGGACCCGCCAAGCGGACTAAAAAATTGGACGAGGCTGAACAAGTGGCCAAAGACCGGCTCAAAGATGATTTAGATCACGTTAAAAAGAGTCTCGAAAATTTATTGAACACCTATTTTGTCTTTGACGAAGCCCAAACAACGACCATTCAAAAATCAGCAGGACAGTTAGTCGGTAAATTAGTTGAAGTGACCTTAGCTTTTCGCCACGCGTTCCAAGCTGAAAAGAAACGGCGCCATCTATTAGATTTCGGTGATTTGGAACATTTTTGTTTAGCAATACTGACTAGCGAGACGGCGGAATCACAAGCCGCTCGTCAGTATTATCAACAACAATTTAGTGAGATTCTAGTGGATGAATACCAAGATACCAATCAACTGCAAGAAACAATCATTCAAGCTGTTTCATCGGCTGAACCTCGCAATGTTTTTATGGTTGGGGATGTGAAACAATCAATTTATGCGTTCCGATTAGCGGATCCGAGTCTGTTTATCGGCAAGTACGAGGCTTTTGCGCAACCAGATCAGGACGGTGAACGGATTATTCTCGCTGAAAATTTCCGTTCACGCCGTAATATTGACGATTTCGTCAATTTAATTTTCCAACAAATTATGGACGTTAAGTTGGGTCAGATGGCCTATGACGAAAACGCCAAGTTGGCCTACGGTGCGACCTATTATCCGGACGAGATTCCGACTGCGCCAACCGAATTATTGTTATACGAAACCAAACCAGCTGAAGCAGCCAGTGGTCCCGCGTTAGATAAAAGTGAAGGCCAAATCATTGCGGTCGCCAAACGGATTAAAACGATGATTGACCAACAAGAAACCATTTGGGATCGCAAAACGCAAGAATTGCGGCCGATCACGTATCAAGACATTGTGTTGTTGACCCCGACGCGCAGTAATAACTTGCTGATTCTGGATTATTTCCAACGGTTTGGCTTACCAGTCGTGATTAACGACGCCCAAAACTATTTTCAAACGACTGAGATTCAGATTATGTTGTCATTATTAAAAGTGATTGATAATCCTAATCAAGATATTCCGTTGGTCAGTGTCTTGCGTTCGCCAATCGTTGGCTTGAATGAAAATGAATTGGCCCTGATTCGGATTAACGATAAAACCGATGATTATTATCAAGCGGTTTTTGATTTTATTGCGAATTTTAATGACCAAAAGGTCGGCCAACTCGGTCAACAAGTGATGCGCAAGTTAACCAACTTTCAACAGTTGTTAACTGACTTACGGGCGATTGCGAGTCAACAATCCTTGGTTGAACTGATTTGGACGATTTATCAGAAGACGGGTTTCTTGGATTACGTCGGTGGGATGCCAGCTGGTCGGCAACGGCAAGCTAATTTGCACGCGCTCTATCAACGAGCAGCGACTTATGAAGAAAATGGCTTTAAAGGGTTGTTCCAATTCATTCAATTTATTGAACGCCTCCAAAAACAGGATAAGGATTTAGCCCAACCGACGAGTCTTGAAGACCAAGATGCGATTGCCGTTATGACGATTCACGGGAGTAAAGGCTTGGAATTTCCAGTTGTCTTCTTGATGGATGCCAGTCATCAATTTAACGAACAAGATTTACGGCAGAACTACGTTTTAGATGACCATTCCGGACTCGGGATTGTCTATTTAGATAACGCTAAACGGTTGAAGGTGCCGACACTACCAGAACTGGCCATCGTTGCCCAGAAACGGCAAAAATTACGCGCTGAAGAAATGCGGAAATTATACGTGGCTTTAACGCGAGCGGAACAACGACTGATTATTGCCGGCAGTTGTGATAACCAAGCACAACTGATGCAACAATGGCAAAAAGCGCAAAATAGTGGTTCATTGATCTTAGACGTCGGCGTCCGCAACGCTAGTAATTCGTTGCTAGATTGGATTGGATTGAGTTTAATGCGCCATTCACAGGCCAAAGACTGGGTCGACCAGTACCAACCGTTCTTACCGTTGAGTGGTGACCAAACCGAATTTGAACTGACTTTTGTCAATCAAATCGGCCTCGGTGTGGTGCCAGGCAGTCTGCAAAAAGATCAAGATTGGGGCAAGCAACAACAAAAAGCGCTGCAAACGATTGATTTAACGACTGAACAAGCCCAAGCGGTGGTCGCGCAACTTGATTTCACGTATCCAGATCAGGTTGCGACTGCAACGACGGCGTATCAATCCGTTTCGGAAGTCAAACGATTATTTGATGATCCGGATAATTTGAGTTTAGGTCAATTAACGTTTGCCGCGGAGGAAGCCCAAGAAACGCACCGTTACGTTAATGATCAGTTAGCTAAACCGCAGTTCCTGCAAACCGTCGTGCAACCGACCGCAACTGAGATTGGGACGGCGACGCATTTAGTGTTGCAAGAACTCGATTTGACCGCGCCAATCACCACGGCCAGTGTGCAAGCATTAATTGATCAATTAGTGTTGGCCAATATCTTAGCCACCACCGTTGCTGCTAAGATTAATGTGGCACATATTTTGACCTTCTTTGAAAGTGCGTTAGGCCAGATTATTTTAGCGAATCCCACGCAAGTTAAACGGGAAGTGCCGTTCTCACTCTTATTACCGGCTGCGACCCTTTTCAAAGGGATTCAAGAGTCACCAACGGATTCGGTCTTAATTCATGGGATTATGGACGGCTACGTCTTGACCAATGACGCTTGTTACTTATTCGATTACAAAACCGATTATGTTGATCCGCAAAATCAAACTACAGCCATCGCACAAATTAAGACCCGGTATGCCGGCCAATTAAATTTATACAGCGCAGCTTTAGCCCAGATTTTAAAACGGCCAGTGACCCATCAATACCTTTATTTACTATCGATTGGTGAGCTTGTGGCATTAGATTAATTTTGAATAGCAAACGTGGGCGGGAGCAATCCTGCCTTTTTTGATGGTCAATCCAGACCACGACCCAGTTTCCGGCTTTCAATCCGGAATAGTTCCATGTATAATCATCTTAGAGAATAATGGCATCTTCAAGTCACCAGTCTTGTCGAAACAGGATTGGCTGTTCAATTTGGAAATGGCATTGTATAATTGTTCATAATTAATTCAGTAAAGTATTGGTGACAGCATGAATCGAGAGACGATATACGCCGTTGTCGATTTAGAGACAACCGGCACGAATATTAAAGACGGGGATCGCATTATTCAATTCGGGTGCGCCCTTGTTCAGAATGGGAAAATCATTCAAACGATTTCCCAAGATGTTAATCCATTAAGAGATGTTCCTAATAAAATTCAACATTTAACGCATATCAGTGCTGATCAATTGGAATTTGCACCGATTTTTGAAGATTTAGCGCCGACCTTAGTTGAAATATTATCGGGTACTGTTTTTGTGGCCCATAATATTAACTTTGATTTACCCTTTTTGAACGGTGAATTGGCCCGAGTCGGGCAAGAACCATTGGAATTAGACGGAATTGATACCGTTGAATTGGCTCAAATCATTTTGCCGGAAGCGCCTAGCTATCGGTTGCAGGATTTAACGCAATTGCTCTCGATTGAGCACGATAATCCGCATCAAGCCGACAGTGACGCCCTCGTCACCGCTAAATTATTGTTGAAACTGATGGCCCGTCTACGCGAGTTGCCACTAGTCACATTGGCGAAATTGAGTGAACTCGGAACGGGGTTAGTACGCCAGACGGGGGATTTGTTTACCGCCATTTATGACCAGATGCAAGAACAATCACAACCGTTAATCCCAGAATTACTGATTCGCGAAAACATTGCGTTACATAAAGACCAACCGACAGACTTTACGCTTTATCCAGGCGAACAATACGCTGCCGAATACCCACACGATGAAGCCGCTAAAAAGGCGCTTTTAAAACCGCACCTAAAATGGCGGAAGGCCCAAGCGACCATGATGGACTTTATCGCCGATAATTATCAATCTGAACAACCACAACCGATTCTAATTGAAGCGGCGACCGGGTTAGGGAAGACCTTAGGGTACTTGTTACCATACAGTTATTTGATGTCTAGCACGAAAAAATTAGTCGTTGCGACGTCAACCACGCTATTACAAGACCAGATATTAACCCAAGCACGGCCGTTATTAGAGAAGTTGATTGGCCGACCAGTATTGGCCGAAGTGGTTAAGAGTCCCCGCCACTATATCGATTTACACCGGTTTACGTTATCGTTGCAACTCCCACATAAGAATCGTTTAACGCGGTTACTCCAGATGAAAATCTTAATCTGGTTGACCCAAACCGTCACCGGTGATTTAGACGAGTTGAACTTAACCAGTTATCAAACGCCGTTCTTTATTAATATTCGTCACCGTGGCGTGGCCTCACTCGATCCGCAGGCGCCATTCTATCAAGATGACTTCTTGCGTCGGTTAACCAAACGCCAACAACAAGCAGAATTATTAGTGACCAACCATGCTTATTTAGCGGAACATGCTAGTGATCAACAAACCTGGGGTGAACGCCCTTATTTAGTGGTCGACGAAGCACAAAGTATGATTTTTAACGTCCAATCGATTGCCCAACAGACTTGGTCATTATCCCGCTGGCAATTGTGGGCGCAAAAAGGGCTCCAATATACAACGACCACGCAGAGTAATAATCTAGCAACTTTATTTCCTCCTAAAACGGCTGAAAATCGTTCGTTAAAATATCTGCATAAAACATTAACCAAACTGACTCGGACACTGACGGCCCTTGAGACCTATTTAAAAACGAGTTTTGATGTGCGTGACCAACAACGGCCGATTACGGATCGGTATTTGAATCCTGATGAAGTCATCCAATTCGTCAACGGTTGTCAACGTGAGTTTAAACAGTTGAACCGGGAATTATTGACGATCCAGGACCATTTCTTAGCGTTACGCTATAGCTTAGAGCAACAACTCGAACGGTATGCTGCGAGTGATTTAAGTGTTTGGCAAGCCTTTGAAAATGAAATTAACTTATTGTTAGCCGATGTTGAACATTACCAACGATTTGAGCAGTTATTTATTGCGGTCAAACCGCAGGAACAACACGCTTTGTCGATTCAAAGCATTCAACCGGCGCAACCCAGTCAATTACCACAGTTTAAGCTCCAATGGCAATTGGTTTCGGCCGGCACTCAGATGCAGTCGTTGTTACAACATTTCGAACCCGTGACCTTAACCGGTGCGACACTAGCGGTTAATGGCCAATTTACGTATTTGAAACGTGAATTTGGTTTCGATGACGATCAACCATTAATGACCAAGAAATTACGGAGTCCGTTCCATTTCAAACAACAAGCCCGTTTCTTAATCGCCACAGATGGTCCGGTGCAAAAAGAGTTAACGCCTAACGATTATCAACGCCAAATTGCGCGCCAGATTTTAACGCTAGTTACCAATAATCCGCACCAAACATTGATTCTATTTAATGCGAATCAAACGCTTGAACAAGTCTATTACGCGTTGGCGCACGCCGGATTAAGTTTGGATCGCGAAGTGTTAGCGCAGGGGGTCACCGGGAGTGCTGAAAAAATTACCAAACGGTTTATGTTAGGGCATGACGCCGTCTTGTTAGCGACGAGTAGCTTCATGGCGGGAATTGATTTTCCGGAATCAGCGCTTGAAATGGTGATTTTAGTCCAACTGCCATTTGATGCGCCGAATGCGGTTCAGACCAAAGTCCGTTACGCGCAATTAACGGCGCAAGGGCAAAATCCGTTTAAGACTGAAGCATTACCGAAAGCGACGATTCGATTCCGGCAAGCATTCGGTCGGCTAATTCGGACGTCGGATGATCGCGGCGTCTTTGTTTGCTTAGATCCACGCTTGTTGACGACCCAGTATGGTCAACAGATGTGTCGGGCTCTACCGGCTAGTTTGCCACAAAAAGCGGCACCGGTGACCACGATTCGTGAACTAATTGATCTGTTTTGGTTAAATTCAGACTAAATTCGCTTGATTTGGCAAAGTAAGTCTTGCATTTTTGCTATAATAAAGTTATCCGAATAAACGGGGAGAGAAAACACGTGCGTAAATACAAAAAATGGCTCTGGATTGTCCTGCTACTCGTTGTGATGGGCGCCATGTTGATGATTTATCATCAAGCTAGATTACCAGACACGACAGCTGAGAAAAAGGCCGTTGCGATTGCTGAAAAATATGCTAAATTAAAGAACCCCGATGATTTCTACACGTATCATCGTAAGAATACGTATTATACGGTTAGTGGGCAGAATAGTGCTGGTCGTGGGATTTACGTCTTGATCAATGAAAAGGGCAACCACGCCACGGTTTATCGTCAATCAGCCGGGATGACTAAGAATGAAGCGCTCGAGAAAACTTGGTCGACTAAAAAGCCTAAAAAAGTGTTGAATATTAATTTTGGGATGTTCAAGAATAAACCGGTTTGGGAAGTGGTTTATCGGACGAATAAGGGCCGTTTGTGTTATTTAACGTTAGATTTTAAATCGGGCGATACCGTTCAATTGATTGAAAATATCTAAATTTTTTTACGAATAATTGCCAATTTAAGCTGTGACAATCAGTGTTTTGTTATATAATGATGATTATCAGTTATTTTTGGACTGTTTTATTGAAATGAATAGACATAAGGAGACCGAGTAGATGGTTAAACAAATCAGTATTATCGATGCTAAAGACCATGTCGATGAAGAAGTCAGAATCGGCGGTTGGTTAACTGACAAACGTTCAAGTGGTAAGATTTCTTTCTTACAATTGCGTGACGGCAGTGCCTTTTTCCAAGGTGTTGTGGTTAAAAGTCAAGTCAGCGAAGAAGTTTTCCAATTAGCGAAAGATTTAAAACAAGAATCAAGTATGTGGATTACAGGTGTGATTCATGAAGATACACGGTCACATTTCGGTTATGAAATTGAAGTGTCAAACATTGAATTAGTCGGTGAGAGTGGCGATTATCCAATCACGCCTAAAGAACATGGTGTTGAATTCCTATTAGATCACCGTCATTTATGGTTACGTTCGAAACGGACTTTTGCAATCATGCAAATCCGGAATGAAATCATTCGTGCGACTTATGAATTCTATAACCAAGAAGGTTTCATCAAGATGGATCCACCAATCTTGACTGGTAGCGCGCCAGAAGGCACTACTGAATTATTCCACATTGAATATTTCGAAAACGATGCTTATTTAACGCAAAGTGGCCAACTATACGCTGAAGCGGGCGCCATGGCATTCGGTAAAGTCTTTACGTTTGGTCCCGTTTTCCGGGCTGAAAAATCAAAGACGCGTCGTCATTTAACTGAATTCTGGATGATTGAACCCGAAATGGCTTTCATGAATCAAGACCAAAGTTTAGAAGTCCAAGAAAAATACATCGCTTATTTGGTTCAAAACGTCATTGATCATTGTGAATATGACTTGAATTTATTAGATCGTGATATTGATCAATTAAAGAAATATACACAACTCCCTTATCCACGAATTTCGTACGATAAAGCGATTGAAATGTTACAAGCTGCTGATTTTGACGTTAAATGGGGCGATGATTTCGGTGCGCCTGATGAAACTTATTTATCAGATCAATTCGAACAACCGGTCTTTATCATGAACTATCCAAAGGCCATCAAACCGTTCTACATGAAACCACATCCAACGCGTGATGATGTCTACTTATGTGCTGACTTGTTAGCACCAGAAGGTTACGGTGAAATCATTGGTGGTAGTGAACGTGAAACGGATTACGATAAGTTAGAAGCCGAAATCGTTAAAATGGGCTTAGATTTGAAAGACTACGAATGGTATTTAGACCTTCGTCGTTACGGTTCAGTCCCACATTCTGGTTTCGGTTTAGGACTAGAACGGGCGATTACTTGGATTTGTGGCATTGATCATTTACGTGAAGCCATTCCATTCCCAAGAATGATTAACCGGATTCAACCTTAATCCCTTTTAAATCGGACAAACAACAAGACGCATGATAATCCTAAGTTGAGGATTATTCAGACGTCTTGTTTTTATGTGGTAAGATTGGTTACAATGATAGTAATGACATTGGATAAAGTAGGCTAGAATATGAATGAATTAAATGCGTATTTAAACGGGGGCCAAGTGAGCATCTCACGGCTACTGTTGCAGGAGTATCGAACACTTAAGATGTCAACGGATGAACTAACCGTTTATTTGCAGCTCACTGATTTTGCTAGCCAAGGGGATCAGTTCCCAGATTTAGCGTTGATTGGCGAACGCATGCAGTTGCCAGCAAAGACAATCTACGAGTTGGTCCATCGCTTGATTCAAAAAAAGTTAATCACGTTAGAATCGCGTGAAAATGAACAAGGTCAGGCCGTCGACCGCTATGATTTAACGCCAACCCTCATGAAATTGAGTATTCTTGCGATGCAAGCCGAACAAGCGGTCCAGGCTGATTTAGATCAGAATCAACGCGCCATGATTTTTAATCAAGTCGAACAATTATTCGGCCGACCACTATCACCGCTTGAAACGGAGATTATTGCTAATTGGTTGGATTTAGACCGGTATAATCCCGATTTGATTCAATTAGCCGTGCGCGAGGCCGTCTTTAACCAAGTTTATTCATTGAAATACGTCGATCGTATTTTATTAAATTGGCAAAAGCAAAATATTAAAACCAAGGATGACTTGCAGGATTATCAGCAGAAACATCCCCGATTTTAAATGAAAGGGTGAGTTAAATGTTATCTAAAACAAAAACACGCTGGGCTTTTGACCAGTTGTACACGTTAATTCCGGATGCTAAAGGGGCGTTGGTGGCTGATTCACCATTCCAATTGTTAATTGCAGTGATGTTAAGTGCGCAGGCGACCGATGTATCGGTTAATAAAGTCACGCCCAAATTATTTCGGGATTTCCCGACACCAACGAGTTTTGCAAACGCGTCTCTGGAGTCGATCGAAGCGGACATTCATTCAATTGGGTTGTATCACAACAAGGCAAAACACATTAAAACGTGTTGCCAACAGTTGATTGCCGATTTTGGTGGCGAAGTCCCCCAAACCCATGCTGAATTAGAACAACTTGCCGGCGTCGGTCGTAAGACCGCCAATGTTGTTCTGGGTGATGCGTTTAATGTGCCCTCATTTGCTGTTGATACCCACGTCACTCGAATTGCTAAACGGTTGCGAATCAGTGCCCAGAATGCGTCAGTCACTCAAATTGAACGTGATTTTCAGGCTAAGTTACCCGAAAGCGATTGGGTTAAAGCCCACCATACATTAATTTTATTTGGCCGACAATATTGTACGGCACGGAACCCCAAATGTCAGCAATGTCCATTGTTAACAATTTGTGTTGCCGGTCAACAATATCTAGCCGATCGTGGTTAGCAATATAGCCCAATAAAAATAAGCTAGGCCCATTCAGACGAATAGGCCTAGCTTATTTTTATTGGCTTGGTGTGGTTGATATGTCGCCACCAGCATTTGATTCTGAAGAAGTACTGCCTGGATTAGCGGAGCTGGTTGTCTCAGGAACCGATGAGGAACTCGTTTCAACCGGTTCAGAACTGCTCGTTTCAGCAACACTACTTTCGGAACTACTTGAACTCGTTGACGAGCTCGTCGAAGAGCTACTTAATATACTTTCAGAGAAACTAGAACTACTGCTTGAACTACTACTTTCAGCGGTTGTCGTCCCCTTAATATATAATTCACCATTTTTGGCAATGACGTTACTAGGCATTGTCCAGTTACTGTTGGTACTGTTTTGGGCAAGGTAGACCATCATCGAACGGTAAATATAAGCCGCAACGTTTCGTTCGCTCATTGTTAAACCGTTCTTTAAGGGTTCATCATAACCGGTCCAAACGGTAACCGAGTAGTCTTTGGTGTAGCCGGCAAACCAGCTGTCCTTAGCTAAGTCAGAATTAATGGCGCCAGCTGAGTTCGTGACTTCTTCATCAGAATAATTGGTTGTCCCGGTCTTAGCGGCTTGGTATAATCCGGAGATTTGCGCGAGTGTCCCAGAACCTTTGCTGATAACGTCTTTCAACATATCGGTAATCATGTAAGCTGTTGAGCTCTTCATGGCCTGAGTGCCCTCAGAATCGTAATTATGGGTAATGCCATCAGCCGTCACGACTTTGCTAACATAGGTTGGCTTATAATAAGTCCCGCCGTTTGCAAAAGCGCCGTATGCGGCTGATTCTTGCAAGGTCGATACATTGCCACCAATCCCGTAAGAGAATCCAGCATCTGACGGAATCGTAATCCCAAGGCCTTCCACAAATTGGCTCGCTTTCGTCATGCCGACATCGGCCAATAATTTAATCGCGGGGACGTTTCGTGAATTGGCCAAAGCATTACGAGCGGTGATGGTCCCCACATATTGATTATCAAAGTTATGCAATTGAACGCTGGTCCCTGGATAAGTATACGGTTCATCGACTAGTTTGTAGCCGGTTGAATAGTTGAGATATTCAATCGCTGGTGCATAATCCATCAGCGGTTTCATTGAAGAACCATTACTACGACCGGCTTGAACGGCCCGATTATAACCGAGTTGGACATTTCCAGTTTTCCGACCACCAATCATAGCGACGATTTTACCATTATTGGGATTGGTAATCGTAACCGCGGTTTGTAATTTATCATCAGGGAAGGGAATGCTACTATCATCGTTGACAGTTGTATAAAGTTTCTTCTGGGCATCCATATCGATGTTGGTATAAACCTTTAACCCGTCAGTATAGGGGTTGTAGCCTTTTTTCTTAAGATCGGTAATGACTTCTTTAACGTATGCATCAGTTGCTTTATCGTCAGTTGATGTATTAGCGGCATCTTTTTGGGCAACTAAGCCAGTCGCAATGGGAACGGCCTTAGCCGCTGTCGCTTCGGCAGTCGTAATCTTATTATTACGAACTAACGCATCTAGCACTAAATCACGCCGGGTTTTAGCGGCTTCTGGATGTAGATAGGGATCATAGCCTGCCGGCGATTGTGGCATACCAGCCAATAACGCCAGTTGCGGCAAACTTAATTCTTTTAAAGTTTTACCATAGTAATAGTCGGCGGCCGTACCCATCCCGTTGACACCATTATTCATATAAACCTTATTAATGTAAAAAGTTAATATTTGGTCCTTAGAATATTGTCGTTCAACTTGTGCGGCTAACCAAGCTTCCTGCGCTTTACGTTTGAAGGTTTGGTCGGATGCTTTCGTTGAGAAAACGGATAGTTTAACGAGTTGTTGGGTCAGGGTACTACCACCCTGCAAACCAAGCGATGATTTACCCGTAACGTTGGAAACTGCTGCCGAAGCAATCCGAATCGGATCAACGCCGAATTTTTCTTTATAGAAACGACGATCTTCAATTGAGACCACGGCGTCCTTAAGCGTGGTTGGAATTTGTTCGCTCGATGCACGAGTGCTGTTGGCCAATCCTAATTTTTTGAAGGCTTTGTTATCACTTGTATAGAGCGTTGATGAAACAACACTCTCAAGATCTGACTGGGTTAATTTGGGCGCATCTTTAGCATAATAAGCAAAGAGCCCAATTCCTGCGAGGATTAGCACAACAACGGCTAAAATGCCCCATTTAATAATGCGCCAGAATAACGACTTCTTTTTCTTGGCAGTTGGTTTCTGGTTGGTTTTTTTGTGCCGTGCGACACGTGAGTTACCGGTATTTTTATCGGACATGATGATTAGTTACTCCTTTTGACTTGGTACGCAATTAATTGATCAACCGCGCTTAGATAGGGAATCGTGGGATTAAGTTGATAATTAATCTCGTAGCCCTGTTTAATCACAATTTCAAGTGGAATTGATTTACGAGCGCCATCTGCTTGCGCGTCCCAGCGGGTAATAAGTTCACTAGCGGGCAATAGAAACAGTCGTTGCAAGGGAACGAACTTCATAATCACAAAACAGATACCACCTTGTTGTAAGCAAGCGCGAAAATGTTCAATTTGGTGCTGATGAAAATTACGAAACGGAAAGGCCGTTTTATTTTTGGTTTCTTTGGCTTCGAAATCAAGATAACGCCCTTGATAAATCCCGTTATAATCGGTCGTTGAAGCTTGTTTAAAATAGGCTTCTTTAATCACGGCCTGGCTGCGTGCTGGATAATCGACCTTCACAATTTGAATCGGGGTCGGTTTCTTATAGACGACAGCCATTGATTGGCTTCGATAATATTGATTACTATCGTTTAATTCTTCTTCAAGCGACATGCCCCGTTTACCAAATAAAGTGGTTGCTTTTGGTCGGGTGGCTTGCTTTTTAGACTGCGGTACTTCATTATTTAAGTAAGGTTGTCCGTTTGGATAATGAAAGGCCATCGAAAATCACGCTCCTGTGCAATCATTATAGCAATATTCAGGTGATTTTAAAATCATTAGGTAGGAGGCAAGACCATGCAACGTTTATGGGTCACTGGCTATCGAAGCTATGAATTAAGTGTTTTCGGCGAAAATGATGAAAAACTTAAAGTTATTAAATATTCTTTAAAAAAACAATTAACAAATTTCTTAGACGACGGTTTAGAATGGGTAATTACGGGCGGTCAAATGGGGATTGAACAGTGGAGCTTAGAGGTTGCTCAAACATTAAAGACGGATTATCCGGATTTAAAAACGGCGTTGATGTTACCGTTCAATGATTTTGGTCAACAATGGAATGAGCAAAATCAAGCTAAGTTGGTACAGTTAAAGGGCCAGGTCGATTTTTGTGAGCCGGTCTCGAATGCACCATATTCTGGGCCACAACAATTGAAACAGTATCAACAGTTCATGTTAAGTCATACCGACGGCGCACTGTTATATTACGATCCGGAAGCAGAAGGTAAACCTAGCTACGATTATCAAGCGATTGGCCAGTACCGAGGCCAGACGGATTATCCGTTAAACCAAGTCGATTTCTTTGAATTACAGGATGTCGCGAATGAATTAGCGGAGCTAGAGAATCTAAAGTTTTAATTCTAGGTTATCTTTGCTATAATTACATGTATGAAGCGTTTATTATAAATGAGGTGTCAATATGGATAATCAAATCAAAGTCGAATTAGACCCAACTGAAATATTAAAAAAAGAATTTAAAACAAAGATGCGCGGTTATGATTCAGAGGAAGTCGATGGTTATTTAGATTTAATTATCAAAGATTACCAAAGCTACCAAGAAGAAATCACGCGCTTGACGGCTGAAAATACCCGTTTATTTAACAAGGTTGAAGAATTAAACAAACAGTTGAATGCTTCTGATAGTGTTAAAGAAAATGCACCACAACAAACATCAGCAGCGACGAACTATGATATTTTGAAGCGTCTTTCTAATTTGGAACGCCACGTTTTTGGTGCTAAATTAAGCGATCAAAATCCGGCAGGTCAAACGAGAGTTCAAAATCATTCTCAATTTAATGATACAAATATGTAATAGTGTGGTATAATAGTTTACATTGATTAAACATTGTAAATCTTGAGTAATCGCGGTCTACATCAGTAGGCTGAGGAAGGTCCATGCCCGCACAGGCTGAGATGCTTGTAGTGTTCGTGCCTGGCCCAATAAGCCAGGGTACCTTAATTGGTAACGGCGGAAAACGCGCTAAAACTTCGGTCATGCGTTAATATCCTTAAATAGTGCCACAGTGACGGAGCGGTTGGGGAAACCCAAACGATGGAACGAGGTAAACCCCGCGAGCGAGTAACCCAAACTTTGGTAGGGGCGTCTCATTTATGGAAATGAACTAAAAATGAGAGTTCGTAAGAACAGATAGATGATTACTGAAGGAACTTTCTTCCTGGGAAAGTTCTGGAACAAAACATGGCCTATAGAGGTTTACAATCAGGTGGCTTGGGCTTTTGCCCAAGCTCTTTTTATTTAAAAAATATTTTCCTAAGGGGATCTTTAAAAAATGACTTACCAACTATATGCAACGATGGCAAGTGGTATTGAATCAATCACGGCAAAAGAATTACAAGATTTAGGTTATGAAACACGTTCTGATAATGGTCGGGTTTATTTCGAAGGTGATTTAACCGATATCGCCCGGACCAATCTTTGGTTACGGAGTGCTGATCGGATTAAGATTGCAATTGGTCAATTCGAAGCGAAAACTTTTGATCAATTATTTGAACAAGTTAAGGCGTTACCTTGGGATGACTTTTTGCCATTAGATGCCGCTTTTCCAGTTGCTGGTCGGTCAGTCCGGTCAACACTTCACAGTGAACCAGACGTTCAAGCCATCACGAAGAAGGCGATCGTTGATAAGTTAAGTAGTGTTTATCATCGGCGGACACGTTTAGCTGAAACCGGCTCAACTTATCCGTTAGAAGTCAGCATCTTAAAAGATTTCGTGACGATCAGTTTAGATACGACTGGGGCTAGTTTGTTTAAACGGGGTTACCGTCTTGAAAAAGGGGAAGCGCCTTTAAAAGAAAACTTTGCGGCGTCATTAATTCTCCTATCACGCTGGCACAACGACATGCCATTCGTCGATCCAACAACTGGTTCAGGCACGATTGCGATTGAAGCGGCCTTAATGGGCCATAACATTGCACCTGGTATGCAACGCCAATTTGCTTTTGAAGAATTTGATTGGTTAAAACCAGAAATTCTAGCAAACGTTAAAGAAGAAGCGCAATCGCTCGTTAAGATGGATGAACCCTTAGAAATCTTCGGTTATGATATTGATCAAAATATGATTGATATTGCCCGTTTAAATGCCCAAAAAGCTGGGGTACTCCATCAGGTTGAATTTAAACAATTAGCCGTTAAAGATTTTAAAACTGATTTAACCAATGGTGTTTTAATTGCGAATCCACCTTACGGTAAACGGATGAGTGATCAAGAACAAGCGCGGGCATTATACAAAGAAATGGGTGACACTTACCGTTCAATGAAGACTTGGAGTAAATACATTTTAACGAGTGATTTACAGTTCCAAGAATCTTACGGACAACGGGCCACTAAGCGTCGGAAACTCTATAATGGTCGGATTCAAACCGATTTATTCCAATACTGGGGTCGTCCAGTTTGGCCACGTGCTGAAAAATAATAAATAAAATTATAAAGTATTCCGTTAAATTTAGGCGGAATGCTTTTTTATTTGGCGTCAATCCATTATACTTAAGACTACTTCAATACAAGGTGAGGAATTTATCGTGACCAATATATTAGCAGCGGAAAATATTCCCGAAACAGCACGCATTGAATTAGCGCAACAGGGCTTAACGATTATCAATCGCGCGGATGTATCGCAAGCGCAATTGGCGGAAATTGACATTATGTTTGGCTGGAATAAGGTGATTGGCCCCCAAATTTTGGCAATCCCTAATCATCGGTTGAAATGGATTCAAACCGCGACTTCTGGCATTGACTATTTGCCCTTGCAAACATTGATTGACCAGAACATTTTAGTGACGAATGCGCGGGGCATGCACGCCGTACCGATTGCCCAGACCGTCATGAGTTATTTATTGTATTTTACACGCGGCATTTATCAAAGTTTAAATGCGCAGCGTCAACAGGTTTGGGATCATCATCCAATCGGGCAAAGTACCATGACGCTTGAAGGTCGCACGATTTTAATTTTTGGGACTGGTCAAATTGGTGAAAAAGTCGCTCAATATGCGCAAATGATGGGGCTTAAAACCATCGGCGTTAATCGGAATGGCGAACCCATTAATCATTTCGAACAAATCGTGACGACTGAAACGGTTGATCAAGTTTTAGAACAGGCCGATTTTATTGTCAACGGCATGCCACTCACGTCTGAAACGACCGATTATTTTAACGCTGATTTCTTTGCGAAAGTAGCGGCGGGGACTTATTTCTTTAACGTCGGTCGGGGAAAATCGGTCAATGAAGCCGCATTAATGGCTGCTTTGAATGCCGGTCAGTTGGCCGGCGCAGCGATTGATGTTGCCCAAAATGAACCGTTAGTCGCCGATTCACCACTTTGGTCAACACCTAATTTAGTGATTACACCGCATATTTCTGGTTATATTCCAGATTTACACGAGCGGGTGTACACTGTCTTTGCCCGTAACTTGCCCACTTTTTTAGCGGATGGCCACCTAACTTACAATACGGTTAGTTTGACTGAAGGCTACTAATTTACTGTTTTAAAGCACACACCATTTCGAAATATTCGAAGTAGTGTGTGTTTTTTTGATTGCATAGTTGACTTTTGAAACTTTGCTGTTATAGTTAGTTACATAACCAACTAACTAGATAACGTAAACAGGAGGTGTTAGCGTGTTATTTGAATTTAATAACGACGAACCACTCTATCGTCAAATTGCGAACCAGATTGAAGAGGGCATCTTTACCGGCATTTTCCCGCCGGATAGCCAAGTGCCATCGACGACCGAATTATCGCGGCAATTCAATTTAAACCCGGCGACCGTGTTGAAAGGCATGAATCAATTAGTGACGGCTGGCTTGATTGAAAAGAAAAGAGGACTCGGGATGTTTGTGACTGAAACAGCACCAGCACAAATTACAGAAAAAAGACAAGCGGCGTTTTATCAACAACACGTCCAAGATTTAGTCAAAGAGGCCAAGCAACTGAACTTAACTAAAACGGCGCTACTGGCCTTAATTGAAAGAGGGTATGATCATGAATGAGCTAAAATTAACGCAAATTACGAAACAATTTGGCCACCAAGTTATTTTGGATGACATTAATCTAACGTTTAAACCAAATACGATTTATGGCTTATTAGGCCGTAACGGGGTCGGTAAAAGTACCTTATTGAACATTATCACCAATCGGATTTTTGCCAGTAGCGGGACGATTAGTTGGCAAGGTCAAGCACTAACTGGCCGCGATCATCCGGTACAAGCGTTCTATTTGATGTCAGAAACCAACTTGTTCTCTAAAGAAGAACGGCTTCAAAAAATTATTAAAAATACCGCTTTGTTACAGGGTCAGTTTGACGAAACCTTATCAGCGGAAATGATGACGGCTTTTGGCTTGAATCCAAAGAAGAAGTTAAGTCAATTATCTACCGGTTATCGAACGATTTTTAAAGCGATGCTCGCCTTATGCGTCCCAGCCGAAGTTGTCTTTTTGGATGAACCGATTCTGGGGTTAGATGCGAATCATCGCGAAATGTTGTACCAATTCATTTTGAAGGCGTACGAAGAACGACCACGGACGATTGTCTTAGCGACCCACTTAATCGAAGAGATTGCTAATTTAATCGAACACGTCGTGATTTTGAATGAAACCCAAGTCATTATTGATGAACCTTTGGAGACGGTGCTAGCGAAGAGTTATCGGATTAGTGGCCCAGAGGAAGTCGTTCAAGCGTATTGTCAGGAATTGAATCAACTGGCAACGGAACAGTTGGGAACGTTGTATATCGCTTATATTTACGATCAATTACCAACTGAACGTGAAATTCCAGACCGCTTAACAATCGAACACGTTGATTTACAACAAACCTTTATTAAATTAACTAACGAACGGGGGAATCGTGATGTTTAAAGCCATGTTACGTTACAGATTAACAGAATTATGGAGCACCGTGCTTAAAACGCTACTCGGCGTATTCATGACAGTGGTTGTGGCAGCGATTATTGCCGTGGGTGTCAGCCTGTATCAACACGTCGATTTTAGTTGGATAGAGTACGTGAAATTTATTGCTTACGCCATGGTTTTTGGCGGGCTAATTGCCAGTCAAATTGTGATTATGATTGCCGCATTCACATCTGTTAGACCCTTTTTTGAATTTGGGATTCAAAATGGCATCTCCCGACAAACGAGTTACGCCACACAATTGGTTACTTTGTTTAGCACACAAACCATTACCTTCTTAATCGGTTACTTATTAGCCGTCTGGATGAATTATAATGCCTCATTAGCTTTTCTATTAGCGCCACGAGTTGTTATCATGGTAATCCTAGTTGGCTGGTTACTTTTAGCCAGCGCCCTTCAAATCAGTAGCTTCATGACGTTATTTGAAAAGAAAATGTGGTGGGTCATCTTCGTCATCTACATTGTTTGGTCCGTCGTCTATAATCAATATCTTGCCCCCATTCTGACGAGCATTTTACCAGCGTGGGCCAAAGCATTATCATTTGACGTTGTTGTCATCTTTGGTGATACACAGTCGGCCGATAGTATGCTTCACGTCAGTCAACAACCTATGGCTTGGATCAGTTTACTGATTAGTATCCTAGTGCCACTCATTATCGCTGGTGTGTGCCAACATTTCATGCAAACTCGGCGGTTAGCGTTTACGTTAAGAAAAGATTAAACTTAAAATTGCATGACATTAGTGATTTCAATATCACTAATGATTGAAATGAACCCCATAGCTTAATTGTCTGTAGGGTTCTTTTTTTATCCAGAATAGGGGGGTGCGGTATGATAACCGTTAAAAATATAGTTGTTTCTTTTTCGAAAAGACAGGTGATTAAAAAGGTTTCTTTTCAGGTCAAAGAGGGGGCCGTTGTTGGTTTGATTGGCCCAAATGGCGCTGGTAAAACCACCATTATGAAAACGATTTTGGGCTTATTGAAGTTTGAAGGGGCGATCCAAATTAACGGGAGCGCGGTAACGGTCAATAACCATCAGGCTTTAACCAAGGTGGGCGCCTTGATTGAGCGCCCCGCAATTTATCCCTTTTTAACTGGTCGCCAAAACCTGACGCTTTATTGTAAAAATCAACAGGACGTGCTGGACCTCGTCACTTCGTTGGAAATGACGGCCTATGTTGATGATAAATCTAAGCAATATTCATTAGGGATGAAGCAAAAATTGGGGATTGCGATTGCGTTACTAAATCAACCTGAGTTTGTGATTCTGGATGAACCGATGAATGGCTTAGATATTGAAGCAACGATTCTAGTGCGTCAGATTATTAAAAAATATGCGGATGGGGGAACCTCATTCTTAATTTCAAGTCATATCTTAAGTGAACTCGAAAAAGTGATAACGGATGTTGTTTTAATTAATAATGGTGAAATATTAGTTGAAAAACCCATTACCGAACTCATTCAAAATGAGCATCAGCAATATAAACTGGTGACTAATAATCTGGCTAAGACGGTTGCACTATTGGACGCTAACGGCATTAAAAGTGAGAACAACGAAACCTATTTAATGATTGATGCGAGTCGTATTTTAGAAATACAACCGATCATTTATGCGCACGGTATTCAGTTGCTGGAATTGTCGCCTATTACAATTGACTTTGAAGAAGTGGTTGTTAACGTCTTGAAAGAGCGGGAGGTCAACCCGAAATGATGCGAAATTTGGCGCAGGAATGGTTTAAGGTCAAACATCAAAAAAGTTTTTACTATGGTGTTTTGATGCTGTTTGGCCTGATGCTTTTTACGGTATTGATGGATAGTGACGATCAAGTGGCGTTTTTGATTGTTCAAGGTTTTGGCGCTAGTCAATGGATTGCTTTGATTTTAGTCGTATTTAGTGCAAACTTATTTGCAATGGAGTATCAGAATAACACGCTGCTGACGTTGTTTTATAAAAGTCCGACGAAAAGGGCCATTTATTGGGCTAAATTGATGATTATTTTAGGCTATAGTGGCATTTTACATCTTTCATCAATCGGCTTTACGATTCTGCTTAAGCTGCTTTTCTATCCTAATCAATATCACTGGTTTTCGACGGAGACTGGCAACCAGCCTTTATTGAAAACGCTTTTAAAACTAACGACAATCAATTTGATGGCATCACTCTTAATCATTGCGCTTGCTATCTGTCTAATCTGTTTATTTAAAGTGAACGTCGTTGCAATCAGTATCGGCGTGGGGATTGTCTTCTTAGGTCAAACGATTTCAGGAGGCTTATCCAGTCAGCCGGAGATTTAGTGTCGTTATTGAAATGGAATCCGTTTAATATGTTGAATTTATTAGGGCAACTGGCTGATCCCAGTTTTAGCACGATTACGAAATTGAATAATCCTCAAATCATGATTGGGACTGCGGGCTATACGCTACTGTTTCTAGAGTTAGGGTATCGACTGTTTAAACGAAGTCACAATTAGCTTAATAAAAACCCAATACTAATAGTCAAAAAGGAGCTAGATGATGGCAGATAGTTTATATCAAGAATACTACAAATTTTTCCATAAAAAGATGGTCTGGTATGCACCCATTTTGTTAGTACCGTTAATGCTTTTGGCATGGCTGTTATTTAAATTTGAATTCAGTCGTTACTTAGTAATCAGTTCCTTTTTAGCGGGGCCGTGGATTGAAATGCTGTTAGTGGTCATTGGTGCGGGTATCTTTTCAATGGAGTTTCAAGAGGGTACCATTCTGACGTTGTTGTATAAAGCATCGAATAAACGCGACATTTATTTTTCAAAATTCTTGGTAATTTTTTGCTACGATGTTATTTTACACGTGATTGCTTTTGGCTTAACGATTGGCCTATCATTGATCATCTTTCCTGGCCAGGTTGATTGGTTCACAGTTTATCAGTATCAGCAACCACTGATTGTTAATTTGATATTAACCCTGTTGGTGGGGCTAGTGGCGTCACTTTTGACAATCGCTTTGCTTTTTTTCTTTTCAAGTCTATCTAAAAACAATTCGTTAGCGGTGGTCATCAGCTTTGTGCTGATTTTTATGGGCCAGGGTTTGTCGGATAATTTATTAAATAAATACGAGACCTTCGATTTCATCATTAAATGGAATCCGCTAAATATGTTGAACCTACAGAATCAGTATACGACCTACGTTGTTTACCATGAGTTAACGCAATTAAGTAATCTGCAAATTATCGGTGGGGCTTTATGTTATACGCTCGTATTTCTCGAGTTCGGGTACTTAATCTTTAGCCATCGGAAATTTTGAATAACGTTAAGTCGTCAATGAAAATAGGTCAGGAGGGCATCATGCTTAAATTAATAGTGAAGTCATTTATCAAGCATTGGCAGATTTGGTTAGCCGTATTACCCCTTTTTATTGTTTCGGGATTCGTTTTTAGTACGATATTGACCATCTTGAATGCCATCAAACTGGTTGGACCGAATACCTTAAGCGCCGAATTTGATTATGGCGTCTTTTTTGAAATGCCAATGTTTGTTGGAAGTCTCGTCATATTGCTACTAGCAAGGAACGCGATGAAACAATGTATTGATCTTTTTGATGAGACGAACGATATCTTAATGCTTTTGGGGGTTTCACCACGTCAATTGAGCGTTATTATGACTGGACAAATGTTATTGGTTGGGCTGCTGGGGGCACTGATTGGCAATCTCTTTGCTGTCAAAGGAGCGCAAGCTTTTATCAATATTTTACCAACGGTTGATCGTCACGCACTCGCGCAAATGCCCTTGCAATTTTCAGGGCAGGTGGTCTACGTGACCCTATTGCTACAAGCGATGCTGATTACGATTACGAGTTTGTTGTATTGTCTTGGCAAATTCTATAATTAATCCGAACAGAAATTAAAAAGCCCAAAGCAATCACTTACAATGGTAGTAGCTAATTCCAACCAATATAGGGAGTGATTA
>NZ_LT984417.1:1165757-1190189 GCF_900258455.1 Latilactobacillus fuchuensis
GCACTTGAACTAATTAATCAACGACCATTAAAAATACATCATCAACAGACTGCCATTGAAAGATTCCGGGCTTGTTCGGATTAAACTTGTAATTTGCCTCTTAAAAATTATCAACAACGAAAAGGGCGATTATCGGCTACTAATCAATTGGACAAACAACGACACCCTGGCTTGTTTAGTGGTAGCGTCGCGCTTTTATTCTGTCTAGTTGTAACCGTTATGCTGTATATCAAGGCAGTGCCTAATCCAACTGACGTTAAAGCCTATACGAGCAGTATGGCAAGTTCAATGAATCTATTACTGCCGGTCTGGCTGGCGTTGCTAATTGGGATGAACTTTTTAATTCGCCCCCTTTTTAAAGGCATCGTGAAGCGCATCGTTGATTTACCAAGTATCACAAAACAGCCTATGTTGCGTTCAGCTTTTGATAATATGCAATACAATGTCGAAGGATTAATTAAATTAAGTCGGCCCGTGATTGTCATTACGTTATTAGTCGGCAATTTTATTGCGTTATTTCTCAATACTAAATTATTGATTGATGGACACAATAGTGCGGACTATCTATATGATTTAATCTTTAATCTGTTGTTTGTATTTGGCGCACCAATCATCATCAGCCTTGCTAATGTGCTGACTTCGATTGGTTTGTTTAGATTAAAAACCAGAACAGAATCGGCCCAATATTTCTTTTCGGGTTGTCCGCCAAATTGGCTATTTAAATTAAAATTAATTGAAATTGGAACGGCGTCGTTGATCTCAGTTTTAATCACTTTGTTTGGGACATTTCTGTTTGCAATTCCGCTATTACGGGTAACGTATTTAGGGGGTGGCAATATTTTCAAAGCCAACTGGACCGTTAATTGTGCACTCACGTTCGGCGCATTCTTGCTCTTTTTTGGCTGTTTTATCCTAATCAACGGATTAGCGTTACGGACGACTAAAAAATACATTGAATGAGCTAAGTAGGCAAATTATTTAAAGGGAGCTGATCAGCATGCATCAAAGTGTGATTTCAATGACGCATCTCAAAAAAGAAATCGAACTGGCTAAAAATAAACAATTGCTTGTACTTGACGACCTTTCTTTTGATGTTAAAAAGGGAGAGTTTATCTCAATTGTCGGACCATCGGGTTCTGGTAAAACGACATTACTCTATTGTATTTCAAGTTTATTACCACCAACGACTGGAACGGTCTTGATTAACGGTCAAAATCCATATGGTTGGAACGCGACAAAGCTAGCAACGTTTCGGCGCAAAGAAATTGGGTTTATTTTTCAACATTTTCAGTTAATTCCCGCGTTAACGGCTTATGATAATCTGGTATTACCGGGAACGTTAAACGGCCACCGGATTAAACCGGCCACCGTGGCTACTTTGACGAAGCGATTAGAACTGAAGGCTGAGTTACACCAATCAATCGATGCCTTATCAGGTGGGGAACAACAAAAGGTGGCGATTGGCCGAACTATTTTAGCGGATCCCGATATTATCTTTCTAGATGAACCGACCAGCGCCTTAGACACACATTCTCGGTTGTTGGTGATGACGATTTTACAGGAATTAGTGACAACCGGGAAAACCATTGTGATGGTAACGCACGATTTAACGCTAGCGAGTCAATCTTCACGGGCAATCGTTTTAAAAGATGGTCATATTCAAAAAATAGTAGAAGCACCGACACTGGAGACGCTGATTTTCTAACAAACTAAAGAGTTTTTGATATAAGTCGCAATACGCTTCTTTATCGCGCACCAGAACTCATCAATTTCCGTTCAAATCAAAAAGTCGTCTATCCTTAGTTCGGGATAGGCGACTTTTCAACTTGATACTCAATTGATAACCGAGTTCTGTTACAGCTTTTTTGATTTATTGGGCTAATAATGTCACTAATTCGGTTTTGGGAATTCCCGTAAAATAGGGGGTTGTATCAATATCAGCTAAGGCTTCAGTTAAGTGTTGGCGATCATAAATTGTGCCTTGCAGTTGCTTAGCCAATTCATTCGCATCACCAGAACCGAAGAAATCGCCATAGAACTTCACGTTAGCGATTTTACCCTGCTCGATGAGTAAACGGGCATCAATCGTGCCAAAATCGAAATGCTGGCGTTTTTGGACGGTTGAGTTGGGTGATTTACCATAGACCCAATCCCAATTACTGTAGATGTCGTTAAAGAGTTGATCGATACCCGCTTGGTCAGCATCGGTTAATTGATATTGACGATCACTGATGGCGGCTAAATCGGTGGCGTGGAATAAGTTTAATAATAAAACATCCCGAAATTCTTCGGTCGTCATATTTTGATACTGTGAATCAACGTGCGGTTTGAGATTTGTCACGCGTTGGCGAATTGACTTAATCCCTTTCGAAGCGATTTTATCCGCTGGCACGTTGAGCGCTTGGGTTAAGACGTCTAAATCGACATCCCACGAAAGCGTGCCGTGTGAGAACGTTTTGCCGTTCTTGGTGTACATCGCATTGCCGGAGAACTTCTTACCCGCAACTAACATGTCATTACGGCCAGAAACTTCCGCCGAAGTTGCGCCCATCTGGTGGAGCGCATCAACGATGGGTTGCGTGAAGGATTTAAAGTCGCCGAATTGTTCTGAATCGGCATCCACCACGAAACTAAAACAAAGATTACCAAGATCTTGATAAATCCCACCACCACCGGATAATCGGCGGGTAACGGTTATATTGTGGCCTTCTACGTATTGTTGATTGATTTCTTCAAACGTATTTTGATTACGGCCCACGATGATGCAGGGCTTTTCAATATAAAAGAGCAACAAAGGTTCATCGAAATGTTTTTGATTCATTAAATATTGTTCAGTCGCCAAGTTACGACGAATATCATTAGATGGCATAACAACGTAATACATCAAACAGGACTCCCTTCATGATTAACACGCTTTCATTATACCTTAGTTGACGATAATAGGGGATTAAAAAAGACTGAAATTCACTTGGAATTTCAGTCTAGGTTATTAGTCGAAATGGTAGTCGCTGTCACTCATGGCTTCAACATTACCCAGACGGTAACCATTACCGACTTGGGAGAAGAAATCATGGTTGGCGGTCGAAGTTGACATCCCGTTTAAAATTACGGGATTGACGTCTTCAGCGGTATCGGGGAAGAGCGCACCTTGTCCAAGGTTCATTAAGGCTTTGTTGGCGTTATAGCGGAGATAAGTTAGGACTTCTTCAGTCCAACCAGTGCCGTCGTAGACTTCGTGTGTATATTTTTCTTCGTTGGCGTAGAGGTCATACAATAAATCGTACATCCAATCTTTCAAACTATCCTGTTCAGCAGCTGGTAATTCGTTAAACCCTAATTGGAATTTATAACCGATATAAGTACCATGCACAGATTCATCCCGGATAATTAACTTGATGATTTCAGCGACGTTGGCCAGTTTGTTATTGCCTAAATAATAGAGTGGGGTGTAGAAACCAGAGTAGAATAAGAAGGTTTCTAAGAAGACACTGGCAATTTTTTGTTGAAGTGGCGTGCCGTTTTGGTAAATATCATTAATCTTATTAGCCTTATATTGGAGGTATTGATTCGAATTGGTCCATTCGAAAATTTCGTCAATTTCGCTCGGCGTATTCAAAGTTGAGAAAATCGATGAATAACTTTTAGCGTGGACTGATTCCATGAATTGAATATTATTGAGGACGGCTTCTTCGTGTTGGGTCCGGATGTTCGCGCGCAAGCTCGCCATCCCATCTTGTGATTGGAGGGTATCGAGTAAGGTTAAGCCGCCAAAGACGTGGCCGACAATCCATTTTTCTTGATCGGATAGGTCACGCCAATCGTCTAAATCGTTAGATAATGGAATTCGGGTATCTAACCAAAATTGTTCGGTTAATTTTTCCCAAGTGGCTTTATCAATTTGATCTTCAATTTGGTTCCAATTAATTGCAATGTAATTCTCTGAATTTACTGTCATTTCAATTGACTCCTTTTAGTATGTATCCGGGGCAAATTGCCCCTTGACTGACTAGATGGTACAGCTTTCACAAGCGTTCGCGCCAACTTCATTTTCATCATCAGTGTATGTCCGGATGTAGTAAATTGATTTAATGCCTTTGTGATGTGCATAGTTTCTTAAGATGTTTAAATCACGGGTCGTCATCTTATCCGTACGGCCATCTTTCCATTCGTATAAACCAGCTGGAATCGTTGAACGCATGAAGAGGGTCATACTCATGCCTTGATCGACGTGCTTTTGAGCAGCGGCGTAGATATCAATCACTTTACGCATATCGATGTCGTAGGCTGATTCATAAAACGGCATCGTTTCGTTTGAAAGACCAGGAGCTGGATAGTAAATCGTCCCAATTTTCTTTTCTTGGCGGTCTTCAACGCGGTTGACAATTGGTTGGAGGCTAGCAGAGGTATCGTTAATGTATGAAATTGAACCATTTGGTGCAACGGCTAAACGGTTTTGATGGTATAAACCGTCCGCCATAATGGCATCGCGTAAAGCTATCCAATCCGCTTTAGTGGGGATGAAGATGCCTTCAAAGAGGGTTTTAACTTGTGTTGATTGTGGGGCCCAGTCTTCATTCAGGTATTGGTCGAAATAAGTGCCATCAGCATATTTGCTCTTATCAAAGTTGGCAAAGGTTTCATGGCGTTCTTTCGCAATCTTATTCGAAGCCACGAGGGTCCAATAGTTGAGTAACATGAAATAATTGCTGGTAAAGTCGATTGATTCAGGTGAGCCGTACAACATTTGGTGAGTCGCAAAATAGGTATGCAAGCCCATACCACCCAAACCGATGGTGTGAGCGAGTTCGTTACCATGCGCCACTGAAGGCACCACATCGATATCCGAATGATCCGTGACGTAAGTCAAGGCGCGGACCATGGCTTCGATTGAATGCCCAAAATCAGGTGACGTCATCATATTGGGGATGTTCGTCGAACCTAAGTTACAGCTAATATCAGTCCCTAAGACGTCATATTCTTGACGGTTATTGATTTGTGAAGGGGTTTGAACTTGTAAGACTTCTGAACAGAGGTTACTCATGATGATTTTACCATCAATTGGATTGGCTTTATTGGCCGTATCAATATTGACGATGTACGGATAACCGGATTCTTGTTGTAATTTACTGATTTCATTTTCTAAATCACGGGCTTTAATCTTCGTTTTCTTAATTTGATCGTTAGCGACTAAATTATCGTATTCTTTGGTGATGTCGACGTATGAATAAGGGACACCGTATTCTTTCTCAACACCGTAAGGGCTGAAAAGATACATATCGGCATCGTTGGCAACCAGTTCGTAATACTTATCCGGCACGATTAAACCGAGTGACAGGGTCTTTAACCGGTACTTCTCATCCGCATTTTCCTTCTTAGCCCCCAAAAAGGCAATGACATCGGGATGGAAGGCGTTTAAATAAACGACACCGGCCCCTTGACGTTGGCCGAGTTGGTTAGAATATGAGAATGAATCCTCCAATAATTTCATGACCGGTAAGACACCACTAGCAGCGCCATCAATCCCTTTAATCGGATCACCAGCACCACGTAAGTTAGACAGGCTAATCCCAACGCCGCCACCAATTCGGGATAATTCGAGTGCGGAATTAATCGTCCGGCCGATGGAGTTCATATCATCGGTTGTTTGGAGTAAGAAACACGAAACCAATTCGCCCCGGCGTGAACGGCCGGCGTTTAAGAAGCTAGGGGTGGCCGGTTGGTAACGTTGATGCACCATTTCGTCTGCTAGATTCATGGCTAAAGTTTCATCGCCATCTGCGAAATACAAAGCGTTGACGAAAATCCGGTCTTTAAAATCTTCTAAATAGAAACCATTATCGTTTGTTTTCAAAGCATATTGTGCGTAAAATTTATAGGCAGCCATGAAAGATTTGAAATGGAAGTCTTGGTCAATCAAATACTGATTAAGTTGTTCCATAAAAGTGATTGAATAAGCTTTAAGAAAATCAGCTTCATAATAGTTTTCAGTCACTAAATAATCTAGACGATCTTGAAGGGACTTAAAAGTCACCATATTAGGTTGCACATTTTGTTCTAGAAAAGCATCGAGCGCTTCTTGATCCTTATGTAACGGAATTTGACCGTCAACCGGAATATTAATTTGATTATTGAGTTCATAATAGGTGACATCTTCAGTACGGATTTCTTTTAAAGACATTGTTAAGCACCACTTTCTGCAAAATTAAGGTTTAAAAAAAGGGAAAGACTAACTCTAGGGACGAGTTAGTCTAACAAAAAATAAAGCGCCTATTAGATGGCTAATTTTTGTAATTCAGCGGGTCTGAAACCAGAAAAGCTATCAATCCCATCAGCTTCTAATACGGGAACGGCTTGAAAACCGTTTTCGCGTAAGTAATCAATATATTGAGGGTCGTCGTTAATGTTATGTTCAACGAAAGTGACATCGTGTGTCTCCAAAAAGTGTTTCGTCATCCGACATTGGGGACAACCGTTCTTAGTGTATAATGTAATGTTTGCCATGATCATTTAACTCCCTTGAAGAATCTAATTAATAAAATTAGTATACCGTTTCGAAAATGAAGTTGCAATGATTTAATACTAGATGTTGTGTTTAAATGAAAAACAGCCCCTATAACTAGGGGCTGTTGCCGAATGATTAATTGAATCACACGTGAACTGTTCACTTATAAAGTTAACCATAATCACTACTAAAGTCAATGGCTATTTTGTGGGTTAAACGCATAACAATTCATTAACCCGCGTGGGACTAACGTTTGATTTTAAATAAAAAATGTTGGACAACTTAATGACTGACAACTTAAATAGTTTTACCCGAACGTTTTATAAAATGGGGGAGAGTAATCGTGAAAATTTCTGTTTAAAACGAATCCATTTAGATTGTTGGGCGATAATCTCATCGGTTAGCAATTGCGCGTGTTGCATATCAGCTTTGTATATCGTTTCGAGTTGCGCGGCGACTTTCGGATCGTAAATAAAGGCGTTGGCTTCAAAATTGAGTTTAAAGCTCCGAATATCCATGTTGGCCGAACCAATCGTACTGATATGACCGTCCATCACAACCGTTTTAGCGTGCAAAAAACCATTTTGATAACTATAGATTTTAACCCCAGTTGCGTGTAACAGTTGACTATAATATTGCGTTGCGCGGTAGATGAACGGATGATCTGGCATATTCGGAACCATGATCCGCACGTCGACACCAGACATCGCAGCCGTCGTTAGCGCATCAATGATACTATCATCTGGAACCAAATAAGGCGTTTGAATCCAAAGACGTTTTTTAGCGGTACTAATCATTTTCAAATAGCCGAGTTTAATTTGTTCGTCAAGTTTATCCGGCCCACTGGAAACAATTTGCATCGCAGCCGACCCCCGTTTAGAGGCAACTTCTTTTGGAAATAGATCATTAGAATAGGGGAGTTGCACGTTAGATTCAACACTCGCGTTCCAGTCCATTAAAAAACGAACCTGTAACGCTAATACGGCATTCCCCGTGACCCGCATATGCGTATCGCGCCAATTACCAAGTTTATGACTGCGACCCAGATATTGATCACCGACGTTAAAACCACCGATGTAACCAATATTACTATCGACGACCACCACTTTACGATGATCGCGGAAATTTAGCCGAAAATCGGTGATTGAATGTTTAGAACTGAAGAAGGTGCGGGCGTGACCGCCAGCTTCTTCGAGCGGGCGCCACCATTTCTGGCTTGCGCCTTGAGAACCCCAAGCATCGTATAAGACGTTAACGGTGACGCCGGCGTTTGCTTTTTCAACTAACAATTTTTGTAAGTCATTGCCGATTTGATCGTTGTAGATGGTGTAATATTCGATATGGATACTTTTTTGAGCTTGGCGAATATCGTTGAATAGGGCCGCGAATTTTTCTTGGCCCTCCGTGTACAACGTCACGTGGTTGTCCTTTAAGACGGGGGCGTTATTAATATTTAAAAATAAATTGACCATTTCTGTTGCTTCACTCGAAAGCATCTTTTTAGGCAATAATTCATTTTTACGATTTTCTTGACGTTGAATATCAACCAACGCCAAAATCCCATCGTTAATCTGAGACTGACTTTGGAAAATCTTTTTACGCGATAACCCACGACCGGTGAAGAGGTATAAAATAAAGCCGCCGACCGGTAATAACATCAAGACTAATAACCAAGCCCACGTTGCGGCGATGTCCCGTGGCTGCCGTAAAACGGTAATAATGGCGAGGACTGCATTGATAAAAATAATTAAAGTTGTTATTTCTGCTAATAATGCCAAATGATCACTCCTAAAATTCGATTAAGCTTCTTGAGTAGTTTACTAAATATGTCGCCAAAAGGCTATTACTTAGGTTAATGGTGGTAGTTGATTGTTAAATGGGACTAAGCGGCAATTGATTCGATGGGAGGGTCCTGCGTTAAAGTTTAATCATTCTTAAAGAATTGCGCCAATCCACTGACAAGTCAGTAATGATAATGGTACTATTAAAACACTAAGGAGTGTGCTCATGCAAAAATCGCTAACAATCCGCTACCAACCAGGTTACGCTTATTTTATCACGACGTGGTCTTGGATTGGCTTTATCTATCTATTAGCCTTAATTATCCAACTCGAACTTATCAATTTAAATTGGCAATCGATGACGATTGCGCTCATTGCGGTTATTTTAACCATCATTAATATCTTGGGCTATCAAGTAACGATTACCTCAGAAGCAATCCATTTAAAACGGCCAGTGTTTAAACGGCACCGCACAATTGAGCGTGAGAAGCTGACGCAAATTGCGGTCCAAAAGCATGGCCTTTTGATAACAACGACAGAATTAGACTATCAACCTGAGCAATTATTGCTTCAGCCTAAAGATAAACAACAATTAGTGGCAACGCTAAAAGCAGCTGGCTGGCCAATTGTTGAATAAGCGAATCAGACATCAAAAATAGGCAACGCATCCAATTTAAGGATGCGTTGCCTATTTACGTACGCTAATGAATTCTTAATTAATTATGAGTTAGTCTTGTGGGGTTTCAATTTTTTGGACATTGGCCGCTTGTAATCCGCGGGCGCCTTCTTTGACGTCGAATAAAACCACATCATCTTTATTGAGGGACTTATAGCCGTCGGTCTGGATTGCGGTAAAATGAACGAAAATTTCCTCATCATCTTGGTAACTGATGAAGCCGTACCCCTTAGCATTGCTAAACCATTTCACGATTCCTCGTTCCATCACAATCCCTCCTTAAAATCCACGCATTAATCGCGCACCTTTATTCTACCACGCTGGATAGTAACTGTCGAAGATAAACTTTATTGAAACTAATCTGCCAATTCCGTACGAAATCGGCTATAATATGTTTATCGTCAATAAAAGGAGTGGGTCAGCATGTCAGATATCCAAATTGCACAGGAAAACGAAGCGCATGAAATCAAACCAATTACGGCAATTGCCGAACAAATCGGTTTAGAAACCGCGGAATTGGAACAATACGGACCTTATAAAGCAAAAGTTAATTTTAAAGCGATTCAACGTTTGAATCAACAAGCAGATGGTCAGTTAGTCTTAGTCACATCGATTAACCCGACACCAGCCGGCGAAGGTAAATCAACCGTGACCGTCGGATTAGGCGATGCGTTACGCCAATTAGACAAGTCCGCCGTAATCGCCTTACGTGAACCGTCATTAGGCCCAGTGATGGGGATGAAAGGTGGCGCAACCGGTGGTGGCTACGCACAAGTCGTTCCAATGGAAGATATTAATCTCCATTTTACCGGTGACATGCACGCCTTAACGTCAGCTGTTAACACTTTAGCGGCTTTAATTGATAATCATATCCAACAGGGCAACGTTTTAAACATTGATCCCCGCCGGATTATTTGGAAACGGGCGTTAGATATCAACGACCGGGCACTACGCCAAGTGGTCATTGGTTTGGGTGGACCAGTGCAAGGGATGCCAAGACAGGACGGCTTTGACATCACGGTCGCCAGTGAATTGATGGCCATTCTTTGTTTGGCAACCGATATCACCGATTTAAAGGCCCGGATTAGTCGGATTGTGATTGGCTATAATTTTGACCGCCAACCAGTGACTGTCGCTGATTTAAAAGTGACTGGCGCTATCGCGATGTTATTAAAAGATGCCTTAAAACCCAATCTAGTGCAAACGCTTGAACACACACCGGCGTTAGTCCACGGCGGCCCGTTCGCCAATATTGCGCACGGCTGTAACAGTATTCTAGCGACCCAAACGGCTCTAAAACTCGGCGATATTGCCATTACCGAAGCTGGTTTTGGGGCTGATTTAGGCGCTGAAAAATTCTTAGATATTAAAGTCCCACAATTGGGTAAAACACCAGATGCAATCGTCATCGTTGCCACAATTCGGGCCTTGAAATATAACGGCGGAGTCGCTTTGACTGATTTAACCACTGAAAATTTAGGCGCGTTAGAAACGGGCTTTAGCAATTTAGCGAAACACATCGCCAACATGCAACGTTATGGTGTGCCAGTCGTTGTTGCGGTCAACGAATTTACCAGCGATACTGAAGCTGAAATTAACTTATTGCAGGAACTTTGCGAACAAAAAGGTGTTAAAGCCGTTGAAACTAGTGTCTGGGCGAACGGCGGACAAGGTGGTTTGGCGTTGGCTCATGAAGTGCTCGCTGCACTGGATCAACCGAAAGACTTCCAACCCTTATATGATGCTCAAGCAGACATCAAAACCAAACTCAACACGATTGTCACCGAAATCTACGGTGGCCGTGAAGTGGTCTTTGAAGGCAAAGCCATCAATCAATTGAAACAAATTGAAAAGAACGGTTGGGGCCAGTTACCGGTCTGCATCGCTAAAACGCAATATTCATTATCGGATAATCCGAAAGCCTTAGGCGCACCAACCGATTTCACCGTGCATGTCCGTGAATTAATTCCGAAACTAGGGGCTGGTTTTATCGTCGCAATGACCGGGGCCGTTTTGACCATGCCAGGTCTACCGAAAAAACCGGCTGCGTTAAACATGGATGTCACTGCGGACGGTCAAATTTCAGGGTTATTCTAATGTTCGAAATTGATTGACATCAGTGCCGTTTTTAAGGACAATGTTAATCAGTACGAATAGGGGGAAACCGTGGTGTTATATTTAATTTTAGTTTTTTTAGTAATTGGTAGCGATCAACTACTAAAGAGCTGGGTGGTTGGCCATCTTAGTTTTGGTGCTTTCAAAACAATCGTGCCCAATGTTTTTGGGTTAACGTATGTTCAAAACGATGGTGCTGCTTGGAGTATTCTACGCGGACAACAATGGTTCTTCTATCTGGTCACCATCGTGGCAGTTGGTGTGATTGGGTACTTATTTTACACCTCTGAGCGGTCTGAAAGATTATATCGCACGGGCTTAGCTTTAATGCTAGCTGGTGCGCTTGGAAATTTTATTGATCGGTTACATTTAAAGTACGTTGTTGATATGTTCCAACTAGATTTTATTAATTTTCCAATCTTTAACATTGCAGATATGGCGTTGACTTTCGGCGTAATCTGCGTGTTGATCGCAATTATGGTGAAAGAGAAAGTGACTCATGACTGAAAAAAAACAAGTAACAATTACAACTGAAACGGGCCGAATTGATAAGGTATTGCCGCAATTATTAGCAGATTATTCGCGGTCACAAATTCAACAATGGTTCAAAAAAGACTTGGTGCAAGTCAATCAAAAGCCTTGTAAAGCTAAATACAAAGTCGCTGAAAACGACATTGTGACGATTGAAATTCCAGATCCGGTCGAACTTGATTTGGTGCCCGAAGATATTCCGTTAGATATCGTCTATGAAGATGATCAAGTATTAGTCGTCAATAAACCACAAGGGATGGTCGTCCATCCGTCAGCGGGGCATCCCAATGGCACGTTAGTCAATGCGTTATTAGCCCACACGCCATTATCCGAAATTAACGGCGTGTTCCGGCCGGGGATTGTCCACCGAATTGATAAAGACACTTCTGGTTTATTGATGGTCGCTAAAACCAATGAAGCCCACGAATCGTTATCGGCTCAATTAAAAGCGAAATCGAATCTGCGCGAATACGTGGCGTTAGTCCACGGTAATTTCGAAGAAGATGAAGGCACGATTGATGCGCCAATCGGCCGTTCAAAAGTTGATCGGATGAAACAAGCGATTATTCCTGATGGTCGCCCAGCAGTCACTCATTTTAAGGTCGTCGAACGCTTTACCGATTTTACGTTGATTAAATGTCGACTAGAAACCGGGCGGACCCATCAAATTCGTGTCCATCTAGCGTATATCAACCGGCCAGTTGCGGGTGATCCGGTTTACGGACCACGCAAGACTTTGCCAGGTAAAGGCCAGTTTCTACACGCTGCTGTTTTAGGCTTCAAACACCCAATAACGGGTGAACAATTACAATTTGAAGCACCGTTACCCGCTATATTCGAAAGAACATTAACTCAATTACGCGAAAACAATTGACATTTAGCAAGCGATTCGATATGCTAATAGCAACATAAATAGAAACCTTTAATTGGTCCCGTGAGGCCCAGAAGGTACGGTGAATAAGTGGTGACGGCGCAATGCGTCTAGCAAACCACAACTGTAACCTCCTGGCCAACTGGTCAGGAGGTTTTTTGTTTGGAAGGAGCGGGATGATTATGACGAAAGAAGTTGTCGACAGTACGACTATGAAACGGGTTTTTACCCGCATCACGTACGAAATTATTGAACAAAACAAGGGGATTTCAGACCTTGTGCTAGTGGGCATTAAAACCCGCGGCGTCTTTATCGCTCATCGCATTGCTAAACGCTTGGAACAACTAGAAGGCATTACATTGCCCGTTGGGACTTTGGACATTACCTTGTATCGTGATGACCAACATGATTTGAATTCGCAAAATGAACCGCAAATTAATGGCAGTGATATTCCAGTCGATATCACAAACAAACACGTCATCTTAATTGACGATGTTTTGTATACGGGTCGGACAATTCGCGCAGCGCTCGATGCGTTGATGGATCTTGGTCGCCCTAAAAAAATCTCGTTAGCAGTTTTGGTCGATCGCGGTCATCGCGAATTACCAATTCGGCCAGATTTTGTCGGCAAAAATATTCCAACGGCTTTAACGGAACAAATTAAAGTTGCTATGGAAGAAATTGATCAACATGATGGCATTACAATTGAAAAATTAACTAAATAATCATTAACCGTTTAATTGACTCCAGAGAGAGCAAAAGGGTTTGTTCGAAAGGATAGGGTGCGCGGCACGCTGTTCTTTCGGCAGGCAAAAGACACGCTCTCAAACTAGTAGCGTGTCTTTTTTTACGGATTAATAGTTGGAGGAAGCATAATATGACAAAATCAGCTTTTAGAAATCCAGACGCCGTATTAGACGTCGACGAACGACCAAGTACCGGGAAATGGATTGGTTTATCCATCCAGCATATGTTTGCAATGTTTGGCTCAACCGTCCTAGTCCCAATCTTAGTTGGTTTAAATCCCGGAATTGCGTTATTCAGTTCAGGGGTCGGCACGTTAATGTACATCATGATTACCAAAGGTAAAATTCCAGCTTACATGGGTTCCAGCTTTTCATTCATCGTACCGATGTTGGCCTTGATGAAAACAACCGGTTATCCCGGAATTGCGCAAGGGACAATGGCCGTTGGTGCAGTTTACCTGATTGTTTCAGTCATCGTCGGATTGATTGGTTCAAAATGGATCGATAAAGCCTTACCGCCGATTGTGGTTGGACCCATTGTGATGGTCATCGGCTTATCTTTAGCGGGGACCGCGGCTAAACAAGCCACCATTAATAGCGCTGGTGATTATGATTTAAAATTCTTCGCGGTCGCACTCATCACCTTACTGATTACGATTGCCTTCAATATGTATTTAAAAGGGTTCATGAGCCTAATTCCAATCCTTCTCGGAATCGTTTGCGGCTACGTTGTCGCGGTTTTGTTCGGGATTGTTGATTTCCAACCGGTGATGGAAGCGGCTTGGTTCAAACTACCGGATTTCCAAATTCCATTTGTCACTTATAAACCAGGCTTGTACTGGGGGGCGATTCTCAGCATGGCACCCATCGCCTTTGTTACCATGACAGAACACATGGGCCATATCATGGTCCTCAACAAATTAACCAAACGGAACTTCTTTAAAGATCCAGGCCTACACCGGACATTAGCCGGTGATGGGACAGCCTCGATTATTGCCGCTTTTTTCGGAGGTCCGCCCGTGACAAGTTACGGTGAAAATATCGGCGTCTTAGCCATCACGAAAGTGCACAGTGTCTGGGTACTGGGTGGGGCAGCCTTCTTCGCCATCATCTTCGGTTTCATCGGTAAATTGAGCGCCTTAATCCAAAGTATCCCCTCACCAGTTATCGGTGGGATTAGCTTCTTACTTTTCGGAGTGATTGCATCAAGTGGTTTACGGGTTTTAATCGATAACCAAGTTGATTTTGATAAGAAACGGAATTTAATGATCGGTTCATCAATTTTAGTCATCGGAATTGGCAACGCCTATCTTCAACTCGGCCAATACCAATTCTCTGGCTTAGCGATTGCGACTGTTTTAGGCATTGCCTTAAACTTAATCTTACCGCAAAAAGCTAAGAGTGAAATCGAATTGGAGGCGCAACAAAATGCCTAACCAAGCAGCTTTAGTATCAGTCGAGCAATTAACCAATCAAGACGTTTTAACGTTAATTGAACGGGCTGAAGCGTTTAAAGCCGGGGCAACGTGCCAACTGACCCGACCAGTCTATGCAATGAATCTATTCTTTGAAAACAGTACGCGCACTAAGACCAGCTTTGACATGGCTGAACGGCAGTTAGGCTTATCAGTCCTACCATTCGAAGTTGAAACCAGTTCTGTTAGTAAAGGTGAGACGCTAAGTGATACACTGAAGACAGTTCAAGCCATCGGCGTCGATCTCGTCACGATTCGCCATTCGCAAAATGCTTATTACAAACCACTGTTAGTCGATCCAAACTTCCACATGGCCCTAGCGAACGCCGGCGACGGCAGTGGACAACATCCTTCACAATGTCTACTGGATGTCATGACGATTTACGAGGAATTTGGCCACTTTGAAGGTCTTAAAGTTGTGATTTGCGGCGACTTAACCCATTCGCGAGTTGCGCGTTCGAACATGCAACTTTTACACCGCTTAGGCGCACAACTTTATTTCGCAGGCCCTGCAGAATGGTTTACCGCTGAGTTTGCACAATACGGCCAGCACGTTGCACTAGATGACATCTTGGCCGAAGTCGACGTGGTCATGCTCCTCAGAATTCAACATGAACGATTCCAATCGGCTGCACCGATGACCGACCAACAATTCCACGATGCTTACGGATTAACGAATGAGCGGGCTGCTAAATTAGCACCGCATGCCATTTGGCTCCATCCGGCACCAGTTAACCGCGACGTTGAAATTGCGGATCAACTCGTTGAAGCGCCACAATCACGAATTTTTAAACAAATGCATAACGGCATGTATATGCGGATGGCAATTATCGAACAATTATTACAACAAAAAGGCTTAATTCGGGGGTCAGAAAATGTATCGATTAATTAAAAACGGCCAAATATTAGTAGACTCAAAATTGGTTCAACAAGATATTGCATTCGATGAAAATGGGCTGATTACAGCGATCGAATCGAATATTAGCACGACTGATTACGAACCGGCGACCATTTTTGACGCACAAGGTCATTTCGTTAGTCCGGGTTTAATTGATGGCCACGTTCATTTCAGAGACCCAGGTTTTACGGATAAGGAGACATTAGTCACCGGCAGTCACGCCGCAGTGCACGGTGGTTTTACCAGCGTAATTGCGATGCCCAATTTAAACCCAGTGCCCGATAACATTGCGGATTTTAAAACATTGGTTGATCGGAATGCGACGGAAACGGTCAGTCATACGTATCAATTTGCACCCATCACTAACGGTTTAACCGAAGAAGAATTAGTTGAGATGCCCGCGTTTAAAGCCGCTGGCGCCGTCGGTTTCACGAATGACGGTCACGGCGTTCAAACCGCCCAAACCATGTATCTCGCCATGCAACAAGCGCAAGCCCTTGATTTACCAATCGTCGCCCACGTTGAGGACATGTCTCTAGTCAACGGCGGGGTTTTACACGATGGCGCAGCCGCTAAACGGTTGAACTTACCCGGGATTCCGAGTGTCAGTGAATCCGCTCAAGTCGCACGGGATATCGAACTCGCCCGCGCGACCGGCGTTCACTACCATATCTGTCATATTTCGACGAAAGAAACGGTCGCATTGGTCCGGCGCGCTAAAGCCGATGGGGTCAACGTGACTTGCGAAGTCTCGCCACACCATTTATTACTGGATGATTCAATGATTACCACCGATAACGCGATGTTCAAGATGAATCCGCCACTGCGGAGTTTAGCAGATCGACAAAGTTTATGGGCCGGCCTGTTAGACGGCACGATTGATATCGTCGCGACCGACCACGCACCACACACTGCGGCTGAAAAAGCGCAGTCGATTCAAAAAGCACCCTTTGGGATTGTCGGTAGCGAAACCGCCTTTAGCTTGCTCTACACAAACCTTGTGGTCAACGGTCCCTTTAGTTTGAGCCAATTAATCGACTGGTTGGTGGTCAATCCGGCTCAATTGTTCAACTTAAAGCAGGCGGGGCAACTCAACGTCGGTGATTTAGCCGATATCGCCATCTTTGATTTAGAAACGCCGACCACCATTCAAGCCACTGATTTTCAATCGAAAGGGCGTAACACCCCTTTCATCGGTGCCACTGTTTTAGGAACGACCGTCTTAACCTTGGTTGCCGGTCAAACAGCTTATCAAAGGAGCGAATAATAAATGAAACGTTATCTGATATTAGAAGATGGTAGTGTCTTTAGCGGATTTGGCTTTGGCGCACCCACTATTACAACCGGCGAAATTGTGTTTAATACCGGGATGAGTGGTTACCAAGAAACAATTACCGATCAATCTTATAATGGTCAAATTATCACTTTTACATACCCGTTGATTGGTAATTACGGGGTCAATCGTGATGATTTCGAATCAATTACGCCAACTTGTAAAGGGGTGGTCGTTCACGAAGTGCCTCGGCTAGCCAATAATTGGCGCATGAACATGAGCTTAGATGATTTCTTGAAACGAAAGGGGATTCCCGGTATTTCGGGTGTTGATACCCGCGCTTTAACCCGGCGTTTACGCAATAAAGGCACCATGAAAGCCAGTATCGTTGATGCGGCTGACGACCACGCTTTTGACCAACTGAAAGCTTTGGTCTTACCTAAAAACCAAGTTCAACAAGTTTCAACCGCTAAACCTTATCCGAGTCCCGCAACCGGACGCAACATTGTCGTCGTTGATTTCGGCTTGAAGCACAGTATTTTACGCGAATTATCAAAACGTAATTGTAATTTAACGGTCTTACCCTACAACGCAACGGCCGAAGATATCCTGAGCTTAGATCCAGACGGCGTCATGCTAACTAACGGCCCTGGGGATCCAGAAGATGTGCCTGAAGCCATCACGATGATTCAAGGGATTCAAGGCAAGGTCCCGATTTTTGGGATTTGTTTAGGCCACCAGTTATTCGCACTCGCTAACGGCGCCCAAACTTACAAGATGAAGTTCGGCCATCGCGGTTTTAACCATCCCGTTCGCGAAGTCGCAACCAACCGGATTGATTTTACATCTCAAAATCACGGCTATGCAGTCGCTGCGGATTCAATTGATAACGATCGGTTATTGGTGACCCATATTGAAATCAATGACCAAACGGTTGAAGGGTTGCGCCACCGTCAATTCCCAGCCTTTTCAGTGCAGTTCCATCCAGACGCTGCCCCTGGTCCCCACGATGCTGTTCATTTGTTCGACGAATTCATGGATATGATTGACGATTTTAATCGACGCGAAAAATAAGAAAAAAAGGGGTTTTAAAGATGCCAAAAAGAACCGACATTCAAAAAATATTAGTGATTGGCTCTGGTCCGATTGTGATTGGCCAAGCCGCTGAATTTGATTATTCAGGCACCCAAGCCTGCTTAGCGTTAAAAGAAGAAGGGTATCAAGTTGTTTTAATTAACTCCAACCCCGCGACGATTATGACCGATCAAGCGATTGCTGACACGGTTTATATCGAACCCATCACTTTGGATTTTGTTACCCAAATCTTGCGTAAAGAATTGCCAGATGCGATTTTACCAACCTTGGGAGGTCAAACCGGTTTGAACATGGCCCTCGAACTCGCTAATTCAGGATTACTAGCTGAACTCGACATCGAATTATTAGGGACCAAGTTAAGCGCGATTGACCAAGCCGAAGATCGTGAATTATTCAAAAACTTAATGAACCAATTAAACGAACCGATTCCCGAATCAGCGATTGCCCATTCATTAGACGAAGCACAAACTTTCGTCAACGAAACAGGGTATCCCGTGATTATTCGCCCGGCCTTTACGCTTGGTGGAACGGGTGGCGGGATTGCAGAGAATCCAACCCAACTCGAAACTATCGTAGCTAACGGCCTGAGCTTATCACCAGTCGGCCAAGTATTAGTCGAACAAAGTATCGCTGGCTATAAAGAAATCGAATTTGAAGTGATGCGCGATCGCAACGATAACGCACTTGTTGTTTGTAACATGGAAAATTTCGATCCCGTTGGTATTCATACGGGTGATTCAATTGTTCTAGCGCCCGTTCAGACCTTAAGTGACCGTGAAGTCCAAATGTTGCGAGATGCTTCTTTAAAAATTATCCGCGCTTTAAAAATCGAAGGGGGTTGTAACGTTCAACTCGCACTCGATCCACATAGCGAACGGTATTACATTATCGAAGTTAATCCACGGGTTAGTCGTTCATCGGCCTTAGCTTCTAAAGCGACCGGTTATCCAATTGCCAAGATGGCCGCTAAAATTGCGATTGGTTTAACTTTAGATGAGATTCATAATCCGATTACCGGGACCACTTACGCGCAATTCGAACCGATGCTCGATTACGTGGTCGCTAAAATTCCGCGCTGGCCTTTTGATAAATTCAACAAAGGTGATCGCCGTTTAGGCACCCAAATGAAGGCAACTGGCGAAGTGATGGCAATTGGCCGGAATATCGAAGAAGCGCTCTTAAAAGCGGTCCGGTCTCTCGAAATTGATACTGAACATCTGATTGAACCCGCCTTAACCGCCGTCAGCGATAACGATTTAGTGCAACGGATTATTCATCCGCAAGACGATCGCCTTTTCTACCTGGCTGAAGCGCTCCGCCGCGGCTATTCAATTCAAGAACTAGCTGAATTAACGAAAATTGATTTATTCTTCTTAGATAAATTGAGTCACATCGTGGAATTAGAAGAACAATTGCGTACCGATAAAGGTGATATTGAATTACTCGAAATCGCCAAGAAAAACGGGTTTGCCGATAGCGAAATTGCTAGTCTTTGGCAAATCACCACCGCCCAAGTTCGCAAATTGCGGCAGGAAAGCGGGATTCTACCAGTCTACAAGATGGTGGACACTTGTGCGGCCGAATTTGAATCACAAACACCGTATTATTACGCGACCTACGAACAAGAAAACGAGAGTATCGTGACTAAGAAGCCCTCAATCTTAGTGATTGGTTCTGGTCCGATTCGGATTGGGCAAGGGGTCGAATTCGATTACGCCACCGTCCACTGTGTTCAAGCCATTCAAAAAGCGGGTTACGAAGCGATTATTATGAATAGTAATCCCGAGACGGTTTCAACCGACTTTTCAATTTCGGATAAGTTGTACTTTGAACCATTAACGTTAGAAGATGTCTTAAACGTGATTGATCTTGAAAAACCAGAAGGTGTGATTGTTCAATTCGGTGGTCAAACCGCGATTAATCTGGCTGAACCGTTATCCGAAAATGGCGTTAAGATTTTAGGAACGAGTGTTGAGAGTTTAAACCGCGCCGAAGATCGCGATTTGTTCGATCAATTAATCACCGAATTAAAGATTCCACAACCAGTTGGTGCCACTGCGACCAATACACCAGATGCCATCGAAATCGCCGAACGAATTGGTTATCCCGTTTTAATTCGACCTAGCTTTGTCCTCGGCGGTCGTGCAATGGAAATTGTGCATACCACTGAAGATTTAAAACACTATATGCAAGAAGCCGTTAAAGTTTCCGATGATCATCCCGTTTTAATTGATCGCTACCTAATGGGTAAAGAATGTGAAGTCGATGCGATTTGTGACGGTCATGAAGTCTTAGTCCCAGGGATTATGGAACATATCGAACGTGCCGGCGTCCATTCCGGTGATTCAATGGCGGTTTACCCCCCACAAAACTTAACCGATCAACAAAAGCAAACAATCGTTGAATACGCAACGAAGCTCTGTTTAGCCCTTGATTGTCGTGGCTTGCTCAATATTCAATTCATCATTCAAAACGACGAAGTCTACGTGATTGAAGTCAATCCACGGGCCAGTCGAACCGTCCCATTCTTAAGTAAGGTCACTAAGATTCCGATGGCCCAATTAGCCACGCAATTAATCTTAGGCAGTACCTTAGCCGAATTAAAGAGTCCGACTGGGTTATTACCAGCCGGCCCACTGATTCACGTCAAAGCACCCGTTTTCTCATTCTCGAAATTAACCCGCGTTGATAGTTTGCTCGGGCCTGAAATGAAATCAACTGGTGAAGTCATGGGCACCGATGTCACGATGCAAAAGGCGCTCTATAAAGCGTTTGAAGCTAGTGGCATGCATTTACCAAATCACGGGAACGTCTTGATGACGGTCACTAACCAAGATAAAGCCCAAGCCCTTGAATTAGCGAAACGCTTTAGAGAAGTGGGTTATCAAATTTTAGCGACACCTGGGACGACGCAAGAGTTTAAAGCAGCCGGCATTCCAGTGCGCCAAGTGTCTAAGATTACGGCCACGTCCGGCGAATTATTAGACCGGATTAAGGCTGGCCAAGTGCAACTCGTGATTAATACCACGGGCTTAAACGAAGCACCGCAAGTCTCTAAAGACAGCATCGTCATTCGTCAAACTGCGATTGAACACGGCATTCCGTTATTAACTTCGTTAGATACGACCGCAGCGATTCTAACCGTCTTAGAATCACAATCGTTAATGACCCAACCACTTTAGTCTTTCCAAGAGTCAGCAAGTGATTGCTGGCTTTTATTACATAAAATTTAGAGGAGTCGACGTTTATTGTCAGTAGAAGCTACTTTAACCATTCAACACCAAACCCAAATTGCACCGAATATCTATGAATTATGTTTAGCGGGAAGCATAGCTGAACAACCGGTCACGCCAGGCCAATTTGTCGATATCAAAATCCCGAGTGATGCCTTATTATTGCGTCGACCATTTGGTGTCGCTAAAGTGGATACGCAGCAAAAGACGATGACGTTACTCTATCGGGTCGTCGGCGAAGGGACCACGATTTTAAGTCAGGCACCAGTTGGGACTGAACTATCGGTCTTAGGACCACTAGGGAGTGGCTATCCGATTGCACAATTACAGTCCGGTCAAAAGGCCCTAATCATCGGTGGGGGAACCGGGATTCCACCCTTGTATGAATTATCGCGGCAATTAGTCGCTAAAGGCGTTCAAGTCCAACATCTGTTCGGGTTTGCAACCCAATCTGCGATTTTTTACCAATCTGAATTCGAAGCATTAGGCCCGACCGCCTATGCGACTAACGACGGTTCTTACGGCTATCAAGGCCACATTGGCTTATTACTAGACGCGCAGTTTGCCGATGCTTTGACGACTTATGATGCAATCTACGCCTGCGGGCCAAAAGGGCTGTTGATGGCGGTTGATAATCGTTTCGCCGAGCATCCCAACGCTTATATCTCGTTAGAAGAACGGATGGCCTGTGGGATTGGTGCTTGTTACGCTTGTGTCACTAAACTTAGAAGTAACCCGGAAGTTCAATTAAAAATATGTGATGACGGTCCCGTCTTCAAAACAAATGAGGTGTTGATTTAAATGGTTGATTTAGCCGTTAATTTACCCGGTCTGCAATTAAAAAATCCGATTATGCCCGCTTCCGGGTGTTTCGGATTTGGTCAAGAATATAGTCAACATTATGATTTAAATCAATTGGGTGCCGTGATCATTAAAGCGGCGACTAAAGAACCGCGCCTCGGTAACGCGACACCCCGCGTTGCGGAAACGCCGAGTGGGATGCTGAATGCGATTGGTTTACAAAATCCGGGGATTGAAGCCATTATGGCAGAGAAATTACCGTGGTTAGCCCAACATTATCCTGAACTACCAATCATTGCGAACGTAGCAGGCAATACATTAGATGATTACGTCAGTGTGTGCCAAGCAATTAGTACCGCGCCTAATGTCCATGCAATCGAACTCAACATCTCGTGTCCAAACGTGGCACACGGTGGTTTAGAATTTGGGACAGATCCGCAATCAGCTGCACAACTAACAGCGGCCTGTGTCGCCGTTAGCCAAGTACCGGTCTACGTTAAGTTATCACCGAACGTCACCGATATTCGGCCGATTGCGCAAGCCGTTGAACAAGCTGGGGCGGCAGGCTTTTCACTCATCAACACCTTGGTTGGGATGCGGATTGACATTCGAACTGGCGAACCAATTCTAGCGAATCAGACTGGTGGCTTATCCGGTCCGGCGATTAAACCAGTCGCTGTCCGGATTATCCGGCAAGTTCGGTCAATCTCGGCATTACCGATTATCGGAATGGGTGGCGTTCAAAATGCGACGGATGCGTTAGAACTATTAGCCGCCGGCGCCAATGCAATTGGAGTTGGGACGGCTAACTTTACCGATCCGTTCGCGTGTCCTAAAATGATTGAACAACTACCAATAGAAATGACGAAGTACGGTTTCGCGGATTTAAGCCGCTTTGCCGTCACTCAGGAGGTCAAATAGAGATGACAAAACCACTGATTATTGCGTTAGATTTTCCAGATTGGCCCACAGCTGAAGCCTTTTTAGACCAATTTCCAAAAGGTGAACATTTGTTCGTAAAGGTTGGCATGGAATTATTCTACAAAACTGGTCCTGATGTCATTCGGGCGCTCAAAGCGCGGGGGCATCGGATTTTCTTAGATTTAAAACTGCATGATATTCCGAATACCGTTCATAGTGCCTTAACAGTGATCGGCCAATTAGGCGTCGATTACACAACGATTCACGCTGCTGGGGGTAGTGAAATGTTGCAAGCCGGGGTTGCTGGTTTAAAAGCGGGGGCCACAAAAGCACAGGTCAAGCCTGCTAAATTGCTAGCCATTACGCAATTGACCTCAACCAGTCAAAGCCAAATGCAAACTGAACAACTCGTTCAAGCGACTTTACCCGAATCAGTCACGAATTACGCACAAATCGCGCAACAGGCTGGTTGTGATGGCGTCGTTTGTTCTGTTCAAGAAGTACCGTTAATCCACGCGCAAACTGGAATCGACTTTGACTGTGTCACACCAGGGATTCGGCCAGCCACTAGTCAAACTAACGATCAAAAACGGTCAGCAACACCATTGGCAGCTGCGCAAGCTGGTAGTAGTGCCATTGTGATCGGTCGGCCAATTACCCAAGCCACTAATCCGTATCAGGCTTATCAAACAATCAAAGCAGAATGGGAGCAAAAATAATGACAGAAATCGCTAAAGAAGTCGCACAAGCCTTAATTGATATTCAAGCCGTGAGTCTAAGTCCAAATGACCCTTTTACGTGGGCCAGTGGCTTAAAGAGCCCGATTTATTGTGATAATCGGTTAACTATCGGCTATCCTAAAGTCCGCCGACTAATCGCTGAACAGTTAGCCAAGGCGATTCATGATCAATATCCAGACGTTGAAGTGATTGCGGGGACTGCGACGGCGGGGATTCCACACGCCGCTTGGGTGGCTGAATTATTGAACTTACCTTTGGTCTATATCCGGTCTAAACCCAAGGATCACGGTCAGGGGCGCCAAATTGAAGGGCCGTTTAAAGCCGGTCAAAAAATGGTGCTCATTGATGATTTAATTTCAACCGGTGGTAGCGTGCTCCAAGCCGCACACGCCGCGCAAAAAGAGGGCGCCGATGTTTTAGGTGTTTTCGGGATTTTCTCATATCAGTTAGCCGCTGGCAAAAAGAATTTTACAGAGGCGCAATTATCATTGACGACACTGTCGAATTTAGAAGCCTTATTAGCGATTGCCCAAGAAGCCGACGATTTAACGGCTGAACAACTGCAATCACTACAAACATGGCGTCAAGACCCACAAGCGTGGTCAGATCAACATTAATCGAATCAAAAAGCCTTAGATGAATGCGGATAAAAGCGCATCATTTAAGGCTTTTTTAATGGTTCTCTGTCAACTGTTGTTGGTGGTTTCAATGTGGAAGTAATTGTCATCTATGACAATTACTTCTTTTTTTGTTTTGGAACTTGAGAACGAATAA
>NZ_LT984417.1:1190289-1374884 GCF_900258455.1 Latilactobacillus fuchuensis
ACGCCTATTAGCCTAAAAAAAGAAGCATCTGTCTAATCGGCAGATACTTCCAAAACGTTCACTTGAATCGTTCACCAACACCAGTTGACAAAGACCCCCAAAAACTGGATAATGTTATTTTCAGTTTAGTACTCGATTGATACCCGAGTGCTGTCGCAGCTATTTATTCTAAAAAGTCTTTTAATTGTTTTGAACGTGATGGGTGGCGTAATTTCCGTAATGCTTTGGCTTCGATTTGACGAATCCGTTCACGGGTAACGCCGAAGACTTTACCGACTTCTTCAAGGGTTCGTGTCCGACCATCATCTAACCCGAAACGTAACCGTAAGACGTTTTCTTCACGATCCGTTAAGGTGTCTAGGACACTTTCCAATTGTTCTTTCAACAATTCATAAGAAGCGTGGTCTTCAGGACTCGTTGCATCTTGATCTTCAATGAAATCACCTAGGTGTGAGTCGTCCTCTTCCCCGATTGGTGTTTCAAGTGAGACAGGTTCTTGCGCAATCTTTAAAATTTCACGAACCTTATCGGTATTCATATCCATTTCAGCCCCAATTTCTTCAGGCGTTGGTTCGCGACCTAAATCTTGGAGTAATTGACGTTGAATCCGAATTAATTTATTAATCGTTTCAACCATGTGGACTGGAATCCGAATCGTCCGAGCTTGATCGGCAATCGCACGCGTAATTGCCTGACGAATCCACCATGTCGCGTAAGTTGAGAATTTGAAACCTTTACGGTGATCAAATTTTTCAACGGCTTTCATCAAGCCCATGTTCCCTTCTTGGATTAAATCCAAGAATTGCATCCCACGGCCGACGTAGCGTTTCGCAATTGAAACGACTAATCGTAAATTAGCTTCGGCCAAACGTTGCTTAGCTTCTTGTTCGCCCTTTTCGATCCGTAACGCCAATTCAACTTCTTGTTCAGCATTCAAAAGAGAGACACGGCCAATTTCCTTCAAATACATCCGGACTGGATCATTAATCTTAATCCCAGTCGGAGCTGTCATATCTTTTAATTCTTTGGCGGAGACTTTTTCTTTTTTGAGCGTTGCGACACTAGGGTTCCCGTCTGCATCGACAATACTAATCCCTTGATCTTCTACTTTTTGCATTAACTCATTTGTTTCTTTGGATTTTAAAGCAAAAGGTTTCACAATTTTAGCAACCAATTCATCATTGGTGATTTCTTTTTTTGGTTTATATTCCTTAATTAAGGCTTTAACCGCCGTATCAAATTTCTTAGTATCAGCTTTTTTCTTATCAGCCATGCAGAAACCTCCTAATTAAATAACTTATTGCATTTTCCCAATAAGTCGTATTACTTCTAGAGTTAACCGGAATTCTTCATCCTGGTTGCCCAATTTTCTCGCTTCACTTAAAGCAATTTTTGCCATTTTTAATTGTTCTTGAACCGAATTTTGACCAATCACGTATAAACAATCGTTTAACGCTTCTTGATTAGCCTCTTCAGGTAGTGCCAACAAGTCGATTTGAATCACCAAGCTTTGCAGATCATCCGGAATATAAGTGGTAAATCCCGCGATATCAGCAACGTGTCCTTCGTCTAAATACGCGCGCCACAATTCATAAATCAATTGATACGGCGTGTGAACAAAGCTAAAATCAGCGTTGTTCTCCAACTGTAGGCGTACATCTTCATGGCGCATCAGCATGTGTAAAATCTCTTGTTCCGCGTGCTCGATTTTCGATAGACGTTTGACTTGTCGTTGTTGCGGCGCATTCCCACGATTAACGGGCATGGTTGCCTCATCGACCAACATTGGCGGTTCATCATAGCTATCAGGACCCCCGCGTTGCACTGATTGTTGCAACGGTTGACTGGTGACGTTTTTAACCCGTACCGTCTGTAATTGCCGTTTCAACGTATCAATGGTGATTCCGCTGGTTTCTTCGATTTGCTTAAGATAGACCTCGATTTCGAGTGGTGAATCAATTTGGGCCACAACGGCCAAAGCTTGTTGCACATAATCTAATTGATCTTTTTCATTGGTTAAATTTAACCCCTGTTTTAAATAGCGTAATTCAAAAGCGGTCGGTGTTTCAACCCCTTTTTGCAATGTTTCGCGAAATTGTTCCGCACCGAATTGACGCACGTATTCATCCGGATCAGCCCCACTCGGCAACACGACAACCCCTAATTCCAAAGTTGAATGTTGACCAAGCAAGCCAATCGCCCGTTTCATCGCTTCAATCCCGGGCTGATCACCATCATAGCAAACGACCAATTCTTGCGCTTGGTGGGTCAGTAAACTTAATTGTTCACTGGTTAAACTCGTCCCCATCGAAGCGACGCCGTTTTGGATTCCCGCAGAATACGCGGCAATCACATCCATGAAGCCTTCAAACAGATAAACGCGCTTATCTTGATGAATCGTTGCTTTCGCTAAATCGAAATTAAATAACACTTTGCGCTTATTAAAGATTGGCGTCTCTGGACTATTTAAATACTTCGGTTGATCCGGTGTCGCTTGTAAAACCCGTCCCGAAAATGCAATAACAGCACCCTGTGCGTTCCGAATCGGAAACATGACCCGTCCTGAGAAGCGATCATGTAATTTACCGGTTTGCGTTTCCACAAACAGACCCGATTGACGTAACGTTTGATAGTCAATCTCCCGATTTTGGAAGAACGTTAATAATAAATCACCTTGATTCGGTAAAAAACCAATATCAAAGGTTTCAATCAACGAATCGGTTAAATCCCGTTGGTGTAGATAATCCAACGCGGGTTGACCCGCAACGGTACTCGTTAAAACATGTTTAAATAACTTACTGGCTTCTTCATAAAGCTGTTTAAGCGCCACAACTTCACTAGATTCGCGACTCCCTTGAACGGGTCGAAAAGTACTTGCCAGGTCAGCACCAACGAAATCAGCGACCTTAGCAACCGCCTCTGGAAAACTTAATTGTTCCATTTCCATTAAGAATTTAAAGACGTTGCCCCCACGGCCACACGAGAAACAGTGAAAAATCTGTTTTTCCTCGTTGACTGAAAACGAGGGCGTCTTTTCGTCATGAAACGGACAAGTGCCGAATAAATTCTTGCCGGCTTTTTTTAATTGAACATATTGACCAACAACATCAACAATATTGGTTTGGCGCCGAATATCATCGAGAACTTCTTCTGGAATCTTACTCGCCATTGGTCTCACCTCACATTATCAAATTGTACCTAAGACTGTAAAAGCCGCACCTCACAATGAAATGCGACTTCTACGGATTATCAGCACAAAAATACACTATACAGCATAGCACGTTTTAGATATAGTTGCAAACAAATATAGCAAACATCTTAGCTAACTGTCAAGGACCTTTTTTAAAAGTGCTAATAAAATCACCACATGATTATATTCAGGATCCTTCGCAGCATAGACCAACGTGACGTTGCCGACCGCTAATTGTTGGCGGATTTGTTGTTCAAATGCGGGCCAAGCCTGATTATCGGCAATTTCAGCTAAATAGCGGGTTTTAAATGCCGAAAACTTAGCGGGTTCATGGTCAAACCAACGGCGTAATTCAGTCGTCGGCGTAATCGCCTTATTCCAGTCATCTAATTGCGCCGTTGTTTTAGCGACACCCCGCGGCCAAAGTCGATCCACCAAAATGCGATAGCCATCGGCCGGATTGGCGGCTTCATAAACACGTTTCATCTGTAACATACAATCATCTTCTTGTTAATTTATTTAACAATCAATTCGTTTAAATCGCCTAAACTAAAGGCAATCCGCGCAATAATCAATAATTGTTTCAAACGATTATTCCGAACGGTTAAATCGTCAGCCATGACCATCGTCGCTTCAAAATAAGCTTCAATCAATGGTCGCAAGTTTTGTAAGGCTGCATAGTTGGCTTCAAGCGGATTATTAGCGACTTGTCCGCGCAATGCTTCAACCGCAACATACAAGTCTTTTTCAGCTTGGTTTTCGAACAATGCGGGATCAACCGTTAAATCGGTTTGATCAAAATCAGCTTTTTCAGCTAACCGCAACACACGGGTGACGGCCTCAATCGTGGCCTTAAAATCAGCATCAGCTTTATGTTGATCCAACACATCGGCCGCTTGGAACATCGTGATTGGATCTTGCTTTTGATTCTTCAAGACCGCGTCGATGATATCGCGGCGTGGTTTACGTTGGAGCCCGTTAAAGCGTTGACGAACCCGATCCGTTAAGAATTCACCAATCGCTTGACGATTCTTCAACCAATCTAATTTGAAGCCAGCTTGCTTGGCCTTGATGGCCGTCGTTAATTCGGTTTGATAAGTCGCCATTGGAAAATGCCAATCTTGGGCGGCTAAGATTCGGACAATCCCGTAAGCTTGACGACGGAGTGCGTATGGATCGTTTGAACCGCTTGGAATCATCCCAACGGCGAAGAAATCAGCAATGCTATCGAACTTATCAGCAATCGCTAAAACGGCGCCGACTTTAGTCGTTGGTAGCGCCCCTTCTGCACTAATTGGCATGTAATGTTCACGAATTGCCGTGGCAACCGCTGGTGTTTCACCTTCAAGTAAGGCGTATTTTTCACCCATAACCCCTTGAAGTTCGGGGAATTCGCCAACCATGCCAGTCACTAAATCAAATTTGTAAATATCGCTAGCGCGTTGTAAATCCGTTAATTCGGTCGTTGATAGCCCAAATTTTTGGCCTAAGAATTGCGCAATAATCCCGACTCGTTGCATTTTTTCAGCCATACTCCCAATTTTATCGTGGAATGACACATTGGCTAATTGTTCAACGTAGTCCGCGATCGATTGTTTTTGATCTTCTTGATAGAAGAAATCGGCATCTTCTAAACGCGCGGTTAACACTTTTTCATTACCGGCAATCACGTTATCGAGATGTTGTTCGTTACCGTTGCGAACCCCGATAAAGATGGGCAATAAGTCGCCCGATTGGTTTCGTGCGTAGAAATAGCGTTGGTTATCCTTCATTGAAGTGATCAGCACTTCTTCAGGAATTTCCAAATATTTCGGCGTAAATTGGCCATAAAAAGCAGTTGGCCATTCAACTAGGTTGGTGACCTCTTCTAATAAATCGGCATCCAAATCAACTTGCCATTGATTGGCAGTCGCCATGGCTTCGATTTGCATTTTAATCTTTGCTTGACGTTTCGCTTCATCGGCGATGACGAATTGCACTTCTAATGCCGCTTCGTAATCCGTTGCCCGGTCTAAGGTCACCGGTTGGCCTAAGAAACGGTGACCTTGTGTTGTCCGACCGGTCGTGACGTTTAGCAGACTAAAATCAATCAATTGATCGTCTAATAAAGCAATCACCCAATGGATTGGCCGAATATATTCGAAATCATAATCAGCCCAATGCATTCTAGTTGGGAAGGTCATCGCCATTAAGACGTCTTTTAACCCCGGCAAAATTTCAGTAACGGGTTGGCCGATAATTGATTTTTCAACGTAGACGTATTCAACGCCCTTTAATGCTTTAAAAGTAATATCATCAGTCGTTAGACCTTTACCGCGAACGAACCCTTGGGCCGCTTTACTCCAATTGCCTTCTGCATCTAAAGCGATTTTTTTGGCGGGACCTTTAGCTTCTTCATGAATATCCGCTTGTTTTTCAGCTAAATCTTCAATCAAAATCGCTAAACGCCGTGGTGTCGCATATGTTTTTAAAGCGCCGAATTCAAGATGTTGTTCGGTTAAGAAAGCACGCACCCGTTTTTCCAATTGTTGAATGCTAGGCATTACAACGTGGGCTGGCATTTCTTCCAGACCAATTTCTAATAAAAAGGGTTTAGTCATGATCAGTTACCTCCATCTTTTCTTGCGCATGTTTTAATAATGGGAAGCCTAATTTTTCACGTTCAGCAACAAAGGCTTGGGCAATTGAATGCGCCATCCGTCGAATGCGGGATAAATAACCGGCCCGTTCAGTGACCGAAACCGCCCCGCGTGCGTCCAATAAGTTAAACGCATGACTACATTTCAAAACGTAATCGTAAGCCGGATGTACTAAGCCTAAGTCGATTAAACGTTTGGCTTCTTTTTCATAATCATCAAAGAATTCAAGCAACATCGCTTGATCACTATTTTCAAAGGCATATTTAGAATGTTCATATTCAGGTTCTTTAAAGATATCGCCGTATAAAACGCCGTTACCCCATTCAAGATCAAAGACACTATCAACATCTTGAATGTATGACGCCAACCGTTCAACACCATATGTGATTTCACTGGTAACGGGTTTGCAAGCCAAACCGCCGACTTGTTGGAAATAAGTAAACTGGCTGACTTCCATGCCATCTAACCAAACTTCCCAACCAACACCGGCACAACCCATTGAAGGGTTCTCCCAGTTATCTTCAACGAAACGGATATCATGTTCTAACGGATCGATTCCAAGCGCACGTAAACTATCCAAATAGAATTCTTGAATATTTAATGGTGCTGGTTTCATGACCACTTGGAATTGATGATGTTGGAATAAACGGTTTGGATTTTCACCGTAACGTCCATCAGCTGGCCGCCGTGAGGGTTCAACGTAAGCAGCATTCCAAGGTTCTGGTCCGATTGCCCGTAGGAATGTATAGGGGCTCATTGTGCCGGCCCCTTTTTCAGTATCATATGATTGCATTAACATACAGCCTTTGTCAGACCAAAAACGTTGTAAGGTTAAAATCATTTCTTGAACATTAAGCTTTTTAACCATTTTTCTTCCTCTTTTCCGTCATTTTACGCATAAAAAAAGCCTATGCGACAGTTAGTCACATAGGGACGATTGCTCGCGGTTCCACCCTACTTCAGCTTTAAAGAAAGCTGCTGCTTCATTGGTATGACTCCGAAATGCCAATCTACTTGAAACTCGTCCTAGTTCACACTCTCCTAGAATCACTGTTTGCTTGTTCAAGTAGACCCTTTTCTTCAACGTCTATTAAGTTGATTACTATTTTAGTCGTCTTTAGACGACCTGTCAATTTCTGGTGCAACTTTTTTTAACTTCGGCATCGCACTATCAAAAGTAAACATTTTATCGATAAATTGTTTACTTTTTAAGACCAAACCGACTGAATTTTGATAAATCTGATCAACAATCGCTTTCAAGGCCGCTTCAGTTTCCGGTTTAACCGTCACCGATTGAATCTTGAACAAATCAATCACTGAAAACAGGCGTAAATAATAAATGGCGCGTGAATTAGCGTGCAGCCGATTCGGATCTAAATGCCAATGACGCTGGCACAACAAACCACCATAGCTTTCCGAATAATCAAACGCTAAATCGGTGCGGCCACAGACGACACAACTTTCGAGATGCGGTTGAACCCCGAAGACTTGCAACAGTTGAATCTCGATAATGTGAGTAATCATCGCCGCGTCAAAGCCCTCATCGATTAGCGTCAGAGCTTGTTCAATCCGACCATACCAAAACCCCAGCGGTTGGCTATCCGGAAACGCGACGTCGATTAAATTCAAAATATACGTCGCATAAGCGTTTAAGAACAGGTCATTACTAATCGCTTGAAATTGACTAGCCGACTTCACGTTATTCAAAAACGACAAGCCATCATCGCGAATATCGCCACCGTATTCGGCTTTGGTAAACGGCAAAATTGCCGCCGCCATCCGAAAACGCGGACTGTTGGCCCCGCGTAAGTAAAACATCTTCTTACCGAAACGGTCGGTTAAAATCTTGACCAACATATCTTTTTCTTTGTAGTTCCGCCGAAAAATCACGAGGCCGTTAAAATCTTCGAAACGATGTTCAGCCATAGTTTAGCCTACAAACGTTTCTTGTTATAACCAAATTCACGTAAATATTGATTATTGTCACGCCAATTTTTTTGAATCTTAACCCATAGTTTTAAGTTGACCTTTTCACCGAGTAACGCTTCAATTTCGCGTCGTGAACGAATCCCTACGGCTTTAATAATCGCACCTTTTTGACCGATGACGATTCGTTTTTGACCGTCACGTTCAACGACGATGGTGGCTTCAATTTGTAATTTATCATTGACCCGTTCGTTCATTCGTTCAACCACGACGGCGACAGAATGTGGCACTTCTTCATGGGTTAATTCTAGAATCTTTTCACGAATTAATTCGCCAACGACGAAATATTCTGGATGATCCGTTAATTGATCTTCTGGATAGTATTGTGGGCCCTCTGGTAAGGTCTGTTCGAGTTCCGCCAACATTTCTGGGACATTATTGCCCTCTAGTGCTGAAATCGGATAAACGGCCTTAAAATCCAATTCATGACGATATTGTTCAATCAATGGTAGTAAGTCGTCCGGATGAATCGCATCAATCTTGTTAACCACCAAATAAACGGGTTTTTTCACGTTTTTAAGTTGATCCATAATATATTGATCACCAGGGCCCTTTTTATCGACACCACTGATCATGAATAGAATCGCATCCACTTCATTAAACGTTGATAAAGCGGCTTGATCCATGTATTCGTCTAATTCATTGTGTGGTTTGTGAATCCCAGGTGTATCAACAAAAACGATTTGCGCGTTTTCGTCCGTATAGATGCCTTGAATCTTATTCCGCGTAGTTTGCGCCTTAGCTGACATGATGGCGATTTTTTCACCAATCATGCGATTCATAAATGTTGATTTACCGACATTCGGACGGCCAACAATTGCCACAAAACCTGAACGATAAGTATCTGTCATAGTGTTCCCCTTAGTTATTGCTATAGTTTAGTCTTACAAATAAGTTAATACGGCGTGGCCAAAAACGACGGCGCCAATCACGAGTGCCAACACCGCGCTCAATAACACGCTGGCGGCACTGATGTCTTTAATCTTTTTAGCGGTCGGATTAAATTGGTGTTCAACCAACAAATCGACGAAATGTTCAACAACGGTGTTCCAGAATTCAGCTAATAATACAATAAAAATGGCTAAAATCAGAAACAGCCAATCGATGTAGTGCAAGCGACAGATAAGCCCTAAAATAATCGCTAAAGCCGCCATCATTAAATCCCGCTGTAAATTAAGTTCTTCCTTAAAACCGGTCACCAAGCCGACTAACGCGTGTCGGACTGATTGGTAAAAGGATTTATTCTTGGTGGTCTGCGGTTTTTTAGCGTTGTAATCCGAATTCATCTAAGATAGTCTCCTGCAATGGAATCATTTGGGCTTCGTCTTCACTGTGAATATGGTCATAGCCGTTCAAGTGTAAGAAACCGTGGACCATCGTATAACCCAATTCACGTTCATAAGAATGACCATAGGTTTTCGCTTGTTCAGCCGCCTTTTCAGGTGAGACGAACAAATCACCAATATTCTTAGGAATATCGAATAATTCTTCGAAATTCGCTGGTAGACCTTCGCCTTCGGGATCTTCTTCAATCGCAAAACTAATCACATCGGTCGCGCGATCAGTGTCTCGGTATTCACGATTAATCTCTTGAATCCGATTATTCGTGACAAAAGTCACTGACATTTCTGTGTCATCAGCCAGTTTTAATTCTTTACCCGCAAACTGTAAAATATCAGTCACTAATTTAATTTGCGCTTCTGGTACTTGTTTGGTTTCATCAACAATTTGAATATCCATTGCTAAATTCCCACTTTCTTCTATTCTCAATTTATAGGGCCGCCTTTGATTATCTGACGCACCCCAAACCAATAAATGACTATCTACAGAATGAAAACTACGTTCATTCTATCATAGCAAGGCTTCATCCGTCACGAGTTTCCCTCATAATTCACTTTAAATATCGGGTTTCAAAGGTTGGCCCCCTGCCATTATGTAAAAAACAATAAAAATAGGCCTCTTTCGAGGCCTACCAAAAATTAATTCAGTTTTGACTTAACGACTTGATTGACCAAAGCGCCATCAGCACGTCCTTTAACTTTCGGCATTACATATTGCATCACTTTACCAAAATCAGCTTTACCTGTTGCCCCAGTAGCCTTCATTGCTTCATCAACAATGGCGGTTACCGCTGCTTCATCAAGTTGTTCTGGTAGATAAGCAGTCACAATTTCAATCTCTGCTTTTGTTTGATCCGCGAGATCTGCACGATCACCGTTTTCAAACTCTTGTAGCGATTCTTTGCGTTGCTTAAGTTGTGATGATAGTACGCTTAATTCTTCATCAGAAGATAAGTCTTGCCCAGCACTAATTTGTGCATTAGTTAAAGCGGATTTTAAACTCCGAATAACTGTTAACCGCAACTTATCTTTGGCCTTCATCGCCGTTTTCAAATCAGAATTTAATTGTTCAAGTAAACTCATTCAATCATTTCCTTTACGAGAAATTAGAATTTCTTACGTTTTCTTGCTGCTTCTGATTTCAACTTACGTTTTACACTTGGTTTCTCGTAAAATTCACGTTTACGATATTCTTGTATAGTACCAGCTTTTGATACGGAACGCTTGAAGCGACGAAGAGCATCATCTAGAGATTCGTTACTGCGAACGACTGTCTTGCCCATATGATATCCCTCCCCTCGCGTGCTAAGTATAACCGTTTAATCATGACAACTAGTTGCGACGAGTTAAACCGTTCTTAGCTATTATAGCGAATGTTGAAAATACGGTCAATAACTCATTGCTAATTAATTGAATCTTTTTTCAATTATTCTCTATTTTTAGCCGATTATGGTATGATAACGCTATAAAAATGTTCAAAGGAGTCTTAATATGACACAATCAACGCCATTAACGCTTTTTGTAATTTCAGATTCAGTTGGTCAAACTGCCTTACAATTGGCGCAAGCAGCCTTGGCGCAATATCCAGATTTAAAACCGGATATTGTCCGTTTTCCATTTATTCACACGGCCGACAAGCTGACGGATGTGCTCAGCAAGGCTGTCCCGACCGAAACGATTGTCGTCCATACGCTAGCCACTAAAGAACTCGCTGACATTGCTGAAACCTATTGCCAAACCAACCAAATTGCTAGTTTCGATATGATGTCCCCGGTCACTAAATTAATTACCGCCAAAACTGAATTACAACCTTCTGGCGAAGCTGGTGCCCTCCACCACTTAAACGATCGCTATTTCGATCGGATTTCAGCGATGGAATTCGCCGTCATGTACGATGATGGCAAAGATCCGAAAGGCTTCTTAGAGGCCGACATCGTGTTATTAGGTGTTTCTAGAACGTCTAAGACCCCGTTGTCGTTATTCTTAGCGAACCGGAACCTCAAAGTCGCTAACTTACCAATCGTCCCTCAGGCGCACATTCCGGATGAAATTTGGCATGTCGATCCTAAAAAAGTGATTGGTTTGATGAATTCACCCGAAGTCTTGAACAACATTCGCCGCGAACGGATGATTGCGTACGGTTTAAATCCTGACACGACCTATTCAGATATGGATGAAATTAAAGCTGAATTAGCCTTTGCCCAAGACCTCTACGATAAAATCGGCTGCCAAGTCATCAATGTAGCCAACCGATCAATCGAAGAAACGGCTACTATTATTCTCGAACAGATGGGCCTTGATTTCGCTGATTCAACGGTCGATCACGTTAATTAAATGACAACAACTTCCACTTACCCTAAAATCCCCCCATTATCTTAAAATCAAGATAATGGGGGGATTTTCTGTTAATGCTCAGTTGCTACCCGCAACTCAACACACTCATTTTTTAGTGTTCCGCTTCTTCAATATCCGCGTTAACGGCGTGCAAATCAAAATCGGTTTCTAAGAAAGCCGCATTTTGATTGGGGAAATGTTGTTCGAACGTTTCAAACGGTTGGACCGTTAATTGCGCGTCCGCTACTTCGTAATCTAACACGTGCCCGCCAAAATCATGCGCCGTGTTCAAGAAATGCACATGATAACCGGCAACGGCCGCCCCTTGGTATAACGCTGGTGCGTAATAGCCGACTAACGTCCCTTCAACCATGTCAGCCGTAAATTCTGGTTGGACGCGGGTGGCCGCCGTTAGATTCGGATAAGGTTCAACCTGCGCTTCAACCGCGCGCGTATGCATCTTTTTGAATTGACCCGTGATTTTAACCGCAAAAAATAAATTCTTAAGCGGTGCTTGGTTTAACAATTGTTGTTCTAAAGCCATTTTAGTGATGCCACTAATGGTTTGACTCGTTAACGCCGCATCTTGAAAATGGACCGTCGCAAACGGCACCGTTTCAGTCGTCTTGACCGGGCGAACGTCACCCGTGCCAGCAACGAGATAAGCTTGACCATCTAATACGATTAATTCGCCAGCTAAACCGTGCGCCGTGCCAATCCCAAAATCACCATGTTGTAATAAATCATGAACGGATTGCGTACCCGTAAATAAACCAGGAACGAGTAACGCTAACGTCCCGTGTTGATAAACCCGTGTTGAATCGTGTGCCATGTTCGTGAACCTCCCAATTAAACTAATTGATCTGGTAATAATGCTTGGCCTAATAATTGATTATCTTTGTAATCAACTGGAATATCGACAATCACTGGACCGTCAGTTGCGAAAGCTTGATCTAAAACCGCACCTAATTCAGTGGCATTATCGACCCGCAAGCCGGTTGCGCCAAAACTTTCAGCATATTTAACGAAATCAACTGGTCCAAATTTAACCGCGGCCGATTGACCATATTTCATCTCTTCTTGGAATTTAACCATGTCATAGTAACCATCATTCCAAATAACGTGCACGATGTTTAAATTCAAGCGAACGGCTGTTTCTAATTCTTGACTTGAAAATAAGAAACCACCATCACCGGAAACCGAGACAATCTGCGTATTAGGCCGCACTAAAGCCGCACTAATCGCCCAAGGCAACGCGACCCCTAAGGTTTGCATCCCGTTACTAAATAATAAGTGACGGGGTTCGTAACTCCAGAAATGGCGTGCCATCCAGATATAATGACTTCCGACATCAACCGTGACGGTCATTTCATCCGTGACCCGCGCTTGTAATTCAGACACAATGTTTAACGGATGACTTAGTGGATTATCAGCTAATGCGACTGGCGCCTCATCACGTTGATGAATCACAGAATGTTGTTTCACTAAATATTCCCGAACGTCATCAGATAATTGATAACCTTTCATGTAAGGCAATAAGAAATCGAGCGTTTGGGCGATATCGCCAATCAATTCTTTTTCAGGTTGGAAATTATGATCAATTTCAGCACGCATGTCATCAATCACCATGATGTTCGCGTCACTCTCAGCGTTCCAGTTACGGGGTTCGTATTCAATCGGATCATAACCAATTGTAATCACTAAATCGCTGCGTTTCAAAATTTGATCCCCTGGTTGATTCCGGAATAATCCGACCCGACCATAGAAATCAGTTTCCAAATCACGTGAGATAATTCCGGCAGCTTGGAAGGTTTCAACAACTGGAATATGTGTTTCTGCAATTAAGTTGCGAATCGCCGCCGTCACTTCAGGTGAAGAGGCCCGCATCCCAACTAACAGAACCGGTAATTTTGCTTCTTTAATCCGTTGGGCCAACAAAGTGGTTTCAACCGGACTAGCAGGTCCGAGTTTTGGGGCCATCAACGGTTTAATGACTTTAGCATGGACTTCTGAATCCGTCACATCTTGCGGAATGCTGACAAAAGCCGCCCCTTGTTTAGCCGATTCGGCTTCTTGATAAGCGTTGGCGATCACTTCGGATAAATTTTCTGGTTCTTGGACTTCTGCACTAAATTTAGTAATCGGTGCGAATAAGGCTGCGTTCTTCATACTTTGATGCGTTAAACGTAATAAATCAGCCCGTTTGACTTGGCCGGCAATCGCAATCATCGGATCGCCTTCAGCCGTTGCCGTGACGACCCCAGTTGCTAAATTACTGGCACCCGGACCAGAAGTCGCAATCGCTACGCCGGGTTTTCCCGTAATCCGGCCAATCCCAGCGGCCATAAAAGCCGCATTTTGTTCATGGCGCGCCAAAATCAATCGAGGTGCTTTCGGATTGACTGGGTGTTCTAATCGCTCGAACACGCGATCAATTTTAGCACCCGGAATTCCAAAAACATATTCAATTTCATGATTGGCTAAACTGTCTACAATTGCATCCGCACCATAGTACTTTTTATCTTCAGTCATAATTTGCCCCCGTCTATTGGTTGATTACTAATATCTTAGCACGCCAGTTCTTTAAAAACTAGTGATGTTTGTGAAATCAAATAATTCACACTTGAAAATGCTTTAAAACCCGTAAACAAACAAAAAGCAGCCCTAAAAAAAGGACTGCTTTTAGAACAAATTCACAAACTATTTAACCGTAATTTCATAATTCGCATTAAAAGTCGCTTGTGGCGCTAATTGATTGACACCAAACTTTTCAGATAATTCACCGGTTGCAGCAACATCATCCGCAATCCCCCACCAAGGTTCAAGGCAAACAAGATTGCCCTCTGTTGGGTGTGGCGACCAAACACCGATAAACGGTGCTGATAGCTTCATTGAGATTGCATGCGGTGTTTTTTCAGAACGAATGCTAAAGACGTTTTCTTGGCCCTTTAATTCGTAAATCATCGCATCATCTTTGAAAAGATCGTGACTGATATCGGTTGCGACATCGGTTGGTGCCAAAGTCCGTTCATTTAAATTAATGAACGCCCCTTGCAATGGAATCTTAACCCGCGATTTTTGTGGACGGTAATCAACAAAATAGTCGTCAAATTGCGTATCGGCCGTCATTGGCACTTTAAAGCCCGGATGACCGCCAATTGAAAAGTACATTGGGGCCGTTGTCGCTGTATTCTTAACATCGTAATTAACCACTAAATGCATGTCTTGAACCTGATAGCTGACCCGCAATTCAAATTCAAACGGATAGATGGCTAAACTGGCTTCATCTGATTTCAGCAAGAAAACCGCTTTTTGATCACCGCTTTCTTCAACTTCAAACTGACGATCACGGGCAAAACCATGTTGCCCCATTGGATACGTTTTGCCTTGATACGTATATTGATCGTTTTTAGAACGCCCAACAAACGGGAATAAAACGGGCGCATGCCGTTTCCAGACAGCTGGATCTGCTTGCCAGAGATATTCCAAGCCTGATACGTTGCCTTTTAAACTCGTCAGTTCAGCACCGAGGGGATTAATTTCAACGGTTAAAAATTCATTTGCGATTTGGACCATTATTAACTACCACCTTTAACTATTATAAAATAAATCGGGTTAAATCTTTGTCAGCAACAATCTTGCCAATTTTATCATTGACGTATTGTTCCGTAATCGTGATGTCACCCATTTGCATATCGGGACCTTCAAATAAAATGTCTTCCAATAATTTTTCAAGAATTGTCGCTAGACGCCGCGCACCGATATTGTCGGTATCGTGGTTCACTTGGAAAGCAATCGCAGCGATCCGTTGAATGGCTTCCATCGTAAAAGTCACATGCACGCCATCGGCACCGATCAACGCCATATATTGCTTCACCAGCGCATTACTAGGTTCGGTTAAGATCCGGACAAAATCGGCTTCAGTTAAATCTTGTAATTCAACCCGAATTGGGAACCGACCTTGTAATTCAGCAATCAAATCACTTGGTTTTGATTCGGCAAATGCACCGGAACCGATAAAGAGGATGTGGTCCGTTTTCAACATGCCGTACTTCGTATTGACTTGTGAGCCTTCAACGATTGGTAAAATATCACGTTGAACCCCTTCACGAGAAACCTCGCCGGATTGTTTCTTGCCACCAGCCGTAATTTTATCGATTTCATCAATAAAGATGATACCGGTATTCTCGGCTCTTTGCAATGCATCGTGATAAATATCAGCATGGTTGACCAATTTATCAGATTCTTCTTGAATAAAGACTTCACGTGCTTCTTTAACCGTCACCGTGCGTGTAATCTTTTTCTTCGGCATAATTGAGCCTAAAGTATCGTTTAAATCGATGCCCATTTGACCCATCATATCGTTCATTGGTGCTGCTTTTTTAGGTTCATCCACTTGAATTTCAATTTCACGATCGTCTAACAACCCTTTGTCGAGTTGTTCTTTAACGGATAGCCGTTCGTTACGAACGTCATCAGTCACTTCTTCGGGTTCTGGTTGACCAAAGCCGGCCGGCGTTTCGCCATTTTGCAAGGCCGTAAACATGCCCATCAAATCGTTGATGCCAGCTTTGTCATTTTTACGTTGTTCTTTTTTAATCCCTGGCACGAGTAACTTCACCAAGCGTTTATCCGCTTGACGAGCAGCTTTACCACGCACATTTTTGAATTGTTCTTGTTCTTCCATGTGCACGGCAATGTCAGCAAGATCGCGGACCATTGATTCGACATCACGACCAACATACCCTACTTCGGTAAACTTAGTCGCTTCAACTTTGATAAAAGGCGCATCCACTACTTTGGCTAACCGGCGGGCAATTTCAGTTTTGCCGACCCCGGTTGGTCCAATCATCAATAAGTTTTTAGGCGTAATCTCTTGTTGCATTTTTTCGCTCAATTGCATTCGGCGATAGCGGTTATATAAAGCGACCGCGACCGCTTTTTTAGCTTGATCCTGACCGATGACAAATTCATCAAGTTCGGTCACGATTGATTTAGGGGTTTTATTCATTAAGTCCATTTGTCTGCCTCCTAGAATGATTCCACAATAATATTATGGTTGGTATAAACATCGATTGAGCCCGCAATATCAACACTGGTTTCAGCGATTTCTTCAACCGTTAATTCAGAACGGCCCTTTAACATCAAGGCCGTTGCTGATGCTTGAGCAAAATTACCACCCGAACCAACTGCAATCACTTGATCGCCGGTTTCAGCCAATGTATCAGGCGTAATCACTTCACCATTACCAGAAATCAATAGAATATCCTTTTCGTTCACGGCGATTAACATCGCTTCTAACTTTTGTAAAGTTGGATCTTTACGCCAGTCTTGCGCTAGAGCAACCGCGGCGTGTTGCAAATCACCAGAATATTTTTCAAGCTTTTGTTCAAACCATTCTTGTAACGTAAACGCATCAGCGACGCCACCGGCAAACCCGATTGCGACTTGGTTATTATAAATCCGGCGCACCTTTTTAGCAGAATCCTTCGTGACGAATTTTTCACCCATCGTGACTTGACCGTCACCGGCAATCGCCGTTTTACCATTATGTTTAATTGCACAAATTGTTGTCATTTAAATAGCTCCTTTAAATTGCGTTAATGTCATTTTAGCAGTCTTTAAGGCTGTGTGCTAATTCTAGCGTTAATTGATTTAAAAAAAATCAACCTTTAGACCGAGTTTTACGTTCGCGGGAAGAATTGTCGATAGTCTTTTTGCAAGTGCGCCGTCGTGACGTGCGTGTAAATTTGGGTCGTCGACAGACTACTGTGACCCAACAATTCTTGAACCGTTCGTAAATCAGCGCCGTGGTCCAGCAGATGAGTCGCGAAAGTGTGGCGAATCATATGCGGATGAATGTCCGTCGTTAAACTGGTTTTCTTAATGATCTGGTCTAAGACGTATTCAATCCCGCGACTGGTAATCGGTGCGCCCAGCCGATTGACAAACACCACATCATGACTGGTTGCTTGCTTCTCAAGTAACGTTGTTCGCCCGTGATCGAGATAAAAACGTAACGCATCCGCCGCATGGTGGCCAAACGGCACGTAACGGTCTTTATTGCCCTTACCGTGGACTAAAATCACGCGTAACCCAAAATCAATCTGTCCAATTGTTAACTGAGCACATTCACTCACCCGCACCCCAGTCGCATACAATAACTCTAAAATCGCACGGTTGCGTTGATCCAACGGTTTTTGACCCTCGATGGCCGCAAATAGCGCATCCATTTCTTTTTCGTAAAAGAAACGCGGTAATTTATGTTGTTGCTTCTTAAGTTGGACCGCTTCAAACGGATCATCCGTTAAAAACTCATTTTTAACCAGATAACGGTAAAACGACCGTAAACTCGAAATCCGACGTGCGACCGTTTCGCGACTATAAGCTTTTTGATCCATTTCGTTTAAATACGTTTGGACTTCTAAGTTACCGACTTGTTTAAACGACGTTAACCCGCCGTTGTTGGTTAGAAAATCAACGAAAGCTTTGATGTCCGCTCGGTAGGCTTTTTGTGTTTCTTCTGAATAATGCCGGTCCACAATTAAATATTGTAAGAACCGGGCCAACCAGTCTTGTTCCAACGCCAAAAAAATCCCTCCAAGCTTGAATAGTACTACTGTACCACAAGCCTGGAGAGATTTAAAAGGATGTTCACTAAAGCGTTGTCTTAAACGCTTCAAGACTCGCCAAGGCCCGATCAGCCAAAGCTTGATTTCGTTCTTTTTTGTCCCGAATCCGTTGTTTTAAGGGTTCAAAAATTCCAAAGTTAGCGTTCATTGGTTGGAAATGTTTCGCACTGGTATGGGTAATGTAATGGGCCATCGCGCCCATTGCGGTATCGGTTGGAAATTCAACCGGCGTTTCACCCAAGGCTAACTTCGCCGCGTTGATTCCGGCCACTAAACCTGAGGCCGCACTTTCAACATAACCTTCCACCCCGGTCATTTGACCAGCGAAGAATAAATCGTTGCGGACCTTCGATTGATAGGTGGGCAACAAGACTTCAGGCGATTTCATGAAGGTGTTGCGGTGCATGACACCGTAACGGACAAATTCAGCATTTTCCAAACCAGGAATCATTTGGAAGACCCGCTTTTGTTCGCCCCACTTCAGATGCGTTTGGAAGCCGACGATGTTGTACAAGCTAGCCGCCGCATTATCTTGCCGTAATTGAACGACTGCGTACGGTTGGTCACCCGTTTTAGGATCTTCGAGTCCGACTGGTTTCAACGGACCAAACAACATGGTTTTAATCCCACGTTTCGCCATGACTTCGATTGGCATACAACCGTCGAAGAATTTTTCATCTTCGAATTCGTGCATTTCAGCGACATCCGCACTAATTAACGCTTTGTAGAACGCGACAAATTCGGCTTCCGTCATTGGACAATTGAGATAGGCCGCTTCGCCCTTATCATAACGCGATTTTAGATAGACCTGATCAAAATCGATACTGTTTTTATCTAAAATCGGCGCAGCTGCGTCGTAGAAATACAGCCCGTCACTACCGTTTAACGCGCTAATCTGCGCCGCTAAAATTTCAGAAGTTAACGGACCCGTCGCAACCACGGTGGGCCCTTCAGGGAAGGCCGTTAATTCTTCATAATGGACAGTAATCCGTTCATGATTCGCTAATTTTTCAGTAACCATTGCCGAGAAAGGTTCCCGATCAACCGCCAAAGCACCACCGGCTGGAACGGCATTTTGATCCGCCGTCTTAATAATTACTGAATCTAATTGGCGCATCTCTTCCTTGATTAAACCAGCCGCGTTAGTCACTTGGTTAGCCCGCAATGAATTGGTACAGACTAATTCTGCGAAATTCTTAGTGTGATGGGCCGGTGTCATTTTAACCGGTCGCATTTCATACAAATGAACATCGACGCCGCGATTCGCAATTTGCCAAGCAGCTTCAGAGCCTGCTAAGCCAGCACCAACGACGTTTACAAAAGGTTTTGCTGTCATACGATAACCTCAATTTTTAATTTATTTTTGAACGGTTTCTTCATAGTCCCCGTTTGGACAGATGACTTGTTTGCCACCTTTAATCTTCTTTTCAACCAAATAATGTTCACATTTAGGACAGTTACGGCCCACGGGTTTGTCCCAAGTCACAAAATCACAATCTGGATAGCGATCACAACCGTAGAATAAACGATTCTTCTTCGATTTACGTTCGATCACTTGACCCTTACCACATTTCGGACAAGTCACACCGATTTCCTTAACGATTGCCTTGGTGTTGCGACAATCTGGGAATCGACTACAAGCGAAGAACTTGCCGTACCGGCCCATTTTAACGACCATCGGCGCCCCGCAGATATCACAGTTGAAACCAGCTGGTTCATCTTTAATCTGAACTTTTTCAATCTGTTCGCTGGCCTTTTCGACCGCTTTTTCAAATGGCTTGTAGAAATTATCAATAATATTAATCCAATTTTCTTGACCGGTTTCAACATCATCTAAACGATGTTCCAAATCGGCTGTAAAATCGATATTGACGATATCCGGGAAAAACTCGACAATCAAGCTATTGACGATTTCACCGAGTTCCGTCGGTTCAAAACGTTTGGCGTTGAGCTTCACGTAATAGCGCCGTTGAATGGTTTCAATCGTTGGTGAATAGGTTGATGGCCGACCGACGCCGTTTTCTTCAAGTGCTTTGACTAAGTTGGCTTCAGAATAACGAGCAGGTGGTTGTGTGAAATGTTGTGCCGGATCAGTCTTGGCTAACTTCACTTCGTCGCCGACCGTCAAATCAGGTAGAACGTTATCCTTGGCCGAATCCTCTTTATCACGTGAAGAAACATAGAGCTTCGTAAAGCCAGGGAATTTCATTTGGGAACCATTGGCTTTAAATAAAACATCTTTTTGGCCAATTTTAACAGCCACCGTATCAAACATGGCTGGTGTCATTTGACTGGCAACAAAGCGCGACCAAATTAAATTATAGATTTTGTATTGATCGTTGGTTAAAACGTCCTTCATGCTCTTCGGTGTCCGCATCACGGACGTTGGCCGAATCGCTTCATGGGCATCTTGCGCGCCTTCTGGATTCTTAGTTTGGTGGGCCTTAATCGCAGCATAAGCTTCACCATATTCGTCATGGATGAATTTAGACGCTTCGTGTTTAGCGCCCGTTGAAATCCGCGTTGAATCCGTCCGCATATAGGTGATTAACCCGACGGTGCCTTCTTTACCACCAAGGTTAATCCCTTCATATAATTGTTGGGCTTGCATCATCGTTTTACGGGTTCTGAAGTTTAACTTACGGTTGGCTTCTTGTTGCAATGAACTTGTCGTAAACGGTGCGGCTGGGAATCGTTTACGTTCACGTTTTTTAACGTCTTCAATCGTAAAGGCCGCTTCTTTATCGATTTGTTTCAGAACCGCTTGGACCGCTTCATTGTTTGGTAAAGCAGACTTCTTGCCTTTTAAACCATAGAAGCTGGCCGCAAACTTACTACGACCCTTTTTGAATTCTGCATCTAGTGACCAATATTCTTCAGGCACGAACGCTTTAATTTCATTTTCCCGATCAATCACGAGTTTCAAAGCAACTGATTGGACCCGACCAGCACTCAAGCCTTTTTTAACTTTTTGCCAGAGTAATGGACTGATTGAATAGCCGACAATCCGGTCTAACACCCGCCGTGCTTGTTGGGCATCGACTAGTTTCATGTCGATACTACGCGGTGTTTTAAAGGCACTTTTGACAGTCTCTTTGGTAATTTCATTAAAGACCACCCGATTTTTTTCGGTTGGGTCTAATTTTAAGATATGCGAAACATGCCACGCAATGGCTTCCCCTTCACGATCGGGATCGGCTGCGAGGAAAATATGGTCCGCTTTTTTTGCTTGTTTCTTTAATTCTTTAATGGTATCGCCTTTACCGCGAATTGAGATGTATTTAGGTTCATAGTTATTTTCAAAATCCACACCCATCTGACTCTTGGGTAAATCGCGGATATGGCCTTTACTCGCAACTACTTTATAATTACGACCAAGGTATTTTTCGATTGTTTTGGCCTTTGCAGGTGATTCTACAATGACTAAATTTTTGCCTGCCATGGACAAACTCCTTTCGACAGAGTTCTCGATTTAAATTGATGCCTATTAGCTGTTGATTGTTGCTAATAGCGAACTCCGGTTCATTAACAGCTTAAAGCATAGCATAGGTTTCCCCGTAATCAAAGGAAACTTATTGGAATTTTTTTAAAATGTTGAAAAATTTTAAACTTGATGGTCTTGATTAACCCTATCCAATCCAGCTAAAAAACGATTGGGAATTGATAACGTGCTTTTGAGTTGCAACAACTTCCGCTTAACCTAAAATCTCCCAGTTATCTTAAAATCAAGATAACTGGGAGATCTTCTGTTAATGCTCGGTTGCTGACCGCAACTCAACACACTTAGATTATAACGTGCTTCTCAGCCAACTTCTTCCGTCTAGCTACGAATCGCAAATTATGACTAAATACAGTCATAATTCACGAAACTAGGCTAATGCTCAGAAACTACCCGTGAGTGACAGCACTTACCTATTCTGTTTTAGCCGCTTGTCTCTCTAAAATATCACCCATAATCGCGGCTAACGTGACTTGCGCCATTTGTTGTTCAGCAGCCGTCTGAACGTCGGCGTAAACTTGATTCAGGGTTTCTTGGATATTACCACCAACCACACAATCCGGATTGGTTTTAGGATCGACGTGCAACAAAGGCGGTGCATCTTCTAACGCCTGATAAATCATCAATAACGTTATCTGATCCGCCGGCTGGGCTAAACTCGGTTGACTAACACCTGCTCGTGAATTCAACAACCCCGCCTTACTCAACAACGCCATCAAGCGTCGCACTAAGCTGGGATTAGCATTGATACTACCCGCAATCCGTTGACTCGATAAATCGCCATCCGGATAAATTGCGAGATAGGTTAGAATATGCACGGCATCACTTAATTGATGTGAATAGCGCATCTTTAGGCTTGTTCCTTAATGACCGTTTGGACTAACGTTTTTAAGCTAGGTGCTGGTCGACCTAAGACGGTTGCTAAATCATCCGTCGTGTTGGCTAATTGATTATCTCGAATCAATTTTTGCAACATCCCCATGATAGCGACCGTTTGTTCGTCTAACCCTTGAGCCGTCAATTGTTGTTGGTAAGTTGCCAGATCCAACGCTTCGACCGTGAACGTCTTGGGACTCAATTCAGCAACCACCGCTGCTAATTCGGCGTACGTATGGCCCTCACCTGAAAATTCATAGATGTCTTTCGGTTGGGCTGTTACCAAAACATGTGCGGCCGCTTTGGCATAATCAGCTTCTAGTGTCCAACCGACTTGACCATCCCCACCAGCATAGACAAATGGTTGACCTTGTAACCCAGCATTGATTAATCCTAGCTCATTTTCAAGATACCAATTATTACGTAAGAATGAATGGGCTAACCCAGCGGCTAGAATCGCCGCTTCCGTTGCTTGATGGTCCAATGCTAATGGGGTCGTTGCATGGTCCGCATCTGGGAAGCTGGTATAGCCAATCCATTGAATGCCCGCATTTTTAGCCGCTTGAACAACATTTAAGTGTTGTTGTTCACGACTGACTGCACCACCTGGTTGTGAAGAGACGAATAGCAAGCGATCAACACCTATCAAAGCTGTCGTCATCGCAGACGCTTGCGTATAATCCCCTTGGCGAATTTCAATTCCTGCTGGCAAAATTGTTTGGGCTTTTTCAACATTGCGGACAATTGCGATAATATCTTTGGCCGCCACTACTGTCATTAATTCCGTTAAAATCCCGTAACCTAATTTACCAGTTGCACCTGTAATTGCATATTTCATCATTAAAAACTTCCTTCCCATTTGGCTAATCATTAACCTGTAACTTTAATAACAACAGGAAATCGTTTGTAAGCAATTATTTTGCTTGGCTTATTCAAAATAACGAAGTTCATCAGTCAATAACGTCGCATTTAACAGCGGTGTGGCCCCCGCTAGAATTAATTGATTGCAGCCCGCCGACAAGGATTGATCGAGTCGCCCCGGTACAGCGTAAACGTTGCGATTCGCTTGCAATGCTAAGTTAGCCGTGATTAAGCTGCCACTTCGCTGACGCGCTTCAGTTACCAATAATCCGTGGCACAGCCCAGCGATAATCCGGTTGCGCGCTGGAAATTGAAATTTGCGGGCCGGCGTATCCAACGGGTATTCTGAAAGTAATAAGCCACACTGGGCAACGGTTTGCTGTAACTGTTCATTTTGCGGCGGATAACAACAATTCAAGCCGGTGCCAATCACGCCAATCGGTGCGCGGCCCTGTTGCAACGCCCATTGATGGGCCATCGCATCCGCACCCTGAGCCAGCCCGCTGATAATCGCGGTCGTGGTTGGCAAGGACTCTAATTGGTGTAACGCTAATTTCGTATAGGGTCCCGCTTGACGAGCACCGACGATTCCTAAGGCCGGTTGCTTCAAACAAGCCAACGCTCCCCGATAAAAAATCACAATCGGTGGTTGATACGTTTCTAATAACCGTTGCGGATAGGCTTCGTCAATAATCGTCAGATACGCCGCAAACTGTTCGTGATATTCACAAGCACATTGCAATGTGGCACTTTGAAAACTGGCCTGAAAAGTCGACCAATAACGTTCTGGCAACCGACCAATCTGCGCTAATTCAACGGCCGACAATTCCCAATTCTGACTCGTTAATAACCAAGTGGCTAATCTTAATTCGCTCGTCAAGCCAAAACCGGCCGCCAAATGAACTTTCAATAATAATTGTCGTTTACTAACCATACAAAAACAGCTCCTTTACGTTAATTAATCTTACGCAAAAGAGCTGTTGTTTTTTTAACTGTTATAATGCGTTTTGAACCGGTGAGAAACTCCGTCGATGAATCGGGGTCACCCCTAATTCAGCCAAACCGGCTAGATGTTTCGCCGTGCCGTAACCCATGTTATTGGCGAAATCATACCCCGGATATTGTTGATCATAATTAATCATCAATTGATCCCGAATGACTTTGGCGACAATACTGGCCGACGCAATACTGACACTACGCGCATCACCTTTAATCAGTTTTTCTTGCGGAATATCGGTCGGCACCGTCATCGCATCGACTAACAGGTAATCAGGTCTCTTATCTAACCCGGCGACCGCTTCGCCCATCGCAAGTTCAGTCGCGTGATAAATATTTTCGATATCAATCCGCTGACTATCAGCAATCCCAATGCTGACGCTAATCGCGCAGTCCATAATTTGCCGATACAAGGTTTGTTTCAGCTTAAAGGATAACTGCTTAGAATCGTTGACTTGCCATAAATCAAAATCATGCGGTAAGATTACCGCTGCCGTCACGACTGGTCCCGCTAACGGTCCTCGACCAACTTCGTCAATCCCCGCAACAAGCGGGTAATCGGGCCAGAGCGCTAATTCCATTTGGCGCCGTTCTTCAAAAGCAGCCTGTTGGGCCACTAATTTAGCTTGGCGTTTCGCATATTGAACCAGTAGTTTTTGAACACCACTCCGGTCATCTAATGCTAGTTCGGTCAGTACAGCTTGAGCAACTGGTTCAGCGAGTAACGCCTTAATCGTCGCAATTGACTGTTTGCTAGTCATTGCCTTTCGCCTCCGCAGGCACAGGATCTAATGTGAAGCGGCCTAATTTACCTTGCCGCGCATCGTTGATAAACTTAATGCAGAAACGGTCATAATCTTCTTTAAACCCAAGTCGCTTGGTTAGAATCATAATTAATTCCGGTGATGATTGTTCTAAATCAGCATCGGTTGCCTGATACGTTTTCCGTAATTGATTTGGATAAAATTGCTTGAAATAATCCAACGCAAACACAACCACATCATCCGCATGGTAAACCACATCCGAAATCGCACCGGTTAACGCTAATTTATTACCAACTGCGGGATCATCAAACTTAGGCCATAAAACACCAGGCGTATCTAGTACTTCAAAACGTTCACTGGCCTTTAACCATTGTTGATTTTTAGTGACCCCGGGCCGGTTACCCGTGACGGCAATATTCTTATGCATTAGTCGGTTCAAAATCGTTGATTTACCAACGTTTGGCACCCCAACACACATCGCACGAATCACCGGATTTCTAATTCCTTTGGCCCGTTTCTTCGCTAATTTGTCAGCTAGAATTTCTTGCGCGACTTTTTCAATCATTGGTAATTTGGCTTTATGTTGCGCGTCTAACGCGATCGCCGTGATGCCCCGTTTTTTAAACGTTTCAATCCACTGTTGCGTTTTTTGGGCATCGGCCATATCGGCCTTGTTTAAAATTAGAAGCACTGGTTTATTTTGACCGAGTTCTTGAATCATCGGATTAATTGATGATTCTGGTACACGCGCATCAACAATCTCTAGGATAATATCAACTAATTTTAGTCGTTCTTTAATTTGTTTTTGGGCCTTGGCCATATGCCCCGGATACCATTGAATCGTCATAATTATTTTAATTCCTTTCATACCAAAGCGGTTTACACTTGGTGGTCACTCATTTACTGAAAATACGTAGAGATTACATTCTTACGAACGGTTTTCTGAAAAATGCTACTTAACGTTTGACTAGATATGACAATTATAATAGGAAATAACTATTACACACCACAAAAAAGCGAAGACTTAATAGTTATTATTACTAAAACTGAATCAGTTAGTATAATTCTATCATATCTTCACTTTTTTTATTAATCAATTCTTTTTTTATATTCGAATCATTGTTTTACGCGACCACTTTTTACACTGGCGCATCAATTAACGTCCATTGAAGCGTGCCTTGATACGTGCCAACTTTGGCTGTACCTGGTGCAATTTGTAATAATGGTCCGTTGGCTGCCGCCCAAGAAATATCGTAATCATCCTCGGTCGTTGTACTGATGCCATCATAAACATCGACGTTGCTCGTTGAATCAATGTATTGATCGGCAGTGTCCGTTTTTCTAAAGACTAAGCTGTCGCCGGCTAATTGAGACCCATCCGTAGACTCAAATGGTGTGCTTAGTTTGGCCGTTACGTGCCAATTATTCTTACGTCGTCTAGAATCATCGACTATGATTTTCCAGTCGGCCAATTTCCGTTTGCTTTCAGTTGTCTTACTGGCAATTCTTGAATCAGCAAACGAAATGGTTGCTGGCACTTCTTTAAACCGTAATTTACCAGAATAAATGGGTCCATAACCAATGGCGCCATCACTGGTTAAAGTCTGTTGATCGCCATTTAAATCCGTTCCTGAGACCGTGTGTACCGATTCGATATTTTCCCCAACCAACGATAAATCACTATCAGAAACCTGCACCTTGAGATCTACACTGACTGTATCTTGTGCATCCAATTTAAAATCACCGACGGTTGCTGAATTAATTGTGATCAATCGTGTTTTTGCATCATATATTTGACTGACTGGTACCGTTGTAGAAGTCCCGTATGACTTGTTAATTGTCGCTTCGGTACTATCTAGATCAGCACCTTCAGGCAATTTAAAAGACCAAGTCGCCTTGTCTTTTTGAAAGGCTGAATTCGAACTTTGAGCGTTCTTGACTTGATAACGAACCTGTAATTGATCACCCAATAGAATTCGTTTATCGTCAGGCACCGTGTAATTATTCAAGACCTGAACCGCATATTGCGCTTTTGGCGGATTGACAATTGAGACAGTATGGGTCAATTGATTGGAAGTAAGATCCGCATTATTTTGTGATTTAACAGTTGCTTGATCAATAATTTTGTCCTGATCTTTAACATTTCGGTTAACCTTGACCTTGTACGTAATCGTCACTGGTTGCCCTTTACCGACAACGCCATCAGCTGAACTAGCCGATTTAATCGGTAATCCAGCCACTAACGGCGATGTCCCGTTCACATCAGCTGCGCTGGCCCCATTCAACATTGTACTATTCGGAACATAAGTTGTGCCAGCTGGCATTGCGTTAGTCACCGCTGTATTGGAAGACGCCAAGTTACCATCATTCGCTACTTTAAGGGTATACGTCACCACGTCATCTCGACGTAAAAGCGTATCGACAGTTGGCGACGCACTTAAATCAGCCGTTAAATGCGTATTCAAATATGGTGTACTGCCTGATGCAATATCACCTGACGCTAAAGTACCTGACATATATGAAACAACGCCTGTTGATAAATTAATCGTACCAAATTTATTTTCTCCTCCGATAACTAACTGTCCATTTGGTAAAAATGCTAGCGCAACAATTGAACTAATTTTATAACTACCGTCTGCGAGTCGGACATGTATAGTCTGCAGCACTTTACCTGATGTAACATCGATTTTTTGTACGTAAGCCGTTGATACATTATTTGATACATAATTCGACGCCTTCCAAATATAACCATCGCCATCGACAACTGAATCACCATTAATTCCAAAAATTTTTTTCTCATCATCAGTATTAAATACTAATACTTTGTCACTAAAATCCCCGGTATTACTATTTAGTTTACTTAAATGAAAATTAGTGCCATCACTATAATAACCATAGAATTGACCATCTGCTGATATCGTAGAGACTGTCATCTTGCCGACTGCCTGATTATATTTTTTAGAAACCGTATGTGTACCATTGGCATTCCAAATGGCGAACGTCCCAGCCGCACTATTAAATGTATATAGCTTACCATTATAATAAGATATATCATTATTATAAACAGCGGTATTGGTGGGATAGGTCACTGACTCTATCACCTTCACAATATTATTAGTCAGGTCGGCCGCAGTTAGTCGCGACAGGTTATACCCGCTAAGACTGTAAACATCACTATCATTCATCGTCATCGCCCGACCAGTCACCTTGGCAACCGCTGCTGTCCGATTCACAATGACACTACTATTGTTAGTCGCTACCTTGGGCGCTGTTGTCTGCGCAACAACCGGTTTAGATTCAACCGATACCCCATCACGAACGGTCTGCAACTTCATTTGATAATCGCCGGGTTCGGCTGCCGTTAACTTGATTTGAATTTGCTTAGGCTGGCCCGCTAACCAATCAATGACCAGTTGTTGATTCGCTTGATCAACCGTCACCGCCGCGTTAGCATAACTGGTCTGTTGATAGTCAATGTTCTTCGGTAACGGCATGACTATCTTTTGATCGTTTGGATTCTGATCGTCAACATCAACCAGGATTGTTTGCGCTTTGACGGTTGTTTTAAGCGTCAAATCAGTCACAGTTGCATCCCCTGCTAATAATTGAGGGCCCCATAAAATGCCACCGATCCCGATTAATACCATTAAACTCAAACTGATAGATATAAATATTTTTCGCATTATTCCCACCTCATTAAAAAAGAACTTATCAAAAGAATCGCTATTCTTCGATAAGTTCCCAGTTTCTGTTAACCTCGTAAATCAAAACCATTAACTATCGAGTTAAAAAATGCAAGATATCAACTAGTCTACATCTCTTGCTTTCTTCAATTTACGCATTAAAACTAAAATGACAATCAATAACAGCACAAAGATAATCACGCCGATTAAAATATAAATCCAAGTATTATCTTTTTCTAGTGAGACTGCCTTCTTATTGTATTTGCTTGCGGTTTCACCTTTAATTTCGAAATCCTTTTCAAAACGCCAAGTTTTATCCTTCGACTTCGCAACCCCTTTAAAAGTGTACTTACCCGGTTTAAAGGCCTTGTTGTTAAGACTAATCCCATAATCAAAATTAGAGTTAGGCGCCATTCTAAGGTTCTTGCGGGTTGCTTGATAAAGCACCTCTTTTTGACCCTGACGATAAATTTGACCTTTAATACTTAAATCAGTCAGAATCGCTGATTCAGTATTCTGGATATTGGCAGTCACCACATTCCGATAATTAACTTGATCGGCCTTGACCGAATTTAGTTTTAATGCCGGGTTAACAACTTGATCATTCTCCGTTAACTTAACGCCAATCACATAGGCATAGCGATTAACAATCTGACTTCCTTTTTGTGTCTTGTTTGTTTCTGCCGAAGTCTTCTCAGTGAAATAAACGCCCCCAAGAATAGTCCCTGTATACTCGTTTTTAGGCATCTGAACGTGAATTTTGAGTAATTTGGTACTTTTAGCTGGAATCGTCACTTCTTTATCCGCGGTTGCGATATCTTTGAATCCGACTTTTAAACTGCTATCACGTTTTTTGGTGGTGTTATTATACTCGACGATTCCGTTATCGTTGGTAATAGCGGTATTCGGTAAGACCTCGACCGTCACGTCGTCCTTCGTATCATTACGCATCTCAACCGTTAAATCTTGGGCTTGGCCCGGTTTCATCCGCAAATCAAAATAACTTTGTGACTTATCCACCTGATTGGTTGGAATATCCGCTTGAACTAAAAAGCTCATTTCCGCTGCTGAAACTTTGTTAATGCCAATCAATAAAGACATAAATCCCATTAAAAATACCAATAGATTTCTCTTTTTCACGTCAAATCTCCATTCTTTATGCTGGTGTATCGGTTAATGTCCAAGTTAAACTTGTTTTATATTCGCTTTGTACTTTCTTGGTTTTACCAGGTACTGATAACGAAACACTCTTCTTGCCTGCTGCTTCGTCAGTACCAAAGCGGTCTAACCAAGTCCCAGTCCCTTGATCTGCTTTTGCATCCAAGACATCTGAAGCCGTCCCAGGTGTCAAGGCAATTTTTTGTTCAGCCGTTGGTTCGATCCCATCATTAGGAGTTGCCATTGTTCCGTTCATTAATGTCAGTTGCGCACCCGTTAATTCATTTTCGCCACTCTTAAATTGTGCATCTTCAGTGACTGTCAAATGCCAACCAGCATTGCTACCACGTTTATCGGTAACTTGGACAAAGTTAGGCCGTTCAATCTGACTACCATCACTCTCAATGATTTTATCCAGATTAGCGTAGTAAGTTGCATTTTGGCCCGTTGTCTTTTGTTCACCGAAACGTAAATTTGACACATAATCAATACTCAATGGTCCAGCCGTTGGATTTTCATGATCTCCTGGATCAGTTGGTACAATTGGTTTTTCAGGATCTGGATCAATCGGATCAATCGGCGTCACCGTTGAATCATCTGGCACGTATGAAATGGTCCCGATTGATTTGACGGATGCTCCGTCAGCTGCAAAAGCGGTGTTGCTCATAATTGTCGTTCCTAATAGCAACGCAAGCATTGCTGTTGAATATTTAATTGATTTTTTCATTATTCTTATCTCCCCAAATAAGTTATTGATGTTGTTTAAGCTGGTGTATCAGTTAAGACCCAAGTTAAATCAGTTGTGTATTTACCATCTTTGACTTTCGCAGATGCACCAGGAACCGTTAGTGAAATACTCTTGCTGCCAGTTGTATCATCCCCAAAACCATTGGTCCAAGTACCCATACCTTGATCAGCTTGAGCAGTCATGACATCTTGAGCAGCCCCGGCTGTTGTGCTGTCACCAGGAACCAACGTGATTTCTTGTGAGGCTGTTGGTACGCCAGCTTGGTTATCAGATGTTGATTTAGTCGCACCATTCATTAATTTAATTTCGGCACCCTTTAATTCTTCGGCTGCACCAGTTGCAAATTGCGCACCTTGTTGAACTTGTAATTTCCAACCGACATTAGTCCCACGTTTATCAGTCACTTGTACCCAGTTTGGTTTATCAAGCGTGTTATTGGCATCCGCTGGGTCTTTAATCTTGTCCATTGCGGCAAAATATGTTTGAGTTTTGGCTGAAATTTTTTGTTCGCCAAAATGTAAATTTGACGCATAATCGATACTCAACGGTCCCTCAGTTGGGTTTGGTTTATCTGGATCAGTTGGATCAACCGGAATATCAGGATCTGTTGGGTCAACCGGTGTTGTTGGATCAGTATCTTCTACAAAAGTGACATCGCCCTTAGTTGTCACACTACCTGCTTCAGCTGCCATTGCGACTGATGATAGGTTGACTGATGTTGCCAATACAACTGCACTTGCCATTAGAACTTTATTGATTTTCATGTTATATTCCTCCCAGAATAGTGTTACGTCTTCTCAATTTGATACTGCTAAAAATAAGTACTACCCCAATCCATACTAGATAACCTTCAGACTTTTGTCCTGTTTGTGGCAGTTTAGTGCTCGATTGACTTGGTGGGACGACCACATTACCATCAGGAATCACCGTCGTTTGATTATCAATTGGTGGAATGTAGGTCTGATTAAAACTAATTGTAGATTGACTGATAACCGACCCCACTGTTTCTGCATGACTCATTTGATTAGTATTAACCACATATAGCAACATAAGCACTAAAATAACCAAGTACTTGGGAACTTTCCGCATCTTTGAATCACCTCCTTAATATGGCTGGATTCGATTTAAACTAATTTAGTTTCGCTGCCATTAATATACTTAACTAAACGAATCCCAGATTGCCTCGTGTTAGCCATTATTTAAATAATATTTTGCCTTCGACCTGACTGTCATCGATAAAGCCATAACTACGACTGTCGGTTGAATGTTGGCGATTATCCCCCAACACGAATATTTTCTTGGCGGGCACGGTATTTTGACCACTTGTTTCAAACAATGAAAAATCAGCGGTCGTTTGTTTTGAATAGATTTTTTTAACACGTTTGCCATTGACGTATAGATCACCACCATTGGCGTAAATTGAATCGCCTGGTAAGGCCACAATTCGTTTAACAAAGTGTTCATTGCCCATACTAGGCACGCTAAAGGTAATTAAATCATTACGGGCTAACTTAACGGGTGGCTTTTGAATCACCATAATCGTCTTATTTTTCAACGTTGGCTTCATCGAATGCCCTTGTACTTGAGCAATCGCGTAAAATTGACCTAATGTAACGGTCATTGAAACCAGCCCTCCAACGACTAGTAACCCAATCACGCCACGGCGAATTCGTTTTCGTTTACGAACAGCGGCTTTGACGTGCTGTCGGTCATTTTTTTTTTTGAGTTTTGCAATTAACGATGTTGCGCCTTCTTGATTCTTTGATTCAGCTTTCGATGTTTGGACACTTGTATCAGTTGTTTTACGCTTTTGAATGGTCTCTGGTTTGATCTCTTCAGACTTAGTTTTCTTCACAGTTAGATTGACTTCATTTTGTGGGTTGTCCGGGCTAATCGAGAACATTTCTTGGAAAACGGCTTGCATCTGTTCCTTAATGCTGTCTAAAGTACGTTCATTACCAAATCTCATTTCTAGATGATTTACATAAATTCTAGGTTCCGATGACTTAGAGGCCTCAATCTGATTTTGGAATTGTTGCTCATCAGTTTTAATCGCTTGTAGTGCGGATTTCTTAATCTGTTCAATTTCTTGGGCTTCTTGTTTAGCACTTTGAATAATCTGTTTAGCCGTCATTTTAGCGCTTAATAGCACTTCCGCAATCTCTCTTTCAGATAACGCAGTTTGAGAAGATTGTGCCGGCTGATTTAATTTCAAATGTGCAGTTTCAAGTAATAGTTGCTGATATTTCGTTTTATACCGTTTGAATTCAGTCAATTGCTGTTTTAACGTTTCGTTTTCCGTCAACAATTGTTGTTTTAACTGCTTCTCTTGATCAAGGTTATCAATAATTTGACTAATTTCAGTTTCAAGCGATTCCAACTCTTTTTGTGTGATGCCCCCCATTATTGAATACGCTCCTTCTATGTCTCAATGATTAACTTGCATGCTTATTCGTTGTAATCATTGTATTAACCACTTGGATGGCATTAATGATGCAGCCGTCACTATCTAGCTGATGAGCATCTTCAGTATCCATTTGATAAACCTCATTAATCAGACCGTTTACTTTATTTAACAAGCGTTCACCTTCTCTCGTTAACGTGTAATAGATAACCCGACAATCATCTTCAACATCAGGCTGCAATCGTTCAAAAAATCTTCTACGCTCCAACTCTCGACAACGCCTAGAAACCGCTGCTTTTGAAATATTCAATTCAGCCGCAATCTTAGTCGGGTTCTGTCTACCTGATTTATGGACAACAGTCATTAAAATGTACTGTTCTATGGTAAGTTCAACCCCACCTAACACACTATTAAATAATTCATCGATTTTTCGTTTAAGTACGTGAAGTGTTTCGAATTCCACCTGCATAGTTTCCTCCACTAATATATATTATGTATAACAGCATCCTGATTAGTTAGTAGTTCACCTCTTGAATAATCATCGCCATTAGTTGTTAATCGCGACATTTAACTTAATCAAATGAATCTCATCAATTGAATTGCACCCTTTTCAGCGTTTAACAATTTACCAATCACTACTCAAAAGTTATGACACCGGCAATGTAATCGTCTACAACATCCAAATCCTTTTTTTTGACAAAAACTGTCCTTTTCCAAAAATTCATGCATAAATATTAATATACGGCGGATTACATAAATTATTAATATTATTAACTTTAACCTAAAAAATAGTTGCAATCCGTTAGGAAATAGCCTAAACTATTCACATAAGGTATAAGGTCATAACTTTTGAGTTATGACCTTATTATTATGCCCATATTGTATATTAATTCGTCCTATATACTGGGACGCATGAAAAATATTTATATTTTAATATCTTATAGGTAATCGACGTTATTAACGAGATTATTACTGTTAATTAAATTAATTCTACAATGTCTGCTGTTGGTGATAGCGAATTCTATCACTAGCGGCTTTTTTTATATCATTGTGCCGAATTGATAATTCGCCACATCAAAAATCCCCTGAAATTGTATTTCTCCAATTTCAGGGGTTAACTTCAAAAATTAAAGGCGCTCAATAATTTTTTAGCGTCATCTTAGTTTAATGCTATAATTAAAGCACTAAATACGAACTGGAGTCCTTTGCATGCGCAAATCAATCTTCTTAATGCTTCCTTTATTAGCATTATTAATAACCGGTTGCAGTCAACCACAAACCAAACAAACCAAGGTTAATTCGGTCAAACCGACGACCGAAAGTCTTTTAAAATCCGCTTCCAAAACCTGGACGTTTAGTCAGAGTATCAGCTCGCAACAGACTAGCCACGGAGTTTCCGATACACTGACGGCTTCTGAAGTCTCCAAAATCGATAATCAATCAAGTTGGACAGCCTCTAAAGGAACCCTCATTAGTACTTCCGTTAAATATAAGCAAATTTCACTTAAAAAATGGCAAACCGATATGCGCCAACATTTTACCAAAAGTGCCCAAGCCCAAATTCATTTAATGACGGTCCCCCAAATCAACGCGGTCCTCAAAAAATTAGGTGCCACGGTTAAAGTGACTAAACTTTCCGATTTAGTTTTCTTCGAAACCAAAGTCAGCGGTATGACCCTACCTCAAGGGTTTATTGCGAGCGGACATCACTTATACGCTATTAATATTTATTACAGGGATACTGATAAAACAACGACCATTGATCGCGGTCAATCTTTTACGGACACCGCTACCAAGAAAACAACCAGTGCCATCGCCTTAGATCGGTTAAATGGGACGTGGATTGCGCCCGAAACGACGACGAGTGCCAATGACACGGGTAAGATCATGATTAAAGACGGTTATTTGTATCAACACCGTTACGATAGTTTCGAAAGATCTGCAATTCAATCGTTAGGCGACTATGCCCTCGTTTCACTGAATCAAAACACAATTTACGCGGCCCAAAAGGTCAACGCCGCCCAAGCTGGCTATCAACTCACTTCTAAATCCGTCGCAAGTGGTGACAGCATTGGTTATCTCTATCTATTCACCAGTGCCAACCAACTCATTCGAATCGGTCAAGGTGTCACGACCACTTATCAAAGAACGAATGCACTCGTTGCCGCAAGTGATTTACCACAAACAGATGTTACAATTTTTGAACAAATGGCGACCCTAAAACCCGGCGAAGTCGCTTCAACGATTACCGTTAAGGCCGGCCCTCCGATTGTCGGCATGACCGATAGTATTAAATATTTAACGGATGCGACCGCTGGCCAAATCAATAGTAATGACCCGGTCAGTATTAATAATGGAACGGTTACGCTTGATTAATCCAGCTAAAAAAAGACGCAACATCAGTAAATATACTGGTGTTGCGCCTTTTTACATGGGGCTGTGACATAAGTCGTCGTATTCTGATATTAAACGAACATTATTTTTTGACGCGCGCCAGAACTCATCAATTTCTGTCACAGCTTGTTTTTACATGGTTTGATCACGTATTTGCATCATCTGCACAAAATCATCCGTAAAGATGCCGGCGACTTGCTGTTTAAATAACTTGATTGCTGGCCCTCTTCGATTGACCGTCCAAATGCGTTGTGTGCCAGTCATATCGGACTGATAGTGTTTTAAATGTAACCCAGCTAAGTGGTGATCAATCAAAAATTGGTTTGGATTAGGCACATTCATTTTGGTTAGCCAGCAATAAATTTCATTAGGGGCCAATTGCTGACAGCGTTCTAAGGTTGGTAAATGAAATGATGAGAAAATAACCGGTTTGTTGAGTGTCATTTCTTTCAGCATCGCAAATACAATCCGTTCAATATCCGGATACTGAATTTGATCCGTTTTAAATTCTAGATTAAGCTGCACTGAACTATTGCCAACCAGCGTTAAGAATTCAGCTAACGTCGGAATTGATTCACCGTTCTTCAAGTGGACTTGCCGTAATTCAGACAATGAATAGTCTTGAATGAAACCTTTATCATCCGTTGTCCGGTTAATCTTCTCATCGTGCATGATCATTGGTACTTGGTCGCGCGTTAAATGGACATCGAATTCAAGGCCCTCAATTCCGTGTGCCAAAGCGTAACGAAAACCCGCCAAACTATTCTCCGGAAATTGTTTGGGATAACCGCGATGACCAAAGATTAATGTTTTAGATTGCATACGACTCTCTCCTTTACTGCCACAATAATACTACGCTTAATATTAGCAAGATTCGCTAATTAGTCAACTTAGTCAACTCAAAAAAAGGCAAGTGATCCTTAATCCGGAATCACCTGCCTCCATTTATAGTAATTTCCTTCTTGAAACCGGATAATAAACCAACTTCGCACGGCCAATAATTGTTGTTTCATCAATTGGACCAAACGTGCGACTATCCTTACTGATGCGTCGATTATCACCGAGTACAAAATAATGGCCTTTAGGGACCGTTTGATGCCCGGTTAAAATCGACAAATCAAAATCAGAGGTCAAAACAGTCTCTTGATCTTTTTTAGTCGTCAAGAAAGGTTCGGCAACCGGATGATCATTAATCGACAATTGATCATCCTTGTAACTAACCCGTTCTCCCGGTAACCCAATCACCCGCTTGATATACGTCGTCCCATCCAATTTAAAGACGATCACTTCAAAACGTTTAATCTGGCCAAATTTCTGCAATACGAGATAATTCCCTGGTTCTAATGTTGGTCGCATCGACGTCCCAACAACCGTTGCTGGCACTAATACCCAGGTGCGAATCCCGAGCGCTACCAAACCGGTGATGACGATGATTAATAACCAACTGCTCAATCTACTGAATCGCCGTTTCATGATGGCTCTCCTTAGGCTTGTTCACTTTCTTGATACAACACGTAGGCTTCATCAAAAATCGTCATACTGGGCAAATAACTCCCGTTGAGCTCTAAATATCGCGATAGCGGTTCATACTCGCCGATTTGTTTGGGAAATGATTGATCAAAAAAAGCATTGTTCGCAAACTGAGCAATTGGTTCGTAGTTATTGGGATCACGCTGGGTCATTAAATAGCGATAAAAACTCTGCTTCATGCCGCCACCTTATTTCTTATTTTTTAATGGTATATAAACCGATAAATCAATTTTATCCTGTTTTAAATTAATGTGTTTAGCCGTCACTTGAATCCCGTTATCGAGTTTAAATTCGTTTAAGCGTAAGGTAATCGTATTCTTCTTAGCGTTTAAAACCACCCACTTAGGGAATTTATATTGACGTTGGATGTAATTAAAGACAAAGGACATCGGCACTTTCAATTGACCAACTGCTAGCTGTTTCGCCTTTAATTGAACATCGCCGTTTTCCAAGACATAGGGTTGGAAGAATAAATTAAATTCGACCGGAAACCCTAAGAATTTAAACTGGCCGGATAAAATCGCCTGTTGGCCCAATGTAAATTGATACTTTATTTTAGAATCTTGTAGGTAATTTTGCAAATAATACGCGACTAAACTATTGATTTGTTTCTTCTGCATTTGAATTTCAAACGTACTATCCGCTTTAATCACTTTTTCAGTCTTAACTGCAGGGGTTTGCGGCGCCGAAACGTTATAGCCAACAAAGCCCACAGTGCCAATAATTAGCGCCAGTAACACGATGAAACTGTATTTCCAATAATTAATCGTTTTCTTGGGCTGTTGGCCCTTTTTTTGTTGTTTCATAGATTGTCTAGTTGTCATCAGTTACTTCCTTTGAGCCATTGCTTTTGATGGGCCTTCATTACCGACCAAAATGATTTAGTCAATAATTGATAGCCTTTTTGATTCGGATGGAAATGATCAGTATCACTAATATACGGATTCAAATGTTCATTAGCCGCCAACGTTTTTTGCATCTGCGTGCTATCCATTTTGGCCAATGACTTCGTTTGTTTCACGTAATGACCGTCACCGTGAGTTAAATCTTGATCACTGTTAATGTAATAAATCCCTTTGAATTCCTTAGCGGCCGTCTTAGCGGTCTGATTCCAGAGCGTCACGGCTTTTGACATCCCGGTGATTTCTGGAAAATAAACGTAAAATGGGTTGTAGACGCCCATGATAAAAATCGGCGCATCCGGATTCTGTTGGCGAATTTGCGTTAATAAAGTCGTTAAATGAGTTTGATATTGCTTCTGACCCGCCGTGACTTTGGCCTGGTCTAACTCAAAGAAATCATCTTGTAAAACGGCCATTAAATCGTTGCCACCGACCGTCAGTGTGATTAAATCAGCTTGTTTGAGTTTCTTTTGAATCGTGGTTTTCTCACGAATCCGTTTTTCAATCTGATAACTCTTTTCACCCGTCACACCATAATTGACGGTGGCCACTGGATGACCAGTCGCCTGTTTAATCTTTTGGGCCACGAGTGGGACGTAGCCGCCCTTGTTGGTTTCGTCACCAACTCCGTGCGTCAATGAATCACCAATCGCGACCAGTTGGAGGGTCTGCTTAGGCTGACTGGCTTGAACCGATTCGGTCTGAGCCGTTTTTTCAGTTGCGTTCGTGACTTGTTTGGGTTTAGGGGTCAACAATTGCCAAATTACAAAAACAATGACAATCGCGCCGACTAAAATTCCCAAGTCAATCAATAATTGTCGCGTTTTTTTCAATTCTGCCACCTCAAAATAAACTAGATAATAATGAAGGCTGGGACACGTAAAATGTCAACCAGCCTTATGTGTTACATTTACAATTTAAACCTTAGTCTTCTGTATAATACATGACGGCAAACGCACCGGCACCCGCATGCGTTGCAATCACGGGGTCGGTTGTCCGAACTAGAATTTCAATATTGGGAAACCCAGCTTGTAACTGCGTTTGAATTTTCTGACTTAATTCCAAACCGTCCGCATGTGAAATGCCAATTGCTTTAACATTTTTTAATTCACGTAAATTAGTTTCCATCTCATCAATGAACTTCGTAATGGTCTTCATACCGCGACCCTTACGCAATACCTTCAGTTCACTATCAGCGACTTCTAAGATTACTTTGATATTCAATAGGCTTGAAATCACACCAGCAGCGTGACTTAAACGGCCACCCTTAACCAGGTTCGTCAAATCAGTGACGCCCATATACAACTTAGTGTGATCATGCACGGTTTGAATCGCCGTTAAAGCGTCCGCCATTGAACCACCGGTTTCGATAACTTCGGCCGCTTTCAACACTTGGAAGGCCATCGCACGATCTGTAAAATCACTATCGATTACGGTGACGTCTGCCTTAGCCATTTCGCCGGCTTGACGAGCAGTATCAACCGTGCCACTAATGGCACGCAACATATGAATTGATAAAATTTGACTGCCATCAGCGGCCAAATTTTCGTAAGTTTCAATGAAATTACCAATTGCTGGTTGGCTCGTCTTAGGTAAAGCACTAGCGCCAGCCATTTCAGTCATAAACTGATCACGGGTAATCGTTTCGCCATCAATATAGACCGTATTATCAATCATAATGGTCAATGGAATCACTGTAATGTGATGTTCTTTAATTTCTTCAGCTGTTAATTGGATTGATGAATCCGTTACAATTTTAATATTAGCCACTGTTACTTCAGCCACACTTTCTATTCATTCTTAGGATAATTGTTGTTAGCCATCCCTTGATTGCGTATTCATCAAATGATAAATACCTATCGTTAGTATATCAGAACACGTCAAATTTTTCAGCAAAATTTAACAAGAATTCGGCCATTGGCTAGCGGTTAATCAAGCCTTTGATAAATTTCAAACGTGTGCGGATAGCGATTACGGTCATCGACAACCCCGGCTTTGACATCAATTCGCTTAAATTGTGTGTAATCCAGTTCTGGCATATAGACGTCCCCTTTAAAAGCGGCCGCAATCTTCGTGACGTATAAATAGTCAACATCCGCCTTAAAGAGGTTAAAAATCTCAGCACCACCGATGATGAATAGCTTTTTAGTCGGATTTTGTTGCGCGTAAGTCAATAATTCGGCTGATTGCGTCATCACGAGGACCCCTGGTTCAGCCGTTAAACCGACTTGACGCGTGATGATAATGTTTTGCCGACCGGGTAATGGCCGTTTGGGTAAGCTATCGTAGGTTTTACGGCCCATCACAACGACTTCATTGATCGTTTCACGTTTAAAATTAGCCAAATCATTAGGGAGACGCCACGGTAAATGCCCGTCTTGTCCAATCAACCCATTTTGATCTTCGGCCCATAAAAATGCAATCATCGCTTTTCCTCCTAGACAGCAACCGGCGCTTTAATCGCCGTTTCTGATTCATAGTTTTGAATTTTGATATCGGCAACGTCAAAGTCAAAGATACTTTGTTTATCCGGATTCAACCACAATTGAGGGGCCGCGTGAATTGGCCGTTCTAATTGGGTCTTAACCTGTTCGAGATGATTGCTGTAAATATGCGCATCCCCTAAGGTATGAATGAATTCGCCGACTTCTAAACCCGTTTCGTGCGCGATTAAATGTGTCAACAAAGCATAACTAGCGATGTTAAATGGCACACCCAAGAAGACATCCCCACTACGTTGATACAACTGGCACGATAATTTACCGTCGTTAACATAAAATTGGAACATCGTGTGACACGGTGGCAAAGCCATTGAGGGCACGTCTTCTGGATTCCACGCCGACACAATTAACCGTCGTGAATCCGGATTGGTTTTGATCATTTCAATCACATTTTTAATTTGATCAATCGTTTCACCACTGCGGGTTTGCCAAGCACGCCATTGTTTCCCATAAATATCGCCTAATTCACCGTATTGATCTGCGAACGCTTGATCGGCTAAAATTCGGTCGTCGAACTGTTTCATCTGCTCGCGGTAAACCGTATTAAAGGCTGCATCGGATTGGGCCCGATGACTAAAATCGGTCATATCAGGGCCGGTATAATCAGCACTTTGCACGTAGCGTTCAAACGCCCATTCATCCCAAATATGATTATTGTGTTCTAACAAATAGCGAATGTTCGAATCGCCCTTCAAGAACCACAGTAATTCACTTTTAATTAAGCCAAACGGTACTTTTTTAGTCGTCAATAATGGAAAACCAGCTTGTAGGTCAAAGCGCATTTGATAGCCAAACAAACTATAGGTACCCGTATTGGTCCGATCTTCTTTATAATGACCCGTTTCCAAAATAGTCCGTGCTAAATCCAGATAAGTTTGTTCTGACATAATAGTCTCCTTATTCGCTACTTAGGCGTATTGACTTAAATAATCCCAGCGCGCCATTTTAACATCTAATTGTTGATTCAATTGATCCATATCATACTGCCATTGTGCTAGTTTATCATAATCAGCGCCATTTTCGTTCATTTGCGTTTTGATGGCTTCAATCTGTTCATCTAGGCCTTCTAGTTCAGCTTCAATTTGGTCGTATTCTTTTTGTTCCGCGTACGTTAATTTCTGTTTGGTTTTAACGGGTTCCGCCTGTGCTTCTGCCACGACCGGTTTAACATTCGCCGGTTTGCTAGTCGTGGGTGCGCCTTGTTTCGCTAAATAATCACTAAACAAACCCACTTCACTCGTAATCTGACCCGCACCTTCGAACACCAATAACTTATCAGCCACTTGATCCAAGAAATAGCGATCATGCGAGACCGTAATCACGGTGCCGTTGAAGTTATCCAAATAATTTTCCAGAATCGTTAACGTGCCGATATCTAAATCATTGGTTGGTTCATCGAGTAATAAAACGTTTGGTTGTTGCATCAAGATTTTCAATAAATACAAACGGCGTTTTTCGCCACCGGATAATTTACCGATTAAAGTCCCGTGCATTGAACGGTTGAACAAGAACTGTTCCAATAATTGGGTGACACTGATGCGTTCGCCATTCCGACCAACAACTTCTTCACCGGCTTCTTGTAAGTAGGCAATCACCCGTTTATTTGGATCAAAATCTTCATTCTGTTGCGTATAATAGCCTAAATTGACCGTTTCACCGACGATTAATTCGCCACTGTCTAACGGAATCCGTTGCGCTAAGATGTTTAGTAAAGATGATTTACCCGCGCCGTTGACCCCAGTAATCCCAATCCGGTCGTTAGCTTGGATTAAGATACTAAAATCGGTTAAAATCCGATGCGTGTCTAAGGTTAAATTCGCCTGTTTCAATTCTAAAACTTTCTTGCCGAGTCGCGATTGACCCATCTGGATATCGACTTCTGAATCATCCGGTCCGGCCGTTAAATTCGATTTCAAATCGTTGAAGCGATTAATGCGGGCTTGTTGTTTTGTGGTTCGTGCTTTGGCACCGGCACGCATCCACGTTAATTCTTGTTTATAGAGTTGTTGTTGTTTGTGGGCGGCTTGTTGTTCCCGTTCTAAGCGGTCCGCTTTCTGTATTAAGAATTGTTCATAGTTGCCATCGTACGTATAGAGTTGGCCGGCATCCAATTCAAAAATCTGATTAGCGACCCGATCCAAGAAGTAACGATCATGCGTGACAATCAATAATGCGCCTTGGTATTGCGCCAAGCGTTTTTCCAACCATTCAATGGAATCAAAATCCAAATGGTTGGTGGGTTCGTCCAAAATCAACAAATCGGGACTTTCAATTAAAGCCTGCGCCAAACTAACCCGCTTTTTCTGGCCCCCGGATAACGTATTAATCGGTTGGTCTAAATCGGTTAAATGCAATTGCGTTAAAATCGTCTTAATATCGGTATCGACCGACCAAGCATCTTGTTGCGTCATCTGAGCATCCGCTTGTTCATATTGCGTTTGTAATTTCGGATTAGTCGGATCACTGGTATACGCATTTAAAACCCGTTCATAATTCTGAATGGTTTTAAAAACCGGGTTATTGCCCGCAAAAATGGCCGCCATAATGCTTAATTCAGAATCAAAATTCGGCTTTTGTGCCAAATAACTAATTGAATACTGATTAGGCGTTTCAATTTGCCCGCTGTCGTATGAATCAGTTCCGGTTAACGCATTTAAGAGCGTCGTCTTCCCAGTCCCGTTAATCCCGACGAGACCAATTCGATCCCCTTCGCGAATTAAAAATGAAATCTTTTCAAATAACGTTTTTTCACCGTATGTCTTGGTTAAATCTGTCGCTGTTAATGTTTGCAATTAGCTCACCTTTTTTACTTTCGTTATCTTCAATCATAGCGAATTTTGGTCTAACTAACAATCAAAAAGTGAGCAATCCCTAATCGGATCGCTCACTTTTTTTGAATAGGCCTTAAATTTCTGGATAAATATCGGCAATCGTATGTTCTGCATCAATCACAATGTAGAGGTGACTGTTCTTTTGAGAAATTTGACTACTTTGATAAATATTATCCAAACCGCTATTGTCTTTATTTTTAAATGGGAAATAGATTTGTTGCGGGGCCTTATCTTGATCGTCTTGGAAGACTAAATCCAATTTTTCGATATCTTGATACTTAGTCGCTCGACCAAACATGCCCATCTCTAATGAACCGGTGTTGATGTCTTCACTCTTAACGTGATCGGCTTCAGGTAAAATTTCCGCTTTAAAGCTCTTGCAAGGATGAATCTCTTGCATCGGACCACCTTCAATGCGGCCGTAACTAGTGGTGACGCGACTAATCCAAATATCGTTCAATTCTTTATGGTTGACGGTCCAAACGTCACCATTACGAAAATAAAATTTCAATTCTTTAAAAACATGTTGTGTCATTGCGATTCATCCTTTCTGAATGTGCTTACAAACGTATTTTACCATACTTTAGTCGCTAAGAGCGCTATTTTGTTTAACCCACTGGACTAACCTATCCTGCTCGTTAGGCAACTGCCCATTAACCACTAATTTTTCAAGCTGCGTCAAGGTTTGCCCGAGTTTTGGCCCTGGTTGAATCCCTAATGATTGGATTAAAATTTGACCGTTAATTTGGAGTTCACGCTTCGTTTTAATGGGCAATGCCGCGTAGTGTGCCAGCCAATCCTGATCCATAATTGCACTCGGCGCTAACAACTGACCAACCTGTAAACAAATGGTCAATACAGCCTCGCCTGCTTCGTATAAATTCCAAGCTTGCGCACGCTGTTCGATTAATTGCGGTAATAACACCAGACCAGCCGTCACGTCAGCAATCACGTCGTTGGCACATTTCCACTGTTTAAGGAACTGATTAGCGGTCGCAGGTGTTAGTTGCAGTGTCGCCGTTAACAAGAGCCACGCCGCACTTTCTGATGTGACACGTTGTGTGGGTAAATCAATCAATCGTTGTAATGCAGCCGTTTGATCCACTAAGCCCGGACAATACTGATTTAAACCCGTTGCGAGTAACGTCTTTAAACCATTATGTCGTCGTTGGCCCTGCATCAATTTAATCAATTCAACATGGATCCGTTCAACTGCAATTTTCGCTAACAGTGCCGCGTGTTTTTGAATCGCAGCTTGGGTTGTCGGCGTCACATCAAAACCGAGTTGACTTTCAAAACGCACCGCCCGCATCATGCGGAGCGCATCTTCATGAAACCGTTCGTCGGCCACGCCAACTGCCCGAATTTTTTGCGCCTTTAAGTCCGCTAACCCGTCAAATAAATCAATAATTTCACCATCTGCACGCATCGCTAGCGCATTAATTGTAAAATCGCGTCGTTTTAAATCTTCAGCTAATGATCGGACGAAAGTAACTGAATCGGGGCGCCGAAAATCTTGATAACCCGTTTCCGTTCGAAAAGTGGTCACTTCATAACCCGTCCCGTGATCCAAAATCATCACTGTTCCGTGTTGAATACCGGTATCAACCGTCCGGTCAAATATGGCTTTGACCTCGGCTGGATAAGCGGACGTCGCAATATCGACATCGTGAATGGGCAACCCTAATAAGTAATCGCGGACACTCCCGCCGACAAAATAAGCTTCAAAACCCGCCGCTTCAATTTGGTGTAAAATTGGTAACGCCATTTCAAATTCTGGCGCAAAAGTTGTGACTTTCATACATTAACCTCTTATCTACTACTTGATTATTCTTATTTATCATACCATACCTTATTTATCGATGACTGCCCTTCTAACAGTTGGTTTTTTGCAAATTCGTGCTATATTTGAGGTAACGATTGTTTGGAGGAGGGATTATTTTGACAAAAAAAATAACAACGGCTACGACGATTCGCGATTTAGTCGTCATTGCCTTGGGGTGTGCCATCTATGCGTTTGGGTTAGTGACCATCAACATTCAAAATCATTTAGCTGAAGGCGGCTTAACCGGGGTCACCCTGATTTTGCGCTATTGGTTTCATTTCGATCCCGCCTATACGACGATTGTTTTAAACATCCCCTTAATTATTCTCGGGTACCGTTTCTTGGGCAAGCGCGCCCTCGCCTATACGATTTATGGGACAGCGATGATGTCCGTCTTCCTATGGATTTGGCAACGGGTGCCAATCATGATTGATTTAAACCACGACATTTTAATTGCGTCAATTCTAGCCGGTTTATGCGGCGGCTTTGGCAGCGGCATTATCTACCGTTACGGCGGCACTACTGGGGGCAGCGACGTGATTGCCCGGATTATTGAAAAAGAAAAAGGGTTGCCGATGGGCCGCTCACTACTGATGTTTGATATTGTTGTTTTGATTGCTTCATTGAGTTATCTAGATGTTGAACATATGATGTATACGCTACTGGCGTCTTACGTGTTCTCCCGCGTCGTTAATTTCACGCTTGAGGGCACTTATGCCGCTAAAGGGGTTCTGATCATCAGTCAACAATTCCAACCGATTGCCGACGATGTGATCGCCGATATGGAACGTGGCGTTACTTTCCTCCATTCAGAGGGCGCTTATGCCCATCAACAACAACCAATGCTCTACTGTGTCGTCAGTCCAACTGAAATTACACAGCTAAAACGAATTATTGAAGCCCACGATCCACAAGCCTTCGTCTCCATCTTAGACGTCCATGAAGCACTTGGCGAAGGTTTTACGTATGAATCTGCCACACCCACAAAACCAACTGTTAAAACTGAATAGATAGCAAAAGACCCGCAACTCGTAAAAGTTGCGGGGTTTTTTTGATTACGAAGACGCGTTTTTGGTTGTAACAACTTCCGCTTAATCTAAAACGCACTTCTAGGCCAACCTCTCCGTCTAACTACAAAATAGTCCAGATGGTTTAAGTTCCAACCATCTGGACTATTTTTAGGTTATGCTCGAGGTCTAATCGCTTGAATCAGCGCTCTTATAGTCTTCATACATTTCTTGCATGTCTAAATCATTCGGTTTTAATTTTAGGTATTGTTCTAGTGCCGATAATAATTCTGGCACTTGCGCCATTTCTTGGAAGAAACGAATTAAATCGTGCAGGAATTCTGGGTCGGCTTTTAATTCGGGATAGGCTAATAAATAATTCTCCCGCGCCGCCGTCATTTGTTCTTCGGCAAATTGAGATTGCGCCAATGACCAATATAATTCCGCCGTTGGTTTATGATTTTCGATAGCCTCTTGAACCAAGCTGATATTTTCAGCATGGCGATTTTGCCGGCGATAAACCGCACTCAACGCATTGATTTCACCCATATTATCGGGATTAATCGCTAGCGCCTTCGTCAACATTTGTTCAGCCACCACATCGTCTCCCAATTGGAGCGCTAATTCACTGCCTTTTTGGTAAAGGACTTCGCTATATTGATCGTAGCCAATCCCGGTTTGGACGGTTACTAGAGCCGCTTCCAGTTGATTGATTGCCGCTTGAGCAGTTGCTAGATACGCATACAGTGATGTGTATTGTGGATCTGATTTTTGCAAGGCCGTCAATAACTTAATTGACCGTTCGTAATCTTTAATCTGGAGATATAAAAAGCCCATTTGGAATTGATCGTCCGCCGTTAAAAATTCTTGACGCAGACTCTCGTAGATTTCAAGCGCTTCTTCAAACGCGCCACTGCTGGCATAACTCGTTGCCAACCGTTTTTGAATATCGACTTGGCCAAGTTCCGTCACGTCTTGGTCAATCAAGGCTTCGTAATAATTAGCCGCTTTCCGGTATTCCCCTAATTCGAAATATAATTCAGCCAGGGCAAATTGCATCACAGGTTCTTCAGGAAAGGCACGAATCGCCGTTAATAATTTTTGTTCACTGACTTCTGGCAGTCCCATGGTTTGATAAACGTCAGCGGCTGTCAATAAACTTTCCGCATAAGCGTTTGACTCCGGCGTAATGTCACTTAAATAAGCCAACGCTTCGTCGTGCTGTCCATTACTGACCGCAATATCCGCCAATGTCGTCCGAATTTGGTCTTCATCGGGAAACTGTTTGAGTAATTGTTGATAAATTGCTTCAGATTGTTCTAAGAAACCCATTGCGTACAGTTCTTCAGCCAAACTATACAACGTATCTGGATCATCAGCCGTTAGCGCTTGTTTAAAAAATTTATCCGCGGCTTCTAAATTATTATCTTCTAATGCTGTTAACATCTCTTCTGAATTCGTCATTTCAACCACCCTTTTTCAATTGTCCTATTCTATCACAATTCGACTCACTTAACCGTTAATTGACACTAAAAAAGGACTGGGAGATCCCAGTCCTAAGTTTGAATTCTTATTTAACAGAATCCTTTAATGCTTTACCTGGCTTGAATGCAGGTACTTTGCTTGCAGGAATCTTAATTTCTGCACCAGTTTGTGGATTGCGACCCTTACGAGCTGCGCGTTCACGTACTTCGAATGTACCAAAACCGATAAGTTGTACCTTGTCGCCTTGTTTCAAAGTATCTTGGATTGAACCAAATACTGCATCAACTGCAGCAGTTGCATCTTTCTTGGTTAAACCAGTCTTTGTTGCAACGCCTTCGATCAATTGTGCTTTGTTTGCCATAGTTTTCACCTCCTGCTCATCACAGATAATCAGTATTGTCTACCGAAACCATTTTTGAGTGGTCAAAAATGACGAAACAATGATTTGATCACCATTTCATTTTTTAATTTATCATATAAACCTAGTGATAGCAAGGCTTTTTGCTTAAAAAAAGGCTTTCGTCACCATTTAGTTAATCATATTAGCTAAATTCGGTTAAAATTGACCTATTTTCGTTGTCTAGGGATCAAATGAATTGGTGTACCGGTAAAGTCAAAGGTTTTACGCAATTGATTTTTGAGGAAGCGTTGATATGAGAAATGAAGTAGATTAATATCGTTCACAAAAACGACAAACGTTGGTGGCTTGACCGCCACTTGTGTCATGTAATAAATCCGTAATCGTTTCCCATTAATCGCTGGTGTTGGTGTGACGGTTGTCGCATCCATTAAGACATCATTTAATAGGGACGATTGAATCCGCCGGTTTTGATTTTCACTAACTTGTTCAATCATCGCTGGTAGGTTCTGTAGACGGACGCCCGTTTTAGCGGAAACAAAAATAATCGGTGCGTAGTCTAAGTATTGGAATTGGCTCCGAATATGGTCTTCGAATTCCTTCATTGTATGGTTATCTTTTTCCAAAGTATCCCATTTGTTGACGACAATGATAATCCCACGGCCGGCTTCATGCGCGTACCCTGCGACTTTTTTATCTTGTTCACGAATACCCTCTTCAGCATTCAAGACAACCAAGACAACGTCAGAACGGTCAATCGCCCGTAAAGCCCGTAAGACGGCATACTTTTCAGTATTTTCGTAGACCTTGCCCCGTTTACGAATCCCGGCCGTATCAATCATCGTAAATTCTTGATCGTTTTCAGCCATAAACTTGGTGTCAATCGCATCCCGCGTCGTGCCTTCAATACTCGACACAATGACCCGTTCTTCTTTGAGCATCGCGTTAACCAATGATGATTTACCAACGTTCGGACGACCAATCAAACTAAATTTGATACTGTCGTCTTCTTCTTCTTGATCTTCAGTTGGGAATTTAGCCACCGCAGCGTCTAATAAATCCCCAATCCCTTGACCATGACTCCCGGAAACGGCAATTGGATCGCCGAAGCCGAGGCTGTAAAAATCAAAGATATCTTGACGTTGTTCAGGATTATCAGCTTTGTTAACCCCTAATAGAATTGGTTTATCGGCCCGGTAAAGAATTTGAGCAACGCGATCATCCGCATCCGTCACGCCTTCACGTGCACTGACTAAAAAGATAATCACATCGGCTTCTTCAATGGCAATTTCTGCTTGTTGCTTAATTTGTTCAACGAATGGTGCATCACTAATTTCAATCCCACCGGTATCAATCAAACTAAATTCGTGGCCTAACCATTCACTATTCGTGTAAATGCGATCACGAGTAACCCCTGGTGTGTCTTCAACAATCGAAATCCGTTCGCCGGCAATTCGATTAAAGATGGTTGATTTCCCAACATTCGGGCGACCAACAATCGCGACAACTGGTTTTGTCATAATAATCATTCCTTTCAAACTTGATAATAATTCCGAGATCAAGCTATAACAATCAATTATAGCATATTTATGGCGCCGATTCCGCAATTCCTAAAAAAAGGCCACTATCCCATTTTATTCAAAATTAAATCCGATTTTAACCATCTAAAACTTACAGAAAAGTCACATTTAACCGGTAAAGTACTCATCAAGTTATTCATAATAACTAATACTTAACAAAGGGGCTCCTGCTTTTGAACAAGAAACACCTTTATGAAATCGACTTTATGCGTTTCTTTTTTATCATTGGCGTTTTAGCGATTCACACCATCGGCATCGTCAAAAAACAATTCGATCCAACTAGCCTAACTTACCAAATTTTTGGTGGTTTGCACGCCTCTTTTCATTTTACCCGAACCAGTTTTATGTTTGTTAGTGGTTTGGTACTCTTTTTTAGTCTCAGTCGTCGACCCGTCAGCTTATTGAAGTTCTGGCGTAAACGATTCTGGCTGATTGGGATTCCCTATCTCGCTTGGAATCTGGTCTATCTCATGTTGCACGGTCAATCCCCGTTAACGCTGACCTTTTATCAGCAACTGGGCCCGCATTTATTACACGGTGATTTAGGCTATCTCTATTATGTACTCGTCACGATGCAACTCTATCTGATTATTCCGCCATTATTCAAATGGTTGCAACACAATCAACGTTACCACCGCGTCATTCTCTACAGTAGTTTCTGGTGTCAAATTCTCATTACCCTATTGATTAAATTCGTGATTCCCCACCTCGATACCAGCCACTGGCCTTACCTACTCTCCCATTACGGCGTTTTCGTCGGGACTTATCAATTCTATTTCATCGCCGGTGCTATCACCTGCTTGAACTACCAAGAATTGACTGAATGGCTCGATAGTCACGGTCCCAAGCTCATTCATCTTTTATGGATCGCCGTGCCAGCCATCTGGCTTTATTACTATTATGATCGTTTCATTCTCCATTTAGGTGATATTGCTTCTAAATCCGTTCATCAACCGTTATTTGTTTTATACGCCTGCCTTTTCATTCTGATCATCCTATATTTAGGTCGACGTTGGGCCGCTCACCGATTAGAACCACATTGGCGCTGGTTTTCAAAATGGGTCGCACTCGGCGCCCAGCTATCATTCGGCATTTATCTTGCCCAACCGATTGCGATTACTGGTTTCAAATGGTTCTTAGCCAATACTCACCTGAGCACCCTGGCGCTGATCTTAATCACACCAATTGCGCTCCTTGTCATCTACGGTTTATCCTTCGGGATTGCCTATCTCTGTTACCAAACGCCCTACTTAGCTTATTGTATCGGTCGTCCCAAAAAAATACTTAAAACGAGGTCCTCGTCATGTCTAAACTCAGCGCAACCCTGCAAAAACAACTCTTACAATCAACAGCCAAAACACGAGTAACTGATTTAGCCGCACAACACGTTTTCGATGCGGCAACCGTTAGTCGTGATTTACAACACTGTCTCACTTTTTTTAATAATCAAGGTTTACAAACTGGCGACTACCTCATGTTAGGCTTGCCCAATTCTTACCAATTCTACATTACTTATCTCGCCGCCTTAATCACGGGTTTAACGATTACCGCCGTTGACCCCCAAATTCCCAATAACGAAGCGCACCAACTCTTAGCCAAACAAACTTACGCTGCCGTTATTTTCGCCGACGACACTCATTTTAGTACCCCCGAACCCCACCTACGATTGAGTATCAATCCTGAATTAGCGACTAGTCATTACTGGCAACGTCAATCAATTAACCATCACCAACCCACTAATTGCGTGCCGACCGAAAATTCGTTAGCGATTTATATGTATACGTCAGGCACGACTGGGACCCCCAAAGCAGTTGGCTTAACCCACGCTCAACTATTGGCAGCTATTCAAAACATCATCGCGGGCCATCAATTGACCGCCGCGGATCGCACCTATCTCTGTTTACCGCTCTTTCACATTAACGCCCAAGTCATTTCCTTATTGGCCACGACGGTTTCCGGCGGACAACTAGTGATTGCCCCTAAATTCAGTGCCAGCCAATTCTGGGCCACGGTTCAAACCGCGCAAATCACGTGGGTCTCATTAGCCCCAACCATCATCAACATCTTACTCAAAAAAGCCCCCCAGTACGCAATCAATCATCACTTGCGCTTCATTCGATCAGCTTCAGCCCCACTCGCCATTACGACGGCACGTCAATTTGAAAAGACCTTTCAAGTACCGTTAATCGAATCCTACGGCATGACCGAAGCTGCCAGCCAAATTTGCGCCAATCCACTCCAACACCGTAAGTTAGGCTCCGTTGGCGTACCCCTTGGTCTTGATTTAAAAATTGTCGCAGCCGATCATTCAACCTTACCCGCCAACCAAATGGGTGAAATCGCCATTCGTGGGGCTAACGTGATTACGGCCTATCAAAACAGTTTAGGAAACACCGACTTCGATCAAGGTTGGCTGATAACCGGCGACCTCGGTTATCAGGATTCCGAAGGTTACGTCTTCATCAACGGTCGGCAAAAAGACGTGATCAATCGCGGGGGTGAAAAATTAAGCCCCACAGAAGTCGAGAATATTTTATTAGCATTACCCTTCGTTGAACAAGTTTGTGTGACTGGCCAACCGGATCCGATTCTCGGCGAACGCGTCAGTGCTTACATTATCCTCACCAATCACTCAACCGATGCACAACAACTCGAAGCGTATCACCAAGCCATTATCGAACATTGCCAACACAACCTCTCCCGGTTTAAACAGCCCGAAATCATTCATTTCGTCCAAGCCTTGCCCAGTGGTCCGACCGGCAAAGTTAAACGGCATCAATTAACTGATTTTAATTTACAGGAGGTGGCCCATTATGGCTAAAACACATTGGTTTAAAAAACTGGCCGTCGCACTTTTCTGTAGCATCTGGTTAATCGGCGCCGCCTTTGGCTACCACTATCTCTACGGTAATCAAACAGCCGAAGCCAAAACCGTGATTACGATTGGCTATCAAAAAGGCGATATTTTCCAGATTGCCAAACTCGATGGTGGTCTTGAAAAAGCGTTGGAAAAGGAAAACTACACCGTTAAATGGCATGAATTCGTCGACGGTAGCGCCTTACAAGAAGCGCTTAAAACCGGTTCAATTGACTTCGGTCGGACTGGTAACACGCCACCGGTGATTGCGCAAAGCAGTGGCGCGCAAATCGTCTATGCCGCTGCCGGTTATTCTAAATACCAAGGTAGTGCAATCCTGATTCCTAAAAATAGTACCGTTAAATCAGTCAAAGCCTTGAAAGGCCAAAAGATTGCAGTTGCGAAAGGCACTAGCGCTCATTACTTCTTAATCAGAGCCCTCAAAAAAGCTGGCCTGACTTTGAACGATGTTGATGTTCAATATCTAGACGCTGGTGCCGCCCGGATTGCCTTTGAAAAGGGCTCCGTTGCTGCTTGGGTCACATGGGACCCCTATACCGCTTCGGCACAAACTGATATCGGCGCGCAAATCCTAACGACCGCCGAAGGTTATACGACCGATCGTGATTTCATTTTATCCACTAAATCCTTTACAACCGCTAATCCTGACGTGACTAAACTAGTCGTCAGTCAGACCAATAAGGCCCTCAAACGCGCCAATCAAAATAAAAGCCAATTGATTAAAAATCTCGCTAAAGCGTTGAAGATGGATCAAGCGACGATTACCTTGATGGTCAACCGCCGGACTTACGGGCTAGAATCAATCTCCACCGAAATTTTGAAAGAACAACAATCCATCGCCGATACTTTCTACGATTTAAAATTAATCAAAAAGAAAGTTGATGTTCAATCCGCTAAAATCGAAAATTAATAGTCAGTAGGTGTGTCATGCAAAAGTTCAAAACTAAGCTCCTCAATTTCTGTTTACCGGCATTACTGCCCGTCAGTTTACTACTGATTTGGCAAGTCGCGAGTCAGTTCAATTTAATTTCCACTAAGTTTTTCCCGGCCCCTTCGACTATCATCAAAACAGCTTACACCTTGGTACAGGGCCAGGAACTCTTCAAAAACGTCACTATCAGTCTTTACCGTGCCACTTTAGGTCTCGGCATTGGTGCCAGTCTAGGCTTACTACTCGGGTTACTGACCGGCCTCTCCCACCGTGCCAACCAATTACTCGATTCGACCATCCAAATGATCCGCAACATCCCGCATCTCGCATTACTCCCGCTCGTCATCGCCTGGTTCGGGGTGGGCGAAACCAGTAAGATTTTTCTAGTGGCCGTTGGCGTCTTCTTTCCCCTGTACGCCAACACGGTACACGGGATTCAAAGCGTTGATCCAGAATTGATTGAAATGGGCCACGTTTACCAGTTGAGTCGTTGGCAACTCTTCACCGATATTATCTTTCCGAGTGCGCTGCCGGCCATCCTAGTCGGGCTACGTTACGCGCTCGGCATTATGTGGACGACACTAATCGTCGCCGAAACGATCGCTTCGGATTCTGGTATCGGCTATATGGCGATGAACGCCCGTGAATTCATGCAGATGGATGTGATTCTCGTCAGTATTTTGATTTATGCGTTACTCGGTAAAATATCAGATTTAATTGCTAAGTTTTTCGAAAATGAAGCCAATCACTGGCAAATTAATGAATAAAGGTGGTTTTAAAATGCAAACAGTTCTGGAATTAAAAGCAGTTACCAAAAAATTCAACGGCCAAACCATTCTAAATCCGATTGATTTGACCATTCAGCAAAACGACTTTATCGCCGTTATCGGGAAAAGTGGTGCTGGTAAAAGTACATTACTGCGGATGATCGCCGGTTTAAGTGCCCCTAGTTCAGGCAGCATCTGGCAAAACCAGCAGCGCGTCACAACCACCAACGCCATGACCCGAATCATGTTCCAAAATCCTCGGTTGCTCCCTTGGAAAACCGTCGCACAAAATCTCAGTATTGGCCAAGCTAAAATCACCTCTGAACAATTAGCAACCACCTTAGCCCAAGTTGATCTGACGGCCAATCAACATCAATACCCGCTAACCCTCTCTGGTGGCCAGCAACAACGTGTTGCCTTAGCACGTATCTTATTACACCATCCCGAGCTACTATTGCTTGACGAACCGTTTGGCGCCTTAGACGCTTTCACCCGACAATCAATGCAACAACTCATTGAAAACCTGTGGAAAGCCCAACAATTAACCGCCCTATTGGTGACCCATGATATTGAAGAAGCCGTTGCGCTCGCTTCTAAAATCGTGATTGTCGGCCAACAACAATTGCTCCAAGAAATTCCGATTAATCTACCGCGTCCACGAGATCGGCATAGTCCAGCATTTAAAGCGATCGTTCAACAAATCATTAGCCAACTCGAAACCAGCCAAGTTCAACCGGCTGGATAACCAAAAAAAGGTGTTTATCCTGAAAACTCAGGATAAACACCTTTTTTGAATTGCTAGATAATTGATAACGTGCAGTTACTCACAGTTTCCTGTGCTCAGCTACGTCTGGCAAACAAAGTCCATAGTGCGGCCTTTATTCACCAGACTAGGCTAATGCTCCGAAACTACCCGTGAGTGACGGCACTTCGATCATAACGTGCTTCCCAGCCAACTTCTTCCGTCTAGCTACGAATCGCAAGTTATGACTAACCCCAGTCATAACTCACAATTCTAGGCTATACTCAGAAGCTGATCGGCTGTATTTAGCACTTCGATTATAACGTGCTTCTCAAGTAGCCTTTTCCGGTTAACTACAAAATCAGCGTTATGATTCAGAGTACAAATCATAACGCTGATTTGTAGGTTAATCCTCAAAGCCTGACCAACTTGAGTAAGCACTTATTTATCTAATGATTTACCAATCAAATCGCCGATACTAAAACCAGATTCTTCTTCTGGCATTTGATAATCAGATGGTGCAACATCTTTTGGTTCAGAATCTTTCGCACCCGCTGGTTTTTCTTGTAACGCTTTGATTGATAAACCTAAACGTTGTTGATCTGGATCAACATTCAAGACTTTAACTTGAACTGTTTGACCTTCTTCTAAAACATCGTTTGGTGTCGCAATGTGTTGATGTGAGATTTGTGAAATATGCACAAGACCTTCAACACCTGGGAATACTTCAACAAAAGCACCGAAAGTTGTCAAACGTTTGACAACGCCTTCTAAAACACTTCCAACAGGTGCTTTTTCAGCAATTTCATCCCAAGGACCAGGTTGTGTATCTTTAATCGATAATGAAATCCGGCCTTTTTCTTGATCTAATGCTAAGACCTTCACCTTAACCGTTTCACCAACCGTCAAAACATCTGCTGGTTGTTTAATATGGTCATATGAAATTTCAGAAACGTGGACTAAACCGTCAACGCCGCCTAAATCAATAAAGGCACCAAAGTTGGTTAAACGCGCAACTTCACCTTCGATAATATCACCAGGTAATAGTTTTTCAAAAACGGCTTGCAATTGTGCTTTACGTTCTTGTTCAACTAACGCTTTACGTGATAAGATTAAACGATTTTCACTTGGTTCAATTTCAATAATTTGTAAGGTCATTTCTTGGCCTTTATAACCATCCAAGTTACGGACAAAACGGTCTGAGATCATTGAAGCGGGTACAAAACCACGAACGCCTTCAACATCAACGACTAAACCACCCTTAACAACGCTTGAGACAGTCGCTGTTACGGTTTCTTGATTCGTAAATTTAGCTTCAATTTCAGCCCAAATTTTACGTGCTTCTAAACGACGTTTTGATAATAAATAACTACCATTTTCTTTATCATTACCAATTGTTGAAATAACGACTAAGGCCATTTCATCCCCAACCTTAACGATATCTGATAATTGGTCAATGGGTTGACTTGAGAGTTCTTTTTGAGGAACGACCCCTTCAACACCAGTGCCCTGAATTCCAACAATGACTTGGCGATCTTCAATTGCTAAAACTTCACCCTGAACAACGTCCCCAATTTTGACTTCGTGGACACTGTTCAAAGCAGCTGCCATAGCTTCGCTGCTCTGAGTTTCATTCAAGTTAGCATCACTCATACCTAAAATCCTCCTTAACGACTGACTGTCTATACACTTCTATTTTAGTTGAATTCCCGCTGAATTACCAGTTTTTTCCCTTGGTAATTCACTAATTTGGCATCTTTTGTTTCGTAATCGCTAATATTTCAGCGACAACTTGCTCAATTGTTAATTTAGTCGTGTCAATTTCAACCGCATCGGCCGCTTTCCGCAATGGTGAAACGGCCCGCGTACTATCTTTTTGATCTCTTAATTCAATTTCAGCTTGCAACGTTGCTAATGGCGTATCGATGCCCTTAGTGATGTTTTCAGCGTATCGGCGTTGTGCACGTTCTTTGGCACTGGCGACCATAAAAATCTTGACCGCAGCATCGGGCAACACCGTAGTTCCGATATCCCGACCGTCCATCACAACTTGTCCTTGATCGGCAATCTGCCGTTGACGTTTAACCATTTCTGTTCGCACCGCTGCTAAGGCTGCCACTTGTGAGACGTTATTAGTAATTTCGGGTGTCCGAATCGTCAATGTGACGTCCTCACCATTTAGGAAAACTTTTTGACCCGCTTGATCGGGTTGGAATTCAATTTGAGCGTCCACTAATTTAGCCATCAAACCCGCTTCATCCCCGTAATCTAGCCCCAAACGATTCGCAAGCACGGTTGTCGCCCGATACATCGCACCGGTATCTACGTATACGAAACCTAATTGCGTCGCAACAATCTTCGCAACGGTACTCTTACCAGATGATGCTGGTCCATCAATTGCAATTTGCATTCAAAAATCCTCCTAAAAATCATTAAAAAAGGCTGGAGAAAATCCTCCAGGCCTTCAATTGTTATTATTTAATATTGAGTTGCGTCCCTGGTGCAACACTTGAACTAGAGGTTAATCCTGGATTTAACGCTAATAATTGATCTAACGTCATCCCGTTATTAACCGCTGCACGGTACAGGCCTTCGCCCGATTTAAGCGTGTAAGTCCCAGTTGCTGATTCAGAGCTACTGCTACTCGTTTCAGCAGCACTACTACTATCAGCAGCTGCTTGACTAGCACTTGCAGCTTGTTGACTCTCAGCGGCTGCCTGACTACTACTTGCAGCGGCGGCTTGTTCATCACTGGCCGCTTTAGCGCTACTTTCACTGGCTGCCTTAGCTTTGTCTTCACTGGCAACTTTCGCTTTACTCTCGCTAATTGATTGCGACTTCTTAGCCGCTTTCTTAGCACTACTACTGTCAGTATTATCGACAACAATCTTGGAAGATTCTTCAACCGGTTTGTTGGCCCGACTAGAATGGACGGTGTAGGCAATAATTGGAAAAGCAATCATTAACACTAATAAAACACCTAAAATAATGGCAAAATAAGTATTACCCTTTTCTTTACTCTTGGAAGCAACACGGGATAAATTACCTTTGGCATCACGATCATCATCAAATTGTGTTTCCCAGGGTTTATCTTCCGTCTGATTATCTGTTTTTTTCTTGTCATCTTTGAGCATTGACGGCCCTCCCTCTCGGTATTCTTTGATATTGTACCATAGACTTTTCAAAAAAACTTTAAAAAACGCTAAAACAATTGGGTCAAAATCCTATCCCATGGCGTTAAACTGTTTATTTTAGGGGCTTTATCATTAATTGCGTATGCTAAATTAATTTTTTCTAAAAATTCTAAATTCGTTTGATTTCCACAACAAGTGTCATTATGGTTAACTTGGTGAATCGTTTCATCGAAATAATTAATGATAAATTGGCGGCGACAATCTTTAAAAGCCAAATAATCAAGCATTGTCTGCAAGGCGAACTGTTTTTCTTTTTGACGATTCGTCAATAATTGTTCGACCGCATTAGCCGATAAACCGAGTTGTTGGTAGCGGCGTAATAATTCAAATTCGTTGCCCTCACTTTTTTTAAACAAATCCGGTTGCTTAAAAAATTGCTGAATCAAACTGTTGGTTGGAATCCCAAAATCAACCAATGCCTGTTGTAAATACAGATCTTGCGGCGTGGTCAGCACCATCGCATACGCCGGTTGTCCATCACGGCCCGCACGCCCAATTTCTTGCAGATAACTTTCGATGTTCTGTGGCACATGGTAATGAATGACGTAGCGAATATCGGCCTTGTTGATTCCCATCCCAAACGCATTGGTCGCACAAATCACATCAATCGTTCCGTCCATATATTGTTGCTGAATCACGTAGCGTTCCTGTGTCGATAGTGCGGCGTGATAGTAAGCCACCCGTTGATTCGTCTGTTGTTGCAATAAATTCGCAATCTCAACGGTCTTTTGACGACTCGAGAAATATATAATTCCGGGACCTTGACTATTTTTAACCAATTGAACTAAATAGGCATCCTTAGATTGTTCGTCTGGTTGCGGACTAACCCCCAGATAAATATTAGGTCGGTCGACCGACGTTAGGACTTGCTCAACGGCGTTTAAGCCTAATTTATCGATGATATCTAATCGAACCTGGGCATTTGCGGTAGCCGTCAACGCCAACGTTGCAGTCGGCTTTAGCTGCTTTTTAATGCCAGCTAGTGCTAAATAATCTGGCCGAAAATCAATCCCCCATTGTGAGATACAGTGCGCTTCATCGACCACGAACAGATCAATCTGACATTGTTGTAAAGCGACTAGTGTTTCCGGATTGCTTAACGTTTCTGGCGCCATAAAGATAAACCGAAAATCTGGCAAATGGCGTAGCAACTGTTGGCGTTGCCCATACTCCAAATTGGAATTAATCGCGACTGCGCGCTTTTCACCTTGATAATTCAGTTGTGCCACTTGATCTTGCATTAACGCAATCAATGGCGACACAATCATGGTTGTATGGCCCAAACAATAGGCCGGTAACTGGTAACACAACGACTTACCCGTGCCGGTCGGTAAAACGGCCAGTGTATCCCGACCAGCCAAGACAGCCTCAATAACGGCCGCTTGTCCCGGTTTAAAGGTGTCGTAGCCAAAGCGCTGTTTTAAAACCTGTTGAATGTCCCACATTATTGGCCCGCCACCTTTAATTTAATTTGATATAACCGGTATTCAAAAAAATCAATCGCCGGAACCGTCGCTTGAACGGTTTGAAAACTGACCGCCGTATCCTGCGCGAATAACGTGGCTAACTCGCTCTGATGCGTTAAATAATCAACAAACGGAAACTGCGGCACTAATATGGCGATTTCGAGTAGATGTTCCAGAATCGTACCACGTTTAATGTGCCGTTGCTGGCTGATTTGATCAACCGTCTGCCCCGATTGGATGGCTTGCCAGGTTTGAGCGGTACTCTGACTTAACCGGCTTGGCTTATCCAACACTAATCCCCCTAAAATCGGAAATTGAGCTGGTGATTGGCGCAACCGTGTTAAGAGCTGCGCAAACCCATCAAGCGTTTGTAATTCAATGGCCAACGGTGATTGTCCCAACAGTTGCACGAGCTGTTGCTGGCTACTACCGGTGACTTGATGGCCGACTAAGCGATTGGCCAATAGGTTAGCCTGTTCGGTTGTGAGTTCCTGTAACAGCAGCCTGAGCTCAGTTTGAACCTGTTGCGGGAAATAAGTTTGTTGTTTATGTTGTTTAAACCAATAGACGACTTGGTTGCGTTCATGTAAACTGATGGTCACAGGAAAATAACGCTGGTTATGGTGGGCGTATTCAGATGTAATTTGGAGTGCCAGTAATAAGCGACTTTGAAACGCCGTCAATTTGCCCATCTGTGGCCCATCATAATGCTTCGGCCAAAATAAGGTTGGTCGGATTGCTTGTTTTTGTTGATCACCGGCTGGCGTCAACCAAGCAAAATGGTCATCACAGACTAACCAACCCGCCTCAACCATTTTATTTAATATCGCTTGAAATTGCGTCAATGATAGATTAGGATAAATTTGAAGCCATTTTATAATATCGTAATCTAACGCTGCGTATAAATTAGACGTCGTACGCTTACCGACCAAGGTGTAATAGACCACTTGGTAGCGGCGCTTGTCGGTACTCAATAAACATAAAAGATAATCAATTAACATCTTAAATTCCTTATCCTAGAAAGTGTGAATTCATTGTTATATAGTCGTGTTATTCCTGAACGTTGTATTGCCTGTGGCCTCTGCCAATTGAAGGCGCCAACCCTCTTTGATTATGATGCCGATGGTGTTGCCTTCTTTAAACCTGATCAGAATCAAGGTCAGGTCCCCATCGACAATCCACGTGATCAAATTGCGTTCAAATCAGCCTATACAGCTTGTCCAACGGGCGCAATTGTTCGTCAATCAACCCCATTTTCATCCTAGCATATCCCCACGTAAAAAGACACTAACCAGTCGCGGTTAGTGTCTTTTTATTCAGCCTCAGATGGCTGTTTTCATATGTTGTTTTAACCATGGTAAGATTCGTAAATATAAAATACCAAAGACGACCGTGACCAAACCACCTTTAATCAAGTTGAACGGTACTAACCCGATCAAGACGTACTGGAGGGTTGACATGCCTAAATTGAGCCCCATTAATCGAATATAGAGTGGTAAAATAAAGAGCCAATTGGCCAAGACCATCACAATCGTCATACTGATTGAACTGACGACCCCAGCAAAAATTTGACCTTTCACAACGCTTTTTTGCCGTTTGAATAAATAATAAAACGGTAAAAGATAAAAAATAGACGCTAACACTCCGGCAAAATCGCCCACCAAACTTGGCAGACTAGCACCCGTCATGATGAAATGGAGTACCGAGCGAATCACCGCCACCCCGATACCACCAAGTGGCCCGTAAATAAAGGTTCCGAGTAAAACAATCACATCACTAAAATCGACCTTCAAAAAAGGAAAAGCCAAAATGATGGGAAACTCGAAAAACATCACAATAAATGAAATTGCGCCTAACATGGCGACGCCAACCATTGTCCGTACTTTTGATGCATGCATCGTAACACCCTCCAAATGAGGTTGTCTTCATTTGCGAACTCAAAGTGTTTGATTGCATTAAAAAAGGTCTATTAACCAGGGTGATTAATAGACCTTAAATGAATACATTCATACCCAAATAAGCTCTATCTTCTTCCATCTAGACTTTCACTATCGGTACCGGAGTCACACCGGTTCAGCCACTGCAGATGCAGCAGGTCGCGGACTATTACCGCCGGTCGGGAATTACACCCTGCCCTGAAGACAAACCATTAATATTTACTTCACGGAAAGCATACCAAAAAATAATCCTAAAAGCAACGATTTACTTTCGGTTTTTATGCCGTGGTTTTTCACTGAGTTCTGCCATCTTTTTGAATTCTGCGACTTCGATTGGTTTCAACGCCCGGTATTCACCCGACACTAAACCATCAAGGGTTAAGAAACTATAGGTTTCCCGTTTCAATTTAGAAACAGGTAGCCCGACAGCCGCTAACATATTTTTAACTTGATGATTCATCCCTTCGTGAATCGTAATGCTGATGATGGCCGTATTTTTCCGACGATCAGTTGAAATAATTTTCGTTTTAGCTGGCGCTGTTTTACGTTTTTCTAACACAATCCCTTTACGTAATTGACGTAACATATCAGGCGTTGGAATCCCTGAGACCTTAGCCACATAGGTCTTATCAACCTTATATTTAGGATGCATTAACATGTTGGCAAAGTCCCCATCGTTGGTTAATAACAATAACCCTGATGTATCGTAATCAAGCCGACCAACTGGATAAACCCGTTCTGGAATATCTTCAAGATATTCAGTCACGACGGGCCGTTTCTTATCATCAGTCACTGCAGAAATGACTTGGCGTGGTTTGTATAACATGTAATAAACTTTACGTTCCCGTGTTAACGGGACACCATCCACTTCGATATGTTCTGAACCTTCAACCTTGATACCCATTTCGGTCACGACTTTACCATTAATGGTGACGTGTCCCGTTTGAATCAGTGTTTCAGCCTTTCGCCGAGAAGCAACCCCAGCGTTAGCGATGACTTTTTGTAGTCGTTCCATTTATTGTTCTCCTTTATCGTCCGTTTGTGGACTAACTTCATTTAATGTTTGTTCAAATTGACGGAAATATAAATCAGCCGTATCCGCTACTGGTTGGTTTTCATCCACCGTTAATTCTAATTGTTCCAACTCTGGTAATTCTTTAAGCGTTGTTAAACCAAAATAATCTAAAAAATAATCGCTCGTTCCGTATAAAATCGGTCGACCAGGGGCATCTTTGCGCCCTTTTTCAAGCACCAATTGCCGCGCTAATAACGTCTGAATGGCCCCGCTGCTTTGCACGCCACGAACTTCATCGATCTCAATTCGCGTTAGCGGTTGTCGGTAGACGACAATCGCCAATACTTCTAAAGCGGCTTGGCTAATACTCGTCGAAACCGGACCCGCAAAGTAACGTTTAATCAATGGTGCCATTTCTTTTTTGGTGACTAACTTATAACAATCAGCGGCTTGAATCAGGCAAATACCTGAATGGTCATCAGTTTGATAGCGCTGACCTAGTTTTTCCAATAACTGGCGAACCGCGGCCTCATCCAATAACACTAATTGTGCAATTTGGGTTAGGGTCACCCCTTCATCACCGGCAACGTATAATAAACTTTCAATTTCAGCGAGATGCTTCACTAGTCGATTCCTCTTTCAACATCACAAAAATCTGGGTCTGATAAGTTAGCTGATCACAGACAATGCGACGATCTTTCATTAATTCTAATATCGCTAAGAAGGTGGTGACAATTTCATCACAATCATTGGGATTCACAACCAACGATTCAAACGTCACCGCATTGGCTTGGCGACTTAACTGGTTTGTAATCCAATTCATTTTTTCAGTAATCGAAATTTCGTCATTCTGGACGGTTTTAAAAACCGGTTGACTAGCTTTGGCCTCCGCTAACATCTTGGAAACCGCCGCTGCTAAATCACGGGGTTTAATCACACCGCGCGCAAGTGGCACCACTTTTTCAGCGGGATTGGTACTAGCCGGTTTCGCAAAAAGTTGTTGGCGTTCCATTTCACGTTCTTGCAAAACACCGGCAATCTTTTGAAAAGCCTGGTAAGCCAATAACTGATCGACCAGTTCTTGACGCGGATCAACATAGTCGATGGCCTCTTCTTCTTCCAACACCGGTGGCTTTGGCAACAATAATTTGCTTTTAATCTTCATTAACGTTGCCGCCATCACTAAATAATCACCCGCAATATCGAGGGCTAGTTCTTGCATTTGATGCAAGTAATCCAGGTATTGCGCGGTGATTTCAGCAATGGGGATATCATAAATATCAATCTTTGTTTGTTTAATTAAATGTAATAATAAATCCAAGGGTCCTTCAAAATCAGAAAGGACCAACGTCAACTGTTCAGTCATCTCGCAACTAATCCATTTCTTTAGTCTGGTGCTGTTCCCACTTAGCAATTAAAGCCGCTGTGTCTAAAGAACCCATCACCCGACTCTTAGGATACATCGCCGCTAATTCGTCTAACACTTCATAAAACCGGTGGTCACTGCGCTCAGACGGATTCAGTGAAATGTGCCGCACTAATATATAATCAGTCCCCAATTCAATCCCAACAATTCCAGCAAAATCACCTGCTTCATTTTGCCAAAGGTATAAAATATGTTGGTCATCGTTATTGTAAAAAGCAAGTTCTGATTGAACATGCGACACTTCTTTTAGATCAGGGATAAACGATAAAAAGCCCATCGCAATCTTCTCATAATCATTTTTGTACTTAAATAACATGTTGACCTCCAATGATCAAGCAAAGTTCTAATAGCATAACTCTACCACAGATGCTAACCAACAACAAATACGCTCAGTCTCTGGGGTGGCTTCTTTGATAAACCTCTGTCAGATGTTTTTTACTGATATGCGTATAAATTTGAGTGGTTGAAATATCAGAATGCCCCAATAGCTCTTGGACAATCCGTAAATCAGCCCCATTTTCAAGTAAAACAGTCGCGAACGAATGTCGTAGTGTATGGGGGGTGACATCCTTTTCAATCCCGGCTAACTTAACGTACATCTTGAGATTCTTCCAGATGCCTTGGCGCGTTAACCCATTACCATGAAAGTTAACGAACAAGTAAGGGTTTGACTGCCCCTTGGTTAACTTCGGGCGACTGCGGTCTAAATATTGATTGACCCAATCAACCGCGACATCGCCAATCGGAATAATCCGTTCCTTGTTTCCTTTACCAATCGTTTGAATTAAGCCCAACGATAAATGTAAATCGGCTAATTTCAAATGAATCAACTCACTAACCCGTAGCCCGGTTGCGTATAACACTTCCAATATTGCCCGATCGCGTAAGCCTAATGGTTTTGCGGTATCCGGTGTCTGCAACAGTCGTTCGATCTCGCTAGAAGATAAAACGGCCGGCAAATGCCGACCTTGTTTCGGGGAATCAATTTGTAACATCGGATTAATCTCGATTTGTTTTTCACGCAATAAATACTGATAAAACTTACGTAACGTCGAAATACTCCGCGTGATACTGCTCTGCGCTTTATGCGCATCCGTTTGAACTTGTAAATAATTGATAATCACAAAATGATCCTGCGTAAATCCGGTTAACTGCTGTTGTTCTAAATAGGCCGTAAATTGGAATAAATCTTGGCGATAACTACTCCGGGTATTATCCGATAGGCCACGTTCAATCTTTAAATAGTGTAAATAGTCTTCAATTAACGTTTGCATATTTTTCTCCGGACTATAGCTGACTTAAGTCAATTTGGCGCGTCACGTCGACTTTATTAGCGGGCAGCCCGTTGGCCACGTTCACGGTTTGACAATGGTCACAAACGCCTTGTAAGGTTAACCGATGATCCAACACCGCAAATTGAAATTTAGCCAACACTTCGGCTTCAACGTCTGTCAATAAATCTTCATGAATTTCTTGAATTTGACCACATTGCAGGCACAATAAATGATGATGAAAATGGCTATTTTGATTGGGTTCACATAAATCATAATGGGTAATCCCATCTTCAATAAAACTAATTTTATTTAAAATGTGCAATTCCGTCAAAATTTCCAGCGTTCGATAAACCGTCGCTAAACCAATTTCTGGTGCCACTGACTTGGTCAACATAAACACTTGTTCAGCACTTAGATGGTCCTGATAATGATCTAAAATAATGGCAACGGTCGCTTCACGTTGTGAGGTTAATTTAAAGCCGGCCTGTTGTAATTGATGTCGTATTTTTTCTAATTGCGCTGTTTTATCCATAATCGACTTCCTTCACTCCATTACACTCAAAATGATTAGTCCGTTAAATCAGCTTGACCTTTATCCGTTAAGCGCGTTTGACCGTCTTTTTGTTCGATTAAACCGCTCTTCATCAAACGACCTAACGCCCGTTTGAAACTCCCCTTACTAATCCCAAAATAACCTTTGATATCGTCTGGGTCACTCTTATCGGTGTAAGGCATCGTGCCATCTGGTTGGCGTTTTAAAACGGCAATGATCATTTCGGCATCGTCACCGATTTCTTCATAGGCCCGTGGTTTCAAGCTGACGTTTAAGCTACCTTCTGGTCGGACACCAATCACCCGACCTTGAACCATTTGGCCCAAACGGGGTTCTGCTTCGCGTTCGGAAGGATGAATGAAACCAATATAGAAATCATCCGTTAATAGGAACGTGCCGACTAATTTTAAGCGGTAAACGGTCCCTTCAACATTTTCATTCTTCATTTCTGGTTTAGCCGCTTTTGAAATTGATCTAAATATGGCTTCATCGGCAATCTTACCCCAAGTCCGACCTTTTTCATCGACTTCAAGTGCGATCATCAAACGATCACCAGGTTTGGGCCATAATTTATTGATGGTTGGCAATTCATCTAACGAAACGACCATGTCCTTATCGGGTAAACCGATATTGACGAAGACACCTAGATCACGGCGCGTTTCAACGACTTCACCAAAGGCGTAATGGCCCACTCTTGATTTTGGAATAAACGTCGTCAAGATTAATTCACGACTTGAGTTCTCATAAGCAAAACCTTCAACCGTATCACCGATTTCAGGCACTGTTTCAAGCCCTTCTTTGTTAAGCTTTAACGTCACGCCATCTTTTTGAACGAAGAAAGCATCTTCGTTTTCATCTGTGACTAGGGCGGTAATAATTTGTCCGATTAAGTTGTTCATAGTTTACCTCGTTTTTTTATTTAGTGGAACGGTATTAAATTAAAGACTGTTAAAATTGTATACGTCAAACCAGCGGCAATCACCGGACCGGCCGCAATGCCTTTTAAGAAGACAACGCCCATAATGGTCCCAAAAACTAACGCAACGGTCATTTCAGGACTCGCCGCCAATAAGCCAACCCCTTTGGCTGAAAGAACGGCAACTAAGACCCCACAGCCGACTGCGATAAACCCGGCCGGCGTTTTAAAGGCGTTCAACAAATCCTTAAAGCCGATTTGACCGGTCGCAATCGGAATTAAGATGGCGACCGAAATGACGGTCACGCCCCAATTAATCCCTTTCGCCTGAATAATCGGGAAAAGTTTGTTTGAAAATGGCAATAGTTTTAACGCTAAAACAACTGCCGACGCGATGATTAATGATTGGTTTTTACCTAATAAGGCGACGATTAAAATCGCCGCTAAAAATAGCCAGCTCTCCATAGTGACCTCCAATAAAGTCTCTCTACTATTGTAACGATAAACGCGGACCTTGTCAGCAAATTATCAAAACTATTTTCAGAAACTCACAAAAAAACGTCTGACAAAATAAGCATTTTGTCAGACGTTTCTTCAAATATCGGTTCTAATGAACCTGTTGATTAAAGCGCGTTTGTAGCACCGCGATAAACGATACCACGACGTGAATCAACTGTGATGACTTCGCCATCTTTGATAGCATCAGTTGCATCTTTAGCACCAACAACAACTGGGATACCCATAGCGATACCAACAACAGCAGCGTGTGATGTTAAACCACCGTTTTCAACAACGATAGCACTTGATTTTTCGATTGCTGGTAAGTAATCTTTATCAGTTGATTTAACAACTAAGATACCACCATCAACTGCTTTATCAGCAGCTTCTTTAGCGTTTGAGGCAACAACAGCCTTGCCAACGATTGTTTCATCGCCAACGCCTTGGCCTTGTGTTAATTTAGAACCAATTAATTGGATCTTCATAACGTTAGTTGTGCCACGTTCGCCAACTGGTACACCGGCAGTGATCAAGATTAGGTCGCCTTCTTTAGCAAAACCATATTCTTGAGCTGTTTGTGTTGCCAAGTTGAACATATCGTCAGTGTTAGCTGGTTTCTTAGCAACAACTGGGTAAACACCGTAGCTAACTGTTAAGCTACGACGAGTACGTTCGTCAAATGTAACGGCTAAGATGTCAGCTTGTGGCCGATATTTAGAAATCATACGTGCTGTTGAACCTGATTCAGTTGCAGCAACGATTGTCTTGATGCCTAAGTTATGAGCAGTATGAGCAACAGCTTGGCCGATTGATTCAGTCAAGTTTGTTTTGCTGTATGCTTTTAAAGCATAAGCATCACGGTCTGTTAATGCTTTTTCAGTACGTTCGTCGATACGAGCCATAGTTGCAACAGCTTCTACTGGGTAGTCACCGTTAGCACTTTCACCTGAAAGCATTGTTGCATCAGTACCGTCCATAACAGCGTTAGCAACGTCATTAACTTCGGCACGTGTAGGACGTGGGTTTTCTTGCATTGAGTCTAACATTTGTGTTGCAGTGATAACTGGTTTACCAATTGCATTACACTTCTTGATTAAGCTCTTTTGTACGAAAGGTACGTTTTCGAATGGAATTTCAACACCCATGTCACCACGAGCAATCATTAAACCATCAGAAACTTTCATGATATCGTCAATATTGTCGATACCTTCTTGTGATTCGATTTTAGGGAAGATTTGCACATGTTCCATGTGTTTTTCTTCTAATAATTGACGAATGTCTAAAACATCTTGAGGTTTACGAACAAAACTTGCAGCGATAAAGTTAATTTCGTTATCTAAACCAAAACGGATGTCACTAGCATCTTTTTCTGTGATACCAGGTAAGTTGATTGAAACACCAGGTGCGTTAACACCCTTACGTGAGCCGACCATACCATCATTTTGAACTTCAGTAACAAGTTCGTTAGCAACTTCGTCTTTTTCAATAATCTTAAGATCCACTAAACCATCATCGATTAAAACGTGGCCACCAACGTGTGTATCAGCGAATAAACCTGGGTAAGTAACAGCAATCTTTTCAGGCGTTCCTTCAAGTGTATCGTCCATTGAAATGCGCACTGTTTCGCCAGTGTGTAATTCAAATTTCTTACCAACTTGAACAGTTGTCCGAATTTCAGCACCCTTTGTATCTAACATGATACCAACTGTTTTACCAGTTAATTTTTCAGCTTCGTGAACCATTGTCATTCGGCTTAAATGTTCTTCATGATCACCATGTGAGAAGTTAAAGCGGAATACGTTAGCGCCTGCTTCGATTAATTTTGTGATGATTTCTACACTATTACTTGCGGGACCAAGTGTACTTACGATCTTGGTTTTTTTCATAAGTGGAGTCTCTCCTTTTATGTCTCTTTTTTTAAAAGACTTTGCAGTCATTTTAACAAATTTATTGTGAAACGTTACTAGTATGCTAAATCAGCGTTTAAATCGTACAACCCTAATTGAGCGTGATGCTTGTGATTGAACAAGTCTGTAATATCATGTGCAATAATTTCATTCTTTTCAATCCCTAACGCCAAACCGCCTTTGCCTTCAAGCAATAATTCAACTGCTTTTGAGCCCAAACGACTTGCTAAAACACGATCGCTAGCTGTTGGTGAACCACCACGGACAACGTGTCCTAAGACAGTTGAACGTAAGTGGAAATCGCCGTATTCAGATAATTTTTCTGAAAATTCATCAGCATGCATCACGCCTTCAGCTAATACGATGATGGCATGTTTTTGACCATGTTCACGTGAAGCACGTAATTTGTCAGCCACTGCTTTTACATCAAAATCATGTTCTGGAATAATAATATCTTGTGCGCCACCGGCAACGCCGGCCCACAATGCGATATCACCAGCACCACGACCCATCACTTCTACCACGAAAGTTCTTTCGTGACTGGCAGCTGTATCGCGGATTCTATCGATTGATTCAAGCACCGTGTTAACCGCTGTATCAAAACCGATTGTTTGGTCAGTAAATGGAATATCATTATCAATTGTTCCTGGTAGTCCAATTGTGTTATAACCATGTTCTGTCAAACGAAGTGCACCGTGATAAGAACCGTCACCGCCGATAACAACCAAGGCTTCAATCCCAAACTTGTTGAGTTGTTCGATCCCTTTTAGTTGTCCTTCGACTTGTGCAAATTCTGGATAACGAGCTGAATACAAGAAAGTACCGCCACGTTGAACCTTGTCACCAACTGTAATTGGATCCATCTTGAAGATATCACCGGCCACTAAACCAGCGAAACCGTAATTGATACCATAGACTTCAAGGCCTTCATGCATTGCTTTTCTTGCAACGGCACGGATTGCAGCGTTCATACCAGGTGCATCCCCACCACTTGTCAAAATACCTATGCGTTTCATCTTTTCACCCCAGGCAAATATTTTACTTGAAAAAACCATTTGGTCATTTCAAAGTCACTAATATAGTATCACTTTTCAGAAAAGAAGTCTTGTATTTTGCGAACTTTTTCCGAAAGATGTTTTCATTTTATGATTCTAAAAAGCCTTTTAAAATGGCGTTTCCCGTTCCTAACAGGCTTGTAAGCGCCGTCGTTAATGTCGACTGACCATTCACCCAATAATGTTCTTTCAACAAAATTGATTGTTTCGTCGCAGCATTATACAAGATAACAGGCACCTGACCGGGCTGCTGTTCCAACAACCGATATAGCTGGCGTTCCTGGTCAATCGTCAACGCGGTTTGGACCCGCAAATACAGCGTGGCTTTTGGCAAGCCCTTTTGAACGTCATCCGCTAATTGAATCTGATTCGCAACGATTTGCAACTCGCGCCGTTCTTCAATCTTCCCGGTCACCAGCAACACTTGTTCCGTTGCTAACCAACTTGCGACTTGTTGATAGAGATTCGCAAAGATCGTGATACTGATTTCCCCCGTCGCATCTTGCCCGGTGACAAACGCCATCTGATCGCCTTTTTTAGTCCGAATCACTTTAATGCGCCGAATGAAGAGGACCAAGCGCACATTTTGTCCGGCGTGGAGTTCGCTGATTGCCGGAATATGGTAATACCGCCGCGTCCGTTCGTATTTTTCGACTGGGTGACCCGATAGATAGGCGCCTAAATACTCTGCTTCTTTATCGAGTCGTTCAGTCAACGTTAAATTCGGTACATCTTTAGGTTTGGGCGCGAGAACTTCGAATAAATCCAAGCTATCGCCCGCCAATTGGATACTGTCTAATAAGTCTGGCAAATTCGTCAACAATTGATTCCGATTCGCGTTAAACCCGTCAAACGCGCCACTGTAAATCAGTGCCGTCAAATTATCCGACTTTAAAAATTTACGATCGATTCGTTGTAAAAATTGTAACAACGATTGATACGGACCGTTGGTTTGGCGTTCCGTCAGCATCGATACAACAAAATCGCGACGTAGCCCTTTGATACTATACAAACCGAATATAATGCCATCATCATCCAACTTAAAATACCGTTGACTCCGGTTGATATCCGGTGGCCGAACCGTAATCTGCCGTTTCTTCGCTTCGGTGAGATAGGTTTTAGTCTTAGTCGATTGGTTCAACACCGCATTCAACAAGGCCGCAAAAAAGGCTGCTGGATAATGGACTTTTAAATAGGCTAACCAATACGCAATCTTACTGTAAGCGACCGCGTGTGACCGGTTAAAGCCGTAATTAGCAAACCGTTCGATATAGTCGTAGACCTTCGTCGCAACGGCTTCGCTATGCCCCCGTTCAAGCGCGCCTTGAATGAATTTAGTCCGGTTAGCGTCAATCACCGCTTTTTTCTTTTTACTCATCGCCCGCCGGAGTAAATCGGCTTCCCCTAACGTAAATCCGCCCATCTCAGAAGCCACTTGCATGACTTGTTCTTGATAGACAATAATGCCATAGGTTGGCGCTAGAATCGTCGCTAGTGAATCATCAGGATAGGTCACTGGTTCTTGACCATTTTTACGCGCAATAAACGTGTCGATGTTCTCCATTGGCCCTGGTCGGTACAACGCATCGGTCGCAACGATATCTTCAAACGAAGTCGGTTTCAACCGGCGTAACACATTTTTAATCCCGGCCGATTCAAATTGAAAAATCCCGTTAGTATCCCCCTGTTGAAAGAGCGCCAAGGTTGCTTGATCGTCCAACGGTATCTGATGTGGATCAAATGATTGGCCGGTTTGTTGACCGACTAATTTAACGATATTGGCTAAAATACCCAAGTTACGTAAGCCTAAGAAATCGATTTTCAACAGACCCAATTCTTCAACGTTGCCCATCGGAAATTGGGTAAGTTCAATCGCGTCCCCACCACTTTGAAGCGCTACAGTATCGGTCAACGGTGCCTGACTTAACACAATCCCAGCCGCATGCGTTGAATAATGCCGGGGTAGGCCTTCAATTCGCTGAGCGGTTTCAAATAACAACCGATTTTGCTGACTATCGGCGACCAAATTTTGTAAGACTTGCGACTGTTGATAGGCTTCTTGTAGACTGATTTTTAAGACATTCGGAATTGCCTTAGACCAACTACTCATTTCAAATTGACTGAGCCCAAAAACTCGGCCGACGTCGCGCAAGGCCATCTTCGCCGCCAAGGTCCCAAAAGTAATAATCTGGGCCATATGATTATAGCCGTATTTCTGATAAACGTAATCCAAGACTTCATCACGGCGATTATCCGGAATATCTAAATCAATATCCGGCATATTCGCGCGGTTCGGGTTTAAGAATCGTTCAAACAGCAGTTGGTACTGAATGGGATCGACATCGGTAATCGCTAATGCGTAAGCCACTAATGAACCCGCAGCCGATCCCCGACCTGGTCCGGTCATAATCTGTTGTTGATGTGCGTGTGCCATAACATCGGCAACAATCAAGAAATAATCGGCAAAACCCATCTCGAAAATGACCTTGAGTTCGTATTGTAACCGCGATTGATATTCAGCCGGCACTGACGCCCCTGCAAATCGCGCCTCTAAACCACTTTGACTTTGCGTTTCTAAATAATCATTCGCGGATTCTTGCTGCGGCGTTTCAAATCGAGGAAGTTGAGCCCGTTTGAAGGTTAATTCGACCTGACAAGCCGCCGCGATGGTTTGCGTATTTTGGACTGCTTCAGCTAATGCCAACGCTTCAAATTCAGCGGTAATCTGCGTTGCACTCTGCAGATAATAGCCCCCTGGTTGCTCCTGATCAGTCGTTTGTAAATTAATTTGGGTCCCCGCTTTAATGTGTTGCAATACTTGAACTGAAAAAGCGTCTGTTGGTTGCAAGTAACGAACATCACCTAGCGCCACTAACGGCACTTGACTGGCTTGGCTCAACGCGATTAAACCCGTCCGTTGTGGACTAGCGGCCTGTTTATCACTGATTCCTAAATAAAGACTGTCGGCATCAACCGCCGCCTTTAATTGGGCTAAATAGGCTTGTGCTTGTTGGTCAGCATCTTGCAATAACAAACGGACAACTTCACTTTTTTGGGCTGGGGTGATGACAATTAAATGGCTCAATAATTTTTGAATGGCTTCAAAACTAACCATTTCAGTTTGACACATAATTTGCGATGAAATTTGTAAAAGATGTTGATAACCCACTTGATCTTTCGCTAACAAAATAAGCGGAAAACGTTCCTCGAGTTGTTGCAGTCCACCAACTTCAATCGTTAAACCGAGTATTGGTTGGATGTCGGCCGCTTGAGCTGCCTTATAAAAATCAACTAGGCCGTAAACCACGTTCGTATCGGTCAACGCTAAACTTTGATAGCCTTGCTCTTTGGCCGTTTGAACCAAATCAGCTACTTTAGTCGTACTTTCTAAAAGCGTATACGTACTTTTAACTTGCAACTGAACAAACGTCATCAAACGCGCCTTCTTTCTCCGGAGTCTTTTTTGAATAATTCTAGTATACCAAATTATTTCGAATGAATCTCTTTCCAAAACGTGTTACAATATCATAGAATTGGATCAAAGAAAGAAGGCCAACCATGAAATACGTTATGAACCTCATCTGGACACTCATTTTTGGATTCGTCCTTGGTTTTATCGGTTCTAAATTAGACAAAACAGACTTTAGTGTACAAACAACGCTGATTGTTTCCGTCTTGTTCGGATTAATCTTGAACCTATTACCACTTGTTTTACCTAAAAAAATCGCTTAATCATTGATTAAGTTATATCAATAAAGCGCCCAATCAACCGAAATGCTGGCTGATTGGGCGCTTTATTTTTATTTATTTCGTAATGTAGATGTATAAATCACTGGCTGAAAAACCAGTATTAAAATTAACCCCGTTTGAATGAATCGTCTTCATTGTCGTTTGATTATCTTTTTGACTTTTCTTGGTGAATTGTTCAAATTCATGCATCACTTTAGTCGCGTCAGCCCCGGTTGCTTTAGCCAACAACGTAAAGCTAATCCCAAATTCTTTAAGGGCCGCTTTATTTTTCAACGCCTTAACCGGTGCAATCAAGGTCAATCCTAGAATCTGATCATCTTGAACGTTGGCCCGAATCGTTGTATTTTTAGTCTTAAGCAACTGTTGCACGCCATCGTCCACCTTAGTTGGCAACAATTGTTTAGCTTGCGTTTGCTGCGCTTTAATCATGGCAGCTTGAACGGCCTGTTGCGTCGTTTGCAACTCGGTCAACTGATCGGCCGTAGCTTGACCGTCTTTAAGCGCTTGTGTTTGTTTTTGGAGCGATTGCGCTTTAGCTTGGTCGTCCTTAGAAAGTGCCATGCCAACTAACGCTTGATTATAAGTGCCAACAACTGTTCGGTAATCGCCTAACGTTTTACCCGCCGCGACCGTTACTTTTTTGGTCGTTGTTTTTTGAGCCGTCTTCGCCTTGATCGTCACCGTTTGTTTTTGAGTGGTTGCAGGCACTTGAATGACATAGGTGCCACTTTTAACCGTTACTTTTTTAGCTTTGGCTTGATCAATTTGGTACGTTAACGTTGCCTTTTTAGCCGCGGTCCCTTTGACCACAGCGACCATTCCATTTTGTTGATAATTGGTTTTACTAGTCGTTAATTGGGCTTGACCACAACCCGCTAGTACACCCAGTAACCCTAAACTAGCGATTGCTAGCATTGTCTTTTTCATTTCTCGTCACCTTTTCATCTTATAGATTAGCTTGTTCAGCGTACCCTTTTTAACTGATTTTTTCAAGGATTAATGACGAGTTGTCATGTTTTTAGTATTAAAAAAGGTTGCCCACTGGACAACCTTTTAGAATTAAGCTTTCAATTTCATTTTCTTCTCGTAACGACTGAACATGAACCATGCAACAACCGTAAAGAAGACCGGTCCAGCGATTGACCACAATGTTTGTTTAATATTGCCATCAATTGCGGGTTGAATAATCGTAAAGACGTTCGCAAACCCAACCGTAAACATGACCATAATGACACAGAATTTATAGAAGGTCTTACCTTTATAAATTGTAAATGGTTTTTCGATTGAATCGTCCTTCTTGAAACCGAAGAAAGCAAAAGCGACAAACATGTATGGTAACGTCATTGAAACGTTAGTCATCGCTGTTAAAATTTCAAAGAATATAGCAGCGTTTTTACCACCAAAGGCAACGAAAGCAATAATGACAATCACGATTGCTGCTTGAGCTTTCATCGCGTTAACTGGCATATTGTGTTCGTTCTTCTTAGTGAATGACTTAGGCCATAATTCAGCAGGTGTCCCTTCAATCAATGTCTTCAATGGTGAGAAGATCAACGTGAAGAACGCACCAGAAAGCGCTAAGAACATTGACAAGCCCATGTAACGGCTTAACCAAATCCCAACTTGAATTGCAGCGTGTTGGCTTAGGTTTAAGGCTAATCCTAATTGGTAACCCATGTTATTCATAGCGATGTAAGCCACGTTACCTAATGTGACTTGCGCTGTTGAACCGGTTGCTTTCGCAAAACCGCTATTAGCAGCAAAAGTGAAGTCCCAGTTAGTAAAAGTCCCCATCATAAAGATCCCGATGGCGTAACCGATGGCAATGATAATTGCTGAAATTGCCAAACCTTTAGGGAAGTTGACTTTCGCATTTTCAGTTTCATCAACTAACCCACCAACAACTTCTAAACCACCATAAGCGAAGATTGCGAAGACGACGAAACTAAAGACTTGAATCATCGACGTATAACTTTCGTTTGGTGATTGGAAAAAGGCGTGAGCCGTGATTGGTTGTGCCATAACGCCTTTATTAAGTACTAGGATTAACATCCCGCCTAAGAATAAAATGACGTTAATTAACGTAATCGCAGTCCCACCGATACTTGTTACTTTTTTGATTTTGTCCAACCCTTTAGAAGTGACAAAGGTAATTACGATAATCCAAATAATTGCTAAAATACCTAACGTTTGAACCCCGTTAGTCAAACCAAAGATTGACCAGCTCTGCGTCTTATCAACCCCGAAAATCGCATTTGATAATGGAATCCAAATCCCGTTACCAACGTTGACCATCCAGATAATGTAAGAAGCAAACCACATGAAGGTGCCGATGAAGGCAAACTTCGCATTAACTGATTTCTCCATCCATGAGTAAATCCCACCTTTGGCTTCCCCAAAAGCGGCTCCCATTTCCCCTAACATAAATGCATAAGGGATGAAGAAGGTTACTGCTGCTAAAACATACCAGAAAATTGATGCATATCCCATTAAGTAAAATGCACGCGGGATATTCGTAAAGCCAAAGACTGACGTGAAAATCATTAGAATAAGTGCGCCTAACGTCAACTTACTCGTCTTTTTCTTTTCTGCCATCCAAAACACCTCTTCCATTTCTAATCCACCTTAATTAAAACATTAACCAAGGTGGTCGTACTCGATGCATTAATACTAATTACTCCCCTTCATTTTAATGGGTATTGGGCTAGGGGTAAACGGATACAGTGCTTTTCTAATCTAATTATTTTGTTTTATAATCATTTTCTAATCTTAATAAACATTTTTAGTCGTTTTCTAATGATTTGCTTAGAGTCCACAAAAAAAGAACGATCATCCACGAGGGATAATCGTTCTTCTAAAGGAAATTAGTCGTTAGCTTTTGGTGTAACAACTTGTTCGCCTTTGTAAAAGCCTTTTGGTGAAACACGGTGACTTACACGGTATTCGCCATTTGTTGCATCGAATTGTACGTTAGGTGTGTTCAATTTGATATGTCCACGACGCATACGTTTCTTCGTCTTTGATGTTCTTCTTGCTGGAACTGCCATTATTTTCAGACTCCTTTGTATCTTAGATTCATTAATGATATACCGAACTCAGGGAATTTAGCAAGCTTTTTCCTAACTAACCAAATTGACGTTGAAATTAATCAGCCGTCCCACTACTTTTGTCCGCGACTTCTATAATACTATGTTTAACTCATAAGAGCAAGTGATTTCATGAAAATCAAATCATTTACCTCAGAGTCAATCATCCGATAATCGCATCAGCATAGCCATTCTTTTCAGTATACCATAGAACTAAAGGAGAATGACCGTTAATTTACACTTTAAAAACTAATTGATTGTCCTTTAAATCAATTTCAACCGTTGTATCGGGCAAAATATCGCCACCAATTAGTTTCTTGGCTAACGGCGTTTCAACATAATTCGTGATGTAACGGCGTAATGGCCGGGCCCCAAAAGCGGGATCATACCCTTCTTGGGCAACCCAACTTTTAGCGGCGTCCGACATCGTCAACGTAATATCTTGATCCGCCAATCGTTCTGATAATTCAGCGACCATTTTGACCACAATTTGTTGAATATCAAGTAAGCTCAACGGTGTAAACATAATTGTATCATCAATCCGGTTTAAAAATTCTGGTTTGAATTTCGTTTGAATCAACGCGTGCACTTGATTTTGCGTTACTTCTGAAATTTGACCTTGTTCATCGACACCGTCTAATAATAATTCTGAACCAAGGTTAGACGTCATGATGATAATCGTATTCTTAAAATCAACCGTGCGACCTTGTGAATCCGTTAAACGGCCGTCATCTAAAACTTGCAACAAGATATTAAAGACATCCGGATGGGCCTTTTCAATCTCATCTAACAAGACAATCGTATATGGATTACGGCGCACCGCTTCAGTCAGTTGGCCGCCTTCTTCATAACCTACATAACCTGGTGCCGCCCCGACTAAGCGTGAAACGGAATATTTTTCCATATATTCACTCATATCAATTCGAACCATGTGTTTTTCAGAATCAAATAGGTCCTCGGCGAGTGCCTTCGCCAATTCCGTTTTACCAACCCCAGTTGGGCCTAGGAACAAGAATGAGCCCAATGGCCGGCTAGGGTTCTGCAAGCCAGCACGCGCCCGTAAAACGGCATCTGTGACCGCATTGACTGCTTGGTCTTGCCCAACCACGCGTTCATGCAAATGATCCGCTAGTTTTAAAAGTTTTTGCCGATCGCCGGCCACTAATTTAGCGACTGGAATACCCGTTTGTGAACTGAGCACTGCGGCAATTTCATTTTCAGTGACTGATTCTTGAACCATCCAGTCCTCTGGTTTTTCATCCTGTTCAAGCTTGGCTAACGCTTGTTCGAGTTGCGGAATGGTCCCGTGTTGTAATTTCGCGGCCTTTTCAAGATCGTAATTACTTTGCGCGTCCTCTAATTCATGTTTAGCCGCATCAATTTCTGCTTTTTTATCGTTGATTAAATTCAAATCAGCCTTTTCGGTTTCCCAACGCATCTTCAAACTATTCGTGGTTTCACGTAAATCGGCTAATTGTTTTTGGGTTTCAGCCAACCGTTTTTGGGAAGCGGCATCCGTTTCCTTCTTCAAGGCCGCCTCTTCAATTTCTAATTGCATCAATTGGCGCGTTGCTTGGTCTAATTCAGTTGGTTGTGAATTCATTTCGACATTGATATTCGCACTGGCTTCATCGACCAAATCAATCGCCTTATCTGGTAAGAAACGATCGGTAATGTAACGGTTCGACAACGTTGCAGCGGCGACTAAGGCGTTGTCATGAATTCGGACGCCGTGGAAAATTTCGAAGCGTTCTTTTAACCCCCGCAAAATACTAATCGTATCCTCAACGGTTGGTTCTTGAATTAAGACTTTTTGGAAGCGCCGTTCAAGCGCTTTGTCTTTTTCAATATTTTGACGATATTCATCGAGCGTTGTCGCCCCAATCATGTGGAGTTCCCCCCGGGCTAGCATCGGCTTCAATAGATTACCAGCGTCCATGCTGCCTTCAGTTTTACCCGCACCAACAATCGTATGAATTTCATCAATAAAGAGCAAGACTTGGCCTTCACTCTTCTTAACTTCAGCTAAAACAGCTTTTAGCCGTTCTTCAAATTCACCACGATATTTAGCGCCGGCAATCAGACTCCCCATATCTAACGAAATAATCGTCTTGTTCTTAAGGTTTTCGGGCACGTCTTTTCGGACAATTCGTTGCGCTAAGCCTTCGACGATTGCCGTTTTACCAACCCCTGGTTCACCGATTAGAACCGGGTTATTTTTCGTTTTACGCGATAAAATCCGAATCACATCGCGAATTTCTTCATCCCGACCGATGACTGGATCCATTTTACCAGAACGAACCGCTTTGACTAAGTCCGTCCCGTATTTCGCTAATGCTTGATAATTATCTTCTTGGTTTTTAGATGTCACTCGTTGCCCTCCTCTTAATTTAGTCACGACTGCTTTCAACGTTTTGAGTGTTACTTGTTGTTGGTTTAAATATTGGACCATTGGTTGATATTTAAGCGCCATTAAGCCCAAAATGAGCGTTTCGGTTGATAGATATTCATCTTGAAATTCTTTTTTGTATTTCTCGGCTTCCGTTAAAACTTGGTATAGATTTTTCGAAACATTCTGCCCATATTGACTTTGACCTTCAACCGTTGGAATCGCATCGATTTCGCGATCAATTTCGGCTTCTAAACCAGCTAAATCAACGCCGGCTTCTTGATAAATCTGTTGGCCTAATTGTTGCGGTTGAATCAAAAATTTAAAAAGATGGGGAATATCGATTTCTGTTTGGTGCCGTGTCATTGCAATTTTTTGTGCTTCGGCAATGGCATCTTGAACTGCCTGAGTCATTTGTTCTGGATTCATAAACGTCATTCCTTTTTAAGTTTATTTTTGAATTAACGTTAGTTGTTTGACTAACTATTATTATAATAGTCAAAATAGGTCAAACATTCAAGTGATTTGCTTCTAAATCAGACTTTAGTCCAATTAAAAAAGCGAGCACACACCCGATTATCGGATGGCACTCGCTACTTGTTTAAAACTAAGCGTTATGATGATCGCTCGTTTGCGAAATTTGATTAATCTTGGCGTGTAATTCATGCACTTCAGCTTCTTTATCGGCTAACGCTTGATCAAACTGCTTTTGCGCCTTTGCAGTCGCTGCATCAACCGCTTTTTGAACCGTTTCGGCTTGTTCTGCTTGCACTTTCGCTAATTCTTGGGTCAATTGTTTATGCATTTTCTTTTGACTCAACGTACTCCCCGTGGCAGCCAAGAACGTAATGATCGCCCCAATTAACAACGAGACGATGATGACAATAATCAACGGCCATTGGACGTGGGCAAACCCAAAGTTGACCGCGACTGGCGCCACATTTAATACGGCAAAAATCACAACAATCAACGCTAATCCTAAAACAGTAATTAAACGACCTTGTTTTTTCATTTAAATGCTCCTCACTTTTGATTGAATATCGTACTGGCTAGATAATCACCCACACTAGGGGCTAAATCATATAATTGGGCAGCGGCACTCATTAAGAACGGCGCGTTAATTTCACGTTTTGGATGACCAATCGCTCTGACAATCCGTTTCGCTAATCGTTCAGGATCAAGCACAATCCAATCAACCGTTTCTAAATACTGACCGGTTTGATCGGCAATCTTGAAAAAGTCCGTATCAATCGGACCCGGATTGACCGTGGTGACTTGGACGCCTAATGGTTTCAATTCTAAGCGCAACCCATTCGAATAACCAATCACGGCAAATTTAGTCGCTGAATAAATCGCTGACTTTTGAGTCGCCATTTTACCCGCCATTGAAGCAATATTAATAATTTGGCCAACGCCTTGATCAACCATTAACGATCCGAGTGCCCGCGTTAAATACATCAACCCTAACACGTTGACTCGAAACATTTGTTCAACGGTTGCCATCGGTGTTTCAAGCGCCGTTTCAAAATGACCAAAACCAGCGGCATTGACTAGCACATCTACGCGACCAATATCATTTTCAATTTGGCCAACGACTTGTTCAATCATTTCTGGATTGCTGACATCCAATTGGTAAGCATAAGCGGGTTGCCCTGATAACGCTTGGCATTGATCGCGCACGATTTGCAACTCGGCTTGACGCCGGGCTAAGACCACAATCACCGCTCCTTGGCTCGCTGCTTCATAGGCAATGGCCTTGCCCAAACCTGATGAACCGCCTGTAATCACAATTACATTTTGTTTTAAATCCTGTAGATCTGCTAATTTAACCATGTTTATTCATCCTTTCGACCGTGAAATGGGATATCATAAATATCTAAATCGCTAACAACCTTTGTATTCTTAAAAATCGCCCGCGCATCGTTTTGTAATTCTCGGACGGCTTGGCCCAGATACCGAGCTGAAATATGGGTCAACAATAAACGATTGACTTGCGCTTTTTTAGCGACTTTAGCTGCGTTAATATTCGTTGAATGATAATATTGATGTGCAATTTTTTGTTCTTGTTTGCCAAAGGTACTTTCATGGACTAACACATCCGCGTTAGCCGCTAATGGCACAATCGCTTCGCAATTGCGGGTATCCCCGATAATGGTCACAATCCGGCCTTTTTGAGCGTGCCCGATATAATCTTGACCGTTAATTTGACGGCCATCAGCTAGCGTAACGGTTTCGCCTTTCTTTATCTTGGCATAAACCGGTCCCGCCGGCACACTATCTGCCTGTAATTTAGCGACCTGCAACTCACCTGGATGGTCCTTTTCAATAATCCGGAACCCATAACTAGCAATCCGATGGTCTAATTTGGCACATTCAACCCGAAAAGTTTCATCGTCTAACAAGATGCCTTTATTCGGCAATACGACGAAATTCAACGGATACGTTAAATGACTCTCAGAAATTTTCAAACTGGTTCGGACGTATTCTTCAATACCTTTTGGGCCGTAGATTATTAAAGGTTCATCGCCACCTTGAAACGAACGGCTTGATAAGAAGCCCGGTAACCCAAACAAATGGTCACCGTGTAAATGCGTTAAAAAGATTTTTTTGACTTTTCGTGGTTTCAAGGTTGTCTTTAAAATTTGATGTTGCGTTGCTTCCCCGACATCAAACAGCCAGATTTCATTGCGTTCATCCAATAATTTCAATGCAACACTCGTGACGTTTCGTTGTCGTGCGGGGACACCAGCGCCAGTTCCTAAAAATTCTAATTCCATTAAACTCTTCCATCCTTGTCTACATAACAAACTATTTATTTTTGAACCAGTGCTTTGGCGACAATCGCCGTGTATTCTTTCACACCAGTTGGGTTGGGGTGCACTTGATCTTGGTAGAACCAATCGCCATGTTTGCTGGCTTGGCCGTACCAATCAATCACCGTTAAGTTCGGATACTTTTTAACCGCCCCTTTTAACATTTCATTGACATCATTTTGCCAAGGCCGGGTTGGTACGAAGGTGTTTAACCAATAGACTTGGCGTTGGCTACCAATCGCCGTCATGAATTGATTTAACTGTTCTGCAGTAAAGGAACCATTCGTCCCTAAACTAATTAAAACAGTACTGCTCATCGCCCCTTTTTGGACGTAATCCTTAATAATCGGCGTACTCTTGTACAATTGCCGCCCGACAGCGGCGTCCACAATCATATTGGGGAAGACTTGTTGTAACGACTCACTTGCATCTAACAAGACCGAATCACCAATTGCCGTGACCGGTAATTTTTGGGCTTTTTGCAAAGCCACTTGGGTGACCCCATATTTTTCAAATTCCTGATTGACCGGATTCTTTTTTGCGGCCGCTTCAGCTGCTTGATCTGTTGGTGTCTGCGTTTTGCCTTTGGCCTTTTTAGCTTTCGCGATTAACGCGGCCTTCTTTTTAGCGTTGGCTTTTTTATTTTTCTGAATATTGACCGCCAACGCTGATTTATGAGTATTCGGCGCCGCTTGGCTAGGGGCTTGCATTAACCCCACTAGTGCGATTAAACCAATCAATGATAGACCGGTCATGAAGCCCACCTTGCGATTCCATTTTGGATGCGCCCAGAATTGACGGAATTGACCCCATAACTTAGCGTATTGATAATGCGCGAGTGGTTGTTCAATCAACCGGTATGATAATTCGGTAATCCCGAAAATAATTGCGACTTCAATCACCGGATACAAAATGGGATGATCGGCGATGTTCTTAAAATAACTTTCAAAAAAAATCATGACCGGAAATTGATAGAGATAAATCCCATAACTGCGTTTCCCCAACCAATTAAAAACCGGATTGGTCAATACGCGATTCCAATCCGAACCCGGATGGGCCACCACGGCCACTAGTAAACAAACGATTACACTAAATAACCACATGCCACCGCGGTAAACCCAGACATTTTCGGCATCGAGATTAAACATTAAAACCAATAATAGTGCCGCACTGATTAACCCGACGCCGTCTAATAATAGTCGTTGTTGTGCGACGACTTTTTGCTTAAGCGCCGTTGAAGGCCAAGCAAAAGCGGTGGCTGCGCCTAATAGGATTGAAAAGACACGGGTATCCGTTCCGTAATATAAGCGACTCGGGTCAGCGCCGGGCTGATACAAAATCGCCATCCAAACGGCGGACACTACACTTAAGCCTAACAAAATCTGGGCAATTCGGTTTTTCTTTTTAATCCCAACGATTAAAGCAACCACGACAAACGGCCAAACTAAGTAAAATTGACCTTCAATTGATAACGTCCATAAATGCGTAAAGGGTGATTCATTATTGGCAAACCGGTCAAAATAGGATTGACCATGCCCAATTTGCCACCAATTATAAACGTATAAAATATTGGTGATGACCATTTCATGTAACTGGTATAACAATTGCCTTTGAAACAACGTAATGTACGCACTAGTCGCCAGTAACATCGTTAGTAATCCCGGATAAAGGCGCTTAATCCGCCGCACATAAAAGCTCTTCAAATTGACCCAATTATTCTGCTGCCACTCTTGGACCAATAAATCAGTAATCAAGTAACCAGAGACAACCATAAAAATCGGCACGCCTAAATAACCACCTGTAAAGGTATAGGGCATCAAATGATACAAGATGACCCCGATTAAGCCAATTGCCCGTAACCCATCAAAGCCGCTGATATACCGGCTGTTTTTCAAACGTTTCTTTCCAACCATTTCTCTACCCACTCTGTATTCTGATAAGCCTTATTATAGCAATGTTTTAGTTAACTGCCTACATTTTCAATAATTTTTTTGTCAGTGTGTCGCAAAAAGTCTGTGATCGAAGTCTTAACAGGCTCACATTTAACGCGGTTTTTCTTTATCGCGCACCAGAAGGCATCAATGGCCGTTCAAATCAAAAGAGCTGATTATCCTTAGTTTCTGGATAATCAGCTCTTTCAACTTGATAGGCAATCGATAACGTGCCAACACACTTATTTATTATTCAACAAATTCAAACGTAAAGTTATCAAGTGCTACTAAGTCACCATCGTGAGCACCGGCCTCGCGTAAGGCTTCATCAATCCCCATTGAACGCAATTGACGTGCAAAACGCATGACGCCATCTTGATGGGTTAAATTACTCATCTTAAAGAGTCTTTCAACCTTAGCACCCGTAATAATAAAGGTCCCTTCTTCGTCTTGTTCAATTTCAAAAGCAGGGCCTTCTGGTTGATATTGATATAGTTTTTGGGCTTCGGTTGCTTCTTCATCCCCCATTGGGAATTCAGCAGTGTCCGCTAATAAATCAGCCGTTTTGTTCATCAAAGGTTGAACCCCTTGATGGGTAATACTAGAAATTTCAAAAATTTCATGAGTATTACCAGCAGCTGCTAATTTAGCTTTAAAATCAGCTAATAATTCGGCAGAACCGGGTAGATCCATTTTAGTCGCGACAATTACTTGTGGACGTTCTAAAATTTTAGGATCATAGGTTTCTAATTCATGATTAATTTGTTCGTAATCTTCATAAGGATCACGGCCCGTTTGTTCGTCCATTTCAACTAAATGAAGGACAACGCGCGTCCGTTCAACGTGGCGTAAGAATTGAATTCCTAAACCAATACCGTCTGAAGCGCCTTCGATTAAACCGGGTAAATCGGCAAGCACGAAATCGCGGCCATCATCCAATTGCACCATCCCTAAGTTAGGGACCAAGGTTGTAAATTGGTAGCTGGCAATCTTGGGTTTAGCACTCGTTACGACTGACAATAACGTTGACTTCCCAACTGATGGGAATCCAACTAAGCCAACATCCGCTAACACTTTCAATTCTAATTGAATACTACGCTCTTCACCAGGTTCACCATTTTCGGCAACTTCTGGCGCGCTATTTTTAGCATTCGCAAAACGCATATTGCCACGACCGCCACGGCCACCACGACCGATGACTAATTTTTGACCATTCTCAGTTAAATCGCCCAATAGTTCATGGGTATCGGCATCGCGCACAATTGTACCAGGCGGCACTTGAACAAAGGTATCCTCTGCCCCGTGACCGTACATTTGTTTATTTTGGCCGTTACCACCGCTATTGGCCTTGAAATGGTGTTTGTAACGGAAGTCCATTAATGTTCGTAAACCTTCGTCTACGACTAAAATGACACTACCGCCACGACCACCATCACCACCGGCTGGTCCGCCAAGTGGCACAAACTTTTCACGACGAAATGCAACCGCACCATCGCCGCCTTTACCAGCTTTCACATCAATTTTGACTTGATCTACAAACATTATTTTGACTCCTTCTTGTTCTAAACAGTACCTTATATACTACCGAAATTTAGACCAAAAGTAAACAGACAACCGTCAGAACGCAAAAAAGAATGGGCATTTTGCCACATTCTTTCCTAAAACTTATTGATTAACCGGTACCAATTTAAAGTTACTCCATGGTTTTAAATAACTTAATAGGAATTGTTCTTCTGGTGCAATGTGGCCAACCACGTTGACCCGGCCATCATTGTGCATCGCTTGTAAGGCAATTTGGGTTTCGCCTTTATATTGACCATAACCGACATTATCAATCAAAATATCGCCGCGTTGAATATCAATCGTATTGTGCGCTGCAAATGGTAAATCCTTATAAATCACGCGAGTCATGGTCGACCGCAATAGATATTCTGAACGATCACCCCGGTAGCTATGGAGACTTTCAAATAAGACTTGGCGTTCATCAGCCGTAATATCGGCCGCAACTTCGATTTGAATCGCTGGATATTCCGCATTGAAAATCGTTTGCATCGTCTTTAATTCCGCTTCGGAGGCATAGGCATTCCCGACAATGATGTCGTCGATGTTATCCATTAATAGATAATGTTTCATCTGCGTTGCGATTGGCAAATCACGATCAGCTTCCATCGTTGGTAACCCATCTTGCGTTGGCCATGGTCCGAAAGTCGCTTCGTGTGAATTTACAAACGCCGCCGTATTAAGGTTGTATTGGGCAAATTGGGCCGTGCATTGTTTAAAGAAATCTTCCCCTAAACCTGAATAACGATGCGGATAAAAATTATGACAGCCTAATAAGTTGGCCCGTTTAGGCGAGTAACTCATAATATTATCAACGTAACTCGTTCCTTGGCTCATATTAATTTCAATTTTTAAATCATATGGATTACGCGTCATCTTAGCTTCTTCAGCACCCGTAAAGCCGTTATCTAGCCGAATGCCCCAAGCCCCTAAGTCGTGGAAAAAACTTAAATCATCATATGAAATATTGAGTTGTTTGAATAAACCGGGATTAATATCGATCATAACTTGCATCCCTAATTGATTCGCATATTCAACGACTTTTTTAAAATTGGCCAAAACCGCTGATTGATCACCGGTCACTTCTAATAAAGAAGTAAACACCCGTTGGAACCCGTATTGATGTGCTAACGCTAAATAGGCCGCATCCTTGTCAAATGTTGACCGTTCTGGATAAATCGAAATGCCTAATTTCCCCATGAATAGAACCTCCTAATAATTGGGCTATACCACCCTGTTAACTATTATTTTAGCATATCACTAGCGCTTTTGAAAGCTCTTACATTGTTTAAACAACTGGTCTAGCCCGTTAAATCAGGCGAATGGCATCTTCCGATTGTTATTTAATATTTCGGTCTAATTCTAAAAATGATTGTTTTTGAACGTTTTTGGAATATTTTGATTGATTTAATTTGAAAACGATGTCATAATGATTTTACGGAGGAGATCATTATGCTAACCGAAGAAAGACAACAATTAATTATCGAACTTTTAAAGCAACAAGAAGTCGTTAAGATGAAAGCGCTCTGCCAATTATTAAAAACATCCGAATCAACTGTCCGTCGAGATCTTCAACTTTTAGAAGAACAAGGACTACTGATTCGCATTCATGGCGGTGCCAAACGCATCAATACCTTGCAAGAAGAACTAGGACAAATTGAAAAAACCAGCAAAAACGTTCATGAGAAAACTGGAATTGCGCAATTGGCCGCTTCTAAAATTAAAACAGGTTGTGTCATCTATCTCGATGCCGGCACGACAACTCAGGCCATCATCCCCTATTTGACCCCCGCAATGAATCTAACTGTGGTCACCAATGGGGTTGATACAGCTTCATTACTAGCTGACCATCAGATTCAAACTTTCTTACTCGGTGGTCGGGTTAAAAATAAAACCAAAGCCATGGTCGGCGCGGCTGCACTCGAAGCCTTACTCCAGTTCCAATTTAATCAAGCGATTCTCGGGACGAACGGCATTGATTTAGCTGCTGGTCTCACCACCCCCGATCTCGAAGAAGCCACGCTCAAACGCTTTGCGATTCAACAGGCGAACCAAACACTGGTCTTAGCGGACCACACTAAGTTTGAAGCCGTTTCTTTTAGCAAATTTGCCCAATTAGAACAAGTCCAACTGATTACCGATCAACTACCGGCAACCATTCGACAACGCTATCAACAACAAGCCAATATTCAGGAGGTTTTATCGTGATTTATACCATTACGGCGAATCCATCAATCGATTACGTCATCCAACTCAACCAATTAACCACCGGCCAAGTGAACCGCGTCAAATCAGACGTCAAACTTCCCGGTGGTAAAGGCATTAATGTCTCTCGTATTTTAGCAGCCTTAGACCTACCTAGTACGGCGCTCGGTTTTATCGGCGGTTTTACCGGTGACTTCATTCAACAACAACTCAATAACGAGCTCGTTGATTGTCAGTTTACGCAGGTCCCCGCTGATACCCGCATCAACGTTAAAATCAAAGACGCGGTTGAAGAAACTGAAATTAACGGTCAAGGGCCAGCTATTCCGACTGCAGCAGTTGACGTGCTCAAAGCACAGCTCAATCAATTAAAGCCCGGCGATATCGTCTTTATGTCGGGTAGCTTGCCCCCTAATCTCCCCGCTTCATTCTATAAAGACCTAGTGCCTTTAATTCACGAACGCCAAGCCGAATTCGTGATTGATACGACCGGTCAAGCGTTACTGGATACCTTAGCCGATCGGCCCCTCGTGATTAAACCTAACCACCACGAATTAGCGGAATTGTTTAACACAACTTTCGCGGACCATCAAGCAATCATCGCCGCTGGCCGTCAATTACTGACCAAAGGGGCCCAACATGTTTTAGTCTCAATGGCTGGCGCTGGCGCCTTACTGATCACACCAGAACACGCCTACTTAGGCGGCACACCAAAAGGGACAGTCATTAATTCGGTCGGAGCAGGCGATTCAATGATTGCCGGCTTCGTTGGCACATTCTCGCAACACCACGATGCCTTGGCCGCTTTTAAAACCAGTTTAGCTTGTGGCAGTGCCACGGCCTTTTCAGAAGATTTAGCGACGACCGCTAAAATCAACGACTTATTACCCCACATCGAAATCACACAAATTGATTAATTAACCATCAAAGGAGACCAATTATGAATATCCAAGACTTACTTTTAAAAGACGTCATGATCATGGATTTACAAGCCACGACTAAAGAAGGCGCGGTTGATGAAATGATTGCTAAATATCAAGCGGCCGGCGTCATTACGGATGCTACCCTCTATCGCAAAGACATCCTGGCTCGCGAAGCCCAATCTTCAACCGGGATTGGTGAAGGGATTGCCATGCCCCACGCGAAAGATAGCGCCGTTCAACGTGCGACCGTCTTATTCGCTAAGAGTCAAAATGGCGTTGAATACGACGCACTCGATGGCCAACCCGTTTACTTATTCTTCATGATTGCCGCTCCAGAAGGCGCTAATAATACCCATTTACAAGCGTTGGCCGGTCTTTCATCATTATTGATTAAACCGCAACTCGTCGCCGATTTAAAACAAGCCCAAACACCTGACGACGTCCAAGCACTCTTTGCTAAAGCCCAAGCGGCTAAAGACGCCGAAGACGCTCAAGAAGCTGCAAAAGAAGCCGCACAAACTGCCGTTGCCACTGATGACACGAAACCCTTCATCGTTGCGGTCACCGCTTGCCCAACTGGGATTGCGCATACTTACATGGCCGAAGCCGCATTGAAGGAAACCGCCGCTAAGATGGGCATCGACATCAAAGTTGAAACGAACGGTTCTGAAGGCGTCAAACACCGCTTAACCGCCGACGATATCAACCGAGCGACTGGGGTGATTATCGCCGCTGATAAAAAAGTGGAAATGCCTCGTTTTGATGGCAAACATCTCTTAAATCGGCCCGTCATCGATGGCATTAAGAAACCACAAGAATTGATTCAAAAAACATTGGATTCAGAAGGCACTATCTTCCACGCCACTGAAGCGGCTACTGGCCAAGAAGCCGATGCCGACAAGAAATCATTGTGGAGTCGCGTTTATCAGGATTTAATGAATGGTGTTTCAAATATGTTACCTTTCGTCGTTGGTGGTGGGATTTTAATGGCCATCTCGTTCCTATTGGAACAAACGGTCGGCGCCCACTCAACAACCTTTATCTTCTTAAACTCGTTGGGCAATAACGCCTTTAACTTCCTAATTCCAGTTTTAGCCGCTTATATCGCGATTTCAATTGGTGATCGCCCCGCTTTAATGCCCGGGTTTGTCGGCGGTTATATGGCCAGTCAAGCCACTGCCAGCGTCTTATCGTCTAAGAGTCCTGCTGGTTTCTTAGGTGGTTTAGCGGCTGGTTTCATCGCTGGTTGGGTGATTGTTGGTTTAAAGAAAGCCTTCAAAAATCTGCCTCAAACGTTAGACGGTTTAAAACCAATTTTGATTTTCCCCGTCCTCGGGTTACTAATTGTTGGCTTCATCATGTTCTTCATGGTCAACCCAATCTTCGCACAAATCAATCTCTGGTTAAGTACTTTCCTAACCCATTTAGGAGCCGGTAACGCCTTGCTGTTAGGCGCCCTCCTCGGTGGGATGATGTCCGTCGATATGGGTGGTCCTTTCAATAAAGCTGCTTATACCTTTGCCATTGGGGTCTTCACGACCACTAAAGACGGTTCATTAATGGCCGCTGTCATGGCTGGTGGGATGGTGCCACCATTGGCCATTGCCGTTGCTGCTACATTATTCAAAAATAAATTTACCGGTAGCGAACGCAAACAAGCCTTTGCCAACTATGTCTTAGGACTATCATTCATCACTGAAGGCGCGATTCCATTCGCCGCAACTGATCCCTTGCACGTCATTATCTCAAGTGTGATTGGTTCAGCGATTGGCGGTGGTTTAACCCAACTCTGGGGCATTACCGTTCCAGCACCCCATGGTGGCATTTTCGTCGCACCGCTCGCTAATCACGGTTTATTATTCGTCTTAGCCGTTCTCATCGGGACCTTCGTCAGTGCTTTAATCCTAGGCCTCTGGCGACCAGTTGCTAAAGAAATTTAATGGCCCAACTAAAAAAGAAGCATTCGCCTGAATGCTTCTTTTTTTGCTTTCTATAATAGTCGTTGTAACTGTTCGGCCTGCACACTGCGAACCTCATCAACCACCACTAAAGCCTGTGCATCAATCTGCGAAATCGTTGGCACGATTGTTGCCAGTTGTTTCGCCGTGCAAATCACGTATAACATCGGCCGTTGATTTTGACTGTAATAACCTTTGGCCTCAATCACCGTAATCCCTTGATGATACTCTTTCGATAACGTCGCGGCAATTTGGGCGTATTGTTCTGAAATAATGGTGACCGCCCGTTTGGCCCCAAATCGGGCTAACAATTGATTTAAAATCACCGCTGATAGATACAATTCAATAATCGTCAATAACATATTCTGAAATCCAATAATGAAACCGGACGGAATCGCGACAATCAAATCAAAGAACAACATCGCACTACCGGTCGGAATACCTAAATAACGGTTGACGATTTTAGCGAGAATCGTACTGCCCGCAATGGTGCCCTGACAATCAATGATGATTGCCATCGCGATCCCCATTAAAACCCCGCCGATGATTGTTGGAATTAAGGTCTGCGTCGTATGATAATGAATCAGCCGCGGTAATTTCAAAAAGATGGAGATCCAAAAGACCGCCCAGACTGAATAGCCAATCGTGATTTTATCTAAGAAACGAATCCCAATGATAATCAAAATCCCGTTCAAGACAAAGTTGGTCAAAGCCGGTGGAATCGCTAATGCATAGTAGCCAAGCGCAGTTAACCCGGTGACGCCACCTTCCCCAATTTGATGGGGAATTAAGAAATCATTAATTGCCACAGCGTAAATAAACGCCCCTAGAATAATTCCCAAACTATTCTTCACCACTTGTTTTTTCATCAACGTCACATCCCGCTCCTAAATTACCTTTAGATTATCATAATTGGCACGACAATCACAACCCAAAAAGAAACTGTGACATAAGTCTTAGTATTCTAATATTAAGTGAACATGCTTCTTCGACGCGCGCCAGAACTCATCAATTTCCGTTCAAATCAAAATAACTGATTATCCTTAGTTCTGGATAATCAGTTATTTCAACTTGATACTCAATTGATAATCAAGTTCTGTCACAGCTTGTTTTTTGCATTTATAGTGACAGTTTAATCGTTTGTGCAACCGTCTTTGAAATGCCTAACGCTTCAATCTCGTCGACCGTCGCCGCTTTAATGTGTTTTAAGGAACCAAATTGTTTTAATAACTTCGTCCGGGTTTTTGGTCCGACCCCTTGGATATCATCCAACTTAGAACTTAACGAATTTTTACCGCGTAATTGACGGTGGAAAGTAATCGCAAATCGATGGACTTCATCTTGAATCCGGGTCAATAAATAGAAACCTTGGCTCTTCGGATCCAGATCAATCAATTGATCCGCCGTTTCGCCGTATAACAACGAGGCCGTTCGATGATGATTATTCTTAACCATTCCGGCAATCGGAATGGCTAAATCCAATTCGTTGATCAAGACGTCTTTAGCGGCGTTGAGTTCAACAATCCCACCATCCATCAAAATTAAATCGGGCAGCGGTTTACCTTCCTTCAATAACCGCGAATAACGCCGGCGAATGACTTCACGCGTATTGGCATCTTCATTGGCCCCGGCACGCTCCGGCGTTTCCGTCAATTTATATTTACGGTATAACTTCTTTTCAGCGCGACCATCCACAAAAGTTACCAGCGCCGAAACCGGATCAGCCCCTTGGATATGGGAATGATCAAACGCTTCAATCACGTGGCCATTCGGTAACCCTAGCGCTGCCATAATTTCGTTCTGGGCGCCAATCGTTTGCCGATTATCGAGTTCAAGTAATCGGAACTTCTCTTCTAGTACTAACCGACTATTCTTCTGCGCTAATTCGAGTAACGCCTTTTTTTCACCACGTTGCGGCGTCCGAATGGGCACCTTTAGAATATCAGATAAGACCGCCTTTTCAACGCCAGTCGGCACCAATATTTCACGCGGTAAAACGTTATTCTTACGGTTATACCATTGTAAGATAAAGGTTGCTAGCTCTTCTTCCGGCGTACTAACACACGGGAATAAGCGTTTTTCACGACGAATTAACCGCGCCTGCCGAATAAAGAAGATTTGAATCGAAATCCAACCTTTATCGACATAAAACGCAAATAAATCGCGGGGCGTATTATCGTTCGAAATAATTTTTTGCTTTTCAACCGTCGCTTCGATGTAATGCAGTTGATCGCGTAATTCAGCCGCCCGTTCAAATTGCATCTCGCTAGCCGCCGTTGTCATCTTCGCCGTTAAATTCTTTTTAACCGGATCGACCTGGCCGTTTAAGAAGCGTTTAATCGCTTTGATTTGCATTGCGTACAGACTCTCCGGAACTTCTTTAAAACAAGCACCTAGGCACTGGCCCATGTGGTAGTACAGGCAAGGACGGCCTTGATGCCCCTGACAACGTCTCAAGGGATAAACTCGTTGTAAGAAGCGCAACGTTTCTTGGGCAGCATAGACATCGGGATACGGGCCAAAATAAAAGCCACCATCTTTCTTGACTTCCCCCGTAATCAACAGTTGCGGATCACGTTCATTGGTAATCTTAATATACGGATAACCGGTGCCCCGCTTTAGTTTAATATTATAATACGGCTGGTGTTTTTGAATTAACGTAATTTCCAGCAAAAAAGCTTCCTTATTCGTCGACGTAATGATGGTTTCAAAGTCAACGATTTCAGAAACTAATTTGGCGGTCTTCCCTTCATGACTACTCTTGAAGTATGACCGAACCCGATTTTTTAAATTTTTAGCTTTCCCGACATAGATAATTTGGGCGTTGATATCCTTCATTAAATAACAACCGGGCAAAGCTGGTAATAATGCTAATTTATGTTCAAGATGTTCACTTGCCAAAAACACACCACTCCTTAATCCAAAACAAGTGTTCGTTCTTTCATTTTACGTGTTTTCGGCTAAAAAGCAACTTTAACGACTATTGTGCTAGGACTTGTGCTAAGAACTGTTGGGTTCTTGGTTCTTGCGGGTGATCAAACAATTCTTCTGGTGTCCCTTTTTCAACAATTTGGCTATCGGCCATGAACCAGACCTCATCAGCCACTTCACGTGCGAAGCCCATTTCATGGGTCACCACGACCATCGTCATGCCCTCTTGCGCTAAATCTTGCATGACTTTCAACACTTCACCGACCATTTCGGGATCCAATGCTGAAGTCGGTTCATCAAATAACAGAACGTCTGGCGACATTGCCAAAGCGCGGGCAATTGCGATCCGTTGTTTTTGACCACCAGATAGTTGATTGACATAAGCATCCGCCTTTTCGGATAAGCCAACCCGTTCAAGTAATGCTTCAGCCTGTTTCGTCGCTTCGGCAGCACTTTCTTTTTTGACCTTTTGGGGCGCCAATCGTAAGTTATCCATCACCGTTAAATTCGGAAAAAGATTGAAATTTTGGAAGACCATGCCCATTTTGGTTCTAATCTGATCCAATTCTTTTTCAGACAACGTCATTAAGTCGGTGCCTTCAAATAGAATCTGACCACCAGTTGGTTCTTCTAAGCGGTTCAAACACCGAAGTAGCGTACTCTTACCACCACCAGAGGGGCCAATCACCACGATTACTTGGCCCGCTTCAACGTCGCCACTAACCCCGTTTAGAACTAAATTATCATCATATTTTTTAACGAGTTGATTGATTTTAAGCATGTTGCATCTTCCTTTCGATATAATTCAATAATTTTGAAAGACTAAAGGTTAGGACGAAATAGATCAGCATCGCAACAAAAATCGGTGCGACCCCTTTATACGTCGCTGATTGAACCACTTTCAATTGATAGATTAAATCAGTGACCCCAATAATTGAAACGATTGAACTTTCCTTAATTAATGAAATAAATTCGTTGCCTAATGCTGGCCAAATATTCTTCAAGGCTTGTGGCAAGATAATATACCGCATTGTATCATGTTGTGAAAGTCCTAAACTTCTCGACGCTTCCGTTTGGCCTGGATCAATCGCATTAATCCCAGAACGGATAATTTCAGCGACGTACGCAGCACTATTCAAGGAAACGGCAATCACACCGGCTAATAACGCTGGGATATTAATCCATAAGCCAATTCCGAAATAGACAAACATAATTTGAATCATCAATGGTGTGCCCCGTACGAATTCAATGTACATCACCGCTAAACCATGCATGAATTTATTCTTCGAAATCCGAGCAAAGGCGAGAATCACACCGATTAAAATCCCGATTGCGATTGACACAATCGTAATGAATAAGGTATAGCCAATCCCTTTAGCGAAATAAGACCAATAATGCCACATGCTCGTATTATGCGTGTTTGTTTTCATTAATTTACCCGCATTTTTAAGATATTGCGGAATTAATTTTTGTTTCTTGATTTGCGCAATACTTTGATTAGCTGCTGAAACTAAGGTTGGCGAATTTTTAGGGAAAGCAATTGCAGAACCTTGCATATCCGCCCCTAAATCGAATTTCCCATCAATTCTAACCAATTCTGGATCATTACTGGCATAAGCGGTTGCCACTGGTGTTTCGGCGACAATCCCTTCAATTTTATGGCTCTTGAGTGCGAGTACTAAATCTGGAACCTTGGTTAAACCCGTAATTTGGGCATTTTTAATTTGTTTTTTAGCAAGTGTTTGTTGTAAACTCCCCGTTTGAACCCCCACTTTTTTACCGATGAAACTGTTTTTAGATTTATAGATTTTCGCATCGGCCTTATTGACTAAGATCGATTGTCCACCGAGATAGTACACGTCGGAGAAATCAACACTCTTTGACCGTTCATCCGTTGGTGACATTGCCGAGATGACCATGTCGACTTTCCCAGTTTCAAGCCCGACCAACAATGCATCGAAATCCATGGATTTAACGACTAATTTGACGTTTAAATCATCGGCCAGCTTTTGGGCCACTTGAATGTCCATGCCGACAGTCTTATTTTTGCCGTTTTTATTCACTAAAAATTCATATGGTGCATAATCAGGACTCGTTCCTAGGACTAACGTTTTCTTGGCCTGAACTTGGCTCACGGTCTGACCTGCCGCTGAAACTGGTTGATTATTGCTAATCATTACCCCCAACAATAACATTAAAGGTAACATTAATATCATTAACTTCTTCTTAATATTCATCCTAACTCCTCCTTCGATGTTTCCTATAATACATTAATATGAATATTTATGCAACATTTATTTATATAAATGTTTAAAATTTGCGAATTAATGATAATCTGGTATGATAGATGCAAATGAGAAAAGAGGAATTTCAATGAGTTTAACAGTCCACCGCCAAAATGATTTAACCGGTCTATTCGATAAATTTGCTTCCGTTCCTAAGAAAGAACAACCAGTCGTTAAAAAAGAAGACGAAACAGAAACTAAAAGTAAATCCGATGACGATCAAACCGCACAAAAAAAGTAGACCTCACTTGGTCTACTTTTTTAATACCGAATATTTTATTTAGCGTGCCGTTCTGGGTAACGCTTTTTTAATTGTTCAATGTTATCTTGAGCGACTTGTTCGAAATCAACATTGTTCCACTCGGCGATTTGTGATAAATACCAAAGAACATCACCAATCTTTTTAGTTAAGATTTTTTCATCTAGTTCGTGACCTTGGAAGGTGTACTTCTTAACAATATCGACGACCTCACCACTTTCACTGGATAACCCTAACGCTAGATTCGTCAGAACCTGTTCATTACCGTATAGCGTTCGGTTGGCTAGTTTTTGATATTCATTAAATTCCATTACTGTTGACCTCCAATTTCACATTGACGTTCAATCCATTCCCAAACTTGTTCCTTACCCGCACCGGTTAACGCACTAAAGCTAACAAATTTATCAACTGGGTTAAAATCGAGTTTTTCTTTAATAATTTTTTCTTGACGATTCCACTTGCTCTTAGAAATTTTATCCATCTTCGTTGCAACAACCAAAACGGGCAAATCATAATATTTAGCAAAGACGTACATCGCGACGTCATCTTCGGTGGGTTCATGGCGACCATCAATCAATGAAATCAATCCTCGCACGTTTTGACGCGTTGTGAGGTAAGTTTCGATAATCTGACCGAACTTCTCCCGTTGCTTCTTAGAAACCTTCGCATAGCCGTAACCAGGTACGTCGACGAAGTAGAGTTGACTTTCAACTTTGTAAAAATTCAACGTCTGCGTTTTACCGGGTTTACTTGAGGTCCGCGCATAACTTTTCCGATTGATTAATTTATTAATCAATGATGATTTACCAACGTTTGACCGACCAGATAAGGCAATTTCAGGTAACTGATCAGTTGGATATTGGGCCTCTGAGACCGCACTCATAACCATTTCGACTTCTTGTACTTTCATAATGACCTCCGATTGTTTGCTTCGATAGCTAGTTTAGCATAAATAAAATTTTATTGCGCCGTTGACTTCTCTGAATATCCATGTTTAGGGTCACAAATCAAAAAGGTTGCTGACGCTTAACCCGCCAACAACCTTTATCGAATTATTTTATGACGCTTCTTGACCATCAGCTAAGAAAAGTTGCGGTTGACCAGTACCTTCAACGGCTTCTTTCGTCACTAAGACCTTCGCGATGTCCTCGCGACTTGGGATATCAAACATCATATCCATCATGACTTCTTCAATGATTGACCGTAATCCACGGGCACCCGTATCACGTTCAATCGCTAAATGTGCAATCGCGTGGAGGGCGTTTTCCGTGAAATCAAGTTCAACATCATCTAATGCCATCAGCTTACCATATTGTTTAACGAGTGCATTCTTAGGTTCCGTTAAAATTCGAACCAAATCATCTTCCGTTAATTTCTCCAAAGCAGCTGTAATCGGGATTCGACCGATGAATTCAGGAATAATCCCGAATTTCATTAAATCTTCCGTGCCAATTTGTTGCATTAAACTTTGTTTTTCATCGATGACTTTGCCAGCTTTACTACCAAAACCGATTGTCTTTTCCCCTAGACGGTTCTTAACAATGGTTTCAATGCCGTCAAAAGCCCCACCAATGATGAATAAGATATTAGTGGTATCAATTTGAATTAACTCTTGTTGTGGATGCTTACGCCCACCCTGAGGGGGAACGCTCGCAATGGTCCCTTCAAGAATCTTCAAGAGTGCTTGTTGAACCCCTTCACCTGAAACATCACGGGTGATTGAGACGTTTTCACTCTTCTTGGCAATCTTATCGATTTCATCGATATAAATAATGCCCCGTTCAGCACGATCGACATCGAAGTCAGCATTTTGCAATAACTTCAACAAGATATTTTCAACATCTTCACCCACGTACCCCGCTTCAGTTAACGTCGTGGCATCCGCAATCGCGAATGGCACGTTTAAAATCCGCGCTAAGGTCTGAGCTAAGAATGTTTTACCTGAACCAGTTGGTCCGATTAAAGCGATATTACTCTTTTGAAGTTCAGTATCGCCTTTTTCAGCAACGGTCATTTGGTTAACCCGTTTGTAATGGTTATAAACGGCCACTGATAATGCTTTTTTCGCTTCAGTTTGACCAATAACGTAATCATTAAGGATCGCTAGAATTTCTCTTGGTTTTGGCACTTCTAATAAATCATTAACGGCTTCATCTTTGAATTCTTCATCAATAATTTCTTTACATAAATCAATACATTCATTACAAATGTAAACGCCAGGGCCAGCGACAATCTTTTTAACTTGGTCTTGTGATTTACCACAAAACGAACAAGTGACTGGGCCAGTTGTTGTTTCTGTATCATCTAACATCGTAAAATGATCCCCTTTCCTATCTTCATCATAGCAGGTTTAAAAAAACTGTCAGCTACAACGACTTGAAATCGTAATTAAGACTATAACATAGTTTATTCAGAAGTCACAGCATAACGCCTTTTGCTTAAAATAACGCAAAAGCGGGTCCAAAGTAAGCACCTTGAACCCGCTTTTAGAACCGATTAAAGCTCACATCGTTATTATTTAGCGTCTTTAACTTCGACAGCTGAATCAGTAATCATGTCAATTACTTTTTTAACACCGATATCATGTTTCAACATATCGTCTGAAAGAACGCCACGAACAGCTGATTCTTCCATCTTATATTGTGTTGCTAATTCTTTAATTTCAGCAGCGACTTCTTCGTCAGTTGCTTCGATTTTTTCAGCAGCCACAATTGCTTCTAAAACAAGATTTGTTTTAACGTGTTTGTCAGCATCGCCTTCGAATTGTTTCTTCAAATCATCTTCTGTTGTCCCAGTGATTTGGTAGTACATTTCAGGTTGGATACCTTGTTGTTGCATGTTACCTAAGTATTGTTGTAGTTGAGTATTAACTTCTTCGTCCAACATTGCTTGAGGTAAATCTTCGATTGTTGCATTTTCAGTTGCAGCAGCAACGGCAGCATCTTGGATGGCCGTATCAGCAGCATCATTTTTTTGTTGTTTTAATTCTTCACGAATTTTTTCTTTTAATTCGTCTAATGAATCAACATCTTCATCAACGTCTTTAGCAAATTCATCATCTAATTCAGGTAATTCCTTTGCTTTAACTTCGTGCATTGTCACTTTAAAGATTGCTTCTTTATCAGCTAATTCTTCAGCTTGATAGTCTTTAGGGAATGTGACTTTAACTTCAACTTCTTCACCAGCTTTATGACCAACTAATTGATCTTCAAAACCAGGGATGAATGAGTTTGAGCCTAATTCTAATGAATAGTTGTCGGCTTTGCCACCGTCAAATAATTCACCATCAACTGAACCTTCATAGTCTATGACAACTGTATCGCCATTTTCAGCAGCAGCGTCTTCTTTAAGCACTAATTCAGCTTGACGTTCGCGACGTGTTTCAAGTTCTTGTTCAACGTCTTTGATTGTAATCCGACGGCTTTGTTTTGGCACTTCTAAACCTTTGTAATCGCCCAATTTAACTTCTGGTTTAACGATTACTTTAGCAGAAATCACCCAAGCAGCGCCTTTTTCCATTTTTTCAACATTAATTTCTGGTTGATCAACTGGTTGAATTGCGGCTTCTTTAACAGCAGCATCATAAGCTTCTGGTAAAACAGCGTTTAAAGCATCTTCATAAAGGGCTTCTTCACCATACATCTTGTTAAAGATTTGGCGAGGCATCTTACCTTTACGGAAACCAGGTGTGTTGATGTTTTTACGGACACGTTTGAACGCAACGTCCAAACCTTCACTAATTTTATCTAAATCAATTTCAAAGGTTAGAACACCATCATTGGTGCCCTTTTTTTCCCATTTTGCTGACATAATTTTCCTCCGACAGTTATATTCACAATTTATCAATTGCATACTTAATTAGCATAAACTATTTGCTTGGAATTGTAAATATTTATCCTCATAAAATCCCTATTTTAGTGAATTTATCTCGAATTTTAGACACAAAAAAACCCGAAGTACTAGACTTCGAGTTTTAATATTTAACTAATTAAATATTAGTCAAGGATTTCGCTTACGACACCGGCACCGACAGTACGGCCACCTTCACGGACAGTAAACTTAAGACCCTTTTCAATAGCAACTGGTGAAATTAAGTCTACAGTAAATGTAACGTTATCACCAGGCATAACCATTTCAACGCCTTCTGGTAATTCGATAACACCAGTAACGTCAGTTGTATGGAAATAGAATTGAGGACGATAGTTTGAGAAGAATGGTGTATGACGACCACCTTCATCCTTGCTCAAGATATAAACTTCGCCTTTGAAGTTTTTATGAGTTTGGATTGAACCTGGCTTAGCTAAAACTTGGCCACGTTCGATGTTTTCGCGGTCGATACCACGTAACAATGCGCCGATGTTATCGCCAGCTTGGCCTTGATCCAATGTCTTACGGAACATTTCCAAACCAGTAACAGTTGTCTTAGCAGCTTCTTCTTTCAAGCCGACAATTTCAACTTCGTCGCCGACGTTGATTGTACCACGATCGATACGACCAGAAGCAACAGTACCACGACCAGTGATAGTGAAAACATCTTCAACAGGCATTAAGAAAGGCTTGTCAGTTTCACGTTCTGGAGTTGGTACGTATTCGTCAACGATATCCATTAATTCTTCAACAGCTTTAACATCATCAGGGTTATCGTTTAAAGCACCAAGTGCTGATCCACGGATAACAGGTGTGTTATCACCATCAAAGTCATATTCGTCTAATAATTCGCGAACTTCCATTTCAACTAAGTCAGTTAATTCTTCATCATCAACTAAATCAGTTTTGTTCAAGAAGACGATGATGTAATCAACACCGACTTGGCGAGCAAGTAAGATATGTTCACGTGTTTGTGGCATAGGACCATCAGTTGCGGCAACAACTAAGATAGCACCATCCATTTGTGCAGCACCTGTGATCATGTTTTTAACATAATCAGCATGTCCTGGGGCGTCAATATGTGCATAATGACGTTTTTCTGTTTCGTATTCAACGTGGGCAGTGTTGATAGTGATACCACGTTCTCTTTCTTCTGGTGCAGCATCGATGTTTGCATAGTCTTGAGCTTCTGCCAAGCCTTTACCTGCTAACATCTTTGTGATAGCTGCTGTTAAAGTTGTCTTCCCATGATCGACATGTCCAATAGTACCAATGTTAACATGGGGTTTTGTTCTTTCGTAATGTGCTTTTTCTGCCATTAAAACGAACCTCCTGTATTTTCGCAAGAAAAAATCAGCGGATAAATTCCAATACTGATAATCCTTTACATAATATTATAATACTTCGAGCGCCAAAAGACAAAGTGTTTTTTTGACACAAAAAGAATTCAAAAATGATTATATCTGCTATTTGCACGTTTGTAAACACTTAGCGCTTAAAAAAAGCGATATTTCTAATTTTAAGGTGCATTTTCTCATTTAAAACATTAGTTTAGCCACTAATTCTTGCAATTTCGAAAACCAAGCTTGCGAATTTTCTGAAACTATCGTGGCCTGATTTTCTGGAACTAACCCCAACTCTTGTAAAAAAAGCGTTGTCCATTCATCTGAATCGACCAGAACCTCATTTTCAAACGGGTATAAGCAAGCTAAATAGAGTTGACTTGTCACCAAGACCTGTTCAGCAAAGATCGGATCATCCGCTAACGTTTGCTGAATCGCCTGTTGAACTGCCTGGATTTTCGGACTCGTCTCCATCAACGGGATTTCATTGGGAATAGCGGTCTTCACCTGATCAAACCAAAATACAGCAATCGGCTGCGCTATTTTTAACGTGACCAATTCTTCAAAAATAGTACTGCGCACGAATGGATGCACGTACGGATTAACCAATACCGGTTGAATCCCCTTTAGATATTCGGCTTGTGGTAACTGTTTAGCCAATTTCAGCAGTTGCATCTGTTCCGTCAACGGTAATCCCGCAATACTATAAAGTTTTTGTTGGATTTTATCGATTGCCGGCACCTGTTGTTCTCGGTACCGATTCTGCGCGCGTTCAATGCTCCGTTTTACGGTTTGCCAAAATACGCGTTGTTTGGCGTCCTGTTGCATTTGGGGCCATACCCCTTGCCAGAGCTCGTTAGCCTCAACAAACTCCTTGTTCGCCAATAAAACGGCAATGTAGAAGCCAATCAGATCTGGTTCAGCCAAATAGTCGGCGACCTTCTCTTGCATTAATTGCAAAGCTGCCGCTAGCTGGCGATTTTCAACCAACACACTTGCCAATAAAATATTTAAACTAAAACGTTGTTCTAAAGCGTACGCGGCTTCAAAATGGTCAATCGCAGTCGCCCAATTTTGTTGATTGGCCGCCTGCTTCCCGAGTTGAATATGCCGTTCATAATTACCCGGCAGTTCCACTGTCTCACCCATCGACTCACTCCCCACTTTTATTATTAGAAAAAAAGCCGAATTAATATTCGACTTTTTACGTTTATTCCGCTGATTTAGCAGGTACTTCTTTTACGGGCGCTTTTTTAACGTCCTTTTTTTGACGACGATGATTTTGATTGATTTCCATAATCACTGGTAAAATCACGGGCCGCCGTTTTGTTTGTTCATACAAATAATGGCTTAAATTTTCCCGGACATCCTGTTTCAAATGACTCCAGTCAAACTCTTTGTTATCCAAATTATTCTGAACCGCTTGTTTAATGATTTCTGAACTTTCAGCCATCAAATCTTTGCTGGTTTTAACGTAGACAAATCCGCGAGCAGTCACTTTAGGATCAGCAATGATTTTTTTATTTTTACGATCAATGGTGACGACCGCAATAAAAATCCCATCTTCTGATAGCAATTTACGATCACGCAAGACGATATTACCGATATCGCCAATACCACTACCATCGATCATAATATCCGTTGCGTCTACTTGACCACCAACGTGCATCTTACCGTTGTCGTAGCTCAAGATATCGCCCTTACCGACGATAAAGATGTCCTTATAATCCATTCCTGTTTCATGCGCAATATCGGCATGCGCCGCTAATAAACGGTATTCGCCTTGCACTGGAATTAAAAATTGTGGGTGTAATAAATTGAGCATCAATTGTAAATCGCCCTTGTTCGCATGACCGGACGCATGTAAATCATCACCAACGGCTTTGACTTCACCGCCAGCACGATAAATCATGTCCTTAGTCTTGGCCAAAATAGTTTCCATGGCGTGTGAAGGTGACGTCGTTAAGTAGACCAAATCGCCCTCTTCAATGTGAATTAAACGATGATGACTTGTCGCCATCTTTTGTAAGGCTTTAATCGGTTCGCCCATTCGACCGGTTTCTAAAATCACCGTTTGTTCGGGGGCCAACGTTTCTAGGTCTTTCGGTTGCACTAAAATGGCTTCATCTGGCAAAATAATCATTTCGAGTTTCATCGCCGTCCGCACAATTTTTTCTAAATCGCGACCGGTTAAAACGACTTTACGCCCTGTTTTATAAGCTGCATCGATGACTTGTTGAATCCGGACAATGTTTGAAGCGACTGACGCCACAATAATCCGGCCCGTTTGATATTTGAAGGTTTCAAAAATGGATTCCTCAATATCAAGTTCGCTAGCCATCGCATAAGGTGATTCGGCATTAGCTGAATCGCTCAGCAACGCTAAGACCCCTTGCTTGCCGATTTCAGCTAAACGCGCATAATCGGTTTGATACATCGGTTGTGCGGATTGATCGAATTTAAAATCACCCGTATAAACGATTTGACCTTCATCCGTCTTAATAACGATCCCGAGTGAACCGGGAATTGAATGGGTCGTCTTAAAGAATGACACCGTCGTACTGTCAAAATCAATCGCCGTATTGGCATTAATCACGTGGAAATTCTGGAAACGACGCAACTTAGGTTCGCTGCTGACCGTAATCTTCGCTAGTTCAATCGTTAATTCTGACCCAAAGACGGGCACATCGTGTTCTTTTAAGAAATAAGGTAGGGCGCCAATTGCATCGACATGACCATGCGTTAAGAAAATCCCGACAACCCGCTCTGCATTTTCTTCCAAATAAGTCATATCCGGAATGACAATATCAATCCCTAATAATTCAGTTTCTGGGTATTTCAAACCACAATCTAAAATATAAATCTCATCATTGACTTCAACCACGTTTAAATTTTTACCGTTTTCACGGACGCCGCCAAGCGGCATAATCTTAATGTTACTCATTCTTTCACCTCTATGAAATTGAAAGGCACGCCTTTCAAACTATTCATCTATTTTTTTAAATTTTTCGTTTAAAACTCATCCGCTTTAAATTCTAATTCATATTTTATCACAATTTAAACAAACAAACAGCTTTTGATTACTAAAGACCCACTCAATGAGGCCCACACTTTAAAAAAGGCAAAAAAAAAGCCACCCGATTGGGCGACTTCTTAAGTAAATTAACGACGTAAGCCAAGGCTCTTGATTAATTCACGGTAACGTTGAACATCTGAATCACGTAGGTAACGTAAAAGGTTACGACGGTGACCAATCTTCTTCATTTGACCAACATATGAATGGTGATCTTTCTTATGAACAGATAAATGTTCGTTTAAGGCGTTGATTTCTGCAGTCAAAACAGCGATTTGAACTTCTGGTGAACCAGTGTCCCCTTCGTGACGTGCATATTGTTTGATAACATCGTTCTTAGTAATTTGTGAAATAGCCATGCTAATTTCCACCCTTCAATTATGATAGCCCGAAACAGCGTAAAGCGTCGGGTGAACGTCGCTAAACGATGTAACAGGTTCCGTGCGAATTGCACTACATCACTTTACTAAAAAAAAACGATAAAAGCAAGCCATCATTCTCAAAAAAATTATGCAGTCAAGTTGAAATACTTTACAACTTAGTATTGCAATCAGTCTCATTTGTTTGGTATAATAACGTCTGTTGAAATTAAAAATCTTTTTTTATAAAGATAGTGAAACCCATCGGAGGTGAAACCATGCCACAAATTAAATCTGCTATGAAACGTGTTAAAACAATTGAAAAAGCAAACAACAGAAACGCTTCACAATTAAGCACAATGCGTTCAGCAATCAAAAAATTCAAAGTTGCTACTGAAGAAGGTAGTGACCAAGCTGCAGACTTATTGAAAGCTGCTACTCGCGCAATCGATATGGCTGAAACTAAAGGCTTAATCCACGCCAACAAAGCTGGCCGTGACAAGTCACGTTTAAACAAAATGATGGCTAAATAATTTTTGCCAATATTCAAATAGGCTACCGACAATCTTCTGATTATCGGTAGCCTATTTTTTTAGGCCGTTTTTTGCGCAGCAAACTGTAACATAAAGAGTTCAAATAATAAGGCTGGTTGCCCCTGCCCCGTTTTGATTTTAACTTCAATGTCTTCTAACCCAAGATAAGCAGCTGCCAATGTCGGCTTCGAAAAATGTTTAATTTGTTGCATCGCCAACTTAATCCGATACGGATGGATTTTTAAAACGCTGGCGAGATTGCCCTGACTATACCCTTTTTCGAATAGAATTTTAACTTGCAGCAATAGCCGGAATTGCCCTAAAAGAATCGCATTAATCTTTAAAGGTTCCTCTTTTTGCAGCACTAATTCATGATAAATCGTCAAAGCCGGACCGACTTTTTTCTGTAAGACTAACGGTACCAATTCAAAAACATTATTTTCAATACTGCTGGCGACTAACGTATTGACCGCCGCCACCGTAATCTCGCGTGTTTGAGCGGCGTAGAGAATTAATTTTGGCAATTCAGCCATCATCTGACTATAATCGCCACCGGTTTTGCTGACTAACAGTTGCATCGCCGGTGCCTCGATCGTCACATTTTGCGTTTTCAAATACTGCCCCACCAGCTGCTGTGCTTGATGATCCTTAACTTTTTGGACATCAACAATTGTGGCGCTCTTTTTAAGCTGCTTGACTAATTTTTTCCGTTCATCCAACTTAGGATACGGCGCAAAAACGACCAATGTGGTTGTCGGTTGTGGCGTTTCAAAATAAGTTTGTAAGCTCGCTAAATCATGATCTAGTTTATTTTTAGTTTTTTCACCCGTTAAAAAATACGGATTTTGCAAAAAGACTAAGCGGCGTTCACCAAAAAAAGGTGCCGAACCCGCATCGTCAATTGCTACAGCGACCTCGGTAGCCGCTAAATCATAGCTCGCAAAATTCATCGTGAGCTCTTCAGCCGGTAAACTTTGTTTAAATAATTGACGTACCTCTTCAATTAACGCTTCTTCTTGCCCTAAAACAAGGTAGAGTGGCGCCAATTGTTGGTGTTGAATCGCTGTTTTTAATTGTTCAATTATCATCATTTACCCAATCCTTTATCGTTGTTTTAATTTGACTATTGTCGCTATCCAGCAAGGGTCCGTAACACCATTCAAGCATCCCTGACTGCGCGGTCACCCAATAAGGCACTCTCGCTTGTTTTAATGTTTTAAGCGTGACTTCGTGCGGATGTTGATAACGGTTATGTCGACCAGCCGAAATCAAGGCGCCCTTTGGTTTTAACCGTTGAACAAAAGCTGGTGCAGTTGCTGTTTGACTCCCGTGGTGGCCCACCTTTAAATAATCGACCGTAAGCTGCGGATAACGTCTTAATAGGTCTAATTCACCAGCTTGCTCCAGATCGCCCGTAAACAGCCACTGTGTCCCTTGTAAATTAGTCGTAATCACTAACGAATCCGCATTAGTCCCATTACCCGCAGTAACTGGTGCTAAAACAGAATAGACTTGCCGACCGATTTTAAACGACTGATCCGCCAAAGTTGGCGTTAATTGAATCTGATTCAAATAGGGCTTAATTTGCCGTTGAAATTGTTGATTTTCCGGTAACCCCGCCGCACAAATCACCCGATCGACCTTGATTTTCTGCAGGAGTTGACCCAAATCACCAATATGATCGGCATCTTGATGCGTCACCGCGACCGCATCCAAATGGTCGATGCCTTGACTATACAGATAATTAATCGTCATTTTTTCGACGCGACTCACTTGATAGCGTTTCTGCCATTTTTCCTGTGGCAATTTTAACCGACCACCCGTATCGATTAATAGGTGGTGGCGATTAAACGGCTGTTGAATCAGAATACTATCCCCTTGGCCAATATCAAAGACAATCACCCGACCGATTGGGTTAAAATGAATCCCCAAAAAGCTGAGACCGTACAACAGGATTATCCCACGACGTAACCGACGGCGGACGGCTGGCGCTACTGTGACCATTAGCAATAACGTCAAAACCAGTACGCCTAATAGTGGCAATAATGGTATTTTACCAAACGTCACGGTTAGATACGGCAACGTGGCCAACCAATCTAACAACTGGTAAAGACTCCGCAAGACCCAGTCGCAGCCAGCAACTAGTGGTGGACAAGCAAATTGTCCGATAAGTGCTAAACCGACTAAGCTCAATACAACCGGTAAATAAATTGGGACCATCGCGCCATTCACCAAAATCGTTAACAAATGCCAGCGATAAGTATACCGTAGACCAAGTGGTAAGCTGATTAGATTCAGCCAATAACACACCTTAAAATTAGACTGACCTTGCAAGTAGATGAGTGCAAAAGCCATCAAATAACTGAGTTGGCCCCCCATTGATTGCAAAAGATACGGCTGCCACAACAAATTCAGTCCTAAGACCTGACTCCAACTATCTAAACGCGATTGCCGCCAGTGGCACTCTTCACAGAGCAGTTGCACCATCATTAACCCAATCGCACGACTAACACTCGTTCCGTTACCAGTAAACACAGCATAGAATGGCAGACTGACCAGCAACAATCGATTCATAATCTCGCGGGGAATTCGACAATAAGTCGCCCCCGCGCGCACTAATGACAGTAAGTAAAAAACGTGTAAACCAGATAAACTGAGCAGATGAATGACCCCCAAGCGACCCAGCGTCTCTTGATACTGCGTTCCTTGTTGATCCCGAATACCAAGCAATAGCGCTTGCGCGTGAAAACTTAACGTCGGCGGTAATTGTGCTAGTCTAAGCGCACACTTTTGACGAACGCTATGTAATCGGTCACGCCAATTTTGGGGCTCAATTAGTTGTAAATTCTGCTCCGGTGACACCTGAATTTGATAATGGCAATCTTTTTGTTGCGCTAAAAAACGGGCGTAATCAAATTCATTGCGATTGGTCGCACGTTGAACTGGTTCAAAATCAAAGTCACCAGTCAATATGATTGGCTGCCAATTCGTGCGCCAACGTCGTTGTTCTTGACGATTCTGACAACGATAAAATCCAGAAACCACTTGGTGATCGATTTGACTGGTCGCCAAAAAACGGACCTGGTCTCCCGCCACTTGAATGTCATCCGGTTGAATCTTAAAAACCTGTTGATCTGGCGGTCGGCGTGTTAAATCCGATTGCAGTTGGCCTCCAAAACGGACAATGCCGCAGATTAATAAGCCAATCGTCATCCCAATAATCATTGGTTGTCGCAAAACACTGATTCTGACCAACCACAATAATAATAAGCAACTACTAATCAGGCGATACTGACCAAGCAAAACCGCGTTGAGTAAAGCTAAACAAATAACTGGGTAAACCCAGTTATTTCTCATTCAGAAGTCTGTTCGTTCTCCAAAAAATTAACTAATGTATTGGCATCATCCACGGATAAATTAACCTGTTCAACCACCACACCTGATTTTTCCAATAACTCGTAGGCATACGGATCATTATGGTAATCCTTTTGATAGTGAATTTGGCTAATCCCCGCTTGAATAATTAATTTAGTACATTGTAAACAAGGAAAATGAGTGACGTAAATCTCAGCGCCGTCTGTTTGGACCCCAAATTTAGCACATTGTGTCAGAGCATTCATTTCAGCATGAATCGTCCGTAAACAGTGGCCGTCGCGCATTAAACAGCCGACATCGATACAGTGATCTTCATGAGCGACGGAGCCATTATAGCCCCCCGCAATAATGCGTCGATTACGAACCACTAATGCGCCGACGAACAAACGTGGACACGTACTACGCATCGATAATAGCACCGACTGTAACATAAAATATTGATTCCATGGCATTCGCTTATCTGACACCATCATTCCCCCTAAAAATATAATTAGTTCTCATTATAGCAAATTTTACGTCAATCGGACCTATTCAACACAAATTTGCGACTGTAACTGTTCAAAAGTTTTCGGGCCAATCCCGCCAACTTTTTGTAATTCTTCAATCTTCTCAAATTTTCCTTGTTCATCACGATACGCAATTATTTGTTCAGCCTTCTTCGGCCCAATACCACTCAACGTTTGTAACTGAGCACTGTCAGCTTGGTTTAAGTTAATTTTGGCACTGATGGTCGATTCATTCGTTGCCGTTGTCGGTTGTTCTGTCGTTACTTCTTGGCCACCGCTAGTCTCAGGATTTTTGATTAATTCTGCGGCCTCAATCGCCTCCCCTTTGCGTGGCACATAAATGATTAATTGATCCGTCAATTTCTGCGCTAGATTTAATTGACTCGTCTCAGCCGCTTCGGTCACCTCGCCCGCAGCCTTCAGCACATCAAATAACCGTGTTTGACCAATCTTAATCGGATAAATGCCCGGATGGTTCACCGCCCCTTTTAAATCGATAAAGCCACCTTTTACCGGTTGCTCTGACTGGTTAGTTTGCGATTTAGGTTTTGCAGACGGTTGCTTTTTTGATGATGCTCCTTTTAGTAATTGTTGGTTCTCAACGCGTTGGTGCGCTGTCCGTTGGTGTCGCCCCCAGAGACCACCCCCAATTAAGATTAAACCCACGATTGGTAGCCACCAAAACTGACGCCAACGTTGCCAATTAATCGGCCCCATCTCATCACCTCCCTATCTATAATTACCCGAAACAATCAAAAAAGTCCGCTGATTAATCATCAACGAACTTTTACTGGTTATTTTAAATAATTGAGGGCATCGTCCAACGTTTTGACTGGGACGATTTTCATTTTAGTTTTAATCTTTTTAGCAGCTGCTTTGGCAATTGCGTAGTTATTTTGATAGTCCGGTTCGACTTTCAAAATGGCTTTAGTGACCGGATCATCTGGGGCGAAGAACACCGTGGCCCCTTCTTGACTGGCGACTAGAACTTTCTTATCAATCCCGCCAATTGGTCCAACTGTGCCATCGGGAGCAATCGTTCCCGTCCCAGCAATCGTGCGACCGGTTAATAATGATTGATTGGTTAACTGGCTATAAATTTGTAGCGTAAACATCAAGCCCGCTGACGGCCCACCAATTTCACCCGCATCGATCTTAACCGGCGTTTCGGTCTCAATTTCTGAATGATCGGTTAACGTAATTCCTAAACCCGCATAATGCGTTTTAGGCAGCTTCATTAACCGCTGAGTCGCCTTTTTAGCGTGACCGTTATGCTGGTACGCAATTGTCACCTTTTGACCCACTTTTAAACCTTGCACGTATTTAACAAAACCATTGGCGCTCTTAAATTGCTTTTGATTGATGGCCGTAATGGTATCGCCGACTGCTAACTGCTTTTTAAAAGTCGATTGCTCTAAAACAGACATCACATACACCCCCATATACTTGGTGGTGTATGGTTTTTCAGCTTTCTTATAAGCCGCCTCAACCGCACTGTTAATCGAGCTGTCCATATAATATTTTTGAATCTGATCATAATCTTTAGAATCTTCATCGTCCATTAATTCAGCACGACTCATAATTTCAGTAAAGGGTTGGGTTTTAGATAATAATAACTGTAACCCCGTTGCTGGACCTTGAATTCCCACTGTCGTCAATAAAAAGCGACCCCGTTGTTGGTCATGTTTCCCCGCAACTGTGACAAATTGTTTAGTGGGTTCGGCCGTTCCAGCACCTTCTATGTAGTAATGGGTTGGCACTAGGCAAAATGCTAGTAGTAGAAGAATCACTAGCGGCCAGATAAATCGTTTGAATCCCCGCTTCTTTTTTGGCATTTTAATCTCTCTTATCCTGTAATTTTTGTTTTAAAGCCCGTTCGACGGCTGGTGGCACTAATTGACTAACTTGACCACCAAAACTGGCGATTTCTTTCACCATACTAGAAGAGATAAACGCATATTCCTGTTTGGCCAACAGTAAAACCGTTTCTAGCTGATCATCTTGGGTTTGATTTAACGCCGCAATGTCTCTTTCGTATTCGAAATCATTGGCATTGCGAATCCCCCGAATTAGATAACGAGCACCCACTTGGCGCGCAAAATCGGCCGTCAACGTTTTGGGTTGCGCGACGACTTGTACGTTGGGTAAATCAGTCGTGACTTCCGCGATTAATGCTACTTTCGTGGGACTATCAAATAAAGGCTGTTTCGCCGCGTTAGTCATCACCGCGATAATGACTTGATCAAACAGCTGACTAGCGCGTTGAACCGTATCTAAATGCCCTTTCGTAAAGGGATCGAAACTTCCTGGAAACAAAGCAATTTTAGACATCTTGCCACTTCCTTAACCAATAAATTTAAAGATGGCAACTTCGGTAATGCCGTAATTTTGTTGCCGTTTTAGTTCATAATGTGGTATCTCTTCTGGATAAACCAGCGTCGTATCCGTTTCGCATAAAATCGTCGCACCCGGTTGCAAGATATCGAGTTCAACGAATTGTTGTAATTGTGCCAACATCTGTTGCTGTTTATAAGGTGGATCCAATAAAACCAACTCGAATTTTTGCTGATCAGTTGCCAATTTGACCAACGCTTTTTCAGCCGGCATCTTCCAAATCGTAAAACAATCCGGCATCTTTGTGACAGCGACGTTATCTTGAATCATTTGAATCGCTGCGTATTGACGGTCCACTAAAAAGGCGTGATCCATCCCACGCGAAACGGCTTCAATGGCCAATCCGCCACTACCAGCATAGAGATCTAACGCTTGGCCCCCATCAAAAAATTGACCGAGCATACTAAACATGGCTTCTTTCACTTTGTCCGTGGTTGGTCGTGTTTGCATTCCTGGGACGGCCTTTAAACGCCGTCCGCCAAATTCGCCTGCAATAATCCGCATTAATCTAACTCCTCTGAATCTGTTTTTTGAGTGATCATTTCCTCTGGTTTACCCACACGGGCCCCAAAGTCCATATCAATATTGGGCCGTTGTGAAAGACTAACCCGTTTAACATAATGTAATTTCTTTAATTTTTCGACAGCCATCTCAGCTTGGTCAATGTCGACATACAAATACACGTATTTCATGCGTTTAGACGTGTAATAAACAAGACCGTATCGTCTTAATTGTTTCACTTGCCGTAATGAATACAGCCATACAACCACGCCTTGTCGTTTCGTTACTGTCAATGTCATCTAATCAGTCCTTTATCTACTATCGTTGATGTGGTCGCCGGTCAATCTCAAAAAAAGGATTGCCCGCTGCGACTTGAATATCGGTCGAAATGCTGTCAGCAATCGTGATGCTAATCTGACCCCATAAATTTTCTAAATCAGTTTTAGCTTGTTTAAAAGCCTGAATTTTAGGTTGCAAGTCCAACGCCCGTTTCGCTTTTAACACAGCCGTTTGAACCTGCATGAAACCCGGCGCAGCCTCACCGTAATCAGCAATTGCCGCATAACGATCACGTAACCGCGTGAAATCTGCGATCTGTTGTTGTAATGCTGGATCATCTGCCACTATTTGTTTCGTGGTCTGATAGCATTGGTAGACGGTCCCTTGGCGAATCGTTTGAAAAAGTTGCGCCAATTGGGTTTCAATGGCTAATAAATTATCATCAATTATCACGTTGACCTACTCCAATACTAAAATTGTATGACCGTTAATGTTTGTCAAACGCATATGCTGCAAATCTGGCTGTTTAATCACAGATTGTAGCGCGGTTTGTCGGTTCAACACTAATTGCTTCGTCCCGAGTTGGTTCGGCCAAATAAAAAGATGACTCGTTGGCGTCAAACCGAGTGCTGGCCACAATCCCCGTTTAAAATCACGCGTGGTCAAATACCGGTTATCCGTCGTTGCTTGTTTAATCTGCCGAAACCGTTGCTGTCCCTGTTTTGTTAACCACCGAGCCGGTTTAGCTTTAAACTGTTGCATAAAAGCAGAATCAACCGGTAATGATTCAACGGTCAACAACGGTTGCTGTTGATTTAAGCGTTGGATCTGAACATATTGTTGCAAGATGGCTTGTTGGTTCTGGGCTGCGTCAGTCACGCTATTATCTGATACAGGAATCGGGGTCATTGAAATGACCCGGTATAAATCAGTTTGTAATAATGCATTAGCGTCTAAATAAATGACCGTTGATAAGTGACCATCCGCCATCACCAAAATGGCGTACGTGCCATTCTTAAACGCGACCAGTGGATATTGCTTTTGTTGTTGTTCATTTAACTCAATCTGAAAAGTTTGTTCGTGCAGTTTAACTTCAAAATTAGCGGCTAACGTCATTTTGCGTGTCACCTGATTAAGCGTTTGCTGATATTTAAACGGGGCGATACTTTGATCTTGCCCCAATAAAACGAGCTGTTCAACCCGATTGGTTTGTTGATCAATCGTTGCTTCCAGATATTGCTGAGAATCGACGTGAAATAACCAGCGGGTCGTCTCTGCCCCATTATCAAGTTGCTTGATTGGTTGCCCATAGTTTTCTATTAAGTCCGCGACTGGTCGTTGAATCAATTTAGCCGGACCAGCCGTAGACAACATTTGATTTTGCGGATGCGTTAACCGCGGTTTTGTTTTAGTCGATGCCGGCGGTTTAACCACGGGTGATTGCGTATCGAACACGATCGGCCAAGCAAATAAAATCCCTAGCCAGATGCATAGCGCCACCAACCACCGCCAACTCTTTTTAACCCACTGCATTTAGTGTAACCGTTGGTGCGCCAACCGCTTTTCTTGGGCACTAATATTCAATACCATGCCCAAGCCGGTTGCAAGCACCAGCATGCTGGAGCCCCCATAACTAATGAATGGCAAGGTCACCCCTGTGATTGGTAAGATTCCTAATAGCCCACCGACGTTAAAGAAGGTTTGAACGAAAATAATCGTGCCAACGCCATAACAAATTAACGTATGATACATCTTAGTCGCGTGAATCCCCAGCATAAATATCCGGATAATCATCACACTTAATAGTCCTAAGATCACCAAGGCCCCCAATACGCCGATTTCTTCAGTAATGATTGATAAAATAAAATCGGTATACGGTTCCGGTAAATACCCACGTTTTTGGATACTGTTCCCCAGTCCTAAGCCAAACCAACCGCCATTGTTAATCGCGTAATACGAATTAACCAGCTGACTGCCACCCATGTTTTCTAACTTAAACGGGTGTAAAAAGGCCAATAATCGGTTTAACTTATACGATGAAATATTATTTGATAAATTAAAATGCCCTAGAATCGTTAAAGCACTCGTGACGACTGCTGCAATCCCACTAATCGCAATCGCACCATATTTAAATGGAATCCCAGTCCCAAAAAACATGACTAAGGTCACCATGCCTAGAATACTAGCGCCCCCTAAATCGGGTTGTAAAAAGACCAACACCAGAATCGCCGCGACTAAACCGACCGGTTGTAAAAATAACTTGACGTTATCCCAAAATTTTTCTTCCAAATCCTTTTCCTTACGCGATAACATGCTCGCAAGGTACAAAACAATCAATAGTTTCGCAAATTCAGACGGTTGAATCGTGAAGGGCCCGATTGGAATCCAGGCTGTCGCCCCATTAACCGCTGCGCTTGGTCGAAAGTGACTTAACCCGAAAAGATACAGTAGTGCTAGAAAAACCACAATCGTACTCCACATTAATAGTTTAGAACTACGTAATACTGATAATCGTAAGAAAAACGTGAACAATAATAGGATGAACCCGATTGCGATATAGATTAATTGTTTGGTAAAATAGGCGTCCGGTTTCAAGCCATTGATCGACATTAAATCTGAACTGGCCGAATAAACCATCAAGGCCCCAATGGCGCATAAAATGATATACGGCATTAATAACCAATAATCGAGATATTGAATTTTACTTTTTTGAAACTTTCGCCACACAGTTACACCTAATTTCTACTAATTAATTGAGCGTTTGCGCTTGATAAATTTGGTTATAAATCTGATTGACCTGTTCTTCAAGATTACTCACCAAATCATTGCCTTCATCTGCCGTAATTAATTGAACACGTTTGGCAAAATCAACTTCCTTGGAAAAACCAAACATCTGCGTGTCAATAATTTCTTCGACAATTGGACATTGGCTCAAACAAAGCGCTTTGAATTGTTGTGTTAATAGCTTTTGAATCTTATCTGCATCTGCTTTTAATGTTAAATAACCGACCGTTTGTTGTTCAATCATGCTAAAACCCCTATTTTATCCGTTATTTTATGAAACACTCTAATCAGTATTATAGCATACTTCTTTTACCCGACTATACCAAAAAAGGTAGCCCCTAATGTTTAGGAACTACCTTTTAACTTTAAGTTAATGAATTAACCTTTTTTACGTTTCTTATCAGCTTTAGTCCGTGCATTCGTATCAAGAATCTTTTTACGTAGACGAACTGAAGTTGGTGTAACTTCACAATATTCATCATCGTTCAAGAATTCGATTGATTCTTCAAGAGACATTGCTTTTGGTGTCTTGATTGCTGCAGAATGATCTTTACCTGAAGCACGCGTATTAGTTAAGTTTTTACCCTTAGTAACGTTAACCGCGATATCAGCATCACGACTGTTTTGACCAATAATCATACCTTCGTAAACTTCAACGGCGGCACCAATAAATAATTGGCCACGGTCTTCAACGGATTGTAAACTATAAGTCGTTGAAGTCCCTGCATTGATTGAAACTAAGGCGCCATTACGACGGCCTGGTTCCCAGTTCTTAATAACGGGCAAGTATTCTTCGAAAGTATGGTTCATAATCCCGTAACCACCGGTCATGGTTAAGAATTCTGTTGAATAACCAATTAAACCACGTGAAGGGGCTAAGAAAGTCATCCGTGTTTGACCATTGGCATCACTTTCCATGTTTTTCATTTCGCCCTTACGTTGTGACATGGTATCAATCACTGAACCAGTATATTCGTCAGGTGTATCGATTTGGACCATTTCAAATGGTTCGCTCATGACACCATCAACATCACGATAGATAACTTCTGGACGTGATAATTGTAATTCGAAACCTTCACGACGCATTTCTTCAACTAAGATTGATAAATGTAATTCCCCACGACCAGAAACAACCCAAGCACCAGACTTGTCTGTATCTTCAACGCGAAGAGAAACATCGGTATGCAATTGATGACGTAAACGGTCTTCAATCTTACGAGCAGTAACAAAGTCACCTTCACGACCAACAAATGGTGAATCATTGGCAACAAACGTCATTTGTAACGTTGGTTCGTCAATCCGCAAAATAGGTAAAGCTTCTTGATGATCAACTGGTGTCACAGTTTCACCGACATAGATATCATCCATCCCGGAAACGGCGATTAAATCACCCGCTTGTGCTTCTTGGATTTCAACTCGGTCTAAACCGATGAAACCAAAGATTTTTGTGACACGGAAGTTCTTAGCAGAACCGTCAAGTTTCAAGACGGCAACTTGATCACCAATCTTGATTGATCCACGAGAAACACGGCCAATCCCGATACGACCAACATAGTCGTTATAATCTAACATGGCAACTTGGAATTGTAATGGTTCGTCACTATTATCAATAGGGGCTGGGATTGTCTTTAAGATTGTATCAAAGACAGGAACCATTGTATGTTCTTGTGAATCAATTTCTTCAGAATAACTTGAAGTCCCATTAATCGCACTTGCGTAGACAACTGGGAATTCCAATTGATCTTCATCAGCACCTAATTCGATGAATAATTCTAAGACTTCATCAACGACTTCAGCAGGACGTGAGCCAGGACGATCAATCTTATTGATAACAACGATTGGTGTTAAATGTTGATCTAACGCTTTTTTCAAAACGAAACGGGTTTGTGGCATTGTCCCTTCAAATGCATCAACGACTAATAATACGCCATCAACCATCTTCATGATACGTTCCACTTCGCCACCAAAATCGGCATGTCCAGGTGTATCTAAGATATTAATTTGTTTGCCATTATACTTAACAGCCGTATTCTTTGAAAGAATGGTGATACCACGTTCTTTTTCAATATCGTTGGTATCCATGGCGCGGTCAGAAATTTCTGAATGACCTTCTAATGTATCTGATTGTTTTAACATTTCGTTAACTAAAGTTGTTTTACCGTGGTCAACGTGGGCAATAATCGCAATATTGCGAATGTCTTCTCTTTTTTTCAAGTGATTACGCTTCCTCTCGCTAGTGACTTGACTAGTGTGTTTGTCTAATGTATACAAGCTAATATTTTACCATAAAAATTGCAGTTACGCTTTATATATTAACGAATTTTTGAAAATCCGCAAGTTTTTTTCATGAAAATCTAATTATTGCTACGATTATTTCTGTTGCATAATCGCTAAAATCTCATTCATAGCATGGGCTGGTGCGACGACCATCCCTTCTTTAGTGGTCATGGAAATTGGTTGACCATTAAATTTCAGAACTTGAAAACCTAAACTTTCGGCCAAAACACGACCGGCAGCGATGTCCCACGGTGCTAGTTTAGAGATATAAGCGCACAAATTACCCTTCAACAATTGACCAAAGACAATCCCGGCGCTCCCATAGATTCGGACCCCTGAACTGTGCATAAAGACCCGTTGCAAATTCAAATCATCAGCCACTAACATCTTCGTATTGACCGTGATTAACCCCTTCGTTAACGGTGGATTATCCGTCAACAACAACGGTACTTCGTCTCGGAAAACGCCTAGCTGAGGACCACCCCAATAAAGTTGATCGGCCATCACGTCGTAAATAATCCCTAATGTCGGTTGCCCGTGGTCGTAAACGCCAATCATGATCGCAAAATTCTCATTCTGCTTCACAAAATTCATCGTGCCGTCAATCGGATCAATGAAAAAGGCCAAGCCAGATTCCCAATCGTCGGGAACAGCATCGGTTCCTTCTTCGCCCACTAAAATCGCTTGCGGATAATCGCCTTTGATTTTGGCTGCTAAAAAAACTTGGTTAGCACGATCAACGTTGGTCACAAGGTCATTGGGACCAGACTTTGTGGTAATTTCTAAAGGCTGTTTAATCTGACTTCTTGTGTAGGCGGCTGCCTCAAGAACCCATTTTTGTAAAGATTGGCTTAACTGATACAGCGCCTCTTTTTCCATCCTATTCATCTACCTTTAATTAATTTGCCGTCATCTTGAGTTGCGTTCGATCGGTTTTTTGAGCCGCTTGCATGCATCGATAAATCGAATAACCACAAGCTTCAGTTAAAGCCTTATCCAACTGCTTTTCTTGCATCTTACTTGGCACAACGGTTTTAAACGCCCGGTAGGCCAATTTTAAATCAGTGACCTTGACCCCAAATTCGTAAGCCTGTTCCACTGAATTATAAAGATGCATGACCTGAACCACTTCATCTGGGGTCCAATCAGGTTCTAATGGGTAACTATAATTTGTTTGCATAAAAACTCCTGTTATTCAAAACCAGCTCTTCAGATAGTTTACATATTTTGTCGTTAACTGATTTACATTATACCTTATTTAGCAACTAAAAACGCGACCGATTTAACATAAAAAAATAATCGACACTTGTCGATTATCTTTTTAGCCCCTCAATTTAGATATTAATTGGCATCCCTAACGCTAGTTCAGCACCATCCATAATCGCTTCGCTGAGCGTTGGATGTGGATGAATCGTCAATGCTAAATCTTCAGCATTCATCCCGGATTCAACGGCTAACGTTAATTCGGAAATCAAATCACTGGCACCAGCACCTGCGACTTGTGCCCCAATTAAAGTATGATCTGCTTTAGTGGTGACTAACCGCACAAAGCCATCTGTATCAGCCAGTGATAACGCACGGCCATTCGCCGCAAATGGGAATTTAGCCGCTTTAGCGTCAATCCCCTTGACTTTGGCTTCAGCCAACGTTAAACCGGTTGTCGCGAGTTCCGGATCAGTGTAGCAAACGGCTGGCATTGCGTGATAATCAACGATTGACTTTTGACCCGCAATCGCTTCAGCCGCAATTTTAGCTTCGTAGCTGGCTTTATGGGCCAAGGCAGCGCCGGGAACGATATCCCCAATCGCATAAATACCAGACACATTAGTTTGGCCTTGTTGATCAACTTCGATCAAACCACGGTCAGTCAATTGGATACCCGCTTGCGCGATTCCCATGTCATCTGTATTAGGTCGGCGACCAACCGTCACCATCACATAATCAGCGACGAGCGTTTGTTCCTGGCCACTAACTTCATATTTGACGGTGACGTTTGTATCGGTTTCAACGGCTTCTTTAGCCATCGCACCAGTAATCACGTCAACACCCTTGGCCTTGAAGTTCTTCGTCACTAACTGCACCATATCTTTTTCAAAGTTCGGTAAAATGGTATCCGTTCCTTCAAGAATCGTGACGTGTGCGCCAAGATTGGCGTAAGCGCCTGCTAATTCAGAGCCAATGTAGCCCCCACCAATCACAACCAATTCCTTAGGCACTTCAGTTAAGTTTAATCCACCGGTCGAATCGATGACCCGTTGACTAAATTTAAAGCCCTTAATTTCAATTGGCCGACTGCCCGTGGCGATAATTAAATTTTTAAAACTGTAAGTTTGGGCACTATCCGGATGGATGACACGTAAGCTGTGCTCATCGACTAAAAAGGCCGAACCTTCCAACACATCAATGTGGTGTTTCTTAAATAACATCGAAACGCCACCCGTTAAGGTTTCAACGACCTGATGTTGTTTCCAATCTTGCGTTTTAGCGAAGTCCAGTTGCGCACCCGTCGTCGTGACGCCAAAAACATCAGAATGTTGAGCGGCTTGGAACCGATGGCCGGCAGAAATCAACGCTTTTGAAGGAATACAACCGACGTTCAAACAAACCCCGCCGATGTTGCCACGTTCAATCACCGTTACTTTTTGACCTAATTGGGCTGCGCGAATGGCAGCAACATAGCCACCAGGACCAGAACCAATCACGACTGTTTCTAATTCAATTGCAAAGTCACCTACTACCATAATCTCGTCATCCTTCCATCAATAATAGCTCTGGATCAGCTAATAGTTCTTTTAATTCGTTCATTGCCCGTTGTGCAGTCCCACCATCGATTAAACGATGATCAAACGATAATGATAATTTCATCACTTTGCCAACGGCGAGTTCGCCGTCCGCGTTGACGACTGGTTCCGTCGCAATTTTACCAACCCCTAAAATCGCAACTTCAGGATGGTTAATGACTGGTGTAAACCAACCGCCACCGATTGAACCGATATTACTGATGGTCATTGAACCACCATTCATTTCTGCTGGTTTCAATTGATTATCAAGCGCTTTTTGGGTGTTTTCAGTAATTTCTTTAGCGATTGCAAAGATACTCTTCGCATCCGCATTTTTGATGTTCGGTACGTATAAACCGTGATCCGTATCGGTCGCAATGCCGACGTTTAAATAATGTTTGTAAACAATTTCGTTCGTCGTGTCATCAATTGACGCATTGAGCATTGGGAAATCGCGTAGAACGGTCACTAACGCTTTGACGATGTATGGCAAGAACGTTAATTTGATGTCTTTCTTAGCAGCGACTTCCTTAAATTTCTTACGATGGGTCATTAACGCTGACACTTCAACGTCATCAAACAACGTCACGTGTGGTGCCGTGTGTTTGCTAGTCGTCATCGCTTTCGCAATTGCTTTACGAGTTGGCGACATCTTTTCACGGGTTTCCATCTCTGGCGTATCGGATACAAATGGTTTAACTGGCGTTGCAACAGCCGTTTGCGTTGTTTGTGTTTGCGCAGTAGCAGCAGCTGGTACGGCATCATTGGCACCGGTCGCTACCACTTGTCCACCTTGCATGAATTGTTCAACATCAGCCTTGGTAATCCGACCGTGTTTGCCAGTCGCCGTGACTTGACTAATATCAACGTCATTTTGACGCGCAAATTGACGAACTGATGGCATTGCTAGAATTTCCCGATTAGGGTCACTGATGGCAACGACCGTTGGATTCGTCGACGCAGGTTGTTCAGTGGCCGGCGCAACAACTGCTGCCGGTTCAACCGAAGCCGTCGTTGTCGTAGTGGTATTATGACCAGGTGCATCAATTTCAACTAAGACTTGGCCGACTGTCGCGACTTCGCCTTCACCCACCAAAATTTTAACGACTTTCCCACTAACGGGTGATGGGATTTCTTCGACCGATTTATCATTTTGAACTTCTAATAAAGTGTCGTCTTCGGCAATTGTATCGCCTTCAGCGACCGCCCATTTCTGGATTTCGCCTTCAGCAATCCCTTCACCAATATCGGGTAACTTAAATTGATAAACCCCTTGGCCACCTTCAACGACCGCAGCAACTGCTTGTACAGGTTCAGTGGTATCAGCCGGTGTTTCAGCATCGGGTGAATCGATTTCAACTAAGACTTGACCAACCGTTGCAACTTCACCTTCAGCGACTAGAATCTTAACAATCTTCCCACTAACGGGTGATGGGATTTCTTCAACTGATTTATCATTTTGAACTTCTAACAACGTATCATCTTCAGCGATTACATCACCTTCAGCCACTGCCCATTTTTGGATTTCACCTTCAGCAATGCCTTCGCCAATATCGGGTAACTTAAATTGATATGCCATGCTTTTAATCGTCCCTTCTCTAATCAGCTTTTAAAAGTTGATAATTTCTTTGACTTTATTTTCAATATCCGTTGCATTTGGTAGCCAAGTTGCTTCCGCTTGTCCAAATGGAAATGGTGTATCCGGCGCTGCTACACGACCAATCGGTGCTTCTAAGGATAAAATCGCACGTTCAGCAATTTCAGCGGCGACTTGCGCCCCAACCCCTGCTTGTTTTTGAGCTTCTTGAACAACAACAACGTGGCCCGTTTTCTTAACCGACGTAATAATCGTCGCCATATCTAAAGGCGCAATCGTTCTTAAATCAATAATTTCAGCATCAATTTGGGCTTTCGCTAAATTCTCAGCCGCTTTTTGAGCTTCGCGAACCATCGCACCATAAGTCACGATGGTCACGTCAGTTCCGGCTTTCGTAATTCCCGCTTTATCAAGGGGGACCGTATAACTTTCGTCTGGCACTTCACCCCGGAACGACCGGTACAACTTCATATGTTCCAAATATAGAACCGGATCGTTAGAACGAATCGCTGAAATCAACAGCCCTTTGGCATCATAGGGATTACTAGGTACAACCACCCGAATGCCGGGAATCTGCGTAATCATCCCTTCAAAATTATCTGAATGCATTTCTGGGGTATGCACACCGCCCCCAAAAGGTGCCCGAATCGTGATTGGCATATTGCGGGTGTTGCCCATCCGATAGCGCGTCCGTGACATTTGCCCGGCAATTGAATCCATGGTTTCAAAAATAAAACCAAAGAATTGAATTTCGGGGACTGGTCGAAAACCTTCTAAGGCCAAACCGATTGATAAACCACCAATGCCGGATTCAGCCAATGGTGTATCGAAAACGCGGTCCTCACCATGTTTGGCTTGTAAGCCTTCCGTTGCCCGGAAAACCCCGCCGTTTTTACCAACGTCTTCACCAAAAATTAAGACATTCTCATCTTGGCCTAATTCTAAATCTAACGCATTTGTAATTGCTTGAATCATCGTTTTTTGTGCCATCTTAATTGGACTCCTTTGCAGTGTATTCAGCGAGTTGTTCTTGAATATTTTGCGGTTGATCTTCAAAAGTAACTTTCAAAAAGTCCGTTACCTTTTGTTTAGGAGCAGCGTCTGCTTCATTAATCGCTTGTTTAATGTCTGCTTTAACTTGATCAATCAACGTATCTTCTTGCGCTTGTGACCAAAGGCCTTTATCCGTTAAAAATTGACGCATTCGCGTTAATGGATCCCGTTTCAACCAAATATCGTCAGTTTCCTTCGTCCGGTAACGGGTTGGATCATCCCCAGACAGTGTATGTGGTCCATAACGATAAGTTAAAGTTTCAATTAAAACCGGTCCATTGCCGGCAGTTGCGTAATCGCGTGCTTCTTTCATCACTTCATAAACGGCTAAAGCGTCCATCCCATCCACTTGAATGGCTGGAATACCGGCCGCAACCCCTTTTTGAGCTAACGTGACTGCTGCGGTTTGTTTTTCACGTGGGACCGAAATCGCAAAACCGTTATTTTGAACGACGAAAATGGCTGGGGCTTTAAAGGCACCCGCAAAGTTGAGTCCTTCATAGAAATCACCTTGTGAAGTACCACCATCACCGGTATAGACGTAAACGGCATTTTCAGAGTGCCGTTTTTTCATCCCAACGGCCACACCCATCGCTTGGATGTATTGCGCACCAATAATAATTTGAGGTGGCATCGCTTTTAATGATTCCGGATATTTATTACCATCAATGTGACCACGCGACCACAAGAAAGCTTGTGATAACGGTAGCCCGTGTTGCACTAATTGTGGGACATCGCGATAACCTGGGAATAAAAAATCATCCTTCGTCATCGCAAAATTACTGGCTAATTGGCTAGCTTCTTGACCGGCAGTTGGTGCATAAAAGCCCAACCGGCCTTGTCGATTTAAAGCCGTTGCTCGTTGATCTAATACCCGTGACCAAACCATCTGTTTCATTAAATCAACTAATTCTTCATCGCTCAGATCCGGCATTATTTCAGGATTAACAACTTTTCCTGTTTCATCAAGAATTTGAACCGTCTTAAATTCTTGGCTTTCTGAATTAAGCAGTTTGTCAAAATCAACTGCAGCGTGTTTGTTTGCCATCATTATCCATCCCTTCAATACTAACTGTTTTAATCATAACATACATCTGTATTATTCTACTGATTCAACACCTTTAATTTAGCATTTTATTGCACACAATGCAAGCGCTTAACAATGATTGAGCGAGAATACTAGCATCGTTAGCAATGATTGATATATGTGAATTCAATCACTAAAACGTAACTGTATTACCGCTGTATTATTATAAAATAACCATCTGTTGTATAATAATTGTTTTTAAAAGCCAAAAAAAGCATTCACAACGATCGTGAATGCTTTTTTTGTTGGGGTACTGCTATGCAAAAATCGGTTGGGGTATCTCAGCGTTGCCAGCGTGAATCAAAGACTGAACAACGGCCTTGTGTCCCGGTTCAACTTGTAAATGTTGCATCAAGTGGTGTAATTCAACCATCATTAAAGTTGAATGACCACCATTGACGCGTAAAAAGTGCCCGGTTTTAATCATTTGAACTAATTTAACCATTGAAACTAACATTACTGCAATCGTCATTACTGCTACCGCAGCGAATGCGACTGGGCTAACCATTAATAACCCACTAAAAGTCATCATAGCTGTGAAAGCCGTCATCAATGACCGCACCACTTTCACCTTAGCCACTTGGTTAACCGTTAAAAAACGTGGATCTACCACCACACCGTGTAAATCATTAACTGGTGTCGTTTCTGGTGCCACCACCGTCATGTTGGCGTTTAATTCAACGACCGCAACTGGTGCTTTTTCAACCGTTGCTAATACTAGAATATCGCCAATCACTAGTTGGCCGGCACTAACTTCTCTTAAGAAGCCGTCTCGCATCACCGTCACCAATTGTGTTTTTTCCGGTGCCACCGCTGTGCGTTTAGCCACTTCGGCGCCCGTCAAACCACTAGGACGTGTTAATAAGACCCGCATTAGCATTTCTAAGCTACTAATGCCTTGAATTGTCATGTTTGGTTTTAATTTTTTTAGCATCTCGTTCGACACTCCTTCCCTTTAGAGGAAGTCGTCGTAACACTGCTAGCCGGTTATTGCTGGCAGTAAAATGACAGACCACCTCGGATGATCGTTATCACTACTACTAGGACCTTCAGCTGTTTGCATCATTCTACTCACCAGACTTTCTAATTTGAATTAAGTTGATTGAATCCCGTGTACAAAAAAAGACGCACAACAATTGAGCGTCACCGAAAAAAGCTGGCGTTCCCAATCGTTCAGTTTTAGCACTATATGACGTAGAAACCTTGTTCAGCTACGTTAGAAAGAGCCTTAATTGGCAATTTCTGTTGACTCAATTGGCATCTCTCGATGTTTCTGAGTAGCAGCGTCTGTTCATATAGGAGCCTCACCTAACGGAAAAGCAATATCTCTTATACATTTAATTTTACTGGTTATTGTTAGCCCCGTCAAGCGATTTATTTCGCTTCTTCTTAAATTATGCTAGAATAGATAAGTGATGAATTAATCGGAGGTCTGAACTGTGATATTAATGAAAGATATTATCCGTGAGGGAAACCCCACACTTAGAGCAATTGCACAACCCGTTACATTCCCATTGTCTGCTGAAGAACAACAATTAGCAGCTGATATGATGGCATTCTTAGAGAATAGCCAAGATGCTGAATTAGCCGAGAAATACCATTTACGCGCCGGTGTCGGTTTAGCCGCCCCTCAAGTGGACGTTTCAAAACAAATGTCAGCCGTCTTAGTTCCCGGCCCAGATGACGAACCCATCTTTAAAGACGTGATTATTAATCCAAAGATTATTAGCCATTCTGTCCAAAATGCCGCACTTGCTGAAGGCGAAGGTTGCCTCTCAGTCGATCGCGATATTCCCGGCTACGTTCCTCGTCATGACCGGATTACCTTGCGTTATCAAGATGTCGACGGTACGAGCCACAAACTTCGTTTAAAGAACTATCCGGCAATCGTTTGCCAACACGAAATTGACCATTTAAATGGCATCTTGTTCTTTGATCACATCAACATGGAACATCCTTTCCAAGCAGATGATGATTTATTGATTATCGAATAGCATCGCATTCAAAAAGGCGGGCCCACCTATGTGGACTCGCCTTTTTTATACCATTATTTTTGACTATCGGCAAATTGACTATTATAGAGGTTCGCATAAACACCCTCGGCCGCTAGCAAACTCTCGTGAGTCCCTTGTTCAACAATCTGACCGTGATCCATCACCAAAATTAAATTAGCATCGCGAATCGTTGATAGTCGATGGGCAATCACGAAACTGGTTCGCCCTTGCATGACTTTTTCCATCGCTTTTTGCAATAAGCCTTCCAAACGCGTATCAACCGAACTAGTCGCTTCATCCAAAATCAGAATCTTAGGATCGGCAATCACCGCCCGGGCAATCGTCAATAGTTGTTTCTGGCCTAATGAAACGTTACTCGCTTCTTCGTCAATCGCCATTTGATAACCGTTAGGCAACGTATGGATAAAGTGATCAACATTCGCCGTTTTAGCGGCATCAACCACTTCATATTCGGTTGCCGCTAATTTACCAAACCGAATATTTTCGGTAATCGTCGTATGATACAACCACGCATCTTGCAAGACCATCCCAAACAATGAACGGACCTTTTGTTTAGCGATTTGTTGCGTGTTAACCCCATCAATTTCAATCGCGCCGCTGTCAACGTCGTAAAAACGCATCAATAGGTTAATCATGGTTGTCTTACCAGCACCCGTTGGCCCAACAATCGCAATTTTATCGCCAGGATTGGCCGTAAAACTTAAATGTTTAATCAAAGGTTTTTGAGCGTCATAACTAAAGGAAACATTCTTAAAGACCACCTGGCCTTGCGGGTTGGCAGGCAATTCCGCCGTCTCGTGCTCGGTCGTTTCAACCGGTTCATCTAAAATTTCAAATACCCGTTTCGTCGCCGCGGCAGCGGATTGCATCACGCCTGATAATTGGGTAATTTGTGAAATCGGTTGATTAATTTGCCAGATATATTGAATGAACGCCTGTAAATTACCAACCGTAATCACACCGTGCAAGACATAGTAACCACCTAAGGTCGCCATCCCTGCGTAAGTTAAGTTAGTGGTTAACCCAACAAGTGGCATCATTAAACCAGAAACAAAAGCGGCTTTAAATCCGAAATCCGTTAGCCGGTCAGTAATCGTTTCGAATTCGGTGTAGGCCCGGTCTTCTTGACCGTATAGTTTCAAAATACTGAATCCACCATAATTTTCTTGCACAAATCCGTTCAATTCCCCCAAGGTGTTTTGTTGACCTTGGAAATACGGTTGCGATTTTTGAATAATTTTTTGTGAAATCAATAACGACGCCGGAATCATAATCAACGATAGTAACGCCATCCAAATATTGATTGCGACCATCATGATCACCGCCATCACAATCCCCAGAATCGAGGTAATGACTTGAATCAGACTTTGTTGGAGCGCATTAGTGATTGCGTCCACATCATTAGTGACCCGCGATAAAATATTCCCTTGTTGTTGGGAATCAAAGTACCGGACCGGTAATTCATTGATTTGCAAATCAATATCACGCCGTAAATCACGCATGGCGCGTTGCACCGCTCGGGTCATCAAGAATGAGCCCAGAAACATTGAAACTTGATACAAAATCGCAAAACTGAGAATCATTGCGATCACTTTAGAAATATATTGGAAATTAATCGCAACGTGTTGTGCTAGATTACTGCCAATTTCGGTCACCGCTAGCCCCATAATGACAGGCCATAGTGCATTCGCAAAAACTGAAATCACGGTTGCGACAATTGCTGCCCAAAAAGTCAGTCGGTAAGGCCCAATGTAGCGCATGAGTCGTTTTAAGATTTTAAGATTTTTCATTGAGCTCCTCCTCTGATAATTGTGATGCCGCAATTGCCCGATAAATTTCGTTAGACGCCAATAATTCGCGATGCGTCCCTATGCCGACCACTCGACCTTCATTCAAGACTACAATTTTATCTGCATTCATAATCGTCCCGACCCGTTGTGCGACGATTAAGACGGTCGCTTGTTTTGTAATTGGTTTTAAAGCAGCTCTTAACGCCGCATCGGTTTTGTAATCCAACGCTGAAAAACTATCATCAAAGATATAAATATCAGGTCGGCGGACAATCGCCCGAGCAATCGCAAGTCGTTGCTTTTGACCACCCGATAAATTACTGCCACCCTCTGCTAAATAGGTTTGCAATCCTTCCGGTTTTTCAGAGACAAAGGTTTTCGATTGCGCAATTGTTAAGGCTTCCCACAACTGTTCATCAGTCGCCTCAGGATTGCCATAACGTAAATTATCCGCAATTGTTCCGGTGAAGAGCACCGCTTTTTGGGGAATGAAACCAATTTTTTGACGCAAAGCTTTCATCCGATAATCACGCACGTCATATCCATCCAACATCACTTGTCCGCGCGTCACATCAAAGAAACGCGGAATCAACTGAATTAAAGTCGATTTACCACTACCAGTACTGCCAATAAAGGCCACCGTTTCACCCGGATGTGCTTGGAACGACACATCCCGGATAACGGGACTTTCAGTAGGACCAGGATACGCAAAAGACACATTATCAAACACTAATTCACCATGGGTTTCAGTGGTTGTAATCCCATCTTCTGCATTGGTCATATCCGATTTTTTGGCGAGTAATTCTTCAATCCGTTCCGCCGAAACCGCCGCCCGTGGGTACATCATAAAGACGCTGGCAAATAACATAAACGAGAAAAGAACGTGAAAAATATATTCAATGAAGGCAATCAAAGTCCCGACAGCCAAATGACCGGCGTTAATTTGAACCGCACCTTGCCAAATAATCAGTACAAAAACAATGTTAAAGATGAACGAAAAGCCCGGTTGAGCGACCGCCATCAATGTGAATAATTTGATTGAGCTTTGACTGTAAGCTTCATTGACTTTTTTAAACCGACTCTGTTGAAATTTTTCACGGACAAAAGCCCGAATCACTCGAATCCCGGTTAAATTCTCACGCAGATTTAAATTAATGCCGTCTAAATTTTGCTGTTGTTTTTCAGACATCGGTTCAGATAGTCGGCCGATAATGAAAACGCCAATCAATAGAATCGGAATCGCTGCAAAGACAATCCAAGATAATGACCGACTCGTGCGAACAATCATAAACGCACTCGCGACAATCATCATCGGCGTCATGAAGCCGGTTCGCAAGACCATCGACATGAATTGCATCACTTGAAACGCATCATTAGTGGTTCTGGTAATCAATGACGAGACCCCAAATTCACCATATTCTTGATGCGAAAACTGCATCGTTTGTTTAAAAATATCGTTGCGCATATCCCGAATAAGGAGTGTCGTAATCCGACTACCGGTATACGCTAAGCCGATTAAACCGACTAGCCCGATTAAACAAATAACCACCATTAATAAACCAAATTGCCAAACTGGCCCAAAGGTATGTCGGTTGATGCCTTTATCAATGATTTGCCCCAAAAGCGTCGGCAACCCTAGTTCGATCAATACAAAACCAAACACACAAATAAAATTCCAAAATAGTAACTTCTTATAGCGAATGGTATACCGCCACATTAATTTCATCGATTCAAGACCTCTTTTATCTTTAGAATGTTTAACTTACACGCGGGCCATATCCTTTACATATTCAATCGTCTCACGATTAACAATAAAAGCCACGTCAAAATGATACTGTTGATCCAATAACCAAGCATCCGTAATCATCAACGCTGGATACCGTGGACTGACTGACGCAATTCGGCGTTCATAGGCGACTGCGTTCAGCGTTTCCTCAAGTTCCGTTGAGATCGCCTCTAATTGGTCAACTGGCGTCACGATTGGTACTTGGTACTCAAAGACCATCACATTGCCGCCCCAAACTTCCGTCGGTAAATTCGCCCTTAACGGAATCGGAGAAGCATAGAATTGAGGTCGCTTGGTACTGACTCGTTGGTAACCGATATTGACGAGTTCGTCCACCGTTGTTTGGCTACTTTTTTGTAGAATTCGCATGGCTCGCCGTCGTTTCAACCGTCGAATCCAGCTCACTAAGCCAATTAATAATATCACTGTTAATAATGCAATGACCCAAGGTATCATGCTAATCACCCATCCTCATTCAAGTATTCCTAATCAATAGTATAACTGAATTGTCGGTAACTCGCCATTGCAGCGCCTATCAGAAATGTATACTTTAACTTAAAGATATGCTAAAATATTCTTAAATGTTGAGTAATCAACCACTGGACGGTTAAACTTTCGTTTAAAAATTCAAACATCATAAAGGAGTTTTACAATTGATTTATAAAGTATTATACCAAGCAGACAAAACACAAAGCCCTCGTCGTGAGGCGACTAAATCACTCTATCTTGAAGCTAAGAGCGCCGTTGCAGCTCGTCAACTTGTCGAAGACAATACACCCTACAATATTGAATTTGTGCAAGAATTAAGCGGCGAACATTTAACTTTCGAACAAGAATCAGAAGATTTCAAACTAACGGAGTTTTAATGAATGAAACTCAATATTAAAAACAACGAAACTGCTATTTTTGCCGTAGGGGGTCTTGGCGAAATTGGTAAGAACATGTATGGTGTTCAATTCCAAGATGAAATTATCGTGATTGATGCCGGCATCAAGTTTCCTGAAGATGAATTATTAGGGATTGACTATGTCATTTCTGATTATCAATATCTCGAAAAAAATCAACAAAAGATTAAAGCTTTGGTCATCACCCATGGTCATGAAGATCATATTGGTGGTCTCCCTTATTTCTTAAAACAAGTGCCCAACATTCCAGTTTATGCGGGTCCTTTAGCACTCGCTTTAATTCGGGGCAAATTAGAAGAACATGGTCTCTTAAAGTCAACTGACCTACACGAAATTCGCGAAGATACCGTCCTTAAATTCCGTAAAACCAGTGTCGACTTTTTCCGGACTACCCATTCAATTCCAGATACACTAGGCGTCGCCGTGCATACCCCACAAGGTGTGATTGTCCAGACGGGTGATTTCAAGTTTGATTTAACACCAGTTGGTAATCAACCTTCCCCTAACTTACAAAAAATGGCGCGTTTAGGTGAAGAAGGCGTTCTTTGTTTAATGTCAGATAGTACCAACGCCGAAGTTCCTAATTTCAGTAAATCTGAACGGTTTGTCGGAAACTCAATCCGGCACATCGTTGAACGGATTGAAGGTCGGATTATCTTTGCCACCTTCGCTTCGAACATTTCTCGGGTTTCCCAAGCGGTTGATGCCGCACTCGCTAACGGCCGTAAAATTGCTGTTTTTGGTCGGAGTATGGAAGCAGCTGTCGTCAATGGGCGTGAACTAGGCTATTTGAACATCCCTGACGAAGCCTTAATCGATGCAAATCAATTAAATTCGATGCCCGCTGATAAGGTCATGATCATCTGTACCGGTTCTCAAGGTGAACCAATGGCGGCTTTAAGCCGGATCGCCAATGGGACTCACCGTCAGATTTCAATTCAACCTGGCGATACCGTGATTTTCTCAAGTAACCCAATCCCTGGTAATACGATGAGCGTCAACCACGTCATCAATAAATTATCAGAAGCCGGCGCCGAAGTCATTCATGGTAAAGTCAACAACATCCATACTTCAGGTCATGGTGGTCAAGAAGAACAAAAATTAATGCTCCGCTTAATGAAACCTAAGTATTTCATGCCTTGTCATGGTGAATACCGGATGCAAAAAATTCATACTGAATTAGCGCAACAATGTGGTGTTGAACCAGACAATTGTTTCATCCTTGAAAATGGTGATGTTTTAGCACTAACCGCTGATTCAGCACGTGTTGCTGGCCATTTCAGTGCTGAAGACGTGTATGTCGATGGTAATGGTGTCGGTGACATTGGCAACGTCGTTTTACGCGATCGTAAAATGCTTTCTGAAGAAGGCTTAGTCGTGGTGGTTGCTACAATTAATTTCGGTCAGAAAAACATTTTGGCTGGTCCTGATATCCTATCACGTGGTTTCGTTTATATGCGTGAATCGGGTGAATTAATCAGTGAAGCCCAACGACGTGTTTTCAGAATGATCGTCAACACGTTCAACGCCAATGATAAAGTGACTGAAAATCAAGTCCGTGAAGCCATTATCGACGGCTTACAAGATTTCTTATTCGAGAAAACTGAACGGCGTCCAATGATTCTACCGATGATTATTCAAAGTAACGAATAAATATTAAACAAGCTGCGCCTGAACTCGGTTATCAATTGAGTATCAAGGTGAAAATGCTGGTTATCCCGAACTAAGGATAACCGGCATTTTTGATTTAAACGGAAATTGATGAGTTCTGGCGCGCGTCAAAGGAGACCGTTCGTTTAATATCAGGATACTAAAACCTATGTCACAGCCCCTTTTTTTGAATTTTAAAAAATTTAAGTTGTCAATAGCTAACTTAAACCGCTATAATAAATATCAGATTGAATTTTCTGAAAGGAGAGGTGCATTTTGGCCACTCGACCTGATTTTTACATTATTTTAAATAAAATGGCTGGTGCCGGTCAAGCCGAACAAGTTTGGCCCAAGATCGAATCCGTCCTTAACCAAAAACAAATCCCCTTTACATTGCACATCTCCAATTACGCTGGTCACACTACTCAACTCGCATTTCAGTTTGCTAAGTTTAAACACACTGACCAGATTCTGATGGTTATCGGTGGCGACGGTTCGCTGAACCAAGCCATCAATGGTTTGAAAAAAGCCAATAATACAACCATCCCCATCGCTTATCTCCCCTGCGGTTCTGGTAACGACTTTGCGCGCGGAATTGGTCTCAGCCGTGATCCATTAACTGCTTTAAACCAGGTGTTAGGAACTACCGAAGCGCAATTAATTGATTTAGGGGAGTATCACGATGCGATTAAGGAAGAACATCGCTACTTTGCCAATAACGTCGGTATCGGATTTGATGCCGCGGTCGTTAGTATGACTAACCATTCGAACAGTAAAATAATGCTGAATAAATACCATCTCGGTTCCCTAGCTTACGTCAGTTCCTTGGTCAAAGCCTTCATCCACCAGGATGATTTTGAAACCACCATCACTATTGACGGCCAAACTGAAACATTCAAACACACTTTCTTGGCGACCACAACTAACCATCCCTATTTTGGTGGTGGCGTACCGATTATGCCGGCCGCGGTCGTCAATGATCAATTGCTCGATTTAGTCCTGATTGAAAAAATTAATTCACTTGCCTTTTGTTTCTTGTTTCTAATGATGTTATTTGGCAAGCACACGCGTTTTAAGGCCGTTCATCATTATCAAGCGAGTCAGATTAACATCCAAACTAAAACGCTTGAGTTTGGCCAAATGGACGGTGAAGAACTCGGGAGTCGGACTTTCAACGCCCAATTCAACGTCAGTCAGCAACTTTTTTGGCTCAGCGATTTAAGCCCTAAAAATAAAGTCTAATCAAAAACACCAAGCCTCCCCGATTTTTAGGGCATGCTTGGTGTTTTTTGTGCTACTTAGAAATAATCTGAGAAATACGGTTGTTCCATTGGAATAATATTTTCTAGATTTTTTAACGTTTTTCGATCAGCCTTCAAGCGTTCAATCTTCGCTAGATAGGATGGCCGTCGATAACTCATTAACATCGTCGTCAACGTTTGAATATCGCATTCAACCGGATCGCCAACCGGCCGTTTGGTAATGTGGACTTTGCCTTGGTCGTTCCAATAAACACCAAAAGTCCCATTATTCCAATCCGCTAGTGGATCTGTCAATACAAAGTGGAACGCGTGCCCGTCCGTTTCAAACGGATAGGCCTTCAGAAATTCCTGAACATCCACAATCCGCGCCATAAAATAAGGTTGAATGGTTTGTTCAATATCGCCATCATCTAACAGGAAAGAAATTGGTTCATCTTGATATAAATGGCCTTTTACGTGATCGACCATTGAATAATGGGCACTGATAAAATTCCACAGACCAATCCGTGCTTCTTGATTGAGATAAATCATCTCTTTTACATGGAAAACTTCGTTAGCAATCCAGTACAAGACATAGCCCATCGGTTGTTCATTCTGATCATAATAAACACCGGCAATCCGTTCTTCTTCATTTTCCCAACGCCAATATTCATCCCAATTCAATTCGTTACGAATCATCGCGCCGTGATTTTGATGGGCAAATCGGTTATAGGTTTCAATCACATCTGGATCATCGATATCTAACCGTTCAACATGGCCGGCAACCGGTCGTTGTTTCGGCAATTGGCTATCACGAATATCGTAAGTTAGTTGATCAGACATGATTTCCCAACCTTTTTTACGGTAAAAAGGAATGTTATAGGGATAAAGATATGAGATCCATTGTTGATTAGCTCGCATTCGATCTAAACCAACCTTGATTAAATCGTGCATCAAACCGTGTCCGGCAAATTCTGGATACGTCCCGACCCCAGTTAAGCCCGCCATCTTGAATAGCTGTCCGTGAATATTAACTTCGCACGGATAAATCGCTAATTGCGAAATTAATTCGTCCCCGTTAAACCAGCCAATGACGTCCGATTTTTCTAGCACCGGCCGTTTAGCCCGTTCTAGTTCGCCCTCTTCATAACCGCTATCAGAAACTTCCTGATCAGTCACTTGAAAAACATATCGTAATAAATCATTAAACTGTTCTAAATATTCAATTGTCACGGGTCTAATCTCTAAATTGGCTCGCTGGTCAACCATCATTTCGCCTCATTTATTTTCATTATTCAATCGTTAATTCATTATACACTATTTGGCAACTGGCATATACGTATACGGTGTAATCCCTGTCATGCCAATCATCGGATCAATCTGACGGTTGCTTAATGCGTCTGGTGTTAATCGATAGTCAGCTGGTGCCTCTTCAACCGTTTCAACCGATAGGTCCAATTGGGTGGTCGTTTCTGCCGGCTGCTTAGATTCAGTGGGCGTTGGCGCAAGCGTTTTGGCTTCGGTTTGACCAACACTCGCCATTTTAACGGCTCTAGCTGGTTGTTTGCCACCAAAAGTACTGATAATGCGTTCTTTTAGTGTTGTTTGGCGATTAGCTGATAATTCCTTAGTCGCCGTTTCAAACGCACGCGGTTCGCCAATTAAAATCAATAACGATTTAGCCCGCGTGACCGCCGTATACAATAGATTCCGTTTCAGCATTCGTTGGTACTGACCAACTAGCGGTAGAATCACCATTTCAAATTCTGAACCCTGCGCTTTATGAATCGACGTACAATAGGCCAACGTAATCTTCGACCATTCAGTCCGTTTATACGTCACTTCGGTGCTGTCAAACGCGATGATTAATTCATCCATCTTATCAGCACTGTTTTTAGCATACGTAATCCCGGTAATCTGTCCAATTTCACCATTAAACACGTTTTGTTCAGGACTATTGACCAGATGTAAAACTTTGTCCCCGATTCGGTAATGGACATTGCCAATCGTAACCTGTTTTTTTCGATCATCCAGTTTTGGATTCATAATTTCTTGAATCATCGGATTGAGTTGATCAATCCCAGCGGCACCCCGGTACATCGGCGCCAACACTTGAATATCGCGAGTTTCAAAGCCCCGCGCCTTGGCTTTAGTCACGACTTGTTGAATCACCGATTCAATTTGATACGGACTACACTGAATAAAGCTACGATCTTTTTGCGGTTGCACCAGATTATCGGGTAATTTACCCTGATTAATATCATGCGCCAACTGAATAATCGTTGAATCGTCATCTTGCCGGTGAATCTGTTGCAGTTCGATGGCTGGAATCACCTGACTCTGCAATAAATCAAAGAAGACCTGCCCCGCGCCAACGGAGGGTAATTGATCCTTATCGCCGACCAAAACAACTTGCATATGACTCGGGACTGCCCGAATTAGTGATCGGAATAGATAGGTATCAACCATCGACATTTCATCGATAATCAATAAACCGCCGTCTAATTCTTTACTCGAAATATCGGGATTATTTTCCCGACCGGTAATCCCTAGTAAGCGGTGAATCGTGCTCGCCGGTAACCCAGTCGTTTCACTGATTCGTTTAGCTGCACGACCAGTCGGTGCTGCTAGCAAAATTGGAAATGGTTTATCTTTATAATCATTGATGTCTAACGAAAAATCATTCAAAGCCGCAAACAGCGTGACAATCCCGTTGATAATCGTGGTTTTACCGGTCCCCGGTCCCCCGGTTAATAGGAAAGCCCGGTGCGTCAACGCTAATTTAATCGCTTCTTGTTGAACATCGTCGTAATCGATTTTGAATTGTTTTTCTAACTGGCGAATCTCTTGGTCTAAATCGTGTTTGGGATAACTGATTTGATCCCGTTCATTTTCAATTCGCATCAGATGATCGGCAATTTGCCATTCCGCATTATATAACCCATTCGGATAAATACGGTCATCTTCGCCAACGACCTTGCCATCATGCGCTAGCACCATTAGCTGTTCAGCGACCGCATTCGGGTCAATTGCCACATTACGGGCTTGTTCCATCAAATGAATACTTGTCGCGAGTAATGGCTTCGCTTGCGTATAAGTGTCGCCCGCTTGATTCGTTAATTCATTGAGTGCCTGCATCAAAGCGCCTTGCAATCGGGCCGGTGAATCAGCGGCAAAGCCTAATTTTTCGGCTAAATTATCCGCGCGTTTGAACCCAACACCAGTAATATCGGCCACTAATCGATAGGGATTTTCTTGAATGACCTTTAATGTATCTTCTTGATAATTCTGATAAATCGTATAGGCCATCGAACTCCCAAACCCATAACTATTTAAACCAATAATGATTTGTTCCATCCCATTATTAATCGTCAAAGTATCGACTAAAGTCGTTTGTTTTTGCTCGTTTAAGCCTAAAGGGGCCAATACTTTCGGATCGGCTAAAATCGTATCGATGGCCTCTAACCCTAAGGTATCAACAATTTTTTCGGCCGTTTTTTGACCAATCCCCGCAAATTTCTCACCCGACAAATAAGCCACCAACCCGGCCTTCGTCGTTGGTTGGTTGACCTGATAATTATCGGCTTGAAATTGTTTACCATATTTAGGATGCGTAATCAATTTCCCATAAAAGGTGTATTGTTCATCTTCTTTAATATCACCAAAACTCCCAGTGACTACGATTTCAGGTTCGGGCCAGTCAATCGTTTTATGCGCCACTTTGATTAATAGGATTTTAAAGAAGTTCTCGGGACTTTCATAAAAAATACTCTGCACTGTTCCGGTTACGGTTGGTTTGCTAATTACTTCTGTCGTTGTTTCCAAAATCGCCATCCCTACTATTGATGATCTTTAGCTTGCATAAAACCTTCAATATCCATTAATTGTTGCTTATTTTTTTCAAAATAATCCGGTGCGACTTTTTTAGCTCGTTCAAAATAAGTCGCACTCGGCTGGTCTAACACGAGTTGGGTTAACCCGTATTTAAAGAGGGCCTCACCATTTTGCGCATTAATTTTAAGCGCCTTTTTAAGATAACTTTGGGCTTGGTCAAAATCACCCAAACTAATTAAAATATTACCCACCAAAATATTCGTATCTAATTCCTGTGGTTGTTGTTCTTGCGCCGTTAACGCAAAAACTAATGCTCGTGGATTTTGTTCCATCTGATGATACGTTTGCGCCAACATATATTGGGCATCAACCGACTGCGAATTTTTAACCAACTCCATAAAAATGGCCTCAGCCTGTTGATACGATTCGGCTTGGTAATACAACGTGCCTAACGCGTATGAGAGCGCTGGTTGATCAGGAAATTTGGTCAATGCTTTTTGCAACAATACTTCCGCTTGTTCAAAATCTTGGAGAGTGGTCAAAAAAGTCGCTAACGTCACATAAGCTTCAATATCAGCCGGTGTTTTTTTTAAATAATCCACTAACGCTTGGACCGCTTCTTCATGTTGGCCATCTGACCATTGTTTTAAAATTGCCGCTTCCATTTAATCATCTCCTAGATTGTATCTGAAGCTGATAACGTGCGTTTCAAAAAGCACGTTTCATTCCAGTCTAATAATTGATACGAAATCCCACCATCCAACGTCTCTAAAGTCGTGACCGATGAATTAGTCAATCCGCCATCTTTACGAATGTCAGCAATCGGGGTTTTTAATAAGGCTTGAATCATCGCAACCATTGCCGCACCGTGACTGACAATTAGAATATTATCGGTTGGTTGGGCCGCTGTCACGATGGTTTGAACTGCCGCATTCGTCCGTTGAATCACAGATGCAAAGGTTTCACCGTTAATCGTTGTTGGATCATAGTCAGCTGGGGCTTCACGAAAGGCCGCGATTTCTTGCGGAAATTGTTTAAAAACATCCGTGAATGCCATCCCTTCCATCTGTCCTAAATCAAATTCATGTAAATCGTCAACAATCGTCACCGGAAAAGGTTGTTTTAACGCTTTTTTCAACGTTTCAGACGTTACTTGCGCGCGTTTCAACGGACTCGTATATAAATGTGTGAATTGAATCGCCTTTAAATAAGCGGCTAATTCAGCTATTTCAGTATAACTCGTCGGTAATAATGGTGAATCCCCGTGAGCGCCTTGATAACGCCCCTCTAAATTCCATTCCGTCTTACCATGTCGCACAAAATATAAAGTTGTCATCGCCACTGCTCCTCAAAAATAACTTACCTTTCATTATGAAAGAGTCCTGCCATAAATTCAAGTCGCGCGGCACTAAAAAAGCGTAAGAAATTAAATTCTTACGCTTTTAATTTATTTACTTTCAGCAACAGCTTGCATGGCAATCGCGTTAACGTAATTAACGGGTTGGTCATAGTTAGGTTGGAAGAACATATCAACCATCGCTAATTGATCAATCGTCATCTTAGTTTGAATCGCCATTGATACGACGTTCGCCGCTTGCGCAATATCATATTGACTTGTAAATGACGCCCCTAAAACTTGGCGTGTCTCTGGACTCCACATCAGGTTCATTAGAACCGAAGTTGTTGAAGGCATAAAGTCAGGACGGTAATCTTGTTCGAGCGTTGTTGTCGCCACTTCAATGCCGCGAACCTTAGCCCCTTCGACCGTTAAACCAGTTCCTGAATAAGTCCGACCGAACAATTCAACGGCACTTGTTGCTTGAGTCCCCATATATTTCTCAGTTGGTGTTTCAATATTCCGACCGATCAAGAGTCCTTGGCGAACCGCATTGGTTGCCAATGGAATATAATCTGGTTTTTGAGTTGGGTTGTAGAAGACAGTTGAAGAATCCCCTGCTGCATAAACATCTTTAACGGACGTTTGCATGTATTCATCGGTGATAATGGCCCCATTGCCTAACATCTCAACTTGGCCTTTGAACAAACCAGTATTCGGTTTGAATCCGACACATAAGACGGCAATGTCAGCCGTATAAGCGCCTTTGTCCGTTTTAACCGTTACTTGATCAGTTCCATTAAAGCTAACCACTTTTTCATTCAAAGCTAGTGTGACACCATGATCACGATAATCTTGTTCCACAATTTCAGAGATATTGGTGTCAAAGTTTTTACCCAAAGCGTGAGGTAGTGCATCGACCAATGTCACTTCTTTACCGATTGTCGCATAGGCTTCCGCCAATTCAGCACCGATATAACCAGAACCAATCACAACGACGCTCTTAACGTCAGCCGCACTCTTCTTTAATTCATTAGCATGGTTCCAATTCTTGCAAAGTTTAACCCGCGGATTATCAATCCCTTCGATTGGTGGAATCACAGGCGATGAACCCGTTGTAACGATAATTTTATCAAATTGTTCAACTGATTCATCACCAGTCACTAAATTTTTAACTTTTAAGGTTTTATCAGCTAAATTCGTTTCTAAAACAGTGTGTTGCATCTTCATGTGTGCGCCTAATTGCGCCAAAGTATCTGGCGTCGCATAAAACATTTTTTCTGGATGGGCAACGTGGCCGCCGACCCATAAAGCAATCCCACATGACAAGAATGATAAGTTATCATGACTTTCGTAAACCGTGACATCCCAATCTGGATGGTTAGTCAATGTTTCCTGTGCTGCAAATGTTCCTGCGTGTGTACAACCAATTACTGCTACTTTCATGATAGAGCCTCCTATTTAGTTAAACCACTTAATGTTATTAGTTTGTGAATCATTACACATCTGTGCATAATTGTATTGTACGCTATATAGTTTCCGAATGTCAACAAAGAGGCCTTTACAATAAATACTACCCTTTAAACTTAAAGGTCTGGGGCGCTTTTTTCCAGATAACGATGACCCCAATGGCGACATGCATTAAACTAACGCCGGAAACCAGCAGACAATAAATCAGACCAGATGATTTGATTTGAAGACTCATGTAAGCCACCCAATAGAAAACGCCACTTATAATTTTGTAGGCTGGATTGACCACCGCCAAATCACTCGAAAACGGCTGTAAGATATAATACACAAACAACTCATGAAAAGACAATAAAAATGACAGGCTGACCAGTAAGAAAACCAGTAGGCCAAAGAAAAGACCTCCTAAAAAGAAACCATTAACAATATTCACCAGTAAAAACATCGCCAAAATACTAACTGAGAGAATCCCATTATAATAAAAAGTCTTCCAAAAACGATAATAGAAACCTTGCAAAATTGTTTTTGGTTTACGATAAAACGGATAAAACAATAATGCCGCATCACAGTTAATAAATAATATTTGAACGATCTTTTTCCCAAAGCCTAAAAGATACATCAAAAAAAATAATACGGGTAACTGATTAATAAATATTTTTTCATTATCCGCACTTTTCGGTAAGAAATACATTAGAATCGTTAAACCCACACCACCCACGAAAATCCATAACAAGCGCCACTTTAAACTTTTATTTAAAGCCGCACGATATCGTGTGAATAAAAGTGCATTTAAATAGTGATTCCCTTTTAGCTGACTTTTTTCACCTTCTACAAATTGCAGTTCTTTTTGAATCCGTAAGCCTTCTCCAAAATAGGCATTTGTTTCACGTTTTGTTTTTTTGGATTCCGAAAATAAACCAGTCGTACGCATTAGCACTCGACTGTAACTTTCTTGATCATCATGAATCAATAATAAACTGGCCCCAACCACGAATAGTAGCAACCCTAAACAGCCCCAAAAACTAAAGAGCACTTGATACATTATTGAAAAATAATTCTGCCATAAAATCAATCCAAGCGCTGCGATGATTGCCCCATAAACAGACCCTGAGAGTACGAAACGCGGCCACTTAGCAAGCATCCGAATAAGTCGCGCCTGATAAAAGAAAAAGGCTGCAAAACCTAAATAACCTAATAATCCGACAGGTACGATCCAAAAATTGCCAAGAATAAACGCCGATACGACAAATACAGGCAGATAAAATAAACTTTCCCTTAGCGGTTCGACAAAAGTCTTCATGCAAAGCACATCTCTAGGGGCAATCTGAAAATAGTTAATAAAATCCAGTTCAGACTGATAAAATGATTGCATGAAGCCTTCGATTGCTCTCGATAACAAAGGCACAGCCCCAAACCATAAAATGAGTCCGGCAACCATTGGGCCATTGAGTCCGCTAAAATTAGTGATACTTTTAATCAGAATCATAATACCAACTCCGACGGCAATCCAAATAAATTTCAATAGTAATTTAAATAGAATCGATACGATTGCGCCAAGAATGAATAAACCGTGCTTAATGTCATAGTATTGAAAAATGGTTGCCGGAATTCGTTTCCCAATGAGCGGTATTTTGCGTATGTAATATAATAAACCGTTAATTTTACGGGTTAACTGAATTCGCTGCATGAAGCTATAAAGTTGAATGAGATGCATAAATTCTGCCATTTACTCACCTGCTTCATTTGGAACAACCGTTTTTGAAACCATTTGCTGTTTTTCAGAATTTGTTGAAAGTAAAGCGATAATTTCCTCTTCAAAATTAGCATCATGAATTCGTTCAGCTGAAATACTAGTTAATTTACCGTCGTGTAAAAGAACAATCTCATCACATAAATCCTGGGCCAATTGTAAAATATGCGTCGAGAAAATAACCACTGAATTTTCTTTCTGTGCGATAATCAATTTTTTCATTTCATGGGCGGCGACGACATCAAACGACGTCAACGGTTCATCTAATAATAAAACATCGGCATGAACCATCATTGTGACTAGCATTTGTACTTTATTATGCATGCCATACGAGTAGTCTCTTAAAAGACGATGATGATCTTTTTCTTCAATCCCCGCCTCTAACAAATAAACACTGGGATCTTGAATCCCTTGAATGCGGGCTTGATTGACCTCGATAAAAAATTTAACAAACTCATAACCGGTTAAAAAACCTGGTAAATGCGAAGTTGCATAGACAAACCCCACGTCGGTATTTTCATAATTCTGGCGCGATACGCCCTCTTCATCAAACGCAATTTGGCCACCATCTAACGGTAAGTTGCGTGAAATACAATTAAAGAGCGTCGTCTTCCCTGAACCATTACGCCCTAATAAACCATATATTTTACCCTTTTCAAACGTAAAAGAAGCGTCATCAATAATGGTTTGTTGATCAAATTTTTTAGTCACATTTGTTAAAGTTAGTTTCATCTTTTTCCCCCAACTGGTCATATTATTTTTTTCATTATAGCACAAGAGAATAGCGCTTTCACATTTCGTTACTATTAGGGTATTCTCAAAAAATTGTACTCTGCCTGACATTTCTAATCAAAAAAATAGTCTCACACCGATGAAACCTGGTGTGAGACTATTTCTAGTACATATTCTTATATTAACTTGAAAGGCTTTAGTCCAATTAACAATGTGCTGTTGAGTTGCTACCCACACCTCAACACACTACTGATTTAGATATATTGTAAAACAGTACTTTCGACTTGGTTGTCGATTTGAACATTTTTGTAAGCAATATCAATCGTGCCGCCACCTAGACATTCAGCACCGTCGTAGAACACAACGGCTTGACCCGGTGTAATCGCACGCACTGGTTCGTCAAAGACCACCGTTGCGGTCGTTTCAGAAGTCATGTGGACGGTCACGCCAACGTCTTGCTGACGATAACGGAACTTCGCGGTCACGTGGAAATCGGTGCCGTGATCAATCGGTGTGATCCAAGAAATATTAGCAGCATCTAACTTATCCGCATACAACAACGGGTTGTGGTAACCTTGGCCGACATATAAAATATTTTGGGCTAAATCTTTGCCCACGACAAACCAAGGGTCATTGGAATCACCACCGCCACCGATACCAAGACCGGAACGTTGGCCGATTGTATAATACATCAAACCATCATGGGTGCCTTTTTCAACACCATCTACAGTCAACATTTTACCGGGTTGTGCGGGTAAATATTCACCTAAGAATTGTTTGAAATTCCGTTCGCCGATAAAACAAATTCCCATTGAATCCTTCTTTTTAGCCGTTGCCAAACCAGCTTCTTCAGCTAAACGCCGCACTTCTGATTTTTGCATATGGCCAATCGGAAACATTGCTTTTTGTAATTGATCTTGCGATAACGCACTCAAGAAATAAGTTTGATCCTTATTGCTATCGCCACCGCGCAACATGTGCGCAATCCCTTGAGCATCGCGCTCGATTTGGGCATAATGCCCCATCGCAATAAAATCAGCATCCAGTTCCATTGCATAATCTAAGAAGGCTTTGAATTTAACCTCTTTGTTACACATGACATCCGGATTAGGCGTCCGACCATGTTTATATTCGTCTAAGAAATATTCAAACACCCGGTCCCAATATTCTTTTTCGAAGTTAACTGAATAATAAGGAATGCCAATTTTGGCCGCAACTTTCGCGACATCCTCATAATCTTCAGTCGCGGTACAGACACCATTTTCATCCGTATCGTCCCAATTTTTCATGAACACACCAATTACATCGTACCCCTGTTGCTTTAATACGAGGGCTGTAACGGATGAATCCACGCCGCCGCTCATGCCGACGACTACACGTGTATGACTGTGGTCTTCCACAATATCACCATCATTTCAAATAGATTCTAGTTTTCTACGAGTTGAAGGTCGTGAATTCCAGTAAACTCTATTATAACAATCACAGCAAAATTTTCAAATTATTACACTGACTTTTCATAAGTAAACAGTTTCAGGAAACGGACAACCTCCGCTTAACCTAAAATTCCCAATTATCTTAAAAACCAAGATAACTGGGAATTTCTTGTTAATGCTCAGTTGCTGACCGCAACCCAACACACTCATTTATTTAACGTGCTCCTCAAGTAGCCTTTTCCGGTTAACTACAAAATCATAACGCTGATTTCTAGGTTAATCCTCAAAGTCTGACCAACTTGCGTTAGCACTTACTTATTTAACTAAAATATCCCGATCCATTAGATGTTGAATAATAAAATTAAATTGTTCAACATTCGCCGCATTTTGTTCGTTTTTAAAAATATCAACCGCGTGCAACCCGTCTGGTGACGTAATTGACATTTTAAAAGTCTTTAGTTCTTTTTCAATCGTGATTTTTAATTTAATCGCTGCATTGAACGGTGATTTAGGATCTAATGGGCGTTCCAATTGGAAATTGCCGTTATTAGTGGGCACAAACCCAACATCCCGTAAGGTATACTTCTTAACGGCCGGATTTAATCGATAAGTTGTCGAATCGCCCAAAACCGTTGCTGCTTCTTTTAATAAAACCATTTGAATAACCTCCATTAAATCGTTCTCAAGTTCTATTTTAGCATAAGCTAGTAAGCGCTGCCTAGTCTTTAGCGTGTTGCTTTGCTAAATTCTTCTCAACGATTTTAGTTAACGTTGCACAAAAGGCGTCGAGTTGCGCTGCCGTCGTATCCTTACCAAAACTGATTCGAACACTTTCGGCGACACGGGGACTTTCTTTCCCATACATCGCGATTAGCACGTGTGACGGTTCCAAATCACCAGCGGTACAAGCTGAGCCACCGGAAACGGCAAAACCAGCTAAATCAAGGTTCATTTGTAAGACATAGGTCGAAACGCCTTTAATCCACAAATTCAAAACGTGCTGAACACGATCCGCACCTAAGCCACCATTGACTTCAAAAGCGACCTGGTTAGCCTTCAATGTCTCTAAAACTTGTTGCTTGAAGGCCGTATATTGAGCCTGGTGTTCAGCCTTGACCGCGGGTGTTAATAATTCAACCGCCTTGGCAAAACCAGCGACGGCCGGAATATTTTCCGTCCCAGCGCGGCGTTTCTTTTCTTGTTCGCCCCCCAATAATAAAGATGGCAAATGAATTGCGTCGTTGACGTACAAGAACCCAATCTGCTTGGGCCCGTTGATTTTATGGGCCGAAACCGATAAGAAATCAATCTGATCCGCTTGCACGTCGATGTCCAATAAACCATAAGTCTGGGTGGCATCGGTGTGGAACCAAGCGTTCGATTCATGTACCAATTGACCAATTTCATGAATTGGCATATGACTGCCGACTTCATTGTTACCCATCATGATTGACACTAAGATCGTGTCTGGCGTTAAAGCCGCTTTTAGATCCGCTAAATTAATCACGCCTTGTTCGTTCACGGGTAAGTAAACGACATCAAAACCTTGCGTTTCTAAATAAGCCATTGGTTTTAAAACTGAATGGTGTTCAATCGCCGTCGTAATCAGGCGTTTGCCTTCACCGGCGCGTTGCATCGCGGTTTTTAAAATCGCAGTATTATTACTTTCTGTCGCACCACTGGTCAGAATAATTTCGTTATCCTTGGCCTGAATGCTTTGCGCTAAAATATGTCGACTGTTATCTAAAACAGTATGCGCCTGACGTCCAAAATAATGCGTACTCGACGCATTTCCGAAATCGTTGACCATTTGGTCGGTCATCGTTTGAATGACCTCAGGGGCCATCGGAGTGGTTGCTGCGTTGTCTAAATAGATATGTTCCAATTTTTTCGCCTCATTTTAAAAAGTATCTTATTTAGTTTAGCATAGATTATCCGAAAGTTACGCCCAAAACACTTAATCACAATTAAATAAAAATAGCGCACTGTGATAATTTTAGGGATTTATACATTTCTTAAACGCGTGTCATCACTCATCAATTTCCGTTCAAGTCAAAAAAGCGAGTTATCCTTAAGTTCAAGTTCAGGATAACTCGCTTTTTTAATTTGATACTCAATTGATAACCGAGTTCTGTCACAGCTTGATCAACATTAAGCTGTCATCAACGCTGCTTTTTGCGTTTCAGTTAAGGTCTCGTTCATCCGACCACTCTTGAAACCGGCTAAATCGACCGTGACAAATTCAAAACCAGCTTGTTGTAAAGCTTGGTTGACTTGAACACTATGCGTTAAAAATTCAGCGATTTGTGCTTCTGGCACTTCAACTCTGGCGATTGCTTCATGATAACGTACGCGCACCGTTGGAAAGCCTAAATCACGCAAGAATCTTTCAGAGGTCATGACTTGGTTAATCTTGGCTAATGTTAATTCAGTGTTGTATGGGAAGCGCGATGAGACCGAACAACTAGCGACTTTGTTCCAGTTGTTTAAATCTAATTTTTTTGCTAATTGACGGACGTCAATCTTATAGAAACCAGCGGCTTGTAAGACACTTTCAGCCCCGGCTTCATCCCGCGCCCGTAAACCTGGCCGGAAATCTGAATTGTCATCCATAATCATGCCATCTAAAACATGGTCAAAACCCTTGTCGGCTGCAATTTGATTTAACCGTTGATAGAATAATTGTTTGCTGTAGTACCAAGTCTTAGGAGTATTATTGGCAATTTCTGAATTGGCTAAATAGTTTAATTCAGTCGTTAAAACGTTCGCACCCAATGCTTCAGCCAAATCAACGGCTTTATTAAATTCTTCATCGGTAAATAATTCTGAATTCGCAACAACGGCTAATACGTTAGCTTTACCTAATGTATCAAGTGCTGCTTTTAAGACGAGTGTGCTATCAATCCCACCAGAAAAGGCGACAATGACTTTATTCATTTGTTTTAAATTAGCGACCAAACTTGCTTGTTTTTCTGATAATGTCTTCATGATTAATGACTTCTTCCTATATTAGTTGTTCAAGTGCGGTTAATTCGGTTTGAATTTGATCCGCATAAGTTAAATTATTATGGTCTAAACTTTTGATCAACGTTAAATTTAAATCTGAAGCAGCCCCAATTAATTGGTGATACTGCGGTTGTTCAGTCACTTGTTGTTGTTCAGTCAAACCACTAAATAGTTGTTCAATGGATAATAATGCTTGTTGGGCCTCGATTAAACTCGTTGAAATCGTCTCAGTTTGTGAGGCGTGTGCGGCGACATCAAAAAGTGCCAACATCATACTTTTAGTTTGTTGATATTGTTCTGTCATTGGTCAAGCCTCCCTTAATAGCCAAAGAATCCGTGCATAAAGAGTGCCGCACATAAGCCACCAACAAATGGGGCGATTCCTGGAACAATAATCCCGTATTGCCAATCTGAATCAGCTTTATTTTTAATGGGTAAAATGGCATGGGCAATCCGTGGTCCCATATCCCGCGCTAGGTTCATCGCGAAACCGGTTGGGCCGCCCATCCCCATCCCGATGGCCCAAACGAGCAGACCAACGGCGATTGGCGCAATCCCAGGTGTTTTAATTTGTGTAATCGCAATGATTGACGCAATAAAGACAAAGGTTGCAAAAAATTCGACAAAGAAATTCCGAGGTAAATTGCGGATACCAGGGGCCGTTGAGAAAATATTGCGAACAGCGACTGGATCGATATTGCCCTCTGAGGCTTTAAATTCATCGGTATACATAATATAAACGATGATTGCACCGACAACCCCACCGAGGACTTCGGCAACGGAATAAGGAATAAACATCATCCATGGAATGTTGCCTAACACACATTGGGCTAAGACCATGGCTGGGTTAATGGACACGTCGCCAAAGATAAAGAGGGCGACGGTAATCCCAAAACCCCACGTCGTAATCGAAAATAAATGGCCAGACCCACGATATTTTGATCCTTTTAAAACTTCGTCACTGTGGACCCCAACCCCAAAAACAATCATAAGAGCGGTGCCCATAAATTCTGCTAATAACTGATGAATCACAATAATTTCCTCCATATAATAACTATTTTAATTGCTGATAAACAGCGATATAAACTTGATTTAATGCCAGATTTTGCGCTTTAGCAATTGCTAAACAATCCGCAAACTCTGGGCTGTATTTCTGAATATCCTGATAAGTCACGACCTTCACCCGCACATCGCCGTATTCAGTGGTGACGGTGATAAAATCGCGCGGCATCACAGTGCGTTGCCAAATTTGATAGCGCACCCCGACTGTGCTCGTATGTTTCAACATCAGATAAGTCATCTTTTGTTGGTCAGCAGGATGACACATGACCGTCAACTGGGTCGCAGGCCGGTTCTTCTTCATCTGGATTGGGGTAAAAAACGCATCAAGCGCCCCGGCATCCATCAATAACTCAATTACCGGTGCCACACTTTCAGCCGACTGGTCATCAATGTTGGCTGCCAACATCTGAATTTGATCTGCTGATTGTTGCACAATTTGTTGGCTTAGTTTTTTTTTTCGCACAATAAAACGCGTAACGCATTTAACTGGTTAGTCTCCCGTTTACCAAAACCATAACCGACTTTCAAAATCGTTTGATCAGCAGGAATGGCCGTAAATTGGTTGACGATTGTTTTGACGATTCCCATCCCAGTCGGTGTAATTAATTCAGTCTGAATTTCGGGATTCTGTTTAATCGGCACCTGACTATTGACCCGCATTTGCATCACGGCTGGTACGGGAACTGGCATCATGCCGTGGGCCACGTGAATAAAGCCACTGCCATCTGTTAATTCAGACGAATAAACTTGACCAACGCCTAACAACTCTAGTGCGACAAATACACCGACAATATCGACAATTGAATCGAGCGCACCAACTTCGTGAAAATGAATTTCGGCAACGGGGACTTGATGAACGACCGCCTCGGCTTGCGCAATTTCGGTAAAAACTTGTTTAGCGTTCTTTTTGACGTAATCACTTAAGTCACTATTATCAATCAACGTTAAGATTTCACTTAAATGGCGCGCGTTTTGATGATGATGATCGTGCTCATGAGTTGTATGCGGATGATCGTGATGGTGTTCAACAAAACCCGTATCTTTTTGAACAGCCGTTAATTGAACATCAAAATCGGTGCCATAAATACTACTCTTAGCAATTCGGGTTGCCTGTAAGTGATAGCCCGTGACGTTCAGCTTGGCCAATTCAGTTTCAAACTGGTTGAAATCCACGCCTAAATCTAACAACGCACCAACAAACATGTCACCACTAATTCCTGAAAAAGCGTCTAAATAAAGTGTCTTCATTAATTTTTCTCCCCTGAATTTAAATGGTTCATCATGCTCGCCGCATACCCAGCACCAAAACCATTATCAATATTGACGACGGTAATCCCGGAAGCACAACTGTTTAACATGGTCATTAAAGCGGTCAGTCCACCAAAATTAGTCCCGTAACCAATGCTCGTGGGCACGGCAATCAGCGGTCGATTGATTAAACCACCAACAACGCTAGCCAGCGCGCCTTCCATCCCCGCAACGACAATCACCACTTGCGCTTGGCGAATCTCATCTAGATGTTCAAACAACCGATGAATCCCAGCCACGCCGACATCGTAAATCCGATTAACCCGATTGCCGTAGACTTCCGCGGTCAACGCCGCTTCTTCGGCCACGGCCATATCAGACGTCCCCGCGGTGACCACCGCAATCGTGGTCGTTGTTTGCGGAATCGCTTTAACCGTTAAAACAACACATTGTGCCATTTCATGGTACTGAGCGGTCGGTTCAACTTGTTGAATAAGCGCAAACTTGACCGGTGAAACCCGCGTACATAAAATATTTTCCGCATGTTGTTTTAAAGAACCGATAATCCCGATAATTTGTTCAGCGGTTTTGCCCGCGCCATAAATCACTTCCGGATAACCATTGCGCCGTTGCCGGCTCAAATCGACTTTGGCAAAACCTAAATCATCGATTGTCTGTTGTTGTTGCAGTTGTTGGGCCGCTTGATCAACGCCAATCTCTTGATGGGCGACGGCGGTTAGTAATTGCTGTAATTCATCCGTTGTTTTCAAACTAGTCAATTCTTTCTATTAATTATTTAACAATGACCCCTAAACCATCCGGAATAACAGTGACTTTAGCCGCTTGCCCTTCAATTTCATAGGCCCGAGCCATTGCTTGTTCCAAGGTCGTCGCTAATTCCATATGCATATCGGTAATGAGTTGAGGATCGACTAAATCTGACACGAAGATCACATGGTGATGGACTAAGATCCGTGCCAAAATTTGAGATGTCCATTGATCGGGAACCGTTTCTAACCGGGGTGTATGAATCGCGGCTTCCAAGAATTCATTAGGATCGTTCACATCAGCGATATTATGGTAGAAACCATCGCCACCATGACCATCACGTGCACCGGCGACCATCACGATGACGCCGCCTTCTTTGTTCGTTGCTTCGGCCGCGGTCATCCCTTTAACGGCTTGGTAGATATTTTGATCGAGTGGATAACCACCGTTGGTTGAAATGGCGATGTCGCAATCAATTTTTGCCACCTGTGAAAGGCTTTCGACAAAGTCACAACCAGTTTTATGGGCCGTTTCCAAATTACCGGCGAAAGAACCAATAATCTTCTTATCTTCATCTAAAACAACGTTTAAAATAAATTTCAAACCAGCCGTTTTAGCGGCATAAACCATATCCTTATGAACTGGATTATGGTTTAAATTACCCGTTCGCGAATAATGCGAATCAATAAATTCACCAGAATGATTGGCCATAATCGTCCGATATGACGCAACCCCAGGTAAAACCGATTTACGTCCCCCGGAAAATCCGGCGAAGAAATGTGATTCAATAAAGCCTTCTGAAATTAATAAATCAGCGCCAACGGCAATTTTATTGATGAGACAATCGCCACCTGAAGGTAATTGGCCAATTTTAACGACCGAACTATCATCAGTCGAAATGTGCATGACAATTTCTTCATTGTTGACGATGTCTTCGCCATATTTGTTAACCAATTCTTCGTGAGTTGATGGGCGATGAAAACCAGTGGCCACTAAAATCCGAATACGCGCGTCAGGTGCCACCGAACGAATCCGCCGTAATAAAATCGGGGTGATAATGTGTGACGGCACTGGACGGGTATGATCAGAACTAATAATGACGATATTCTTTTTGCCTTTTGCGAGTTCTTCCAACTTGGGACTGTCGATGGGTTGGTCGAGTGATGCTTCAACCGTTGCTTGTTCACTGATTGGATTTTGATATGTTGCTGCTTTAGAAACGAGTTGACCGGCAAAATTGGTATCTGCAATGTGCGCGGTAATCGTTTTTTGATCGTAAGGTAATTTAATGGCTACCAAACTTGAGACTCCCTTTCTCTATTCCGAGTTGCTGGCTTAAAAAAGCTACGGTTATAGTTATACCGAGTTTCTGAAAACAGTGCGAGCCACTTTAAGAACAACAAATCATCGTCTGAAATGTTTGCAACAAATGGTAACATTATATTAAAATAAATCGCGTATAATGGTTTACAGTATTTATCCATCTATAAGTAATTCAAAATAACGATCCAAGGTAGGCAAATCCTTATGGTTCTTAACGATGTTGAGTTTTTAATTAGTTTTTTAGAAGAACGCCACGTGCCGATTATTACCAAAAAACGGCACACCTACTTGACCTATCATGGTCTTGAAGAGCATTACACTTATATCTTGAAAAACGGAGTGATTAAAAACTCGATTATTCTCCAAGATGGTCGTGAATTTAATTTATCCTATATTACCCAACCAGATGTGATTTCATTGTTGCGCGATGAAGTTTCTAAATATACCGACCAACCATTCAACGTGCGCGTTGAATCTGATGAAGCTAAGTTCTATCAGATTGACCGGGTGACGTTTTGGAATTACGTTAACGCGACACCTGAACTCCAAAACTACGTTAAAAATTATTATCGCAAAAAATTATCCGAAAATATTTATCGGCTACAAAAAATGATGATGAACGGTAAACACGGTGGCCTTTGCTCATTTTTATACAGTTTAATTGAATTATTTGGTAAGAAACAACGGGATGGAATTCTGATTGATTTTATCGTCACTAATGAAGATATCGCCGGTTTCTGTGGCATCAGTTCCCGCAGCAGTGTCAATCGAATGCTCAATCAACTTAAAAAAGATGGCGTGTTAAAAACGGTCGATCATAAGTTTTTGATCCAAGATGTCAGCTATTTACTAGACAACATCGCCAACTGATTTGTTACCATTTGTAAACATGAAACGTGTTTGAAAACCCCTATGAGACGCGTAAGCTTAATGGTAGTGATAAACTCATCGGAGGTTTTATTTTTATGCATATTCCTGATAATTATTTAAGTCCACAAACCTGTGCGGTGCTCTTTACCGCTGCGGTCCCCGTGATTGCGCTTTCCTTGAAAAAAGTTAAAATTCAAATTGCCGAAAAAAAAGAAACGGTCCCGATGCTCGGCATCTCCGCTTCTTTATCTTTTCTGATTATGATGTTTAACGTCCCAATTCCAGGTGGCACAACCGCCCACGCTGTTGGCGCGACGCTATTAGCAATTCTGGTTGGACCGTATGCTGCCTGTTTGGCCGTCACGATGGCGTTAGTCATGCAGGCTTTTCTATTCGGTGACGGCGGAATATTAGCCTTAGGCGCCAATATCATCAATATGGCTTGCATCATGCCGTTTGTCGGTTACGGTCTTTACCGGCTCGCACAGAAATGGCATCACGAAAAATTAGGCGTCATCTTAGGCGCTTACGTCGGGATCAATATGGCTGCGTTGGTCGCCAGTATTGAACTCGGGTTACAACCGCTAGTAGCGCACAACGCCGCCGGTCAACCACTATACGCCCCCTATCCACTGCACATGACCATTCCAGCGATGCTGTTTGGGCATTTATTAATCGCTGGCTGGGTGGAAGCCGGCGTGACCTTTGCTGTTTTTCAATTTGTACAACGTGTTGCGCCCACGGAACTTTACACGCCCAAACAACTCACGCCTGATCTTCAAAAAAGCCATCAATTGCGTCATTATTGTTATGGCTGTTTAGGATTACTAGCGATTCTCAGTCCGCTTGGGTTACTCGCCCACGGCACTGCTTGGGGTGAGTGGGACGCTGCTCAATTATTAGCCCAACTCAAACGGGCGCATCTCGGGCAAAAACTGCCGACTGGCATGGCTCACGGCTTACATTTTAACGCCCTCTTCAGCGACTATGCCATTCACGGATTACCCGTTTCAATCGGTTATATCCTATCCGCATTGACCGCATTATTAATTTGTTATTTACTTGGAAAACTGGTGATTAGTCATGACACAAACCGCGCCTAAACTACCCGCTTGGTTACAAACTACTGACCAGGCGGCGCTCGTTGCAGGCCAGCCCAACCGCTTTTTAATTAAAAATCTAGCACTCGTTCAACAATTACTGAGCCGTTTAACACAACCGTCAACCGTCGTTGCGCACCAAAAACAATTGCCGGGACTCCAACTCATTAACTTATTGCTAACCGTCATCCTGATTGTTTCGACCCACCAATGGCTGTTTCTATGGCTATTGACGATTCTAACCCTCTTCAAACTTTGTCGATTGCCAGTCCAAGCACTGCGGCCCTTAGTCAAACGGGCACTGACCATGGGTGGAATTGCCCTCTGTCTAATTTTGCCGAATCTAGTCATCGGTCAACTGGCCACCACCCTTTTTTTCATGTGCCGGACAGCCGTATTAGTCTGCAATCTCGCCTATTTTCTCCAAACAACGTCGGGACCCGAACTACTATTGGGATTACGCCAATTGCATTTACCGAATTTACTGATCCTGACGTTTGATATTACTTTAAAATATAGTCACGTCTTGGCTCAATTCTTACAAGAGTCCCTCTGGGCGATTCAATTACGGACAAGCCGCCAAACCAAACAGTTAGTCGGTTCTTTGATTGGACGATTATACCTGAGCGCTAAAAGCTACATCAATGAACTCTATCAAGCAATGCTGCTACGCGGCTATACTGGCCAACCAGTCGTACCCAAAAAAGCGCAGTTTAGTTGGCGCGATTGGCAATCACTAATCTGCAATGTCGGACTATTCGGCTTATTATTCTTTATTCGGAGGTCCAATTAATGTTAAAACTTAACCAAATTCATTACGCTTATGGTCAAACCGCTAGTTTAGTCGATATCAATTTAACGATTGATGCCGGTGAATTCGTCGCTTTCATGGGACCGAATGGTTCTGGTAAATCGACCCTTTTTAAACTCATCAACGGGTTAATTGAACCGACCAGCGGTTATTTTGAGTTTAAAACTCAGCGCGTTGATCACGCCTTTTTAAAATCGGCTACGCTAAACACCCAATTACACCAATCGATTGGTTTCGTCTTTCAAAACAGCGACGTGCAACTGTTCAACGAAACGGTCTTAGCTGAATTAACATTCGGTCCTCAGCAGATGGGGTTATCGAACACTGAAGTTCAGCAACGCGTGCACGACTGCCTGCAACTGTTACACATTGAACACCTCGCTGACCGCGTCCCCTACCAACTTTCCGGTGGTGAAAAGAAATTGGTTGCGATTGCCTGCGTCTTGACGATGAATCCTGAAGTGATCGTTCTCGACGAACCCTTTAACGGCCTATCGACGGCCTATCAAACTTTGATTAGCCAAGTTTTACTAGCCCTCCATCAAGCCGGCAAAACGATTCTAATCGCCAGTCATCAATTCGAACAAGTCAAACAAATTGCGCAACGGGTCGTCGTCTTCAATGAACACCACCAAATTGATTTTGATTTACCGCTACAGACCATTTTGAAGTCACCAGCAAAAGTGACTCAACTCCAAACACTATAAAAAACAAGCTGCGACGTACGTCTTAGTATCCTGATGTTAAACGAATGCACTTCTTTCACGCGCGCCAGAACTCATCAATTTCCGTTCAAATCAAAAACCAGCCTATTCTTAATTCAGAATAGGCTGGTTTTTAGACTTGATACTCAATTGATAACCGAGTTCTGTCACAGCTTGTTTTTTTTAGCTTTCAACAGAATAAATTGTTCACATAAACAAGGCATCGTTGGTGAAAACAGCTGATGACTCGCTTCGTATTCCGCTTTGAAAAATGGTTCGTGAACTGAACGCCAATACGCTAACGTCCGGTTGCCTTCGCCTTCTAAATAGGCGTGTTCTTCAGTCACATCTTGATAATCAACGATGTCACACCGGCTGGTTTGGGTGATTGCAACGGGTTGACCCTGACCATCTAGAATAATGTTGTAATCACCGACCTGCGGCACCGGTTCATCCTTGGTATAGAGTGCAATTGCGGAAGTCGTTGCCGTCTTTTGGCCGCTAATCACTAATTGGGCTAATTCGTCAGCCATGGCTGGGTTATCGCCAAAAGCGTATATTTGAACGGGTTGTTGTGTTGATAATTGTTGTTGCGTGACAAATTGTTGCCAATAATCTTGAATCGCTTTTTGCATTTTAAACCCTCCACATCAGTTAGTGACTTTATTAACTAGTGTAGCGACCCACTCCTATTTATGCAATCAAAAAACGTTAAAATCAGCTTTCAACAGCTAATTTTAACGTTTTAATTATTTATTTAGCTTGCCAACGACTAACTTTTTTCAACATCATTGGATAGCTCTTAACTAAAAACCATTTTTTAAAGCGACCGGTGGTTGAATCCGCTTGGATGCCGGCAATCCCTTTGGCTAACATCTGTTCAAAAGTCGCAGTCGGTTCAGTCCATTCACCGGCTTGATAACACAGATGACAATATTGTTGCGCAGCGGTTCCGTCCTTTTGAGTGCCTTGATTGGCAGTTGTTAGTGGCATCCCACAACTTTGGCAAAATTTTTCCATCGTTGGTCTCCTTAAATTAGATGTTTTTTAAGAAATTTAATAGCATGGCGGCCGACTTTTGGCCCGCTTGAATGATAAATTCGTCAAACGTCACACCGGCATCTTCATCACCAACATCACTCATCGCACGAATCACGACAAACGGCGTCTTAAATTGTGTGGCCACTTGACCGATTGCTGCGCCTTCCATTTCGCAAGAAAGGGCCTCAGGATAGATTTTTTTAATTTGGGCAATCTTATCTTGACTCGCCACAAATTGATCACCAGTCACGATTAAGCCCACTTTTGAGGGAAGGTCAACGGCAGTTGCTGCCGCCGCAATCTTTTCAACGTAATTAACGTCCGCGTCAAATTTTTGTGGTTGTTGGGGTAATTGACCCAACAGGTAACCAAACGCCGTTGCATCCGCGTCATGATACGCAACTTGATTCGAAATCACGACATCGCCCACTTTAAGGTCCGCACCAATCCCACCAGCTGAACCGGTATTAATCACTACGTCAGGTTGTTCTTCAGCCAATAAAATGGCGGTCGTCATCCCGGCTTGGACTTTACCAATCCCTGATTCGACCAATGTCACTTCATGACCGTACAGCTGCCCTTTATAAAAGGTATTGCCGGCAACCTCATGATTGGTGACGTCTTCTAATTTAGCGAGCAATGTCCGCATTTCTTCTTCCATTGCACAAATAACACTAATTTTCATTTTTGTTCGCTCCATTTCTTAACCATTACTATTTTATAGGAAAAAAAGAATCAAGTAAACGATAATAATCAATAAAATTGTGATGATGATTGCCCAGTTCAACCGTTTTTTTAAACGTTTAACCGCTGGCAAATCAACTTTTTTACCCCGACGAGTGGTCGGTTCTTCTTCTTCGGTGACGGCTTTAAAAGCGGCTTTTTGTTTTTCGCGTGAATAGTCACGTTCCGTTTTGAGTCGTTCTTGATCACGTTGTTTAAACGCTTGGTCCTCAGCTTCTTTTTGTTGCCGATAAGCTTCGCGCGTCTTAGGTTCTTGTGTCATCGCTATCTACTCCTAATTCGTTTGTAGTTGCCAATAATAGAGCGCCATAATCGTTTTGGCATCGCAGATTAACCCGCTGGCAACGGCTGCTTGTGCTTCTGCCAACGTTAATTTTTCAACATTTAAAAATTCATCCGCATCAAGTGGCCGTTTATGAACTACCGGCGTTAGTTGATCGGCGTAAAACAACGTCATCAATTCGTTCGAAAAACCAGGTGATGAAAAAAACTTAGCGACGCCCTTTAATGCGGTGGTCATCATACCCGTTTCTTCATTTAATTCCCGCAACGCGACAGATTCAAGTTGGGTTTCACCCAAATCAATCTTACCCGCAGGAATTTCTAACGTCTCCCGTTGCATGGGCGCCCGCCATTGTCGCACAACGATTAAACGCCCGTCAGCGGTAATCGGAATGATTCCGACCGCGCCATTGTGATAGACAATTTCACGCCGCGCCGTTTGACCATTGGGCAGTTCTACTTGTTGGACCGCCAAATCAATGATTTGTCCTTTAAAAATCGATTCTTCAGATAAGACTTTTTCAGTATACGTCATTTGGATAACCACCTTACTTGGAATGATGTCTCGTTTATTATACGCGCTTTTAGAAATCGTCGCACCCTTCTAAAGTAAAGTTAACAACTAAGACGGATTTAAATATCCATCCTTAGGCGGATACTCTTTTGTGCCGATTACTGTTAGAATGAAATCAACAATATGAACGTAGGAGCTGAAGAAAATGCTTAAACAATTAAAAATATGGCTTATTAGTTTTTTAGTCTTCGTGGCCACCACATGGCTCTTTTTTGGAATATTCAACTATTTCGATATCCCGAATAACCCAATGTGGCTAGTACTTGGTACTTTGATGGCGTTTGTCTATATTTTCTTAAGTTATCGCCAATTACTTCGAAATCGCCAACCTAAGATTCAACAAAAAATTTCGGATAACATGTTAGCCCACTACCAAGCGGCTGGCATGAGCAATGAAGAGATTAATTTTTTCCGTGAAACGATGCAACTGGCTGAAGGTCAAGTCAAAGAAGTCGCTACTAATCTACAAGCACTCCCTAAATTACGCGCCATCGACTTAAACCACGACACGGTTAAAACGACCCAAGCGCTTTTTAAAGCCATCGTCAAAGAACCGCAAAAATTGCACAACGCCAGCGACTTTTTATACCGGCATCTGCCCTCATTAACCGAACTGAGTCGTAAATTTATTGAAATTAGCCAACACGACGTTAAGACGGCCGATACCTATGCCGTTCTCGATAAATCCGCTGAAGCAATTGCCGCTTTAAGTCAACAAATTCAAACCGACTATACTGAATTTGTGGCCGATGATCTAGAAGATCTCGACACAGAAGTATCCGTCGCTAATCAACAATTAACTAAGGAGCAAAACGATGACCGAAACGACTAACCAACAAACGGATTTAATGGCCGATTTACTAAACGATCCATTTGATCAAAGCACTCCCACCACAACGCAAGCCAATCAACCAAAAGCCAATGGTGAAGAACTCCTAGCCAAGCTATCACCTGAACAACAACAACAAGCCCAACAAATGGCGGAACAACTCGATAGCACCGATCAACAAGCCGTTTTAAACTATGGCGCTCACGCCCAGAAAAAATTAGGCGAATTCTCACAAACAATGCTCAATCAAGTTCAAAGCCAAGAAACCGGTGAAATTGGTGACGCACTGACGTCATTGATGTATCGCTTAAACGAAGCCGATCCCGATGAATTACGCGCTGAGGACCACAACGTCTTTAAACGGATGTTTGGTAAGATTAAGAAATCAGTTTATGAAATTACCGCGAAGTACCAAAAAATTGGCGCCCAAATTGATGGGATTGCCGTTAAACTCGATAAAGAAAAAAATGCCTTGATGCGTGATAATACGACTTTAGAAACCTTGTACGATAAAAATAAAGCCTATTTTGACGCCTTAAACATCTACATCGCCGCGGCCCAATTAAAGATTGAAGCCCTTGAAACAACTGAAATTCCGGCTGCGATGGCCAAGGCTGAAAATGATAACAATCAAATGATCGTCCAAGAAGTCAATGATTTAAATCAATTCAAGAATCGGTTAGAAAAACGGACTTATGATTTAGAATTAGCCCGCCAAATCACGTTACAACAAGCACCCCAAATTCGTTTAATTCAAAATACCAATCAAGCCTTGGCTGAAAAAATTCAAGCGTCAATCAATACAGCCATTCCACTTTGGAAAAACCAGGTGGCGATTGCCTTAACCCTTTTGCGTCAAAAAGACGCGGTCACTGCGCAACGCCAAGTTTCCGAAACCACCAATGATCTTTTGAAGAAAAACAGTGCCATGTTGAAGATTTCTTCAATTGAAACCGCCAAGGAAAATGAACGTGGCGTCGTCGACATTGAAACCCTTCAGAAGACGCAAAATGATTTGGTTGAAACCCTTCAAGAAACCTTGAAAATCCAACAAGAAGGTCATGAAAAACGCCAGGTCGCTGAAAAAGAATTAAACCACATGGAAAATGATTTACGCGATCACCTACTGGCCTATACACAAGGTCAAACGGATCAAATGACTCACAATAACGGTCCTAAGAACGTTAATTAAGGTGCAATAAGCTGCGTCAACTAAAAATGGCCTCATCCGACTTTGGATGAGGCCATTTTTGATTTAGCTAATAACGCTATTCTAACGCGCCGCTTTAGCTTGTTGACGGTGTTTCAAGAGACGCCAACCCGTTAATGCAGTCGCCACTAAGCAAATCACTAAGGCAACCATAAAGGCATCGTGCATCCCAGCGATGAAGACGTCCGCATGTCCTGGTAAATAAGTCGTCACTTTATGACCATATTCACGACTCATTGCTGAGAATAAAACGGTCGTCGCACATGAAATCCCGAAAATCATACCCAGATTTCGCGCTAAGGCGTTGATCCCGCCGGCAATTCCTAAATCTTTGACATCAACAGAACTCATGACAATCGTATTATTAGGGGCTTGGAAAATCCCATTGCCTAAACCAACGAGCCCAACGAAGAACATGAACAACCAGACTGGTGTCTGTAAATTCATCGTCATATAACCGATTTGACTGATACAAATCAAAACTAATCCAACAAAAGTTAATAGTTCTGGACCAATTTTATCCGAAATCGTGCCGGCAATCGGTGCGGCGATCACTTGGACAATTGGGAAAATCATCAAGATATAGCCCGCGGTACTCGGTTCGAACCCACGTGCATTTTCAAGATAGAATGGTGCAATCACGTTGAAGAAGAACGTCACGATGAAGATTAGAAACGCACATAATAAACTTAAACTGAAATCAATATTCTTAAATAAACGGAATGATAACAATGGCTTTTCAACATGGTTTTCAATCCAGACAAAGGCGGCCGCACTGATAATCGCAAGTGCGAATAACGCTAAGACGCCTGGTTGCGTGAACCCAACTTGTTGGCCAATGAAAACGCCTAAGAACAAGCTGACAATTAATAATGCAAAACCAGCGAATCCAAAATAATCGATTTTCTCATGGGTTTTAATAATATCTTTGGGTAAGACAAATTGACCAAAGATAATCGTTAAAATCCCAATCGGTACGTTAATCCAGAAAATATACCCCCAACTAAAGTGGGATAGGATTAAGCCGCCAATTCCGGGGCCAGCGATACTGCCTAACGCGACAAACGATCCGGTTAAGCCTAACGCCCGCCCCCGTTCTTTAATCGGGAAAACTTCGGTGATAATCCCGTTATTATTACTCATCGTCATTGATGCGCCTAGCGCTTGAATCGCCCGCGCAATCAATAGAACAGTTAAACCACTATTGAAACCACATAATAATGAACCAAAAACAAACAAGACGGTCCCAATCTTAAAGACTTTGACTTTACCAAAGGCATCGCCAACCTTACCAAATAATAGTAATAACGAACAGATGACAATTAAATAGATCGAGACGATCCATTCAGATTGGTTCATCGGGATTTTTAAATCTTTACTCATCACTGGTAGCGCGATATTAACGATACTACCATCTAAAGTTGCCATGAATGTAAACAAGCCCACGGCGGTCAGAATCCACCAGCGATTCTTTTGAACTTTCGGATTATCTGCGTAACTTAATGCCATTTAGTCACTTTCTTTCATTTTAATAAAATTCAATCTTGATTATTATACGCTATTTTCAGAAAATAAAATATAGTTAATCCGCTGACTAAATCATTTAAAATAGCTCATCCAAATCAAAACCTTGATTTGGATGAGCTATTTTTGTGCTATTTAACGCGTGCTAAGAAATACTTCTTCTTGCCACGACGGACAATCACAAACTTACCATCGAAATTAGCGGCCGGATTAATTTCAGCCGTCGTTTCCCGAATCCGATCACCATTAACGGTAATCGCACCATTTTGAACATCTTCACGCGCTTGGCGTTTTGACGATTCAATTTTGGCATCGACTAAGAAATCAACGATGTTTTTGACCTCGTTCGTAATTTCAACGGTTGGCGCTTTTTGGAAAGCTTGTTCCGCTTCGTTGACGTCTAAGACTTTGATATCGCCTGAGAACAAGACTTCGGTAATCCGTTGGGCCCCTTCTAATTCATGTTGGCCATGCACAAAGCGTGTGACTTCTTCAGCCAAACGACGTTGTGCTTCCCGTTTTTCAGGGGCTGTCGCCATTTTTTGTGCTAATTCATCAATTTCAGATTCTTCTAAGAACGTAAAGAATTTCAAATATCTAACAACATCGCGGTCATCTTGGTTTAACCAGAATTGGTAGAATTCGTATGGTGATGTCTTTTCAGGATCTAACCAGATAGCGCCACCAGCGGTTTTACCAAACTTAGTCCCATCCGCTTTTAACATCAACGGAATCGTTAAACCGTAAACTTCAGTTTCACTACCCTCAATCTTATGAATCATATCAATCCCAGACGTGATATTGCCCCATTGATCGGCGCCACCAATTTGTAATTGAACGTCATGCGCATCGTGCAGGTGCATGAAATCGACTGATTGTAAGATTTGGTAGGTGAATTCAGTAAACGAGATGCCGACGTCTAAACGACTTGCGACAACATCCTTAGCGAGCATCGTATTGATATTAAAGAGCTTACCGTAATCACGTAAGAAATCTAACAATGAAATCTTAGATAACCAGTCGTAGTTGTTGACCATTGACACATTAGCATCGGCGCCAAACAATTGACGCATTTGACCAGAAAGGGCTTCAACATTATGTTCAACCATCGCCATTGTTTGTAACTGACGTTCTGATTTACGACCACTGGGATCACCAATGGAACCCGTCCCGCCACCAATCACGATGTAGGGATGATGCCCAGCCAATTGGAATCGTTTCATCATCATAAACGGAATCAAATGCCCGATATGCATACTATCACCGGTTGGATCGACCCCACAGTATAACGAAATACTTTTATGCTCAACTAATTCCCGTAACCCTTCGGCATCCGTTTGTTGATTGACAGCATCCCGCCAAGTTAATTCATCAATAATATTTTTTTGCATGTTTTTTCCTCCTATAAAAAAAGTCCCAACTAACCTTCAATTGAAAGTTAATTGGGACGAATTATTAGTTTAAGTCGCGGTACCACCCGAATTATGTTGCCGAAACAACATCACTCATTGATTGGCACGTCAATCACACGTCGATTTTTTGCGCGCTGTGTAATTCGACATCGGCATCATTCCTAGTTCTCAGCAATCTAGGTTTCTGTTAATAATTTGCCCAATCTCTACTGTCAGTGCAATCGTTAGTATTTAGATGATACTTACACGTTATCCGATATGACCTTAATTGTCAACTAAAAAAGCTACTCAGAAAAGATTCCAAGTAGCCCCTAATTATCAATTATAGTTTTGAAACGTTAGCCGCTTGTGGTCCACGGTTGCCTTCAACGATATCAAATTCAACAGCTTGGCCTTCTTCTAATGATTTAAAGCCTTCGTCTTGAATTGCACTGAAATGTACAAAGATATCTTCTTGACCTTCGACCGAGATAAAGCCGAAACCTTTTTCATTGTTAAACCATTTTACTGTACCTTTTTCCATGATGTTGCTCCTTTAAAATTCACTATATTATCTAGTCATCTTCTAGACAAACACTATTATACGCGATTTTGAAACCGCATGCAATCTGAAAACTAATTTTAATTTAAGTGATATTTCGTTTGACGATGATAAGCTTGATCGACGTCTAAAACGATGTTGCCAAAGTCCGGATGATGAATCGCATCAGGCATCATCTGGGCTTCAATCGCAACGGCTTCGTGTGGTTTAATCGGTTGATTGGTTAAGTTCGGTTCACTGCCGAATCCGTTGGCCGTATAGATCACAATCGCGTTCCCTTCAGTGGTAATCGTAATTGAACGACCGCTGGTGGGTTCGGTCAATTGGGCATCCACATTGGCATTCTTTTTAGTTAATAAGAATGGATGGTCATAACCGTTGACCAATTGATTTTGCTCAGCTTGGCTATTAAACGCATCGGCTAATGGCCGCGCATGGTTTAAATCAAAAGCCGTATTTTCAACCAACGCTAGTCGGCCAGTTGGGAGACCATCAGGTTGAATTTCACCATAATAATCGCTGTTGATCAATAACTGGTGATTGTCGACGGTTTGGTCAAAATCACCAGTTAAATTTAAATAAACGTGACAAGTTGGGTTAAACAACGTCTTTTTATCCGTCGTGGCCGCATAATCAACGAGCCAATCGTTGGTTTCAGTCAACGTATAGGTCGTCGTCACTTGCAAGTTACCAGGAAAACCGTTAGCCCCATCCGGACTAGTCAACGCAAAGCTGACACTAATCGCGTCGGATTTTTCAGTGACGGTCGCTTGCCAGATTTGTGATTCGAAACTATTCGGACCACCATGATTGGTATTGACGCCATTGTTAATTGGCGCGTGATAAGTCTGATCATCCAGCTTAAAAGTCCCTTGCGCAATCCGCCCTGCCACGCGGCCAACCGTTGCACCAAAATAAGCATCCTGTTTGATATAATCCGCTAAATTATCATAACCAATCACCACATTTTTGAACTGACCAGCTTGATCGGGTAACACTAAATTAGTAATCGTGGCCCCGTAATCAATGACCGCCATTTGGTAACCCTGACTATTTTCTAGCCAGTGCTGCCAAATCGTTTGACCATCAATCGTGCCAAATTCCTGACGCCAATATTTCATGATTGTTGCCTCCTATTGATTAATATTTTGAATAAACCGTTGGAAAGCCGCTTGACCTTGTGGATTCCGTTTATAGACACCAGCATCTTCTAACACGCGTTTAAAGACTTTACCGATTGCCGTTTGAACAACTTCGGTGACATTTGCACGCGTCACTGTTTGTGCCCGTTTAATATGGTCAGCCCACGTTTGATGATAGGCCGCCATCTCGTTGGGTTGGTCGCACAAATACTTTTCAACTTCGGCCATTTCAGTTTTAAGCCGGGGTGGCAAAATAGCCAAGCCCATGACTTCAATTAAACCGATGTTTTCTTTTTTTATGTGCTGCACATCAGCGTGCGGATGGTAGAGACCGTCTGGAAATTCGGCTGACGTTTGATTGTCACGTAAAACCAAATCTAATTCGAATTGCGTCCCGCGCATCCGCGCAATTGGCGTAATCGTATGGTGCGGTGTGCCATCAGCGTCCTGAGCTAAAACTTGGACCTCAGGATCACTATAGTGTTGCCACCGGTCTAAAATCGTTGTTGCTAAGGCGGCCATTTGAGTCCCATCATCACCGGTTAAACGGATAACTGACATCGGCCAATTAACAATGCCGGCTTTGATATCTGCGTAACCTTTAAATTGAACCGGCGTATCAATCACGGCTTTGGCCATTGGAAAATCATGGCGACCACCTTGATAGTGTTCATGGGTCAAAATCGAGCCCCCAACAATGGGTAGATCAGCGTTACTCCCCGCAAAATAGCCGGGGAATTGTTTGACGATTCCTAATAAATCGCTGAACGTCTTGGCACTAATCACCATTGGTTCGTGTTTGCCGTCCAAGAAAATCGCGTGTTCGTTGAAATAAGCATAAGGTGAATACTGGAAACCCCATGTTTGGTGGTCAATTTCAAACCGGACAATCCGGTGATTACGCCGGGCTGGAAAATCTAAGCGGCCCGCATACCCTTCGTTTTCCAAACAGAGTTGGCATTTGGGATAACCGGTTTGTTTCATCGTTTTAGCCAACGCAATTTGTTTGGGATCTTTTTCCGGTTTAGACAGATTAATCGTAATTTCCAAGGAACCGTACGGTGTATCAACATCGTACGCGATATTCTTAGCGATTGCCGCAACTTTAATGTAATCATTAGCTTGACTTAATTCATAGAAATAAGCCAACGCCTTTTGCGGATCAGTCGCATATAACGTCCAGAAATTGCGGTTAACCGCACTCGGGAGTGGTGTCACCAAATCCATCAACTTAGCACCTAAAATGTCTTGTTCAGCCGCTAAATCGTTAATTTGGTGATTGGCGATTGCTAATTGAAGTAACGCTTCTTTTAAATCAATTAACTGCTGACTCGCTGGTGTAATTGCTGCGGCATCCGCTTCACCGACCAGGTCTAGTACCACGTTAAATAAATATTGTTGATCGTCTTTTGTGTAATCAGTCGCTGGAAAAGCGAGTACTCTTTCAATAAACGTTTGAATCAATTCTCTTGCTTGCATAATTTGCCCTCTATTTGTCTTGATACCCGTTTGGATGGCTTAAATGCCAGTTCCAAGCAGTTTCGATAATCGCTTCGATATTGTCATATTGGGGTTGCCAACCTAATGTGCCACGGGCTTTGTCGCTAGCGGCAATCAAGGTGCTGGGATCGCCAGCTCGGCGAGGTGCAATCTGTGTTGGAATCGCTTTGCCAGTCACTTTACGAGCTGCTTTAACGATTTCCATGTTTGAAAAACCAGTTGATGACCCTAAGTTGAAGGCGTTACTGCCGTTACCGGCTGCCAAATACTTGAAGGCCAAGATGTGCGCGTCAGCGAGGTCCAACACGTGGACGTAATCGCGGACGTTGGTACCATCTGGTGTATCGTAATCGTCGCCGAAAATTGAGAGTTCGTCACGGTCGCCGGCAGCGACTTGTAAGACGATGGGTAATAAATGGGTTTCAGGATGGTGATCTTCACCAATTGAACCGTCCGCTTTAGCGCCAGCGACGTTGAAGTAACGCAATGCGACGAACTTGATACCGTAAGCTTTGTCGGCCCAACGCATCATCGTTTCCATCATCAACTTACTTTCGCCGTAAGGATTGGTGGGGATTTGTGGATCAGTTTCTTTGATTGGAATGGTTTTCGGTTCGCCATAAGTCGCCGCAGTCGATGAGAAGACAATCTTCTTGACATCGAATTCGGTCATGACTTCAAGCAGAGCGGTCATGCCATAAGTGTTGTTGTCGAAATATTTAAGCGGTGATTTCATGGATTCTGGGACGATTGAGAAAGCCGCGAAATGAATCACACCTTCAACGTCTTCTTGGTCGAAGACGGTCCGCATAAAATCTTTATCGCGAATATCGCCTTCGTAGAAACGGGCTTGGGTATTAACCGCAGCACGGTGGCCAGTGATTAAGCTATCGACAACGGCGACATCGAAACCTTGGTTGATTAATTGATCGACGGTGTGTGAACCGATATAACCGGCCCCACCTAAAACTAAAATTGACATTAAAGATTCCCCCTTAAATTAATCTAATTTCTTTGCGCCATCCGCAATTTCTGCGATGTAGAAGCTTGGTGCGTAACCAATTTTAGCGGTGTAAACTTTCGCAACGTTGGCTTCAAAATTTTCAACTTGATCTTTAGCTACAATCGCAATTGCACAACCACCAAAACCAGCACCAGTCATCCGGGCACCCAAGACACCAGGTTGTTCCCATGCGGTTTGAACTAAGGTATCCAATTCAATACCGGTTACTTCATAATCAAATTGCAATGACACGTGTGAAGCGTTGACTAATTTACCAAAACGTTCAAGGTCGTTATCTTTCAAGGCTTCACGGGCCTTCATCGTCCGTTGATTTTCAGAAACAGCATGCCGCGCCCGTTTCAATAACGTTTCGTTTTGTAACAGATAAGCTTGTAAATCGAATGATTCATTATCGAGTTCGCCTAATGATTGAATATCATTTTTAGTTTGTAAAATCGCAAGTGCAGCTTCACATTCACTACGACGTTCGTTATATTTGGAATCCGCTAACTCACGGCGTTTGTTGGTATTCATGATGACAATCACGTTGTCTTGTAAATCAATTGGGACCAAATCATAATCTAACGTATTCGTATCTAATAAAATTGCGTGGTTGGCTTTGCCCATCCCAACTGCGAATTGATCCATAATGCCAGAGTTAACGCCGATAAATTTGTTTTCGACCATCACACCAGTCTTAACTAAATCAACGCGATCAATGTCTAAGTTAAATTGATCTTCAAGAATCACACCCATTAATAATTCGATTGAGGCTGATGATGATAAACCAGCACCATTGGGAATGTTACCCTTTAAATAAATATCCAAGCCGTGATTGATTGTATAGCCTTGTTCTTGAAGATAAACAATCATCCCTTTTGGATAATTCGCCCAGTTATGCGCTTTTTGATAAGAAAGATCACTTAAATCAAATGAAATCACACCGGCTTCTTCAAAGTTACCGGAAATTAAGTTAAAAGTTTGATCGTCGCGTTTCGCAACCGTTGCGTAAGTCCCTAAGGTAATCGCCGTTGGAAAAACGTGGCCACCGTTGTAATCAGTATGTTCACCAATCAAATTAATTCGGCCGGGTGCAAAATAGCTGGCCTCAGCGTCAGTTTTATAAGTTTCTTTAAATGCGTTTTTCAAGTCTGTCATGTTCATCGTAATTTCCTCCTTTATTAATCGCTTTCATTTTACTAAACATTTACTAAAAAATCAAACTATTTTTTTAAAAAGAACGTTTTAATTGGTTTTAATATGCTAAACTAGATAGGTAAACAACGAATTGAGAGGTGCGCCTGTGGCAACCATTAAAGATATCGCCCAATTAGCCAACGTTTCGAACGCAACTGTTTCTCGCGTCTTAAATTATGATCAAACTTTATCAGTTGGCGACGAAACGCGCCAACGTATTTTTGAAGCGGCGGAACAATTAAATTACACGAAGAGTCCTAAAAAAAATAATCCGCAACACGGTCGGATTGCCATCGTTGAATGGTATACCGCCAAAGAAGAGTTGGAAGATCTCTATTATTTGTCGATTCGCTTAGGCGTCGAAACTAAATTACAGGAATTGGGTTATGAAGTCACCCGTTTCTTCCAAAACGACCCCTTCAACACCCTTTCTGACGCGCTCGGCGTGATTGTGATTGGTAAATACAGCCCAGCTCAAATCCAACGTTTAAAGAAATTAAACCCTAATTTGGTTTTTGTTGATATGAATACCTTGGATTATGAAATCAGCTGTATCATGACCGATTTTAAATCACCGATAAAAAGTGTGCTTGACCATTTCATCGCTCAAAAAATCACTAAAATTGGCATGCTGACCGGTCAAGAAAGTACCGCCGATCAAGTTCAACTCGGTGTCGATCCACGACTAACCCATTTTGAAACTTATTTAACCACTAAAAACCTGTATCATCCCGAATGGATTCTAACGGGCGATTTCACACCGGAATCTGGTTATCAATTAACGATGCAGCTTTTAAAGGAACATGCGGCTAGTTTACCTGAAGCCCTATTTATCGCTAACGATGCGATGGCTGTCGGGACCCTCCGCGCTTTACATGAATCTGGGATTCAAGTTCCAGAACAACTCAGTTTGATTAGCTTTAACGATACGTCAATTTGCCAATACACCTTCCCGACTTTAAGCTCGGTAAAAGTCTACACCGATCAAATGGGCCAAGCCGCCGCTGAATTGTTAATCAAACAACTCAACGCCGACCAAGTCATTCCCCAAGTGATTACGATTGGCACAACGTTAACCTTGCGCAATAGTTCGAAATAAAAATAGCACGCCGCCAGATATATTTCTGGTGGCGTGCTATTTTTTACTTCTCCATCGCTTTCCGCAATGCGGCTGCTAACGGACTTTCAGCAGGCTCATCTTCTTGATTAACCTGTTTCAATAAACGTTGTTCTTCGTGTTTTGAAATTTTCTTTTTACGATCTTTCTTATCCATCATTTTTTCTGTCGTCCCACACGTTAAGCAGCGGAAGAAGGCACCATTTTTGCCTTCAACAATCGCCATTTTCTTATGACATTGTGGACAACGATGATTGGAAATCTTCGGATCTTTGCGGCGTCGATAATGACAATTGGTACAAACATAAATCTTGCCATCGCGGGTATTGCGTTCCTTTAGTGGATGATCACATTCCGGACATTTTTTATTGGTCAACGCAAAATCGTGATATTCAGTTTGACTCGTCTTAATTTCCGTAACTAGTTGTTTCGTCGCCGTTTCAATCTCTTGAATAAAGGCCTCAGGTTTCTTCTGACCGTGGGCAATCGCTTCGAGTGATTGTTCCCACTGACCCGTTAATTCAGGCGATACCAGGCTTTTATTGACCAATTTTAATAACTGTTGGCCTTTAGGGGTCGTCGCTAAGTGATTGCCATTACGGGTCACCAATTCAGTCTTCACCAATTTTTCGATAATTTCTGCCCGCGTTGCTGGTGTCCCTAAACTATATTTCTCCATTTTACCGAGTAAAGTTCCTTCGGTCAGTGGCTTAGGCGCACTCGTCAGCTGTTCCTTAATCTTAAATTGACCAGGAATCGTCGCACCTTTTGACCAATCAAAAGGTTTAGTTGGCGTTTCTTCAGTGGCCTTCCAACCGGCTTCGATGATTTGAGTTTGTTTGAAGTTAAATGTGTGCTTGCCAAATTGAACCGTCGCTTTGGTGACCGCGGTAACGTGGGGTGCTGCGAATAAGCCTAAGAATCGTTCGACGATTAACCGATAAACTTTTAATTCATCGTTTGATAGTTTAGCGACCCGGGCTGGTTCTTCAGTTGGAATCAACGCGTAATGATCGGTGACTTTTTGATCATTAAAAACCGCTGGTTGTAACACTTTAGCCCCTTGGCCTAAATAGTGTTTCGCACGTGGGTCAAATTTAACGAGTGCCGATAAACGGTCCTTCAAAGTCGCCTTGATGTCCGTTGAGAGGTATTTGGAATCAGTCCGCGGATAACTGACGGCTTTGTGCATTTCATACAGAGATTGAACCAATGACAACGTCTTTTTAGCGGACAAACCATATTTGGCATTAGCCACTTGTTGTAATTCAGTTAAATCATAGGGTAACGGTGCACTTTGTGATTGTTTTTTAGTTTGAACGGCCATCACTTGGCCTGGTTGTTGCATTAATTCTGTAACTAATTGATCAGCCTGTTCCCGACTCGTTAATTGTTGGGGATTAGCCAATTGCAATGTCGCGTTCTGACCTTGATAGTTCAACTGAATTGTATAGTAGGTTTGCGGTTTAAACCGGTTAATTTGGTCCTCAGTTTCGCGCACAAAAGCCAGCGTCGGTGTTTGAACCCGGCCCGCCGATAAGCTATCTTCATATTTAGTGGTCAACGCGCGCGTCACGTTCAAACCGATTAACCAATCGGCTTTCCCCCGTGCTAGCGCTGAAGCGTAGAGGTTATCAAATTGTTTAGCTGGTTTCAAATGGGCAAAACCATCCTGAATCGCCTTATTAGTTTGCGATGAAATCCAAAGCCGTTCGACCGGTTTATCAAACTTGATCCATTCCAAAATATAGCGGGCAACAGCTTCCCCCTCGCGTCCCGCATCCGTCGCGATGATTGCGCCACTAATATCTTTGCGATTAGCCAAATGACTGATTGCCTTTAATTGGCCCGTCGTTTTAGGGAGTGGTTTTAGCCCAATTTGTTTGGGAATAATCGGCAAAGTTTCTAACTGCCATTGTTGCCATTCTTTTTTGATGTCTTCCGGTAATTTAAGGGATAATAAGTGACCATACGCCCACGTGATCACGTATTGATTGCCTTCATAATATGTTTTAGTTTTTTGTGTAGTCCCCAACACTTTGGCTAGGTCTTTGGCCACACTCGGTTTTTCGGTAATTACTAATTTTTTAGTCATGCATAAAATCCTCATCGTTATTGATTTATTCTTTACTAGTATAGCCTATTTCCACTAAAAAAGTACCGCCATCTGATTCACCAGATAGCGGTACGCTTTAGTATTATCATTAAAAAATCATTTGATAGTCGAACTGCTGGCGCTGACCGACTTCAACCGTCTGATTGCCTAATTTGGTATTAATCGCTTGTTGTTGCCCATATTGATCTGGCAAACCGGCAAACGGTTCAATACATAAGAAATCCTCAGTCTGATTTTCCAACGTCCATAAGGCCATGTAAGGAAAATCAGCTGTTTTTAAACTGATACTATCGGTCGTCTTCCGATTTCTAAGCGTCACAGTTGTACTAGGGCGATCAAATAAAATCAAACCATTATCAAACAACCGATGATTCAACGCGAGTTGGCCCGCTTCAAGTGCTAGACGCCCCCGTTGGCCGGATCTGAATGGTGCTGGATCAATTAAATACGTCGCTAATTCAGCCGCTTCCCCAAAATCTAAATAATAATCGTCAAATTTAGTATCTGGCACTAATGGCACGTTAAAGCCAGGATGACTGCCCAACGCAAAACTAATCGCTTGTTGATCATTATTAATCACTTCATAGTGACAATTTAAACCGGTCGCCGTTAACGCATAAGTGACCTGCAACGTATATTTAAAGGGGAAAAGGGTCGCCGTCTCATGATTACCAACAAAACTTAGCGTGATTTCAGTCGCGGTTTGTTCAACAACCGTCCAATCGTAATCGCGTGCAAAACCGTGTTGGGGCATTGGCCATTCTTTTTGATCAATCAAATAATGATCATCGTTTGAGCGCCCAATTGATGGAAATAAAATGGGCGCGTGTCTTTTCCAAGCCGTTCCTTGCCACAAATAATCGAGTTCTTTCTTCTTATCCGTAATTTGCGTTAACTCAGCGCCTTTAGGATTGATGGTGACCAAAAAATGATCAGATTCAATTTTTAACATATTACTTATCCTCTTAATCTCTATATTTTTAATGGGTTTAGTCGAATCAATTCACCAACGACGCCCACTTGAATGCCTTGTTTAATTTTATCAGTCCGCGACGCATGAACCAATTGAAATTTATTTTGTTTAACGATTCGCTGGTTGGTCGTGTTTAACGATTGTTCGAACGGTTGGTTGGTCCCTGCCAGTAACATTACAATCATCTTAAATCCCGTTGACCAGACTTTGATTGGACTGTAATGTAGCGTATCGCTATAAAATTCAACAACGGTGCCCGCCGGAATATAAAACAGGAGTCCTTCTTGTCGTGGGTTAAATTGACCCGTTTTTTCCAAAGAAGCCCGTTTGCCTAACACCATCACGACATCAGTCAATATAACGTTAACCTCACTACCTTGATGGTATTCAATCGCTGAAAAGTCGCTTGTCTGGCCCGTACATTCACCCGCTTCAATCGGCATCCCCGCAAAGACATCCCGACCAATTTGCTGAATCATCGCTAATGATTCTAATGCTGGATTGCTCGGCACATATTGATTATCTTGCGGATCAACCCGCACATTTTGGCCCATCCATTGTTCAATTTCAGTTAAATCATATTGAGAATAAACAAGTCCAAATTGAGCGAAGCGCGGATCATTGATGCTTAAAATCTGATAATCTGGATTAATTTGTTTTAAAGCCGCTAATGTCATGTCCAACGCATCCCTTTCTCAAACAATTACTTCACTAAAAAACGACGCCTTTGACCTATCAAGGTGCCGTTTTTAGTGACAATTAACTGTCCTTATTGCACTTTACTAAACCAAGATGTTGCCGTTCTATTTAAAACTGAATTTAACGTTTCAATATTCTGCTTACCAGTGGTTTGCAACCATTGACGGCCTGCTGCTTCACTACTGGCAAAAGGTTCAATGCCATTTTTCCAAGTTGCTCGTCCACAAAGCACCCCATTAAACTGTGCATCTGCTTCGTGCGCCAATTCAAGTGTTGCTTGGAATAATGCGGCGGTCACTCCCGCACTTAAAAAGATATACGGTAACGTTGTCGCGTCACTTTGGGCTTTAAATAAAGCCATCGCTTGTGCTTGTGTATAGACGACTTCACGATCTTCATTGAACCCTTCAACGTAGGCCATATTAACCGGCACTTCCACTTTCAAGACATCAATATTGTATTGTGCTTTTGAAAATTCTGTCATCATTTCAAGTACTTTATGTGGTTTAACTTTAGCGTATTCGACCCCTTTGACATCCTCATTGGTCGCATCATAGGACACCAGCTCACAAAAGAATGGTAAATCTTCTGCCAAACATTCGTCGCCAATCCGCTCGACAAAGGCTTGTTTCTGATCATTAATTGCTTTTGCTTCATCCACATCGTAATACAACAAGAATTTAATTGAATCCGCTCCGGCCGCCTTTAATCGCTTGACTGACCATTCTGAAATTAAATCGGGTAAGCGCCCAGGTGTACTGACATCGTAACCCGTTTTTTCGTAGGCGACTAATAGACCCGTTCCGTCAGCTCGGACCTTAGCTGCTGGTAACCCGTATTCTGGATCCAATAAAATAGCCGAAGCATACGGTGTTAACTCTGAAGAAATCGCTTCTTTAAAAGCAACAATATCCTCTTCATTCGCGGGTTGCTTCGCCGCTGCAGCTAACATTTTTTTCAAAGAACCCCGTTGATCAATTGCTAACGCAGCGATTACGCCTGCTTCATTCGACATTTTCTTTAATAATGCGATTTTATTTGGTGTCATTTTTTCACCCTTCTTATCGTGATTGATTAGCTACCATGGCAATCCTTTTAATCGTGATAATAACCTTGCGCCCACAAATCATTTTCACGATCGAAAAAGTGCGGGTTATCGTGTTGCTCTGGATTATCTGGTTCTAGAGCATCAATCTTAGCAATCAGTTCAGCATCTGCTGGTTGCGCTAAATATTTAGCATCTACGAAAGCGCGTACAATTTCCTCCGCTAAATGTTCACCCACAACCGCACCCCCAAAACTAATCACATTCGCATTCAAATGTTCTTTGGCGTATTTAGCCGCGATTGGATCCGCCACTAAAGCTGCGCGGACCCCTTTATTTTTATCAGCAGCAGTCGAGATTCCAACACCCGTTCCGCATAAAACGACCCCTAAGTCCGCTTTTTGATCTCGTACTAAATCAGCGACCATCAACCCATACATCGGATAATGGGTCCGTGTATTGTCGTGCGTGCCAACATCAATCACTTCATGGCCGTTCGCTTTTAAAAAGTCAGAAATTTGCATCTTGACCGCTGTCACAATATGATCGTTTCCAATTGCAATTCTCATTAGTTCATCCTCCAAACTTAGATTAATTTCTCTAACATGTCTAAACGAATTTGATGGCGCCCACCAGCGTATTCAACACTGAGATATTCGTCAACGATTGCTTCGGCTAATTTAGGACCCACTAAGCCCGCTCCGATGGCAATTGCTTTAGCCCCATTATGTTCAGTCGTCATGTGTGCGGTGTTTTCTTCAGTGACATTCGCTGTCACCATACCGTGAATTTTGTTACTCGCCATGGCCGAACCTAATCCAAATTGATCAAACATAATCCCACGGTCTGCCGACCCTTTTAAAACAGCTTCACTAACCAGCACTGATGAATCAACAAAATCAGCCGCTGGACTTGGTGTTAAATCAAGGACTTCTAAAGATTTTTCTTCCAAATAGGCTTTAATATATTCCTTTAAATCAAAACCAGCTTGATCTGTCGCGATTGCAATTTTCATCAATATCACTCCAATTTTTTATTTAACTAATTTAGTAAATTGCCCATATTGCTCTAATTCTTCATTAGTGATTGACTGGTCAGTCACCAAGACGTCTATATCGTATAGATTATAGAATTGGTAAAAATCATCCCGATTTAATTTACTTGAATCCGCCAGAATAATTTTTTGTTGCGCATTATTTAATGCAATCCCTTGGGTCCGCCCCTCTTCCGCACTTGCGTTCATCACGGCTTCGTTATGAATCCCATTGACCCCAATAAAGGCTTTATCAAACTTTAATGATTCCAGTGTCGAATTCGCTAAGTTACCAATAAAGGCCCCCGAACGATTTCGATAAGTCCCACCAATTAAAACTAATTCCCAATTCGCGTTTCGGGTTTGAATACTTTCAAAAACGGGCAAACTATTGGTCACAACGCGCAGTTGGTTAACTTGAATCGATTGGGCCAACAATTCAAGCGTTGTACCAGACCCGATAAAAACAGTCTCCTCCTCCGCCACAAATTGGGCCCCTAATTTAGCAATGGCCCTTTTTTCATCAATATGCATTTCACGCTTTTCAATATGTGACGGTTCGTACAACGTCGAGCCTTTAATACTTTGGGCACCCCCATGAATTCGAATTAATTTGCCACTATTATTTAATTCATCCAAATCGCGACGAATGGTCATGTCAGAAACTTGTAAAGCGTCAATTAATTCAGTAGTGGTTACCAATCCTGCAGTATTAACCATCTCTAAGATCGCGACAAGCCGTTCACGTTTTAACATCCAATCACCCCTTTGTTCGTTAATGTTCGTTTCAAACATAAATTAACATTTAAATTTAGTGAAGTCAAGCACACTTAACCGTTGTTTTGATAATCGCCTAGTAACCCATTTGTTTCAATGATATTTCACCTGGCTTAATCCCTTAAAAATCAACAAATTAAATTTTTAGCAAGTGGTTGACAACGGCCAAGAAAGCGTTTACTATTTGATTTGTAAACATTACCAAACATTATCAAACTTTTGCAACCAGAAATGGAGGTGATAACATGCAACCTAAACTTTCTACGACTACTTTATTTCAACCAGAAACAATCTACACGAGTACAGCGACTAGTCAGGTTGAAGTTTTCAAAGAGATTGCGCAAAAACTTTATCAACGAAACCTTGTAACCGCAAGTTTTGTTAATAATTTGATTGATCGTGAAATCCATTACCCAACCGGAATGGACTTATCCGTTATTTCTAGTCATTATCCTAACATTGCGATTCCACATACTGAATGTGAATTTGTCAAAACCCGGCGTATTATTCCGGTTAAACTTATCAATCCACTAACCTTCCACAGTATGATTGCACCTGCTTCAACCCTAGAGGTCCATTTCTTATTCATGATTTTAAATGATGATCCAGAGGGCCAAGTAAACGTCCTTGCTCAAATTATGGACTTTATTAGTCAAACCCCATCTGATCAATTAGAACACTTTTTCAAATTAACAACACCAAATGAAATCTATCAATTTTTGAATCAAAACTTTTAATACAATTATCGAGGAGGAATTTATAATGATTAAAATTTTAGCAGCTTGTGGTGCTGGTGTTAATTCAAGTCATCAAATTAAAGACGCTTTAGAAACAGAAATGGGTAATCGCGGTTATGAAGTCACCGCTGATGCTGTCATGGTTAAAGATATCACAGAAGAAATGATGGCTCATTATGATATTTTTACGCCAATCGCGGCAACCGATCTAGGCTTTGATCCTAAAATCCCGGTCATTGATGCTGGCCCAATTCTATACCGGATGCCTGCTATGGCTGAACCCGTTTATGATCAAGTTGAAGAAGCCATTAAAGCAATGAAGTAACGATTCCTGTTGTCCTATTAATTTAAGGAGATGTACCTATGTCAACTATCATTCATTTTGCCAATACCGTTTTCCAACCCATTATTGATCTTGGGGCTGCACCGATGATGATGATTGTTTTAACGCTGATTGCTCTTATCTTTAAGGTTAAATTCTCAAAAGCCCTAGAAGGTGGTATCAAACTCGCCATTGCTTTAACTGCGATTGGAGCGGTTATCGGCGTCCTCACATCTTCATTCCAGGATGCTCTAACTGCTTTTGTCAGATCAACCGGTATTAATCTATCGGCCACCGATGTTGGATGGGCACCTTTAGCAACCATTACTTGGGGCTCACCATACACCCTTTATTTCTTATTAATTATGGTGATTGTCAACATCATCATGCTCGTTATGAAGAAAACCAATACATTAGACGTTGATATCTTTGATATTTGGCATTTAGCTTTTGTTGGTCTCTTTTCAATCTACTGTGGCGCTAACTTATTAATTGCAACATTACTAGTAATCTTCATTGGCGTCTTAAAAATCATTAACTCTGATTTAATGAAACCAACCTTTAATGACTTGCTAAATGCACCAGAATCAAATCCCATGACAACCACTCATATGAATTATATGATGAATCCCGTCATCATGGTTTTTGACAAGATTTTTGATAAACTGTTTCCTTGGTTGGACAAATACGATTTTGATGCCGCTAAGTTAAATAAAAAAATTGGCTTTTGGGGTAGTAAATTCGCCATTGGGATTTATTTAGGGATCTTTATTGGTTTACTATCCGGCCAAGGTCCTAAAGAAATATTTACGCTATCATTTACGGCCGCATTCTGTTTGGAATTATTCTCATTAATCGGTTCATGGTTCATCGCTGCCGTTGAACCACTCTCTCAAGGAATTACTAATTTTGCTAATGGCAAATTAAAAGGTCGGAAGTTAAACGTCGGCTTAGACTGGCCATTTATTGCTGGTCGTGCTGAAGTTTGGGCAGCCGCTAACGTTTTAGCCCCTATTATGTTGTTAGAAGCATTAGTCTTACCTGGCAACAAATTATTACCACTTGGTGGGATTATCGCTATGGGGGTTACACCTGCATTGTTAGTCGTTACACGTGGTAAAGTCATTCGGATGATTATTATCGGTGCCTTAGAGTTACCAATCTTCCTTTGGGCTGGTACATTATCCGCACCATTCGTTACTGCCACTGCTAAAGCAGTCGGTGCTTTCCCTAAAGGGATTTCTCAAAATGCTTTAATTTCACATACCACGATGGAAGGTCCTATCGAAAAATTCTTAGGTTACCTTGTTGGTAATGCCAGCCAAGGCGATATTAAATTTATTCTTTACGCACTTGGCGCTTTAGCATTATACCTACTCATCTTTATCTGGTATGCTTTCCAAATGAAGAAACGTAACGCTGAATACGCTGCTAAAGCTGCTAAATAGTAGCACCCAAAGACGCCTCAAGTATTTAAACTTGAGGCGCCTTTTTTGATCTTAATTTAATTGATCTCTCCGATAAGCCATCAAACCATGACTAATTTCAGCCGTTTGGCCGTATATTTTTTTGTAGAGTGTATGCAACATTTGATATTTTTGAACATTTTCAGGATTTGGTAAGTATTCCTTGCCATAGCTGACAAACGCCTTAGCCGTATCTTGAACGGAATCAAACCAACCCACACCGGTCGCAGCAATCATCGCGGCACCCATCCCGGGGCCTTGTTCGTTGACTAATGAGACGACTTTTTTATTAAAGATATCGGCTTGAATTTGTAACCAAACCGGGCTCTTCGCCCCACCGCCGATTGAAACCACGGTGTCAAAATGACTGCCCTTCGCATCGAAAATTGCCATGATATCTGCAAACGAGAAGATAATCCCTTCTAAAACTGCGCGCGTGAAATCTTTTTGTGTATGCGTGCCATCAATCCCGATAAAACTGCCGCGAATATCGCCATCAGGATAAGGTGTCCGTTCGCCGACAATGTACGGTGTGAACAGCAAACCGTTAGCACCGACCGTGGATTCGGCCGCAGCCGTCACAAAATCGTTAAAGTCGGCTTCTGGTGCAAACGTCTTTTTAAACCATGACAGGCTATAGCCGGCCGCTAAAGTGACCCCCATCGTATAATATTTGTTTGGAATCGCATGGTTGAAGAAATGAAGGCCGCCATTATAATTAACATCGGCTGAATCCTCATATTTCAAAACGACCCCAGAGGTACCAATCGAGGACATCACCATGTTCGATGACAAAATTCCGGCACCAATCGCACCAGCGGCGTTATCGGCTGCCCCACCAAAAACCTTCGTGGTCGTTTTTAACCCGGAGAACGTCGCGTACGAATCACTGATTGTCCCCGCCAAATCGATTGATTCCATTAATTTAGGGAAAATACTGATTGGCAAATCAAATTGATCCGCAATCGCTTGACTCCAACATTTATTTTCTTCATCTAAAACCACCGTACCGGCGGCGTCGGAATATTCCATCGCTAAATCGCCGGTCATCCGGTAACGTAAATAGTCTTTTGGTAGGAGGATTGTTTTAACCTTCGCAAAAATTTGTGGTTCATTTTCTTTGACCCATAAAATTTTAGGTAGCGTAAAACCTTCAAGTGGTACATTGCGAGTGATATCAATAAAAGATTGGCCCATCTGATTCAAAATTTCTTTGCATTGCGCCGTAGTCCGCGTATCATTCCACAAAATAGCTGGTCGTAAAACCTGATTATTATCATCTAACAAGACCAAGCCGTGCATTTGCCCTGAATAACTAATGCCCTCAATTTCGTTGGCCTTGATGCCGTCTTTTAAAATCAGTCGGTCAATCGCGACCGTCGTTGAAGTCACCCAGTCTTCCGGATTTTGTTCGCTATAGCCGGGTTTAGGTTGTGATAATTGATAATCAAACCCTTGTTGGGCCACAATTTCACCCTGTTGGTTAACGGCTGACACCTTAACCGAGCTCGTGCCTAAATCAACGCCTAATACTAATCCCATCTGTCTACTCCATTCTATAATGATTTCGAAAATAAAAGAGCGCCGGACGATTGCCATTGCTCTTCTATCTCAATTATTTGCCTAATACGGTAAAGATGTAGTTGTTTAATGTCGCTTTTAGTTGTTCTAAATGGCCTGATTTAGTCGCTGCAATTAATTCTGATTGTGGTTTGTCGATAATGTAGTTTTCAAAGTCCTTAAAGGTTACTTTGCCAGCTTCAAAATCAGCACCAATGCCAGTCTTAAATGAACTGTAACGATCTTCGATGACTTCGTCAAAGACGCGGTCTTCGATTAACTTGCTAGCCACTTTCAAGCCAGCAGCGTAAGTGTCCATCCCAGCAGTATGCGCTAAGAATAGATCATCCATTGAGAATGATTGACGACGTGGTTTCGCATCAAAGTTCAATCCACCAGTTGGTAGACCACCATTTTTAAGCATTTCATACATCACAAGTGTTGCTTCATAGATGTCGTTAGGGAATTCATCGATATCCCAGCCGATTAACTTATCACCCATATTAGCGTCTAATGACCCCAACAAACCGGCATCACGAGCCACGCGAACTTCGTGTTCGTAAGTATGACCGGCTAAGTAAGCGTGATTCCCTTCCAAGTTCAATTTGAAATCTTTTTCCAAACCGTAAGTCTTCAAGAAGGCAATCGTTGTCGCTGCATCCGTATCATATTGATGTGATGTGGGTTCTTTTGGTTTTGGTTCTAATAAGAATTGACCCGTATAGCCAATTTCGTTAGCGTAATCTTTAGCGAAATGGAAGAATTTAGCAATGTGATCTTGTTCTAATTTCATATCAGTGTTTAATAGTGATTCGTAACCTTCACGACCACCCCAGAAAACGTATGATTCAGAGTTAACCCGTTTAGCGATTTCCAATGAATGTTTGATTTGAGCGGCTGAATAAGCAAAAATATCAGCAAATGGGGCCGTTGCGCCACCGGCTACGAAGCGAGCGTTAGTAAAGAGGCTTGATGTATTCCAAAGGACCTTCTTACCCGTTTCTTGTATCTTTTCAACAATGTGGTCAACCACTTTGTCTAAATTAGCGTTGGTTTCACGTAAAGTGTTGCCTTCTGGTGCTAAATCCCGATCATGGAATGCAAAGTATTCAACACCCATTTTATCTAAAAATTCGAATAAATAATCAACTTTAGCTAACGCTTGTTCCATTGGATCTTCAAATTTATCCCATGGACGTTGGGCAGTGCCATCACCAAATGGATCGACTAAGCGTTGATCCATTGTGTGCCAGTATGCAACAGAGAATTTCAACCAGTCACTCATTTTCTTGCCATTGATCATTTCATCAGGATTATAATAATGAAAACCATTCCCAGCTTTCAAACCTGATTGATTACCGACATATGTCATTTTTTCTTGATTAAATAATTTCATCACTAAAATCTCCTTAGCTCTTTTTTAGATTAGTTTTTTGAAACAACCAACTTACAATTAATAATGTAACCCCTTTCTCGATTTTTTGCAAGGGTTTTCTTTATTTTTTATCAATTTAAATTATTATTTCTATATGAGCCGTTTTTCGAACCTATTTCCCATTAAAAAAAACTGCTTATTCCCGTCTAATTCTGGTATGCTTACAGTATTATTAATTCTTAAGGAGCACGACTATGGCTGGATCAATTAATCAGGACGCAATGCGCGATTTAAATTTAAAATTAATGTTACAAATGCTATTTAATCGGCCACAAACCAGTCGGATTGAAATTGCCAATCATTTAAAACTCAATAAATCGACGATTTCATCCCTGTATACAACCCTTTCTAACCAAGGTTACATCAGCGAAATTGGGCAGGGAATGAGCTCAGAAGCTGGTGGTCGGCGGCCAATTTTAATTAAATTTAATCGCCACTACGGTTACTCAATTAATTTCGAATTTGGCCATCATCATCTAAGAATGATGGTCAATTGGATTAATGGTGAAAAAATTTCGTTCTCTTCAACGCCAGTGATTGATCAACCAATCGAGGCGATTGTTGAGATGATGAAAATACAAATCCACCAAGTTTCAATCCCGAAAGCGACCCACGGCTTATTAGGCATTTCAATCGCCATTAACGGGATTGTTGACCACAATCAAGTTGTTGACTCCCCCTTTATCGACATGGGGTCTATTAATTTAGCAGACGCCCTCGCCGAATTTGGTGTGCCAGTCATGCTTGAGAACGAAGCTAATTTAGCCGCAATTGCGGCTAGTGACTACTTAATCCATCCGACTGAACGTAATATTATTGCTTTAGACGTCCATAACGGGATTGGGGCCGGCATTATTATTAATCATAAACTCTACCGCGGACGTCATGGCCAAGCCGGTGAAGTTGGTCGCTCAATCTTTTATCCCGAACCACAAGCTAGGGTCATCCGGCCCATAGAAGAATCATTTAGTGAAGATGCCCTTTTCGACCGGCTCAAAGACATTAAAAAGATTGCCCATTTAGACCGCGATCGCTTTTTACAATACTATCGTTCGGATGATCCTGAAGCACAGCAATTGATGTTAGAATTCATCAATGCGATTACCTTTATTCTCTATAATTTGGATCAAAGCTTTAGTCCCGATATTATTTATCTACAATCCCGAATTGTTGGTGAAATCCCCAGTTTAATTGATAATATTGAGGCCCGCTATGCTGAACTATCCGCAACAAATCAACCCGCAATCCAACTATCACCAATGATTGAAGATGCGCCGCTCTATGGTGGCGCTGCAGTGATTACCCACCAAGCACTGGGACTCACTAATTATGATTTGCACCTAAATCTTTAGAAAACCGGCTTAAACGACTTTAATTTTTCGTGTAGGCCGGTTTTTAGCACCCAAAAGAAAACGGTTGCATTAATTAACCAGCAGTTTATACTGTTGTTAAACATTAGTTTGCTTAAAAAACTAACATTTCTGGAGGAATCTCACAATGGACATCCAAACGAGTCATTTTGACACTTATCAACACCAGCCAATCGATCAAATTACGTTAACCAACGACCACGGCATTAGCGCTGCATTCTTAACATTGGGGGCCACTTGGCAGCAATTCTTAGTCCCAACACCAACCGGTTCTAAAAATCTTCTTTTGAGTTTCCCCCATTCCACCGACTACTTAAACAATCCATTTTACGTTTGTATGGCAATTGGGCGCATTGGTGGTCGTCTAAAAAATGGTCAATTTCCTTTGGCTGGTCAATCCATTACGGTTCCCCAAAACGAAGGTCACAATACCCTACATGGTGGTCCACACGGCTTTCATCAGTTCATTTGGGATTATACAACTGAAACGAAGCAAGATAGCGTCAGTATTTGCTTTAAACGGCTAATTAAAAGTAGCGAGGATGGCTTCCCTGGCGATTTAACCATGAATATTTGTTACACACTCGATAATGATAATCAGGTAACCCTCACTTTTACCGGCGACAGCTCGCAAACCACCGTCTTCAATCCAACGAGTCACGCTTATTTTAATTTAAGTGATACCAACCATATTTTAAACCATTCATTAGCGTTGAACAGTCCACAATACTTAGCCGTTGATGCTGAAAAAATCCCGACCGGTCAATTAATCGACGTTCAAAATACTCCGTTTGATTTCAACAACGGCCAGCTCTTGCAACCAGCAATAGATGCGCTACAATCTACGACTGAAAAAGGATTAGACGATATCTTCAACGTCCAACCTGATCGATCCGACAGGATTGCAGTGTTAAAGGATCAAGATAGCCAACGTCAGATCACCATTAAATCTAAGCGTAATGGCTTGGTCGTGTACACTGCAAATTCATTCACACCAGATTTACCCTTTGAAAATGGCGTTGGTCACCCTTATCAGGGTATCGCACTCGAACCACAGACCTTGCCAGACACCCCTAATCATCCTGATTTTGGCGACGTCACACTACCCGCTAATCAGTCCAAAACCTATCAGATTCAATATTGTTATCAACAACTTTAATAAAGGTACACAAAAAGAGCTCACCATGTGGTGGGCTCTTTTATGTGATGCACCTATTCTTTAGTAATTTTACCGCATCAGTCCACTTCTTTAAAAGTTATTCATTTTAAAGCTACCAATATGTTCCCCAATCCGGATTATATAAACGCATAAGCGCTTCCATGTAGAAATAATCTCCCCATAAATTAGCCTCATCAATTCCCTTTGAAGAAGCGTATGAATAAACGCCATGTTTAAGTAGCCCGTCTTCATAATCTTGCGTTGCATAATTTTCACTCAATACTTTAAGAATTCCTTTTGCAATGTCATCTCCTTTAGATTCATAATCTTGCTTCTTAGCCTCTAACATTCCACAGGCCATGATAGCCGCAGCTGAGCTATCTTTTGGTTCCTTATCCGAGTCAGTAAAAATAAGATCCCAATATGGAATAGCATCTTCTGGTATATGTTGAAGATAGTAATTCAAAATATTCTGATATAAATTTTTTTCATTGGTCGCTGGAAAATACTTTTTATATAAAGGCATCCCTAAAAGAATCCACGCCTGACCTCTTGACCAACAAGAATCATCTGAATATCCTTGAGAAGTAGCTCCATGCAGTGGATTACCACTGACTGGATCAAAATAAAAAGTATGACAGGTTGAAAAATCGGCTCTAATAATATTGGAAATAACTTGTGAATAGTGTTTAATTCCAACATCTTTATATTCATTCTTATCTGAAATTTCTGATGCTTCAAATAATAAAGGTAAATTTAACAAGGAATCAATAATTAATCGATACTCTTTAGGATCATCCAGATCTCCCTGCTCCTATCCTAGTATTTGGTACATAAATTTCTGAACAGTTGTGCCATAATTAATAAAACAAGATAGGAGCGGTGAATTTTATAATGAAGTTAGCCACCGCTAACTAAAAAACGCCACGTGAATTTCATGTTATATTGAAGTTACCACTAACTTTCAATAGACAAG
>NZ_LT984417.1:1374984-1388463 GCF_900258455.1 Latilactobacillus fuchuensis
CTTGTCTATTGAAAGTTAGTGGTAACTTCAATATAACATGAAATTCACGTGGCGTTTTTTAGTTAGCGGTGGCTAACTTCATTATAAAATTCACCATTTATTTAATCGGTTATAAAACGAATATCACTACGATTAGTATTGTCACGGGATGGGTATCCGAAGTCTTTTTCTTTTACTTCACTTTCATTACGAAGATTTGGCAAGTTCATGCGGGGGTTGAGGTTGGATTTTATATCGCTTTAGTTCTCCGTATCATTAACACCGTTCTACTGGCAGTGCTTCTAATGATCTATTACAAGCATAATCGGCTCGTTCGCGCTAATCGAAAGAAATTTAATATATTTGATTGATTTTGATCACAAAAAAATAGCCGCCATCTCGCAAGAATCGGGTATTTTATGGTTTGCAAACAGTGAGACGCTATGTTCAAATATAGCGTTCTTTTTTATATATCAGCAATTTTTTTGTTCGTGAACAATGAACCTACGACAACATTTTCTTAACATTCTCAATAAAGCTTTCAAACGAATTCTTTTCTAAATCTTCATTATCATACGTTAAATAGTGATTCCCCAGTAATTCTGCTGGGACTGTGGTACTTTTTAAGACCCGATTATTAATCAAAACCAAGGTTTCATTATTTGAATCTACTTTTAATTCGTCAACATCAACCATCTTAATCGTCATCGTTTTGACAATCGCTTGACCTAAGCCATCTTTTAATTGCTTCAATAACATCGCGTTCAATGCGCCGTCAACGACTGGCGAACCAGCATTTGAGCTTTGCATGATGCCAACCATCGTTGTATTCACCATTTCAATATTTTTAACCATGCGTCATTAATCCTCCACTAGTCAATTTTTAGGGTTACTATTCAAGGCGTGTTATACCATTAAATAGCAATCAGGAAGCGCTTCCTATACCCGCTATCATACACTTTCAAAAATGAATAGCAATCTAAAATCACAAATTAATTATACATATATAATTAAAGACGTAGACAGTCTATCCGCCTTTAATCATTGGTCTATTCTATTTTTAAAACTTGTTAATCTGAACTTCATATTGACAACCTAAATGAATATCAACCCTACCAAATTGCTATTTTTAATAAAAATAAAACTGATTAACAATCATTTAGTTAGCAATTGCAACTGACTGATTCAATTTACGACACAGACCAATTTTTATAAAGTGACTTTTATAACTGATTAGTGCCAGTTATTTTCATATGCTAGATAGTCAACCAAGTATCTTTCTCGAATTGGACTAGTGGGTCAGTAACGTAAAATTAATTGTCACAAAAACAACGACTATTTTGGTTAATATCATTTATTTAGATTAACGTCAAAAAACGCCTTCTACCCACATCGGTAAAAGGCGTTTCGCGTTTAACTTTAAACCAATTCCGCCACTAATGGCCAATTGATAATTTTCCAGAAGTTTTGGACGTAATCTAAGCGTTCGTTCTTGTATTTCAGATAGTAAGCATGTTCCCAAAGATCGAGCGCTAATACTGGCATATTGCCAGTCATGATTGGTGAATCTTGATTAGCGGTCGTCATGATTTGTAATTCATGATTTTGATCTAACACTAACCACACCCAGCCAGAACCGAAAACACCCATCGCGGCCGCTGTAAATTCTTCTTTGAAAATTTTAAACGACCCAAAACGGGCTTCAATCCGTTCTAATAATTCGCCAGTTGGCGCTTGTGGTGCATCCGCCGTTAACAACCGCCAGAACAAGCTATGGTTAGCGTGACCCCCACCGTTATTGCGAACTGGTGCTTGCAACTTCTCGGGCAAATCATCGATATGTTTTAACAAATCGTGCAACGATTTACCCGCCAAATCAGGATGCTTAGCAAGTGCCGCGTTTAGTTTAGTCACATACGCCTTATGGTGCTTGTCATGGTGACGGTGCATTGTTTCAGAGTCGATAAAAGGTTCTAACGCTGTATACTCATATGGTAATTCAGGTAATTTAAATGTCATAGTAAACCCTCCTCTTCTAACTTCATTGTACTAAAATCAGACAAGAAGACGCTAATCAAACGCTCATTAATTGTAAACGCTATCATTAAAGTGCTATACTAATGATAAATCAATAGGAGGTGCACCATTATGAAATCTCGCAAATCATTAATCGTGGTCTTAACACTGTTAGGCGCTATCCTACCCGTCCTTGGCACGACGCTTTTAAAAAATTGGGCGGCACCGCTCTTCATTGGTGGCCTAATTCTAATCATCTGCGCCTTCACTTTGGCGATTAAAAATTTCGCAAAATAAAAAAGGCGTTCAGCATAATTTAATATTATGCTGGACGACTATTTTTTTGACTTCTTTTCGCCAATCTTTTGGCGTGCTTCTGCACGATTCTGGGTAATTGTTTCTCAATTTCAGCTAACATCATGTTGGGCGTTTTGTGTTGGAAATAAATCGTGTAGTCCGCCATATGAAAATATTTGGGCCGTCGTTCGTAATACAACTCTCGTAAGCCATCGTGGCCTAGTGCGTTGACTAGTGGCCGTCGATCATTGCGTGAGACTCGGCGCCAGTGGGCTTCATAGGTGCCATTTAAATAAAAGACGGGAATCCCGCTTTGTTGCAACAAGTAACGGGTTTGCGCATTATCGACAATCCCGCCGCCTGTCGCAATCACGCCGTCTTGTTTAATCAATTGTTGAAGCGCATTAAATTCCATTTCGCGAAAGGCTGATTGACCCTTCAACGCAAAAATATCATTAATGCTCATTTGTTGTTCCTCGATGATGTAACGGTCAAGATCGACCCATTGAGACTTAAAATAATGGGCGACTTTCCGTGCGATGGTCGTTTTACCAGACCCCATAAATCCAATTAAAATCAGCTGCATCTAGTTAATCAACCCCTGTAAATCATTTTCAAAATTTGGATACGAAATGGCGATTGCATCAGTTGCTTCTAATTGTAATGTATCTGGCGTCAGTAAGCTAGCAATTTCTAACATCATCGCGATTCGGTGATCGCCATGACTATTGAGCGGCACTTGACTCGTCTTATGCAGGACTGTTGGACCAGTCACGATAAACCCATCTGGTAATTCCTCAATACTAGCACCGAGCTTTCGCAGTTCAATGACAATTGCCCGAATCCGGTCGGTTTCTTTGACCCGTAATTCGGCCGCATGGCGGACAATCGTTTGACCACTAGCTTGGGTGCCTAATAAAGCGACTAACGGTAATTCATCGATGACATTCGGAATCAATGTCGCTGGCACTTCAATCCCGGTTAAAGCTTGAGTTTCAACTGTTAGGTCAGCGAATGATTCGCTAAATTCTGGTCCCGATAGTTGGGTTTGTTCAATAGTCGCGCCCATTAAAGCTAGGACCGTTAAAAAACCAGTTCGTGTGGGATTGACACCGACTTGTGGCAAGTTGATTCGACTATTAGGCACCAACAGGCCAGCCGTTAACCAAAAGGCCGCCGCCGAAAAATCACCTGGGACGATCACGTCCGTGCCAGTCAATTGTTGGGGACCGGTTAAGGTATGCTGCAATCCTTTAGCCGTCACTTGCCCACCAAATTGGCGTAATAACCGTTCGGTATGATCGCGCGTTTGCGCAATTTCCGTGATGTGGCTGGTACCCGGTGCTTGAATCGCCGCCAACATCAGGGCGCTTTTAACCTGAGCACTCGCCACTGGCAATTGATAATCAAGCGGTTCAAGTTGTTGATTAGCCTGAATTATGATTGGCAAATGAACCGTTTCGTTATCCGCTACTTGCTGGCGCATTTGATTGAGTGGCGCCAATACCCGTTGCATTGGCCGTTGTGATAATGATTGGTCACCAATCAGCGTTAAAGCTTGTGGTTGTCGGACCAGTAGGCCTAATAATAAACGGGTAGCGGTACCGGCGTTGTTCATTTGCAACGTGGTTTGTTGTGGCCGAAAGGTAAAGCCGCCTTGACCAATCACAGTCGTTTGCGTCCCCTTTTGTTCAATCTGAATGCCCAAGTCTTGCAACGCCGTTAACGTACTGCGGGTATCTTCGGCGAGCAATAAATTGGTAATCGTCGTTCGACCGTTTGCGACCGCACCCAAAATCAGCGCGCGGTGAGAAATACTTTTGTCACCGGGCACCTGAATTTGACCATTTAATTGTTGGGGAAACTGATTTAAAACATGGGTCATAGTCGTCCTCCGATTAGCGCTCCAGTAGTTCTTGTCGATAAGCTTTCATGCGACTTTGTATGCGACTGACGGTTTGACCACCAAAGGCTTCTAAAATTACTTCGCATAACGTAATAGCGGTCATCGCTTCGGCCACGACACTGGCAGCGGTCACCGCGACCACGTCCGAACGTTCCGTCGAGGCAGCGGCCTTTTGATGTTGGTTAATCTCAACGGTCGCTAAAGGTTTCATCTGGGTCGGAATGGGTTTCATGACCGCATTAATCACCAACGGCAACCCATTGGTCATCCCACCTTCAAGACCACCTAAATGATTCGACGTGCGCGTGTACCCCGTTGCCGCAGTCCACTCGATGGGGTCTTGCGCTTGATTGCCAGCTAACTGGCCTAATGCAAAGCCATCCCCGAAACTGACGCCTTTAATCGCGTTGATACTGCTGATGCTTTGCGCCAAACGACCGTCTAGTTTTGAACCGGCAGTCGTATAATCACCGAGTCCGGCTGGTAATCCCGTCGCTAATACTTGAACCGTCCCACCGAGCGTATGGCGCGCGGCTTTGGCGGCTTCAATCACAGCGATGGTCGATTGACAATCCGAGTCGTTCAATAACCGTAAGTCGTTATGTTCAATCTTGGCCCGTAATTCGACTAAATCAAGGGCTAACGACTGCGCCGGTTGCGTTGTAAACGAACCAATCCCCGTGACATAACCTAACACCGAAATATCGAGTTGCGCTAACAATTGTTCGCATAATGCGCCAATCGCCACCCGCATCGCTGTTTCACGCGCACTGGAACGTTCTAAGACGTTTCTCAAGTCGGTCTGTTGGTATTTAAGGCCGCCGACTAAGTCAGCGTGACCAGGTCGTGGTGTGGTTACTGCGCGTTTGCGGTCTTGCACCGCATCGCCCGGTTCGGTCGGTGCCATAATCGCACCCCAATTAGCGTGGTCGCGATTTTGAATCACCAAACAAATCGGTGCACCTAACGTAACCAAATGACGTACACCACCCATGATTTCGACTTGGTCGGTTTCAATCTGCATCCGCTGACCGCGACCGTAACCGCCCTGACGTTGGGCCAGGCGTTGATTAATCAAATCGATATCAATGGATAATCCGGCCGGAAAACCTTCGATAATCCCAGTTAATTGCGGGCCGTGTGATTCGCCAGCTGTCATATAACGCATATCATTTTCTCCTAATCTAATCCTAAATAAGCTTGCACATCGGTTTGTGGAACAATCATTTCCCGTGGTTGACCGACTTGCGCCAAATAAATCAGATGTAACCCTTGGCCCTGATTCTTCTTATCATGGCTAATCCGTTCCAACAACCGTGAATCCGTTAAATAGGGAGTCGTTACGGGTAGGCCAACCGATTGTAATAAATTAATTAGTTGATCAGTTAATCCTTGTGGACTTAACCCTTTTTGTTCGAAAATTCGCGTGATGGCGACCAGTCCGATACTGACTGCTTCACCGTGCATCAATTGACCGTTTGCTAAAGCTTCAACGGCGTGCCCAATCGTATGGCCCAGATTTAGAATTCGCCGTTGACCACCTTCATGTTCATCGGCCATCACAATTTGTGCTTTAAACGCAATGCTCTTAGTGATTAACGCTTCAGCGTTCACCAAAATTCCAGTCGCATCTTGGATTTGGTTGACGAGTTGCCAAAAATCGCCACCCGTTAAAGCGGCCATTTTGACAATTTCAGCGTACCCTTCCACCAAATGGCGGGGCGCTAACGTCGCCAGCATCTCTGGATCAATCAACACTAAATCTGGTTGATAAAAAGTCCCGACTAAATTTTTACCAGCAGGTAAATCAATCGCCGTCTTGCCACCAACACTACTGTCAACTTGCGCTAATAAAGACGTTGGGATTTGAATGAAGCGAATCCCGCGCATATAAGTTGAGGCCACGAAGCCGGCTAAATCGCCAACGACACCCCCACCGAGGGCAATCACACCATCACCACGATTAAAACCCGCGGTTAAGAGTTGTTCATACAATAACGCTGTTTGTGCCAACGATTTTGATTTTTCACCCGCGGGGACCGTGATTGGTAAGACCTGAAAGCCAAACGCGGTTAATTGTGTTTGCACTTGGGCTAAATACAACGGACCAACCGTCGTATCGGTCACCAAAGCGATGCGGCATGGTTGCCAAACTGCGGCCACTTCGGTCCCAAACTGGCTTGAGGTCGCCGTTTGGATCTTAACTTGATAGTGTTTAGTCACTAATTGAACATCGATAACTGTCATGGTCAGCCTACCATTCTTGCATTAACGTATGAATCGCTTGAACTTGTTCGCACATCTTCAAATAAGTCGCTGGTTTCAAAGCTTGGGGACCATCCGAAAAAGCGTGTTCGGGATCGTCATGAATTTCGACCATCATCCCACTAGCGCCCGTTGCGACACCCGCGCGGGCCATTGGTGTCACTAAATCCCATTCGCCTGTGGCGTGACTTGGATCAACGATCACTGGGAAATGCGTTAATTTTTGTAACACCGGTACCGCGTTTAAATCGAACGTATTCCGCGTATATTTATTATCGAACGTCCGAATCCCGCGTTCGAGTAACATGATTTGTTGATTACCGTTGGCGGCGATGTATTCGGCCGCGTTTAATAAGTCATCAACGGTGGCTGCTAACCCGCGTTTTAAAGCGACGGGAACGTTGGTTTTACCAACTGCTTTTAATAATGAGAAGTTTTGCATATTCCGGGCACCAATTTGGAAAACATCCGTGTATTTAGCAATCAAATCGACATGTGTTTCGTCCATGACTTCGGTAATCACGTCCATCTGGTTGGCATCAGCCGCCTTGCGCAATGCGATTAGGCCTTCTTCACCCATCCCTTGGAATGAATAAGGTGATGTCCGCGGTTTATAAGCACCCCCACGGAGTAACGTGGCGCCACCGGCTTTAGCGACTTTGGCCATCGCCATAATATGGTCAGCTGATTCGACGGAACAAGGCCCCGCCATCATCGTAAATGTACGACCCCCGATTTCAGTGTGGGGTAGTTTAATAATCGTATCTTCCGGTTGGAACAAACGACTGCTTAATACCGCACTGGGATCATCATTACTAATAGAATCAACATTGGCCTGTTCGTCATCGGTTAACGTGACTGCTTTAGCGCCGATGACAGCGACATGGTGTTTCACTTGATAAACGACTTTCTCGGCCGCTGTTTGGCGGTCACAAAAGGCTTGAATTAAAGGTTGTGGGGCGCTTGTCTTAAATTGAATAATCATAATTAGAATTCCTCCATTAATTGTTGGTACATCTCCGTGGTATTAATTGTTTGGTCCGTCCAGAATTGAAAGCTCAATGCGGCTTGTTCGATGAGCATCCCTAATCCGTTCTGACAAACTAATTGCCGTTGCCGACATTTTTTTAAAAAGGCCGTTGCTTGTGGCGCATAGATTAAATCGACGACAACGGCTTCTTGCTTAATCTGGTCAATCAGTGATGATTCGATTGGTAAACCAGGCGTTAGCGCCATGCCAATATTGGTGGCGTTAACCACACAATCAGCCGTTTTTAAAGCAGTCGCCATCAGCGCAGTTGCTTCATAGGGTACAACTTCAATCGTTAAATCATGATAGCGACCAATCGCTTGTAATTGCGCTTGAACCTGCGCAAAAGTTGCATTTTGCCGTTTAAAAACGGTCACCTGTTGCACGCCTGCTCGACCGGCCGCTTCGATTACCGCTAGCGCAGCACCACCAGCCCCCAGCACAACTAGCTGTTGAACTATCTGGTTAGGATTGGCCCGTTTAAAGGCTTGCCAAAAACCGGCACCGTCAGTCGAAGTTGCGCTTAAATAACCGTTTTGATTTTTAACCGTATTAATGGCGCCAATCAATTGGGCCGTTGAACTTAATTCAGTGATCAACGGTAACAACGCTTGTTTATAGGGCATCGATAAATTAACGCCGGCAATCCCGAGTGTCTGAATCGCTTGGACCACTTCACGAGCATTTGCTTGGGTATCAAAGGCGACATAACGTGCATCAATCTGTTTTTCTGAAAACCATTGGTTCTGAATTTTTGGGGATAAACTATGTCGCGCAGGATGTGCAACTAGTCCATAAAGAGCTGTCTGACCTGATATCATTGCGAATACCTCTACCCACTATCATACTGTAATTTGCTTATTTTTTAAATCCCTTTTTAGAATTCATTAGGGGGCTACACTATTTAACGCCCATTAATCTTTAAATTGCCTATTCCCGATTCTTTCGCTAAAATAAAGACGAGCCTTAATTTAGCTTAAAAAAGATTTTCATGAAAACTATTAAAAAGGATAGGAAGTCATACAGATGACTCTAAATGTTCACGAACCCGTACTTAAAACCGGCACAATCCAAACCGCCGTTTCAATCAGTCCCCAAAATTTGGTGGATTGTCACAGACTCATTCAACAAGTTACCGCTAAACTAAGCGCCATCGATTTCGTTGAATGGCGTTTAGATGCTTGGCAAGTGCCGGCTGATCTACTAACCGCGGCACAACTCATTAATCAAATTGATCGGCCATTGATTCTGACAATTCGTACTAAACATGACGGCGGCCAATTTAACGGTAATCTAGCCACCTATCAAACGCTTTATCAAACGTTAATCAAACAGCATATCGGCCAACTAATTGACCTTGAATGGCACGTTCCACTCGCAACGCGCCAAAGTCTAGGTCAACTCGCACAAACTGCAGGCTACCAGGTGATTTTAAGCCAACACGATTTAGTCGCGACTAAGCCAACAGCGATTTTACAACAAGAATTAGCCGCAATGGCTGTCGAACCGGCGATTGACATCGTCAAGCTAGCGACGACTGCTCAAACTAAAAATGACACGATTCGTCTCTTAGACGTCACGCGCCAATTCACTGAACAAGATCCGCATCCATTAATTACGATGGCGATGTCAGAATTGGGCCAAGCTTCCCGAATTCTTGGTGGCCAGTTTGGCTGTTGTCTAACGTTTGGTTATCTCGAGACACCAAGCGCCCCTGGCCAATTACCGATTGACCAATTAAAAAGTTTACTATAATCACCCAAAAATCCCGGCAAAAGCGCAAACTTTTGTCGGGATTTTTTTGATTTCTAATTTGGTAACTGATCAATCAGCGTTTGTAACTCGGTGAAAAATAAACCCAGATGGTAACCGTCCACTAATCGATGATTGACTTGAATGGTATACGGCAACCTCAAGCGCTGCGCAACCGACTCATATTTACCCCATGTTATTTTAGGAACTGAATCAGCCAAATCCGGAATACGTTCCATGTTAAAACTACTATAATGAAGCCACGGTAAACACGAAAATTGAACCAATTGATCCGGCTGATAGTCACCAAACGCCATCATCGTCGTTTGGTGATTGCTGATCAACTTAGCCTGTTGTGCAAATTGAATCACATCGGTCACATAATCGACAGTCGTTATTTGAAATAATTCACTGCCAGGTTGTAACGTCGTAAAACTGGGCGTTAACTGCGCTAAACAATAAACATCAGCACCCCGAATACGATACCGAAAATTCTCAATGCGATTCAACGCTGTCGTCGATAACTGGATTAACGCATAATAAAAGGAAATATCTTCTCGCTTAACAAACTGATATAAATTAGTCACGTCAATCTGGTTGGTAATTTCATATAATTGTGATTCTTGGTCCGCCGAAAAAAAGGTAAATAATTCTTTTCGAGGCCAATTAGTTTGATCAATCTTCCGTTCGTTAATTAGCATATAAATCCCCACTGATTCCCATTAAAATAAGACCCAACCCTCAACAACGGATTAGGTCCTATCTTCAATTAATTAGTTGCGTTCAACGTTTAAGTCGTTCATCTTCAACATTGTATCAACCGCTTTTTCCATCGTTTCGATTGAAACGAATTCGTAGCGACCGTGCATGTTTTCAGCACCGGCAAAGATGTTAGGTGTTGGAATCCCCATGAATGAAATCTTAGAACCATCTGTCCCACCACGTACGGGTTCGATTAATGGTTTGATATCGATGGCTTCCATAGCATCTTTTGCCAAGTTAACCACGTCCATGTGATCTTTAAGAATTTCAGCCATGTTGTAATATTGATCTTTGATGGTCGCAACCACACGGCCTTCACCGTATTTAGCGTTCATCTTTTCAGCGACTTTAGCAGCCAATGCTTTACGCGTTTCTAAACCATCACGTTCGAAATCACGGATGATATAAGCCATATGCGCTTCATCAACTGTACCGTCTAAACTCAATAGATGGTAGAAGCCTTGACGACCGTCAGTCTTTTCAGGGACTTCATCTTGAGGAAAAGCATTTTGAATATCAACGGCAATTTGCAATGCGTTGATCATGATATCTTTAGCTTCACTAGGATGGACGTTCTTACCTTGGATATCAACTTTCATGCTAGCAGCATTAAAAGTTTCATATTCAAGTTGACCAATTGGGCCGCCATCCATTGTGTAAGCAAAATCAGTGGCAAAGTCTTTAGCATCAAAGTGATCAGCACCAGTGCCGATTTCTTCATCAGGTCCTAAGCCAATCTTGATGTCGCCATGTTTAACTTCTGGATGTTGGATTAAATAATCCATTGCGGTAATGACTTCAGCAACCCCTGATTTATCATCAGAACCCAATAAAGTTGAACCGTCAGTTGTAATTAAAGTTTGGCCTTTATAATTTTTCATGTTAGGGAATTCGCTAGGATCTAATACGAATTTACCAGCGGCGTCCAATTTAATGATTGATTCGCCATCATAATTTTCAACGATTTGAGGATTAACACCCTTGGCATTGAAATCAGCTGTATCAATGTGTGATAAGAAGCCCATCGTTGGGACCTTTTTATCAATATTACTTGGTAATAGCGCTGTGACATAACCATTACTTTCGTTATACTTAACATCGCTTAAACCAATTTCCTTTAAATCGCCCATCAATTTGTGTAGAAAAACCACTTGGGTTTCAGTTGATGGACTAGTTGTTGCGTTTTCGTCGGAACGAGTTTCTGTTTGTACATATTCTAGAAAACGCGGAATCAATTTTTCATATTTAGCCATGGTGTAGCCTCCTAGATATTATTTAACACTAATACTATTCTAACTTATTTCGCATTAAAAATAAATGTAAACGGATCAGTTTTTTGCCAAGATTTAATAATTTCGACCTGCCAGTCGTTTTCTTGAGCCCATTGTTCAAATATTCGGCTCATTTCCGTCTTAACAATGCTTTCAATGTGGTGACCTGGATCTATCACGGACAGACCATCTGCTAACATATCGTGACCTGTATGATAATAAACATCGCCAGTAATGTAGACATCGGCGTGCGCCTGAATTGCGGCGGGATAGAATTTACCACCGTCGCCACCCACGATTGCCACACGCTTAACCACTTTATCAGGTGTATTCGAAATCAGACGTAACCCCGCAACATCAAAGGTTTCGCAGACGAATTGCGCATAATCGCGAACCGTCATCGGCGTTGCAGCTTGCCCAATGCGACCAATTCCGATTGGTTGTTGTTGATTCGCCAACGAAATGAGATCGTAAACCGGTTCCTGATACGGATGGGCTGCCAACATCGCGGCAATCATTTGTGGTGCCTGGCTTTGGGGAAATGTGACTTCCAGCTTAACTTCCGTAACTGCTTCCGCTTGATTCTTTTGGCCGATAAACGGCGTGGCTAACGCATCCGGTGTGAAACGACCAGTCCCGGTTGAACTGAAGCTACAGTCGGTATAATCACCAATGCAACCAGCACCCGCTCGATTTAAGGCTTCACGGACCGTCTTCTCATGGCTAACCGGCACGAACGTGACCAATTTAGCCATTGGGACGTAACTGGTCACGTTAAATGGTTCAACGTCGGTTAATTGTAAAGCTTTCGCTAACCAATCATTCATCCCACCTTGGGTTTTATCCAAGTTGGTATGGGCGGCGTAAACCGTAATATCGTGCCGAATCAAATCCGCGTACATTTGATTTTGGGGAATCGCTAAATCTAAATTCCGCGCCGGCCGGAACATGACCGGATGGTGGGCGAAAATAAAATCAATGTTTTGATCAATCGCTTCTTGCACAACTTCTGGGCGGACGTCTAACGTCACTAAAACCCGTTTAACGACTTTATCCCGGCGACCAATTTGAAAACCGGTTGGATCGTGTTCTTCTTTTAATGCTAGTGGCGCGTATTTTTCAATTGCGCTGATTAAATCAGCAGCGATCATCATTGCCATGTTGCCATCATCTCCTCAATTAATTGCAACTCGTGTTGAACCTCTTGAACTTTAGCGACGGGTGCGCTTTGCGCTTGTTCCAATTGCCCTAACAGATGTTGCCGTTTGGTCCGCATCTGCGTCCATTTCGTGATGAAATCCGTTGGTTGTTTTTGCATTAAAACTGGGCCAAACAATAATTGACTCTCCGTATAACGGACTGGTGTCACGGTTGGTTCAGCCACAATCACCTCATAAATATGATTTTCTTCAGCCACGATGTCCTCATCAATAATTTGATAACCATGGTTCATTAACCATTCGCGAACAGCCGGTTCAGTAATGTTGGCTTGCAGAATTAAACGTTCATGCCCGTTTAAATGCTGTTGGCCACGTTCTAAAATTTCGGTGATTAATAAACCACCCATGCCGGCAATCACGATACAATCAATCCCATCATCAGTTGGCGAAAGGACTTCTAAACCGTCACCCAGCCGGACATCGATGGTGGTTTGCAACCCATAATTTTGAACGTGTTGGTGGGCAATCTCGAAGGGGCCCGTGATGACTTCACCAGCGACTGCGGCTTGAATCCGTTTCTGCTGACTTAAATAAATCGGTAAAAAGGCGTGATCCGACCCGATATCGGCCAACCGACTATTTTCTGGTACAAATTGGGCAACCGTTGCGAGTCGCTTCGATAAATGAATTCCTGACAAAATAAAACCCCAGTTCTGCTTTAATTTATAATACTTTCAGTATACCAAATTTGAGCGACTTTGGCGTGGGCTAGTCAATTCATCGCGCGATTTCACTCATCAATCGACTCCTGATTAAACGTGCTCCTTTGAATAGCCTTCTGCGGTTAATAAAAAATGGCGCTGTCGGTTAAGAGCAACCACGCTTCATCGCGCGACCTCACTCATCAATCTCCGTCTAAATTAAAAATAACATTATCCAAAAACGGGTCTATACTTTCTGGTGTTGGTAGAAATATTCTACCGACACCTTTTTTGTCTTTTCGCAAAAAAATAAACATCTTAACGATGTCTTCGTGTACGA
>NZ_LT984417.1:1388563-1420171 GCF_900258455.1 Latilactobacillus fuchuensis
ATCTTGATATCGTTTCATTGGAATGCTCCTATCTTGTTTTATTAATTATGGCACAACTGTTCAGAAATTTATGTACCAAATACTAGGATAGGAGCATAGGGTTATTAGTGCGATTGAGTTGATGAACTCATTGATTTGATACTCTTCTAAAACCTCTGATGAATGTAGAGTTATTGAACGTATGTTGATGAACTCATTGATTTGATACTCTTCTAAAACAACCTGCTTAATCATTTCCACATAGTGTTGGTTGATGAACTCATTGATTTGATACTCTTCTAAAACTGGATTACTAACCATTACTTTAAGTGCCCAGTTGATGAACTCATTGATTTGATACTCTTCTAAAACGGAGTGTTGTTACTCTTCTCTTCAACCAGAGTTGATGAACTCATTGATTTGATACTCTTCTAAAACTAGGGTTCGAATCCGTAGACCGACTGGGGTGTTGATGAACTCATTGATTTGATACTCTTCTAAAACAAGTCGTTGTCCCAGTGCGCGCATACGTGAGTTGATGAACTCATTGATTTGATACTCTTCTAAAACCATATTAGGGGGAATAGTAATGATTAACAGGTTGATGAACTCATTGATTTGATACTCTTCTAAAACTGCTTATGCCAAGAAAGTTATAAGCGTCTCGTTGATGAACTCATTGATTTGATACTCTTCTAAAACTTAAATCGCTCACCATGCCACCCACGAACCGTTGATGAACTCATTGATTTGATACTCTTCTAAAACCCAAGCAGCTGCTAAAGAGTTTAGCAGAAAGTTGATGAACTCATTGATTTGATACTCTTCTAAAACTGTGATGTAGCGAATCTTGTCAGACTTGTCGTTGATGAACTCATTGATTTGATACTCTTCTAAAACTACCGCTAATGTCTTTATGACTATATCGTTGTTGATGAACTCATTGATTTGATACTCTTCTAAAACATTTCATTGCCACGCCAGACACATTGGACGGTTGATGAACTCATTGATTTGATACTCTTCTAAAACCACTAACGTTATTTAACCCTTGTAACATTTGTTGATGAACTCATTGATTTGATACTCTTCTAAAACTGGGCATAGTCGAATGTTTTATCGAAAAAAGTTGATGAACTCATTGATTTGATACTCTTCTAAAACTGCCACATATTAAAGTATTTAATTAATGCTGTTGATGAACTCATTGATTTGATACTCTTCTAAAACTTTGCGCTTAATGGCTTACTGTTTGTTAATGTTGATGAACTCATTGATTTGATACTCTTCTAAAACTTGTGTTATAATTTAGTTATTAATAGTTTTGTTGATGAACTCATTGATTTGATACTCTTCTAAAACAATACTATTAGTTTTTGCTAGTTCCATTAAGTTGATGAACTCATTGATTTGATACTCTTCTAAAACCTGGCAACCCAAACCAACGACATGATATGCGTTGATGAACTCATTGATTTGATACTCTTCTAAAACTTGGCGCAGAAGAAGCCCAAGCATTAACCCGTTGATGAACTCATTGATTTGATACTCTTCTAAAACAAACCTTTACTTAGTTTACCATTGTTTTGAGTTGATGAACTCATTGATTTGATACTCTTCTAAAACAACAAATTGCAGGAATTTACCCAGACAAGTGTTGATGAACTCATTGATTTGATACTCTTCTAAAACTCTCTGCTTCGATGAACTGCTGATTTTTGTGTTGATGAACTCATTGATTTGATACTCTTCTAAAACTAAAAAGTTGATGCCTGACATTGTAACTTTGTTGATGAACTCATTGATTTGATACTCTTCTAAAACCGTTATTTTTTCATCATTCCTTCATCTGAATCATAACGCCACTCGACATAATCGGTGTCGATATGATAATACCGGCATTCTTGGTACCTAGTCGGGTTTGAAGTTTCTGAAAATTCGATGATAAAGAGTTTCACATTCAACGTCGCCATCAACCTTACCAATTCATTAAATTGGCTGATACTAAGGTAATGGGAAACGTTCATTAACACAATAATTTTAGTTTCATTTAATTCTGAAGCTGTTGCTACTATACTCTCCATTATACCATAGGGATTGGTTTGAATATCGTTTGAAAACTTTAAATTAAAGTATTTCAACGCTTTCTGAACATCCCATTCTAAATCAATATCTAACGCCAAATCATACATAAAAGCAGCCTCTAAAATAGCAGCCCGCATCTGACTGTCAAGTCCAACTAAATTCTGACGCTGATCATCCGTTAGGTCTTTCGCCATTTTTTTAATCAGCCGACTTTGAAATAATTTATTTGGATCTAGCGTTGATATTTCACCACCCCATAATACACTCTTAACAATATCGATTAATTGAAATTGATCATCACTAATTTTAAGTATCTCTTGTTGATCTTTAAAACCCGCAATTAATTTGGTGTAAACATCTGCTGAATTCGTACTAAAAACCGTTATTTTCTGATTAGTCACTTCAAACGGCTGATAAGGATACATTGTGACTCTCATAAAATCAACGTCCTTTCTGCCGAATTACGAACATCATCTTTTGATTCACCGACCAGAAAATGCATTTTATTATATTGCTGTTCTGTCACCATCAACGTTTGAATCAACCCATCTTCAGGTGTAAATCCGGCAATTCGATTTTCAATGAATTGGGCCGATTGTTTGCTGACGCAGACACGGACATAGACCGAATACTGAATCATCAAAAAGCCTTCATTTAGCAATGCTTTTCTAAAATGGCGGTATGCTTTTCGTTCAAGACTCGTTTCAGTTGGTAAATCAAACATGACTAATAAGCGCATTATGCGGTACCTCATGACACATGACCACCTTTACTTCTAAAGATTGTTTCGGATTACTCATAAAATTCAAACAATTCTGAACGTGTTTGGTTAACGCATTGCGTAAAATAGTCACATGACCGTTATACTCTAATTCTAAGTTCAATAATTCAACCAGACCGAACTTAACGTCAGCCGTTAATTCATTAAACTTCTGATGGGCCACCCAATAATCAATCACCGGTCGAAAGGGTTCCATCAAATCAGATCCTAAGTTAAAATCATTCATTGCATTATGATGGTGAATCCCGAACTGGGTTAAATAACCGGTACAGACAATCTCGCGATTAACCGCCGATAACAACAGGCTGTACCCATAGTTTAATGCAGCATTGATTGCATTCGCATCAGTCCGTGTAAAATCTTGACCGAACATCTTTTGAAAATATTTCCGTGCAATCACCGCTTCTCGATTGCTTTGGTCGGCAAATTCAATTTGCTGGGCTTCAGATTTTAAGTTCGTAATGTTTTTACCTAATAATTCCGCGCTTTGAATTTGCATCGCAATTTTAGCCTTCACGACGGTGGTCCAAAGCGTCTCTTTCAATTCAGTTGACCAATCGACTTGTTGCTGAATAGACGCCAAACTGCGATTACCTGGATAATCATCAACCACTTCACAAGCTGGATTGCCATCCCGCCCGGTAAAGATAATCTTAGCCCCCGAACTACTTAATTCGGTAATCGCAGTGGCGGTTAATACCGCTTGTGTCGTCGCCACTAATAAAATTTGAATATCATCAATTGGTACCTGATGTGTTGCATCACTGGTTTGTACCACAATCTTTCGGCCCGAATACGACACCTTTGCATGTTGTGATATCACAACCGTTCGCCATCCCATATTCCTCACTCCAATTAATCATTTTGTAGTCTTGTTTCTTAAAACAAGGCGTGTTATACTTCAGTTGTTGAGCCTGATACTCTCAACCGATAAACTCATTGATTTGATACTCTGGGTTAAAATCAAACGAAACCTTCGGGTTAAGTTTTTACTTCTGAGCCTCGTATGAGGCCTTTTTTTATGCCTTCATTTCAGATAAAAAGCTGGTTCGTCATTCATTAAAATGACGAACCAGCTTTTTTTGGTGCTATAAATCTTTCAAAGCCACACGTCGTTCAAATAGACCGGTTGGTGATTGATAGATGATTTGAGTATCTGAAGCTACTATTCCTGATTTTTTTTGGAACATTCCAAATGGCATTGCTATTCCTAATGGTTTTAAATCACTCATAGCAGCATTAGCATGTAACCCAATCAAAATTCGATTCAGTATTGTTTTCTGCCCAGCTTGAATCATTTTCCGATTTTCCCATTGATCTTGCCAAGGCAATTCATTAAATATCTCTCGACCTTCAGCTAATTTTTCTCTAAAGCTGCTCATGTCATAAAGTGGGAAATGCTTCTGAACCCGTTCTAATATTTGATCATAAACAACTGTTGCCTGTGCCTTCAACTCAGCCTTTGGCAATTGACCATTTAACACTTGCACGGCTTTTTTATCAAGTACTAACTCTTGCGCATTATTTTTATAGGTAGCCGATGCCAATGTTAATTCCTGTCCACCATCGTAGAACCGTTGATTAATTAAAACCTTCGGTAAAACCACTTCAAACGGTTTAACGACTGCCACAACTTCACCCTTTTGCTTTTTAGTCGTGGTAAATTGTGGGGTTAATAATACGGTCAATCGTTGTAACTTAATCGTCGCATCATCAATTTGTTCTAGCTCATCAACCCAAGCCGTTTGCACCCCACAAATACGATAAAGATCACCCTTCTTTTCAGTAATGCGCACTAAACACATGTAGGCGACTGTCTTACCAGAATAACCACCATAGATGGCTGTTGGTCGATTAGCCTTGGCTTGAATCAACTGACGACCACCTTGACCACTCGCTTTGTCGTCTTTAGCTTTATAGAGCGTCTGATTATACAACGCGCCGTGATTAATATGCACTTCACGCGTCACCAGAATTTTCTTGAAATCATAGATTTTATTCATATAAGCTAAGTCATGGTCTTTTTGCCAAATAAGCTCACCGGTTTCTGCATCGTCCTGTTGATTCTGGCGTAAACCGTTTAAGAAATTAAAGTTGCGCCACTGGTCATTAGCTTTAAACCCTTGTTGGTATTGACCGTAGACGAAATTGTGGGCCAATTTAGGGTATTTCTTCAGTAAATAGAGGCCCACAAAAGCCGTTAGATACGCATCAAAAGCGTGATGGTGATTATTTAAATTTCGATTCTTAGGAAAATTAAAATCTTCACGCATTTGATGGGTTAACCCACTTTTAACCGTCACTAACTGCACATCTTCATCGGCATATTGATCGACTAATAGGTTGGTTGCTAATTTAATTACTTGCCGGGTTTCAACTAACTGGCGGTTAATGAACCCGCTCATCGTGTATTTATTGATGCTGTCTGGATTTAACGTTAAGTTATTATATTTACGGCGTGTCAACAAACCGGCGCGTAACATTTGTTCCCATTGGCTACGCATCGTTTTACCAAAGCGTTCTTCAGTATAATCATTTAATGGCACTTGATCTGATTTACTCCGATTCATTTTTGCCGAGACTAATACACGGTTATCCAACGAATTATCTTTGATAAAGGCTTGCGGTAAAATATGATCAATATCATACTCCGATAACCGATCAATATTTAATGACTCACCCGTATACATATCCCGACCGCCTTGCATGAAATACAAGAATAGCCGATCTTTCGATAAATTAGCATACTGTGGATCAGCCAATTCTTTGTTGAGCTGATCATTATTTAGCTCTTGATAGACTTGTTCAACTTGGCGGCGCCGTTGTGTTGATAATCGCGGATTAGCTTGTTTTTCACGCGCAAATTCAATCAGAATCCGCGCCGGTGCTTGCTCCTTCATCGCCTTTTGAATATCGGCAACGACTAGTAATATCTGTCGTAGGGCTTTTTTATTCTGTGGTGATGTGTACAGCTCATTGATCACATCTTGCGTATTATTATCCGCTAACAAGGCTTGATTGGCTTGCGTCACGGCCTGATCAAAATCATCTGAATGAATAATTCGCATAAAGTTATCATTGGTGTTCCACAGGATATCGATAATCCGTTGACCATTTTGATCGACAATTTTAGTTAACAGTTTAGCCGATAATTGGCCCCAACCACGGTACCGTTTAGTCGATAATCGTTTACATTGATCGTCCGTTAACCAATCAATTTCACGTAATTTATCAGCAAAAATTTTGCCATCTTCAAAAATCGTTGACCATTCAATCATTTTTTCAAAATCAGTTTGCTTATTAGGGACATCAATCACATCCCCAAATATTTTCTTGAGATCATGATAAGTACTCAAACTACTATTAAATTTATCACCATCTGACAAACCCGTAATGTTTGGTCGACTCGCATACTGCCCCTCAGAGACGAGATAAGCTTGAATATTTTTAACCGTAACATGCGCTTGTTGCATGAATTTATCGTTAAAAATGGCTTGCTTTTGTTCGACCGTAATCGGTTGATCATCAATTTTAATGCCATTCAATTCATTTAATACTTCAAACCGTTGATACAACAAACTTTGCTTTGGCAAAACATCTTCGGCCAACAAATAAGTATCAGTGGTTGTCATTCGTTTAATGAATTCATTCGCGGAAGCTTGGCGGTCGACTTTCTGATCAAAATTCCACGGCGTAATCGCGCCTGGTTCTTTACGAATCATCCATGCAAATTTTTTATTAGAAGTTTGGAACTGTTCTTCAGCCGTAATCATCGGGCCGACGTAATAAGGCACTCTGAATGTCACCAACTCATCTAATTTATAGGGCGCCATTTTTTGCCGTTGTTCATTGGGGTTAATGTCCGCCAACCAAGGATAATATTGTTTTTGATTTTCAATAATTTGATCCAATTCCTGTTGATGTAACTGGTGTGGAATGGCGCCGTTGTCCTTAGTGCGTTGTTTAGGCATAAACTGATCCAATTCAATCAATTTTAGAATTTCGATAATATTTGTATCCTCTGAATCTTTTTTTAATACTTTCGTGATTGCCGCATAGAAATCCTCACGTGAACCGTGCTGCTTATCTTCCGGATGATCAATATAGTCATCATATGCCTTTTCAAGTGCTTTATTTTCTTTATCAGATAATTGTTCGCGAATTGACCGCAACATTATCAGATGTGCTTTATGCGCTTCATACTTATCAATCATCGCCTGTGAAATTGATTGTCCCTCAGGCACAATCCCAGTCAGTAAAACACCTGAATAAAGAGCTCGTAAAATTTCAATGATTTGTACGGCGTCATCATTATCCGCAATATTTAAGTCGCTCAACTTAGCATCAAAATCTTCAGCATTAAAACTTAACGTCCACGCTTTGACATCTTCGACTTCGATACCTGTGATGAGATTAAATTTCGCCTTTAAGCCTAGAATCGCTTTCAATAATTCAGTTGCAATTGCTTTATATTGCTTTTCCGAATCTTTTGAAGCAGCGGTTTGGTAAATTAACGGTAGTGCTTTGCGTTGGCGCACACTAGCGCTTAAATTGTTATCCAACAAAATTGATTTAATCTCATCTAAATTGCTTTCTGATAAACTGAAGCCGACTTCACTAAAGACCCTTTCAAAAATCCGATTCAACGCTGCGAAATCCTTGGCTAAATCAATTTCACCGCTTTTAAATGAGGTTGCGGGAGCCGCATTCAAAAAATGCCCCCGATATTTGACAATGTGATGCATCGCCAAATAAATTTCACGTAAATCAAATTGCCGCTTTTCAGTCATTAATGCATAGCGCAAATGATAAATTGTCGGATATTGATAGTGAAAATCGCTGTCCAAACGATCATTAAATAAGCCAATCTGTGGCTGTTGTTTCCGTAAATCTTTGGGGCTTAAATTCGATTGCTTCTGTCTTAAGAAATAAGTCGCATCTTGCGGTGTAATATAAGGTTCAAACATTTCGCGCAATAATCCTAAACGCCATTTACGCCGTTTTAAGCGGCGGCGCGTCGTTCTAAACAGTCGTCGGTCTTCAGCTGTTTGACCTTCATCGTACAGTCGAACTCCGTACCCTAATTTCCCCTTAATTCTGACTAACTGACTTTGGTCATCAACCACTGACCAGCCGATGGAATTGGTCCCAATATCTAATCCAATGTTATATGGCTTATTCATCCCATTGCTCCCCCTAATCGCTTAATAAGTTTAGTATAACTATTTTGTAAAGGTTTTACCACTCAAATTATAGTTTGCACAAAGGCTCACAATAAAAAAGACGTTCAATAAAATATGAACGTCCTAATATTATTTTATTCGACTGGTAAAACCGCCCCGTGCCACTTATTTTTGATCCAAGTTTGCGTTGATTGAGACTTTAAAACTTTGACTAATTTCTTAATCGCTGGTTTGTTTTGATCACCTTTGTTGACTGCCACGATATTCGCGTATGGTGACGATTGTTTTTCAAGCGCGACCGCATCTTTTTCGGGATTCAATCCCCCTTGAACGGCGTAATTCGAATTAATCGCGACCAAGGTGCCTTCATCATTTTTCAAGAGTTCAGGCATGAGTTTAGGTTCGAACGTGTATTCAAACTTGAGATGTTTAGGATTAGTGGCAATATCCTTGAACGTTGCATTCTCGGCATTCACCCCAGCTTTGAGGGTAATCAAGCCACCATCTTTCAGAATCGTCAAGACGCGACCCCAATCAGGTTGACTGCTGGAGACTAACACTTTAGCGCCGTCTTTAACTTCACTGAGTTTCTTAACTTGCTTGCTGTATAACCCTAGTGGTTCCAGATGAATACTGCCCGCACTGACGAGATGATAACCATTATCCTTGTTGGCCTTCTTCATAAATGGGACATGTTGATAATAATTAGCATCCAATTCACCGCTGTCCAAAGCTTTATTCGGTAACACGTAATCGCTGAACACTTTAATTTTAAGATTAACGCCCTCTTTTTTCAATTCTGGTTGAATGTGTTTCAAAATTTCAGCGTGGGGCATTGCTGAAGCCCCCACGGTAATCGTATTGCTGTCAGCTTGCTTTTTCTGACCACAACCGGCTAAAGTAACCCCGGTTAATAAAACAGCTGCGATTAAAAATAAACTTTTTTTCATAATTAATTCCTCCTAATTTTTAACGGTGATCGATGCGTTTGACCACTAAATCCCCAGTTTTTTGACAAATGAAAACGATGATTAAAATAATGACGGTCGCGACCAACGTAATCGTATTCTGGTTGGCTTGGAAACCATCTTGATATGCGAGATTGCCTAAGCCACCCGCGCCGATGACCCCGGCCATTGCGGTATAGCCAATTAATGAAATCGCGGTGACCGTTAAGCCGGACACCAGTGCAGGTAAACTTTCAGGCAATAGGACTTGCCAAACTAATTGCCATTTCGATGCACCCATTGATCGAGTCGCTTCGAGCACCCCGCCGTCGACTTCGTGAAACGCTAATTCAACTAATCGGGCGTAGAATGGCGCGGCTGAAATAATCAGTGCGGGGATTGCGGCTTTGGGACCAATCATCGTCCCCATAATCCCTTTCGTCAACGGAATCAATAATACGATTAGGATGATAAACGGAATAGAGCGGAAAACGTTGACGCATAATGCCACGATGCCATTCAATAAGCGACTCATTGGTCGTTGGCTTTGACCCGTTTGGTATAACATCAATCCGAGTAGGAACCCGAGAACGGCGACTAAGATGACGCTCATCGCTGACAACCAAACTGTTTCAAAAGTCGCTTGCCACATGGTTGCCCAATCAACCTGATTAAATTGAAAATACGATTGAAACCCATTCACATTAGTCATGACGAATCACCTCCACTTCGATTGTTTGTTGCGCTAAATCGGCTAGAACCGCTTTTAAATCAGTTGGATCAGCTTGAATCTGGATATATAGATAGCCGAGTGCTCCGTTAACGGTTTGCTGTAAACTACCACTAATCACGCTGATTTCAATGGCTTGATAGCGACGCATCAGCTGCCCTATTACGGGCTGGACAGATTGTTCCTCGTTAAACCGTAATTTAACGATGCTGCCGTTTTGGACACGGTTTAATAATTGGTCAATTGATGCCTGGGTTTCGCTCGGGGTCACGACCAATGATTCTGAAACGAAAGCTTTGGTGGCTGCTGCTTGTGGCCGTTCAAAGATATCGTGAACGCTGCCTTCTTCAATCAGTTGACCATTTTCCATCACCGCAATTCGTTGACAGATTCGCCGCACCGCATCCATTTCGTGGGTGACTAACACAATCGTAATTCCTAAATCGCGATTGATTTTCGCTAGTAACGTTAGAATTGACGCCGTTGTTTTCGGATCCAGTGCACTAGTCGCTTCATCACACAACAGAATCGCTGGATCGCTAATCAAGGCGCGCGCGATTGCCACCCGCTGTTTCTGACCACCCGATAATTCACTAGGATAAGCGGCTTCGTAATCGGTTAACTCAACAAGCTTTAATAATTGACGTGCTTTGGCAAGGCGCTGCTTTTTATTAACGCCGATTAATTTGAGTGGTAACATGATATTATCAATCACCGTTTTCGACCAAAGTAAGTTGAAATGTTGAAAAATCATTCCCATCTTTTGCCGAACCGGTCGCATCGCTTGTTCACTTAAACCGATGATCGATTGACCATTGACTAAGACATCACCACTCGTTGGCTTTTCCAAACCATTGAACAAGCGGATTAACGTACTTTTACCCGCCCCTGAATAACCGATGATGCCGTAGATTTCGCCATCCTGAATTTCAAGTGACACGTTTTTCAAAGCTTGAAAGGTCTCCCCTTCACGCGTAAATTGCTTATTAACTTGCTGAACTGTTAACATTGAATGCCCTCCTCGTATGCCTAGCGCTGAAAAAATGAGTAAAAAAAAATCCTTCCTCTCAAAAATCGAGAGAAAGGACGCCAAAATGCGTGTTACCACCTTAATTTACGATGACTTCACAGCCATCGCCTTACAAAGTACCAGATTGATACTCGTTCGCTATATCGGGCAACCCCCGCACCGGCTCAGTAAACCTCACCAAATGAAATGCTCAAAGACCATATTCAACTAAGGTTCACATTATCCGCTTGCACCTGACCGGACTCTCTAAGAATGTTACTGCTTAATCTACTCATCTTTTCATCGCTTGTTATTAATTGTCTTTTATCTTATCCAATTCAAATTAATAAGTCAAGCTTATTAATCTAAAAAAATTTTTTCACGATTAAAAATCGACCTAATCAACCCGAACGTCGGCGATCCACGCATCTTTTTCATTATCCGCGTTTAATAATTCGGGACTATCAGCTAATGCGGTGTTGACGTTGACTAGCTCACCTTTGATTGGACTATCTAAATCTTGGACCATTTTTTCGGCTTCGATTGCCACTAATGTTTCATCCTTCGTGACGGTCTGACCGACTGCTGGTACATCAACAAACTTAATTTGGCCAAATTCAGATTGCGCCGCTTTGGTAATACCAACGCGTCGAATCGAAGCCGCAATTTCCTCTGTCCAAAAATAATCATCGTTACTCATTGCCACTTTGTCTTCACTCCTAGAAAGTATCTTCTGATTCACTAAACATGTAACTCTTGTAATGATACCGCATCGACATCATAAAACCAATCCCAATCATGTTCCCCAGTAATGAAGAACCCCCCTGTGAAATAAAGGGTAGCGGAATCCCCGTTAATGGCAATAGTCCGACACTCATCCCGATGTTTTCGAAAACATGGAATAAAATCATCATAATGACCCCGGTTGAAACGTAAGCGTAAAATTCATTTTTCGTATCAAACGTAATCCGAATCATCTGATAAATCAGTAGGAAATACAACAGGATTACAAAACAAGAACCGATGAAACCAAAATTTTCACCAATCACGGAAAAAATCATATCCGATTCACGAACCGGGACATTGACTTGAATATTATTAAAGCCTTTACCGAATAATTGACCAGAGCCAATCGCCTTTAAACTTTGTGACAATTGCAAACTGGTACTAGCCGTATTGTCGAACGGATGTAACCAAGCGTCAATTCGGTTAAATTGATACGTCTTAAAACCGACATGGGTCAAGATTGCTCGACCCCAAGTCGTGGCCGCTAATGACAACGCGGTCCCCCCGATTGCGCCTGCGACCGCGATTGTTGGTGCTAAAATCTTCCAAGTGACACCGGAAACTAAAACGACGCCCCCTAAAATTGCAAAAAAGACCAACATTGTCCCAAAATCATTTTGTAGTTTTAACAAGACCATGACGGGCAATGTCCATAGTAATAATCGGCCTAATAATAACCAATCAGAACGCATCGTGTGTTCTGAATATTCGGTGTTATGCTGGGTGACGACCCGCCCTAACATTAAGATGTAGGCCGGTTTCATCACTTCGGACGGTTGAAACGAGATTGGTCCTAAAGCAAACCAACTTTTAGCACCCGTCTGTGTAGCGACTTGTCGATTATAGAGGAACAAGACAGCAATCAGCAAGAAAATCCCGACACCATAGACCAGTGGTGCAATTCGCCACAGTTGTTCAGAATCAAATTGCATAATAATGACAATCGCAATCCCACCAATCACGTACCAGACAGCTTGCATAATTACAGCTCGGACGGGATCACTGCCACTTGTATCGTGTAAGACGGCGACATAAATCGACATTAATCCGACTAATGCCAACATAAAGACCGAAAAGACGATTCCGTAATCGATTCGCGACGTCTCTTCTGTTGTTTCTAATTCTTTTGGCATGTTAAATCTCCTTCAATCAATCTGCTTTTATTATATAAATAACCCGGCCAAAATGCCGCCGGGCTACTTAAAACTAAGCAATTCTTAAGAATTAACCTTGATGTAAATGGTATTCCTTAAGCAATTCATTGACTGCATCATCGTGTGTTTTCGTGATAATTGATTGATTAGTCCCAGCAACCGTTGCTTCAAAGCGTTTTTTGACGCTGTCTTCAACAATCACACCAATTTCATTTTTACCAACCATAATGCTCGTCATTGCTTGACCATCACGAGTGATATCATCAATAGTAACTTCAATATTTTTTTCTTTTTTTGACATAACTATTTAAAACTCCTCTGTTTAACGCTGCGCCTTGTTGCGACGTACCGTAAAATAATCTGGCACGGGGTCATAACCGCCCTTAATGAACGGATGACAGCGTAAAATGCGCCCAGTACCCATAATCAGCCCTTTGAAGGCGCCATGCTTTTGAATCGCTTGAATCATGTAGCTCGAACAAGTTGGATAATAACGACAACTAGGCGGTAACAATGGCGAAATCCCTTGCTGATAAAACCGGACCAACATAATTAACCCTTTTTTCATCTAGACCCACCTACTATCGAACTATTGTAAGAAATTAATAATGTGACTCCAAGTACTTGGTAAGAAAACCCCAAACGGATTCTGACCGCCCATCGCAAAACCAATCATCTCACCCACTAGGAGTGCAAGGATGATCAAGACAATGACTAAGAGTATTTTCTTAAGTACCGGTTTAACATGTTCATTAAAATTTGATTGATACACGATTTTTCACAATCCCTTACTGATATTCCGATGCACCTTAATGCGCCCGTTTATGTTCCATATTATCCAATAAAATACCCGTCCCGATTGCAACGGCATCTAACGGATTTTCAGCTAAGACCACTGGCACCTTGAGATGTTCAGCAAATAAGTTCGCGATATTCCGCAATAGTGCGCCACCACCGGTCAACATAATCCCACGGTCAATAATGTCCGCTGATAATTCGGGAGGTGTCACTTCTAAGACTTCTTTAGCCGCTGCGACAATTTCCATCATGGTATCGTGTAAGGCTGATTCAACTTCATCCGCTGCAATCGTGACTGATTGTGGTAAACCAGTCACCATATCACGGCCCCGGATTTCAAGGGTTTCGCTAGCATCTGCGTGCCAAACGTTCCCAATGGTTAACTTGATGGTTTCGGCACTGTGTTCACCAATCAGTAAACCATGTTTTTTCTTAACGTAAGCGGCAATTTCAGTATTCATCTTATCACCAGCTAGGCGCAATGAGCGACTCGTCACGACTTCACCCATTGAAAGTACGGCAACATCACTGGTCCCGCCACCGATATCAATCACCATGTTACCACGGGGTTGGAAAATATCCATACCCGCTCCAACGGCCGCCACTTTTGGTTCTAATTCCAAAAAGACTTTGCCGCCGCCAGATTTTTCAGCTGCTTCAATAATTGCTTTTTGTTCAATTGACGTAATATTAGTTGGACAACAAATTAAGATATTTGGTTTCGATAAAAACCCTTTAACGTTTAATTTATTAATAAAATAAGCTAACATTTCTTCTGTAATATCAAAATCGGCAATCACGCCATCCTTTAAAGGACGCACTGCGTGAATGTTGCCGGGTGTCCGACCCACCATGCTGTAAGCTTCTGAGCCGACTGCTAAAACCTTTTTCGTTTGTGTATCAATCGCAACAACTGAAGGTTCGTTAAGGACAATCCCCTTACCTTTTACATTAATTAAGACGTTGGCTGTCCCTAAATCAATCCCGATATCTTTAGCCATTTAGCGTTGCTCCTTCCGAAAACCATATTCAATACTAAATTATACCACACGGTACTTTGCAATAACATATAAGATTTATTAACGCTTCTGCCACAAAAAAACTGAATCAGCAAATGCTCATCCAGTTTAAAGTCGTCTCTATTAAGCTAATTTCGCTTCATTCTTAACGATTATTTGGCCTTTAGCGTCAAAATCAGCACGGCTAATGTGCGCGCCTAATGCCCGTAATTTCTGATGGAAATGATAATAGCCACGATCCATATATTGAAGATTAGTCACTAAGGTTTCACCATTCGCCACTAAACCGGCAATCACCAATGCAGCAGCCGCACGTAAATCAGAAGCCGCGACTTCAGCACCGTTAAATTTCGTCGGCCCATAAAGCAGGACAGATTGGCCTTCAATTTGATAATCAGCCGTCATCCGACGCAATTCTTCTAAATGCATGAACCGATTTTCAAACACCGTTTCGGTCATGACACTCGTGCCGTCCGCCATCAATTGCAACGCCGTCATTTGGGCTTGCATATCCGTTGGAAAACCAGGATATGGGAGGGTTTTAACATTACTGGGTTTCAAAGTCGCTGGTCCGATGACGCGAATACCCGCATCTTCTTCAATCACTTCAGCACCCATTTCAACTAATTTCGATAATAAGGGCTTATTATGTTCAGCAATGGCTTCTTGAATCAAGACATTACCGTGAGTCGCAGCAGCGGCCACCATAAAAGTCCCGGCTTCAATCCTATCTTGAACAATACTGTGTTCAGTCCCACTTAAACGGGTCACGCCTTCGATCCGGATTGTTTCAGTTCCGGCACCAAAGACCTTCGCCCCCATTTTATTTAAAACGTTGGCCAAATCAACAATTTCGGGTTCGCGAGCAACGTTATCAATTGTCGTCGTCCCTTTAGCCATCGTCGCGGCCATCATAATATTTTGAGTCGCACCGACACTTGGGAAATCTAAATAAATTTCAGTCCCGACTAACTGGTCTGCTTTAGCCTCGATGTAACCATTACTTTGGGTAATCGTGGCACCGAGCGCTTCAAAACCCTTTAAATGTAAGTCAACCGGCCGTGAACCGATGGCACAACCACCTGGCATCGCAACGCGGGCATGACCCAAACGGGCTAAAAGGGGGCCCATGACAACGATTGAAGCGCGCATTTTAGAAACATATTCAAAAGCAGCTTCAAAATTCAAAGGTTGTGTCGCATCAATCACGAGTTTGTTGTGCGCTTCATCAAAGTTAACTTGCGCTTCCAAACTCTTTAAAACGTCTTGCATCATAAAAACGTCCGATAAAATCGGCACGTTGGTAAATTCGACTGGACCGTCTTCTGCTAATAATGCCGCTGCCATAATGGGTAAAACAGCATTTTTGGCACCTTCAATGTGCACATCTCCGACTAAAGGTTGTCCACCTTGTATGATTAATTTTTCCAAGAGTTTCCCTCCGCTAAATTGGCTTGTTTAATTAAACTAGGAACATGATGTTCCTAGCTTGTGAGATAATTTCTAAAAAGAATTGACTGACTGAATAACCCATCACAATTGCCAGAAACATCATGACAATCTGGATTTGGCGGACATGACCCGGTTTAAAGAACTGTTCCAACCGAATGGCTTGTAATCCGTAAAAACTGATCACAATAAAGCCCATATGACTGATGATTGTGACCACTGCTTGTAATCCAATTGATTCCAATGAACTGATGCTCCTTTTGTGATATACGGACATTGTAACATATCAAAACCAGATTTGTCTGCCTCTCCGCTGCAATCTTAAAATATGTAAAAAAAGCGGTCATCACCTATCAGTGACAACCGCTTTATTTTGATGCTTATAATAAATGATTTTTAACGTTAATTCGGTTCATTGCACGTTGTAATGCAATTTGAGCACGAACTAACTCATTACTATCATGTTTTTCTGAAGCAGTCTTAATCGCTGTTTCAGCACGTTGCTTAGCACTTTGAGCACGATCAATATCGATATCACGAGCCCGTTCAGCACTATCAGCGACGATTGAAGCAATATTATGACTAACTTCCATAAAACCACCATTAATGGCAATCGCGTCTTCATGCCCTGGGTTATCTGTCCGCTTAACACGAAGTTCACCAATTTCTAAAGGGGTAATAATTGGCTCATGATTAGCCATAATACCAAGTTGACCCGCCATTGCTGGCACAACGACCATTGAAGCCCGGTGATCATAAACAATCCCACTAGGCGTCACGATATTAACGGTTAATACGTTTTGTCCTTCTGCCATTCATTAGCACCCCTTCCTAAGCTTGAGTTGATTCCTGTTCGGATTGTGTATAACCCATATCCTTCGCCTTTGCTAAAACGGCATCCATATTCCCAACTAGACGGAACGCTTCTTCGGGAACATCATCATATTTACCAGCTAAAATATCTCTGAAACCAGTAACGGTTTCTTTAACAGGTACGTATGATCCGGGTTGGCCAGTAAAGGCTTCGGCAACGTTAAAGTTTTGTGACAAGAAGAATTGAATGCGCCGAGCGCGGGCAACGATGATTTTTTCATCGTCTGACAATTCATCCATCCCTAAAATTGAGATGATATCTTGTAATTCACGGTAACGTTGTAAAACGTGTTGTACTTCTGATGCAACATCATAATGTTCTTGACCAACGATTTCAGGATCAAGCGCACTAGAAGATGATTCTAGTGGGTTAACGGCTGGATAAATCCCTTGTTGCGTTAACTTGCGATCCAAGTTGGTTGTGGCATCCAAATGCGCAAATGTTGTTGCAGGTGCAGGATCGGTATAATCATCGGCAGGCACATAGATGGCTTGGATAGATGTTACTGATCCTTTTTTAGTGGATGTAATCCGTTCTTGTAATTGACCCATTTCAGTTGCTAATGTTGGTTGGTAACCAACGGCTGAAGGCATCCGACCTAAAAGGGCAGAAACTTCTGAACCAGCTTGTGTGAAACGGAAAATATTATCGATGAACAATAGTACATCTTGGCCTTCAACATCACGGAAGTATTCGGCAATTGTTAAACCAGTCAAGGCAACACGCATACGTGCACCAGGCGATTCATTCATTTGACCGAAAACCATGGCTGTCTTTTCCAAAACGCCTGATTCTTTCATTTCAAAGTATAAGTCATTACCTTCACGTGTTCGTTCACCAACACCAGTAAAGACAGAAATACCACCATGTTCTTCGGCAATATTATGAATTAATTCTTGGATTAAGACGGTTTTACCGACACCGGCACCACCGAACAAACCGATTTTACCACCACGCACATAAGGGGCAAGTAAATCGATTACCTTAATACCAGTTTCTAGAATTTCTGAACTTGTATTTAATTCCTCAAACTTAGGCGCAGAACGGTGAATACTGTCGCGTCTAAAGTCTGCAGGAAATTCTTCACCGCCATCGATTGTTTCACCCAAGACGTTAAACACCCGTCCTAGGGTTTCCTTACCAACTGGTACGTTAATTGAACGACCAGCATCTTCAACGTCCATCCCACGACGTAAGCCGTCAGTTGAATCCATTGAAATGGTACGCATTACCCCATCGCCTAATTCTAGAGCAACCTCTAAGACGACAGTTTCATTATTGCCTTTATCAACGATTAAGGCATTATTGATATCTGGTAAAGTCGTATCTAAAGAAAATTCGACATCGACAACGGGACCAATAACTTGGATAACTTTTCCCATACTCATGTTGTTATCTTCCTCCCGCGTTTCTTATTCTAATGCTGCCGCACCACCGACAATTTCGGTGATTTCAGTTGTGATTTGCGATTGACGTGCCCGGTTATATTTAATTGACAAATCGCCGATTAAATCGTTGGCATTATCAGTTGCACTCTTCATTGCTGTCATTGAAGCCGCATGTTCTGCGGTTTTAGAATCTAGAATGGCACCATAAATTAAACTCTCAGCGTATTGCGGTAGAATCGCATCTAAGGCGTCTTCAACAGAAGGTTCTGTAATGTAATCTAAATCTTGATCAGCAACTTCTGAAACATCTAAATCGGTCACGGGTAACATTTTTTCAGCTCGAAAACCAGATGCTAATGAATTGATATGGTGATTGTAACAAACATAAAGTTCATCAAAAACACCACTATCATACATGGCAACGGCTGTTTTAACGATTTCACGAACTTCATTAAAGGATGGCACATCACTGACACCACGATATTCGTAGGTCATATTCATGTGGCGTGCTTTAAAGAAATCAGCGCCAGTCCCACCGACCGCCATAATAGCGTAATCGTCAGCAGACTCGTGATTAGTTGAAATCATTTCAACCATGGCTTTTAAAATCGAACTGTTATAAGCGCCAACTAAACCGCGATCACTGGTAATCACCAAGTAACCGGTCTTTTTAATTGGTCTTTCCACTAACAAATTACTTAAAGTGATTGTATGTTTCATCGCTTCTTGTTCAGTCATATTGACTGTTTCAGTGGCTTTGACACCCTTCTTTTTGCGAGCCATGCCAATTAATTGACTAGCTGCTAAATGAGTGACAATTTCCCGAATCTTATCCGTATAAACGGAATAAGCGATTGAATTTTTTTCAATCTGAGAAAGTTTAGCCCCCGAAACCATTTGCATGGCACTTGTAATTTGACCAGTTTTTTTAGTAGAGGCGATTCTTCGTTTGATATCCATTAAAGATTCAGCCAATTAATTCACCCCTTACTTATCTGCGTCTTGATTGTCAGCATCTTGTGCAGGTGCAAAACCTTCAGTGAAGGCTTTGATTGCCGCATCAAGTTTGTCAGTATCTGGCAATTTCGCTGATTGACGAATTGTGTCCATCAAGTCTTTCGCAGTGCTTTCAAGATAATCAGTTAAGCCACTTTCATAACGAGCAATGTCATCAACTGGTACATCATCAATGAAACCATGCGTTAACGCATATAAAATGGTTGTTTGTTGTTCGAATGGTAATGGTTTATGAAGTGGTTGTTTCAAAACTTCAACCGTCCGTTTACCACGATTCAACTTCGCTTGCGTTGACGCATCTAAGTCAGAACCGAATTGCGTAAAGGCTTCAAGTTCACGGTATGATGAAAGATCAAGACGTAATGTCCCAGAAACTTTCTTCATGGCTTTCGTTTGAGCAGCGCCACCAACCCGAGAAACAGATGAACCAGCATCGATAGCTGGCCGGGTTCCTGAATAGAATAAATCACTTTCCAAGAAGATTTGACCATCTGTAATCGAGATCACGTTAGTTGGGATATAAGCTGAGATATCACCGGCTTGGGTTTCAATGATTGGCAAGGCCGTCATTGAACCACCACCTAATTCATCACTTAACTTAGCAGCCCGTTCTAGTAAACGTGAATGCAAGTAGAAGATATCCCCTGGATAGGCTTCACGGCCTGGAGGTCTTCTCAAAAGTAATGAAATTTCACGATAAGCGGCCGCTTGTTTCGTTAAATCATCATAGACGATTAAAACGTGCTTGCCGTTATACATGAATTCTTCACCCATAGCTGCGCCAGCATAAGGAGCGATATACAATAATGGTGCCGGTTGGCTAGGGCCAGCTTCCACGACAATTGTATAATCCATTGCGCCGTAACGACGTAATGTTTCAACTTGATTTCTGACAGTTGATTCTTTTTGACCAATGGCAACATAGATACAAATCATGTCTTGGTCTTTTTGATTAATAATGGTATCGATGGCAACTGATGTTTTACCAGTCTTACGATCCCCGATAATTAATTCCCGTTGGCCACGGCCAATTGGAACTAAGGCATCAATGGCTTTTAAACCAGTTTGCAAAGGTTCTGAAACTGATTGGCGGGCCATAACACCAGGTGCTTTCTTTTCGATAGGACGTGTCTTATCGGTTTTGATTTCACCTTTACCATCCACTGGTTGACCCAATGGATTAACGACCCGACCGATCATGGCATCCCCAACAGGAACTTCCATAATCCGGCCAGTCCGTTTAACTTGGTCGCCTTCACGAATATTTTCATATTCGCCAAGGATAATGATACCAACATCATTACTTTCCAAGTTTTGAGCGACCCCGTATGAACCGTTAGAAAATTCCAACAATTCACTCGAAAGGGCGTTTTCTAAACCGTGAGCACGTGCAATCCCATCACCAACGTAAGTGACAGTACCGACTTCTTCGACGGCTAGATCTTCATTATAATTTGCTAGTTGTTGTTTAATTAATGCACTGATTTCCTCAGTTTTAATGCTCATCAGGTTCACCTCTTTATCAACGATTGACTTATTTCAATAATAACGACTTAATGCGATCTAAACCGTGTTTAACACTGCCGTCGATCACTTTATTGTTCGATTCAAGCACGATACCACCAATAATCTCTGGATCCACAATAGGTTCAACGATGACTTGGTTTAAGCCTTCGCGTTTAGCAAAAGTTTGACTAATCTTTGCAATTTCAGCTTCGTCTAACGCCACTGCTGAAGTGACCTTAGCGTAAGCAATTCCCTTTTGATGATCATAGAGATCTTCATAGGCTGCAATGATGTAAGGCATTTCTGCCATTCGATCATAATCAAATACTAAACCTAAAAAGTGTTGCATCAACGTACTAAAATCTTGTGTTAATAATTTTAGTAGTTTCCGTTTTTTTAATCCAGATAAGGTTGTATCAGTGAGAAGCGGTCCCAATTTTGGATTATCATTGAAAATAGTCTCGAGTGCTTGTATCTCATCATGGATACTTTCAAATTGTTGCTCTTGTTCTGCAAGGGCAAATAAGGCCTTAGCATAACGCTGGCCAACTGCATACTTATCTAATTTCATTTTGCTTATCCAACCCTTCAATATAGGAATTGATCAATGACTTTTGATCAGTAACTGACAATTCTTTCTTAATGAGTTTAGAAGCAATTTCAATAGATAGTTGAGCAACATCATCTCTCGCACTGTTTAACGCATCTACACGAGATTGTTCGATGTCTTTTTTAGCATTTTGTTTTAAGGTTTGGACTTCCTCTTGCGCGAGCGTAACCATACCTTCGCGTTGTTTTTCACCATTTTGTTTCGCAGTATTAACGATTTCAACGGCTTCTGATTTAGAACTCTTCAATTCAGTCGCGCGTTGAGCTGCTAATTGAGCTGCATCTTCACGTGATTGTGCTGCGTTGTCTAAGTCATTGGTAATCTTATCTGAACGATTCTGCATCATTTTTGAGACAGGACCGAAAGCAAATTTACCAACTAAAGCAACTAAAATAATAAAAACCACTAGGACAAATAATGAATCCCCAAGGTATGCAGGAGCTCCAACGATTAAATTACTAAACATCTATTGACACTCCTTCCTTGACTTACTGACTAATTTTAAAGTAATTATAGATTCACTTTTATTTATTGAAATAAGATCAAGAAAGAAACGACGATAGCTAAGATAGGAACGGCTTCAATTAAACCAACCCCGATAAACATGGTTGTCCGTAATTGGCCTGATAATTCTGGTTGGCGAGCCATACTTTCGATTGTCTTAGAAATAACCTTACCATTACCATATGATGCTGCAAATGCTGCGACTCCTGCTGCGATAGCTGCTGCTAAAAAGTTCATAATTTTTTTCCTCCTGTTTTTAGTCTTCTATTTCGATTTTTTCTGAAATATAGACCATCGATAGTGTTACAAATACAAAGGCTTGAATCGATCCGATAAAGACGGAAAAGCCTTGCCATACCATTTGAATCGGTGCTGTCACAATCATTGTACCAAAACCATTTGAGAAGGCCATTTTTACTAATAAGTTTAGTAAAACTTCACCCGCAAAAATATTTCCGTACAACCGTAATGACAACGTTAGGAAATTGGTAAATTGTTCGATGATGTTAATCGGTAAGAAAAAGCTTACCGGCTTAATATAACTCTTCAAGTAATTCCCAAATCCTAGTCGTTCGACACTAAAGTAGTGCGCAATGACCAAGACGATCATTGCTAACGACATTGTGACAATTGGATCGGTAGTCGGACTCTTCAGCCAAGTAAAACCATCTATCTTTAACTGAAAAATCAAACCAAACATATTACTAATCAGAACGAAGAAGAACATCACAAAAGCAAATAAGTAAAATTGCTGACCCTCTTTGCCAGGTATTGCGCTCTTCACAATCCCGTTCGTAAAATCAATTGCCCATTCCAAGACATTCTGCCGTTTAGTCGGTTTTAACGCAATCTTCCTTGATAGGAACAAGACAATCGCGAAAACAATAGCTGCACACAATAATACCGATAGGCAGTTCGCTAAATTAAAACGAATTCCCAAAATGCTAATAATGGGATATTTATCATCCACAAGATTCCCTCCTTCCTTAGGCCTATTATTCGTTAGCGGCAATTTTCCGATTCAGAACTGCGTCAACGAACAACCTAAAACACAGTAATATTTATGTATAGAAAAAAGCATAAATCATTACCGCAACACAATTAAGATAATACCACCATTGATTTGAAAGTACAAAGTAAATCATTGAATAAATTTTATTTTTTTTAATTGACTCACTTAAGATTTAACCACCTAACAAAAAATGCCCACAGACAAATGTCTGTAAGCACTAGGGCAATTACTTAGTTCCAAACAGCCGATCGCCGGCATCGCCTAAACCAGGTACGATATAGCCATCTTCGTTCAAACGGTCGTCTAAACCAGCAGCATAGATGTCGACATCTGGATGGGCATCTTGAACCGCTTTAACACCTTCAGGAGCAGCGACTAAAACAACTAAGCGCATTGACGTTGCGCCCCGTTTTTTAAGGGCATCGATTGCCATAATGGCTGAGCCACCCGTTGCCAACATTGGATCAACGATAAATAATTGACGTTGATCGATATCTGGTGGTAATTTAACGAAATATTCGTGTGGTTGTAATGTTTTTTCATCACGATACATCCCGATATGACCGACTTTAGCGGCTGGAATTAATTTTAGAACGCCGTCAACCATGCCAAGCCCAGCACGTAAAATTGGTACTACGGCCAATTTCTTACCACTCAATTGTTTTTCAACTGCGGATCCCATGGGTGTTTCAATCGTGATATCTTCCATTGCTAAATCACGTGTAATTTCGTACACCATCAATTCTGCAATTTCGTTTGCAACTTCACGGAAAACCTTTGTCCCAGTATCCTTATTACGGATAATTGTTAATTTGTGTTGAATCAATGGATGATTTAAAACTGTGAACTTTGCCATTTTATTGCCCCTATCCTTTTCAATTTAAACCGGAAAGAATCTCACCAAAAAAGAGCGACCCCAAAGAAATAATCTTTTGAGTCACTCCCCTTTCCGCGTAAATTCCTGTTGTCTATTGTAGCTCAGATAGCGACAAAAAACTAGCATTATTCCGAAATTAATCTAAAAATTTTGCTTGGGTTAACGGAAATTGTTGTGTGAGTTCGATTACTGCTTCACTAACAGCCGTCATCGTCGCTAATTCGGCGTGTTTTTCAATCACTGTTAGGATTAATTGTGCAACCTTTTCACAATCAGATTCTTTAAATCCGCGGGTCGTAATGGCCGGTGTGCCAATTCGAATCCCACTGGTCTTAAAAGGCCCTAATTGTTCAAAAGGAATTGTATTTTTATTAACGGTAATGTGGACACTATCCAATAGGCTTTGAACTTCCTTACCATTTAAACCACTTTTCGATAAATCTAATAGCATTAAATGATTATCCGTTCCACCTGAGACAACGCGCACTAAATCAGATTGTTCAAAAACGGCCGCCATCGCTTGTGCATTGGCCACGATTTGTTGCGTGTAAGCCGTGAATTCAGGCTGGAGGGCTTCACCAAGCGCAACTGCTTTAGCCGCAATCACGTGTTCTAGTGGGCCGCCTTGAATACCAGGGAAGACCGCAGAATCGATGGCTTTGGCATATTCTTGTTTACAAAGAATCAAACCACCACGAGGACCGCGTAATGTTTTATGGGTCGTCGTTGTCACAACATCAGCATATGGCACTGGGCTTGGGTGAACACCCGTCGCCACTAAACCAGCGATATGGGCCATATCGATCATTAAATAAGCACCCACGTGATCGGCAATCGCACGTAATTCTTTGAAGTCGATTGTTCGACTGTACGCTGAGGCACCAGCGACAATCATTTTGGGATGAATTTCTTCAGCGATTGTTTTTAACGCGACATAGTCAATTTGTTCATCTTGATTGGCCACGCCGTAACTTGAGAATTCATACAATTGACCACTAAAATTAAAGGGTGAGCCATGGGTCAAATGACCGCCATCGGTTAAGTTCATCCCGAGAATGTGATCACCAGGTTCTAATAAAGCTTGATAAACCGCCATATTCGCTTGCGAACCAGAATGGGGCTGCACGTTAGCGTGTTCAGCACCAAACAATTCCTTAGCGCGATCAATCGCAATCGTTTCAATTTGGTCGATATATTCACAACCACCGTAGAAACGTTTATTCGGATAACCTTCTGCATATTTATTCGTGAGCACACTACCCTGCGCTTCTTGAACGGCAGCCGAAACGATATTTTCAGACGCAATTAATTCAATATTATGAACTTGCCGATTTTCCTCTTGCTTAATTAAATCATAGATTGCCGTATCTGTTTTTGCCAACATTGACAACACCCCTCATCTTTTATTGAAAGTGCTTTTGCCCCGCAGATTTTTCAAGTCGATTCATGTAGGCCACACCGACACCCACCATTGTGAAACCTTGAACTAAAATAATTTTGACCTCTGGATTCAGATCAAAATACCGTAAGCCGTCAAAAAGATGTCGACTAGCTGAAACAACTGAATCACCTAACGAGAATTGATCTTTGAAGCGGACTGTCGTTTGATTGGTTAAAATATCATCGACGGCCATCACCCCGAACGGCACATTTTGCTCAGTCGCCCATTGAATTGCTTCATTAAATTGGGCTGGTTGATCAATAATATAAACCTGCGCATTCGGTGCGTAATGTTTATATTTCATGCCAGGCGCCTTTGGTATCTCAGAAGCACCCACTTGATGATGGTCGGCCATAATGGGGCCAATCACCCGTTCAATCGCTTCTTGTGTAACAACGCCAGGACGTAATATAACGGGAGTCGCAACGCTTAAGTCAATCACAGTCGATTCTAACCCGATTCCTGTGGGCCCATCATCCAATACGCCGGCAATCTTACCATTTAAATCATGTAACACATGATCGGCCGTGGTTGGACTTGGTTTACCGGATGTATTCGCTGAAGGCCCGACTAAAGGCACACCCGCTGCTTGAATTAAATCCAAAGTCACTTGATTATCAGGCATTCTGAACGCGGCTGTTTTTAAACCACCCGTCACAACCGACGCTAATGCGTTTGGTTTTAATGGTAGAATAATTGTCAACGAGCCTGGCCAGAACGTTTCAACCAATTGTTTAAACTTAGGACTCAACGTCGCAGCGTACCGTGCAACCGTCTCAACTGACGCAACATGGACGATTAGCGGGTTATCACTTGGTCGACCTTTTGCCGCATACACTTTTTTGACTGCTTCTGGATTAGTGGCATCCGCGCCCAATCCGTAAACCGTTTCAGTCGGAAAAGCGATTAACTCACCTTGCTTGATATCAGCTGCGGCTGCGGCGATTTGTTTGACTGTGTATCGTTTTGTTTCCATTATATGCCTTCCTTACTCGACGTCTATCTCATCATATCAAATTATTCGTAAAATTGTAACTACCACGCATCATTCTAGGCCAATTAGCTAAATCTTTTTTAAATTCCAACGAAATATCCGAACAATAACTTGTAAACAGCTTTTCAATATTCGGTTTTTGCTGATAGCCGAATTCCAAAAATAATTCTGCTGTCGGTTTAAAGTACGGTAACACTTCTTTAGCAAAGCGTTCATAAAAATCCAAACCATCTTGAGCAGCGAATAGTGCAATATCTGGTTCATATTCTAGCACAGAGGCATCCATGACTGCCCGTTCTGAATCTGCGATATACGGCGGATTCGAAACAATGATGTCAAATTGTTGACCGTTGACTGGCGCTAAAAAATCACCCTGTTCAAAATGAACACCACTCTGCAATTGTTGGGCGTTCTCTTGAGCAACGTTTAAAGCGTCCGTCGAAATATCGACCGCTGTCACTTGCCAATTGGGGCGTTCTAACGCCAACGTATTGGCAATTGCCCCTGAACCGGTCCCAACGTCTAATACCTTCAACGTTTGATTGACATCAGGGTGCGTTGTCAAAACCCATTCGACCAATTCTTCCGTTTCTGGACGTGGAATCAAGGTCGCCGGTGTGACTTTAAATTCACGACCGTAGAAATCAGCATACCCTAATATATATTGCGCCGGTTGATCTTGTGCAAAAGCCTGAATAGCGGCTTGATATTGTTGCCATAAAACCTCAGGCATGGCACTTTGATAATTCAACACCAATTGCGTGTTTGACCAATGTTGTAACCCGGATAATAAGAAACGGGCTGCTTCACGTTCTTTATCCCGTTCTTCTAGAAATAAAAAAGCCCAATTCAGGGCTTTAAGATAGGTGCGTTGTGCCATCTTGTAATTGCTCCAATTTCTCAGTTTGGTCAAATAGGATTAACGCATCAATCACATCGCCTAATTCACCATTCATAATTCGGTCCAATTTATTCAAGGTTAAGCCAATTCGGTGATCCGTCACCCGGTTTTGTGGATAGTTATACGTTCTAATTCGTTCGGAACGGTCCCCAGAACCCACGGCCGATTTACGACTTGAATCATATTCACTTTGGTTTTCTGATTCATAAAAATCATAAACCCGTGATTTTAAAATTTGCATGGCTTTCACTCGGTTTTGTTGTTGTGAACGTTGATCTTGCATTGCCACCACAATCCCAGTTGGTAGATGGGTCATCCGAACGGCTGATGACGTTTTATTGATATGTTGACCACCGGCACCAGAAGCCCGGTAAACATCGGTCCGAATATCTTTCGCTTCTAATTGAACGTCGACACCATCATATTCAGGCATAACCGCTACCGTAGCGGTTGACGTGTGGACACGGCCTTGTGATTCCGTCTTAGGGATTCGTTGGACACGATGCGCACCATTTTCATATTTTAATTTTGAATAAACATTCTTACCAGTAATCATCATGGCAACTTCTTTGAAACCGCCGACTTCAGTGGCCGTTTCATCGATAATTTCAGTTTGCCAATTCTGTGATTCGGCGTAACGTTGATACATATTTAGCAAATCACCGGCAAAGAGACTGGCTTCATCACCACCGGCTGCCCCCCGAATTTCCATAATGATATTTTTTTCATCATTAGGATCGGTTGGTAACATCAACAGTTTGATGCCTTGTTCTAGTGTTTCTTTTTCAGTTTGGAGTTCACTTAAATCAGCTTTAGCCAATTCAGTCATTTCAGCGTCATCAGAATCACGTAATAGTTCTTCGCTTTCTTCAATCTCGCCAAGGACTTCTTTCAGACGCGTATACTTCGCAACGATATCGCGTAAGCCCGCTTCTTCTTTCGACAGTTCCATGTATCGACTGGTATCACTAATAACATCTGGATCCGACATTAATTCTTGTAATTCAGCATAACGGTCTAATAAACCGTCTAGTTGTTCAAACATTTTATCCATTAATGGTTAGCCTTCCTTTTCAATCTGCGTTTTAACGGGTGGGTTAAAATAATGTTTCCGGCAAACCGGATAGTAAGCTTCGTTCCCACCAATTTGAATTTGTTCACCCGTGTAAACGGGCTGACCATCATTCATACGCAAATTCATAATTGCCTTTTTACGGCAGAACCAACAGATTGTCTTCATTTCTTCAATCTTGTCAGCAAATAACATTAAGTATCTTGAACCTTCAAATAATTCGTTGCGGAAATCATTTTTAAGACCAAACGCCATCACCGGAATGTTCAAGTCATCCACGACGTGCGCCGCTTCTAACACGTGATGTTGTTCTAGAAATTGCGATTCATCGATTAGGACACACGCGGCATCTGGATTCGTATCTTTAACCAATTCAAAAATATTCGTATCCGCAAAAATCGGTGTTGCTTCGCGTTTTAGACCGATGCGACTCGACACGATGCCGACGCCGTCTCGGTTATCAATCCCACTGGTTAAAATGATGACTGATTTATCTTGTTCCTCATAATTATGCGCGACTTTCAAAATTTCAATTGATTTGCCACTATTCATTGCACCATACCGAAAAAATAATTGCGCCAAACTCAAACACCCCTAATAAGCACATTTTAGTCTAGTATACCTGAAAATAAGTAGCGCAACAATATTTGAAAGTCATAAAAACGACTATTTATGCTCGAAATGACAAAAAAATAACCCATCCTCGATTCGGATAAGTTATTGCCAACAGCATCTGGTCACTGCGGACCGTTATTTTTGATGCCATTGTTGAATCTTGCTAGGCTGAAATCCCGCCCAATATTCTAATAAGTCTTCGCTATCATCATCGATAATCTTAACCAATGGTAATTGTTGAATCTCATATTTTTCTTTAAGCCGTTCCACTTTCCGTTCGCTCCATGACCGCTTTTGTTCATCGTCGCTATTGACGTCGATTGAATTACTCTCTTCCGAATTACCGTAGTAGGTATTTTCGTACGGGAAACCCAATTGATCCATTAAACGGGTCGTCATCTTGCATTGCGGACAATGCGGTTTCGTATAAATTACTGCGTGAACTGCCATTTGATTCCTCCAACGTTAAATTAATCTGACTATTTTTATTATAGCAAATTTAACAATCACTACTCAATGATTTAGATAAGTAACTGATTGCTTAGTCAAATCACTGTTACTCGCACAACAAAGGCGTATCCTATTTTCCAAAAATATGCTATGATAATTGGCATTGAAAGGGTGGCTTGCATGACAATTAAAAGTTCATTTGCTAAGACGTCTGGCCGTTTTTCATATTGGTTCTTACACACCTTTATGCAAGGCGGGAGTTCATTACCTGGTCAGATTGCGACCAAGATTGACCCAGCCGTTTTAAAAGATCTAACCAAAAATTACGATGTGATTATTATCACTGGGACGAATGGTAAAACATTAACGACGGCCCTAACAGTTCAAATTTTGAAACAAAAGTACCAGAACATTATGACGAATTCAACCGGTTCAAACATGATGCAAGGCATCACAACAGCCTTCTTAGCGCATCGCCCTCAAAAAGGCCAACGCGACCTCGCGATTTTAGAAGTTGATGAAGCGAACGTTGAACCGTTGTGCCGGTATATTGAACCCAAAGCCATCGTGATGACCAATATCTTCCGCGATCAAATGGATCGTTTTGGTGAAATTTATACGACCTACAACAAAATTCTGGACGGGGTCAAACTCGTTCCGAACACAACTTTAATCATGAACGCTGATGTACCCCTATTCTCATCAGTTGAACTCCCTAATCCAAAACTTTATTACGGCTTCAACCATTTACCAGACGGCGAATTATTAGCGCCTAGCAATACCGATGGCGTTCTCTGCCCCATCTGCGAACACATTATTCACTACAAATTTATTACTTACAGCAGTCAAGGTAAATTCTATTGCCCAAACTGCGGCTTCAAACGGCCTGAATTAATGGATCAAGTCACCGCCATTAACGAATTACGGCCCACTAGCTCAAGCTTTGAAATCAATCAAGAACCGTTTGCGATTTCAATCGGTGGAATGTACAACATTTATAATGCGCTCGCGGCCTACAGCATTGGTCGTTTCCTCGATGTGGACGTCGCCGATATTCAAGCCGCATTTACGAGTAATAAAAAAATATTTGGGCGTCAAGAAGTGATTCAAGTTAAAGACAAGGAAGTCACTTTAGTCCTCGTTAAAAATCCGGTTGGCTTAAACCAAGTCCTCCAAATGATCGAATCTGATCCCGAAGATTTCTCATTGGCCATGTTGTTAAACGCCAACTATGCTGATGGCATTGATACCAGTTGGATCTGGGACGGTGAATTTGAATCCCTCCTCAAGTCTGGTATTCCAACAATCATCACGGGTGGTGAACGGCGTGATGACATCACGTTCCGTTTAAAAGTGGCTGGTGTAACTGAACAACAATTACAAGAAACCGCCGATTTAGACGCAACTTTACGCGCCATCGAAAACGCCCCCACTAAACACGTCTACGTCCTCGCCACTTATACGGCCGTCTTACAACTGCGTAAAAAAATGGCCGACCATAACTATATCAAGAAAGGGATGTCCGTATGACCCAAACTTTAAAAATTGCGCACCTCTACGGTAATTTGATGAATACTTATGGTGATCTTGGTAATATCCTGGTCCTTGATTATTACGCTAAAAAGATCGGTTTACAAACCGAAACCGAGGTCATCAGTATTGGTCAAGAATTTGATGCGAGCCGTTACGATATCGTCCTATTCGGTGGTGGTCAAGACTTCGAGCAAAAAATTATCTCTAAAGATTTAGAATCTAAAGCAACCGCCATTACCGACTATATCGAAAACGGCGGCGTCATGTTAGCGATTTGTGGTGGCTATCAGCTACTCGGTCACTATTACATCGGTGCCGACGGTTCAAAAATCCCCGGCATTGGCGCACTCGACCATTACACGCTCAGCCAAGATAACAGTCGCTTTATCGGCGATATCGTCATTCATAACGATTTATTTGATGAAACCTATCTCGGTTTTGAAAATCATAACGGCCGCACATTCCTAGGCAAGCATGAACAACCCCTCGGCCGCGTCGAACGCGGTCACGGTAATAACGGCGAAGATGGTACCGAAGGTTGTGTCTACAAAAACACCTTTGGTTCATACTTCCACGGCCCAATCCTAACCCATAACGGGGTTTTGGCGAAACGATTGCTCGCAACCGCCATCACCAATCGTTATCCTGATTATGATTTAACGGCGCTAAAAGCCCTTCCGATTGAAGAATCACGTTACCAAGTTGATGCCGCTGGTGTTAAATTGGTCCAAAATTAAGCTGTGACAGAACTCGGTTATCAATTGAGTATCAAGTTAAAAAAACGAGTATCCTGAATTTGAACTGAACCCCAATTATTGGAGATAATTTTATACAGCTAACTGGCTGGCAAGATTCCGGTATTGTACCGGTGTTTTGCCGGCCAGTTTTGTTCTA
>NZ_LT984417.1:1420271-1441334 GCF_900258455.1 Latilactobacillus fuchuensis
CCCGCAGTAATTCATTGACTGCCTTCAGTTTAATTTCTTTTGAGAACATAATAAAACCCCAATCATTGGATTTCTCCAACGATTGGGGTTCAGTTCAATTTAGGATACTCGTTTTTTTGATTTGAACGGAAATTGATGAGTGATGGCGCGCGTTAAAAATTTATAAAATATACACCAATTCATACAACATCTTCGCTAAATCATGATCGGCCAACGTGTTTAAAAAGTTGATGAAGCGAATTTTATCCGGCGCTTTCAAAAACTGCGTCCAGATTTCGTTCTTCAAATCGTATTCAATTTGTGCCTGATTCAACTTATTGAATAAACGATCGACCACTAATCGCCGTTGGGGCATAATCCGTAAACGATGCAGACTAAATGTGACTTGTGATTGCCGCGATTCAGCACAGGAATAGATAAACGCTTTATCATTTTCAACGAGTTCAATTGGTGTGACATTGCCGCTCCCACTTTTAATGGCTGGTTCGAAATCATTAACACCGCGGAATTGACATTGAAAATGCCGCTTTTCGGGAATAATCTGACCTGGATCAACGACCCGAATGGTCAATTCCTTATTCAACCAATCAAAGATAAAATGCGTGCGCGCCACTTGTCCGTCTAGATGTTCATATAAGACGTATTCGTTACTCGCCCCCGGGAAAATTAACACTTTTAAGACTTCCGGTAGTTGATTGACATCCGCCATGTAGTTCGGATTCAACGGCACAATCGCCCCAGCTTTGGCAAACACCGGAATCCGCGTTTCATCCCGGAAGACACTCAGTGTTGTATCACCACCGTATTTTAACCCGTTAAAGAAATCAAACCACATGCCTTTTGGCAACCAAACGCGGACCTGACTTTGATCTAAATGACGTAATTTTGGCGTGACGACTGGCGCGACCAATAATTCCGTTCCGAATAAATATTGATGCTGATTTTTAAAGGCCAATGGCTGATCATAGGTATAATACATCGGTTTGACCAGCGGGACCCCCGCGGCATGCGTTTGGTAGTTCGCGCTGTCTAAATAGGGTAACAATTCGTGCCGTAACCTTAAGAAACGAACCATGTTGGTTGCGGCGAAATTTTTATAGCGCCACGGTTCTTTACCATTAAACGGATTGTTGGCACTATGCAAACGCATGATGGGGCTAAAAACGCCCAATTGTAACCAACGCAACGCCAATTCATCGTCGCGAATGCCACCCATATGCCCGCCAATATCGTGACTCCACCACGTGTAGCCAATGTTGGCGGCCGTCGCTGTGAAATACGGTTGAAATGCTAAAGCGGCCCACGAAATATACGTATCCCCCGAAAAACCAATCGGATAGCGATGACTGCCGGGTCCAGCATAGCGTGATAAGATCAACCCTTCGCCATGGTGCTTGTCCGCACTATCCCGATAATGGTAATGATTTAATAACCATAATGGATCGACATCCCGAACCCCTAAGTTACCGCCTTGTTGCCAATCCAACCACCAGAAATCAACGCCCATCTCTTCAAGTGGTTGATGCACATCTTGAAAGTAAGTCGCTCGAAAAGCCGCTTGATTCAAATCAAACAAGGCCGGTTCTTCATTGCTTTGATCCAACCCTAATTTTTGAGCGACCACTGGATAGACGGCTTCATAGGCCCGAATGCCCGCTGCCGGATGAACATTCAAAGTGACTTTCAAACCTCTAGCGTGCAGTGCCGCTAAAAAATGGGCGGGATCGCTAAACAACGCTTGATTCCACGTATAACCCGTCCAACCAGAACCAAACCGTTTTGGAATATCGGTGAGATGCCAATCCATATCCAACGTCACAACACTAAACGGCAAGCCGTCCCGATCGAAATGATTGAGTAACTCAGTCAAACTTCGCTCGCTATAAGCCCAATAACGGCTCCACCAATTACCTAAAGCGTAACGCGGTAGCAGTGGTGTTGGCCCGGTTAAGCGATAATAATCCTGCAACGCTTTTTGAAAATCGTGTCCGTATGCAAAATAATACCAATCCGTTGTCCCAACATCGCGTGGTTTAAAGTAATCCTGTTCTAAAATAAAACTTGCCGAATCATCAATTGCCGCAAAACCATTGTAGGCCATAATCCCAGGTGCTAACGGTATCACGCCGTCAGCCTTGTCCAAAGTCCGCACGGTGCCGCCCAAATTTTCAACCGATTCACCAAAATGCCACCGATTATGATAATCCGAATAGCGGTAATTCACATCGATATATAACGTATCGGCCGCAAACGGTCCCCCTTTGTAATACAAATGATAATAATTCGTGATAATTTCAACTTCAAAATGATTATGAGCCGTCAAAACTTGATAAGGCACTTCCGTAAACTCGCGATTTTGCACCATCTGAGTTGTTCGGTCTTCAAACTGACCGTCAGCTGAATATTCCATCCGCAATAAGCGTTCCGTTAAAATCGTAAACCGATACTGCTGACCCCTAACTTGATTGGTCATTTGATCACCTCATTTAAAACGAGCTTATCAACTTGACCCAAAAGCTGTAAAGAAATCTGTCTACTAAACGCGGGTTTGCAATGCAACTTGTGCGGCCGCCAAGCGCGCACTAGGCACCCGATATGGCGAACACGAGACGTAATCAACGCCGAGTGCCTGACAAAAGGCGATGGAAGATGGATCACCACCGACTTCCCCACAAACCCCAATCGATAATTCAGGTTTCGTTTGCCGGCCCTTTTGAATCGCGATTCGCATCAACGCACCGACACCATCTTGGTCTAATGTTTGGAATGGATCTTTCGTTAGAATTGCTTGCTCTTGATACGCTCCAATAAAATGGCCGATATCATCCCGCGAAAAACCAAACGTCATCTGGGTTAAATCGTTGGTCCCGAAACTAAAGAAATCAGCTGAAGCCGCAATTTGATCCGCGACTAAACAAGCGCGTGGCACTTCAATCATCGTCCCAATCTGATACGCAATCGTTTGAGCTTGTTGCGCTAGGAAAGTATCGATTGTTGCGGTTAATTGTTGTTTCAACAACTGCATTTCAGCCGCAGTGCCGATTAATGGCAGCATAATTTTAGGCGCTACCGCGTGCCCTTGTTCAACTTGGACCGCCAATGCACTTTCGATAATCGCCAAGACCTGCATTTGATAGATTTCAGGATAAGTCACTGCGAGTCGACTCCCCCGATGACCCAACATTGGATTGACTTCGACCTTCGCCGCAATCCGGCGTTTAATCTCCGCCGGACTAATTTGTAGCACCGTTGCTAAAGCTACTTGGTCAGCCGTCGCTTGTGGCAGGAATTCATGTAACGGTGGATCCAACAACCGAATCGTGCATGGTCGGTCTTGTGCCAATTCAAAAATCGCTTTAAAATCGGCTAATTGGAGTTCTTTTAACGCCGCTAACGCGATTTGGCGATTACTTAATTGATCTGCTAGAATCATCTCGCGCATCTTGAAAAGCCGTTCTGGTCCGAAAAACATGTGCTCAGTCCGGACTAATCCCAAACCTTTAGCCCCAAATTCAAAGGCCGTTGCTACTTCCTTCGGGGTTTCAGCGTTGGCCCAAACATCAATTGGCGCCTCCGCATCACACCAATCGAGAATCGTATTCAGAGCGGCTTGTTGCTTGCCAGTTTGTTGGCCTAATGCGCCTAAATAGATTCGACCAGTGTGACCATCAACCGAAATAATCGCGCCTTCTTTTAATAACTGACCATTAAAATCCGCTTGTTTCTGATCAGTATCGACACTCAGTTGCGCACAACCAACGACACAACAACAACCCATGCCCCGGGCAACGACTGCTGCGTGGGATGTCATGCCCCCACGACTCGTGACAATCGCTTGACTGACGACCATCCCGTCGATATCTTCCGGTGAAGTTTCTTGACGAACCAGAATAACTTTTTCACCGGCTTCGTGCGCCACTTGTGCTTGTTGCGCATCAAAATAAATTGCACCAGTCGCCGCCCCTGGACTAGCGGGTAACCCCGTTAATAACAATGGTGCTTGCTTCAGTGCTTGCGGATCAAATACCGGATGCAAAAGGCCTTCAATCATCGCTGGTTTTAACCGCAAGATGGCTGTTTGACGGTCAATTAAGCCTTCATTGACTAAATCTAGTGCAATCTTAAAAGCCGCTTGGGGCGTTCGTTTGCCAATTCGGGTTTGCAATACATACAAATGCCCGGCTTCAATCGTAAATTCCATATCTTGCATATCTTGATAATGACGTTCAAGTTGATTCGCCAATGTTTTGAATTGCTCGTAAATCGTTGGTAATTGCGCTTTTAGCGTGGCAATCGGTTCTGGCGTTCGAATGCCCGCGACCACGTCTTCGCCTTGCGCATTTAACAGATATTCACCAAACAAACCTGGTTCACCCGTTGCGGGGTTCCGGGTAAACGCCACACCCGTGCCACTTTGCCCCTGATAATTACCGAAAACCATTTGCTGAATATTAACGGCCGTACCCATCGCCGCATCAATTTGGTGTAACCGCCGATAAGTTTTGGCCCTTGGATTTAACCATGATTTAAAGACCGCTTCGACCGCCAGATTTAACTGTGCCGTTACCGATTGTGGAAATTGCGCATCATCTGCGTTCTGATAGAGCGTTTGATAAGTTTGAATCAATTGTTTTAAATCGGCCAGTGTCAAATCAGTATCACTGGCAACCTGTTTGGCGCGTTTTAAAGCCGTCAATTCGGCTTCAAAAATTGATTTATCAATTCCGTAAACCACATCGCCGAACATTTGAATTAATCGCCGGTAACAGTCATATGCAAACCACGGATTATGCGTTTGCTTCGCAAGACCTTCCACAGTTTGGTCGTTGAGCCCTAAGTTCAAAACGGTATCCATCATCCCTGGCATCGAAATCGGTGCCCCACTCCGAACCGAAACTAGTAAGGGTTGTTCTGGATTACCCAATTGACGGTGCGTTGTTGCTTCTAATTGTTGAACCGCTTTCATTAAGTCGTCTTTTAAAAAGTCACATTCTGCTTGACCATTTGTCAAATAACGTTGGCAAGCCGCCGTCGTAATCGTAAAGCCGGCTGGTACGGGTAAACCTAAGCGCGTCATCTCGGCTAGATTTGCCCCTTTGCCGCCTAATTCAGTATTGGTTAATGTTTGATCTTCAGCAAAAGCATAAATATATTGCATTGTGATAGCCTCCAATATTTTATTGAACACCAACAGCATATAGTGTGACACATTAAAAGTCAATAGTATGTCACATTAAATTAAATAAGCCACACTATTATCCGATTTTGATTGCAAATAGGTTGTCGCTATTTTATAATAGTCTTATTGAAATCGGTTTAATCAAAGGAGTCATTATGGAATTATCAGCGCGTCAAAAGCAAATTATTCAAATCGTCCAAAACGATCAACCGATTAGTGGCACTAAAATTGCCGGACAACTTAATTTATCGCGCGCGACTTTGCGTAACGACCTCGCGATCTTAACGATGACTGGCATTCTTGATGCACGTCCGAAAGTTGGTTATTTTTACGTCGGTCAAGAGGTCGCCCCATTACTCGCCGATCATCTGTATCAGGCAACGGTCGATCAATTGATGATCCCCCCGTTATTGATTCAACAAGCGACGACCATTGATGAAGCCGTCACGCAACTTTTCATGCACGATGTCGGTTCTTTATACGTTGTTGACCAACAGCAGAAATTATTGGGCGTTCTCTCGCGTAAAGATCTGCTACGCGCAACGATTAACGCCACTAATACCAGCACGACCCCGGTGGCCATGATTATGACCCGCATGCCCAACATCGTCACGATGACTGAACACAAAACGATTCTACAAGCCGGCCAACGATTAATCGCCCACCAAGTCGATTCGCTACCGATTGTCGAACCGGACGGCGTGACCGTGATTGGTAAGATCACAAAATCAATCATTATGCGCTACTTTATCGAAGAAGGATTACACATTCAAAACTAAGCTTGCTTGGAGGTTTTCAAAATGTCAGCGATTCCAATTTTTATGATTTCAGATTCAATCGGCGAAACTGCTCGCTCTGTCGTGTCAGCCGTCGCCGCTCAATTTCCCCAATCAGTTCCTCTAAAAATCCAACGCTTCCCATTCGTCACCGATCAATCAACATTGGTGCCGATTCTAAAAGACGCCCAACAGGAACAGGCCATTATTGTCACGACTTTAGTCAATCGGCCCTTACAACAATCGGTTACCGAATTCTGCCAAGCGCACAATTTAACCCTCATCGACCTATTATCATCCCTAACGACCGCGATTAGTGACCGGAGCCAAACCGATTCTTTAGAAACACCAGGCTCCTTACGTAAATTAGACGAACACTATTTCCACCGGATTAGCGCCATGGAGTTTGCCGTTCGTTACGATGACGGTAAAGAACCACGAGGCTTATTAGAAGCCGATATCGTTTTATTAGGGGTCTCCAGAACGTCTAAAACCCCATTGAGTATGTACTTGGCCAATCAAAATTACCGGGTTGCCAACTTGCCCTTAATTCCCGGCGTCCCCTTACCCAAGGAACTTTTTAAAGTCCCCACGCATAAAATTATCGGCCTCACGATGCCACTCCAAACACTACTCAAAATTCGCACCGAACGCCTTGCGACCCTTGGCCTACCCCAGACGACCAATTATTCCGCCGCCACCAGCGTTAGCGATGAACTTGCTTATGCACAACAACTCTTTGATACGTTAGGGGCAACCGTCATCAACGTGGCTGATCGTTCAATCGAAGAAACCGCTAGCCTGATTCAAACCATGATTTAATGTTTAATCAAGTTCTTAACCTTTTCTGAAGAAAAAATGCATTTATTATTCATAAAACGACAATACTTTGGTAATAGTTAGTCGCTATACTGAACTTATCATCAAGAAGGAGCGATTGACTATGTTAGTACAAACGCAAAATATTGAATCCGTTAAAATCAAAAGCATTGAAAGCCATGATAAAGTTTGGGCCACGACTGAAAACGGCCAAGTGATTGAATTACATATTACCGAACAACAAAAAACCGACCGTCTTTTCTGGGAATCGTTAATCAACATCCTCCGGGCTGAATTATGGTTACCACTTCAAAAAAGAACCCACGAACTCTTACAAAATGACTGGCTAACGAGTGAACCAACGTTGGCTTAAAAATAAACAAGCTGTGACAGAACTCGGTTATTGATTGAGTGCCCACACCCACGGTTTGATTCTGAGCATTAGCCTAGTTTTGTGAATAAGTCCGGGTTATGGACTTGTTTGCGAAACGTCGCTAAGTACAGGAATCAGTGGGTGTTGGCACGTTATCAATTGAGTACCAAGTTGAAAAATCCGATTATCCTGAATTTAGGGATAATCGGATTTTTTGATTTGAACGGAAATTGATGAGTTCTGGCGCGCGTCGACGAAGAATATTCATTTAAAATCAGAATACTTATGTCAAACACCCTTTTCATTTTCTAACGTTCCCCTTGCCACTCCGCTAAATACTCCGTCACAAAATCTTGCATGACTTGGGTTCTTTTCGTTGCCAGTGCTTTAGCGACTGGCGTATTCATGGTCGCCGCCAACTTAAATAACTTTTCATAAAAATGATTAATGACTGTCGTCGGTTCCCGGTAGTTGGTGGCGGTTAATTCGGCCCGCGGTTCAATCTGCGGATCATAAGCCACCCCCGAATGTGCACCACCGTACATAAAGGTCCGACCAATACCAATCGCACCAATTGCGTCTAACCGGTCCGCGTCTTGGACAATTTGCCCTTCGAGCGATAATACTTGTTGTTGGTCGATATTTTTAACAAACGACATATGCTCGATAATCGTCAGAATCGCTTGCTGCCGCGTAACTGATACACCAATGACGGTTAACTGCGCCACCATCGCTTGGCGGGCTTGTTCAACATCAACGACCACTTTTTCATCGATCACATCGTGTAACAGCGCCGCCATTTCAACCAACGTCCCATCCGCTGTTGGAATTTGTTGGCAGATTAAACGTGCATTGCGGACCACCCGCTGAATGTGATCAAAACCATGCCCACTGTGTTCAGTCGCTAACTGCACTTTAACGTATTTTTCAATCTGTTCAATTTGATTCATTATTTCACCTTATCACTATTTTTTTACTAAAATGAAAGCTATCTTAACCAGTATATGCTATTCTCTAAATAAACAATAGGAGATTAAAGCCAATGACTAAAACTAATTTACAAATAATTGAAGCCTTCTTGAATTCCAAAAAATATGACCGCTTAACGCCTAATCAACAAAAATTTGCGGCTGCGATTCTAGATCGGTTTAACCACTTTTACGAAATCGATAACCCAAAATTACTGGTTAAATTGACACCTACTCGACTGAAAAAGCTGATGCTCAGTGAATTCAGTAATAGTCTCGTCTTAGATAATAAACAAGTCATCGCCCAAGCACCCGTATTACGCGCTTTTATTGCCTATCTCGCTAAAGAAAATCTAATTCAAGCCGATAAAGCCACTCTGTTAACCACAACCCTTGAAAAAAACGCCCAATCAATGCGTTATAATCGTATTTCAACTCATGATTTTTCTGCATTCGGGGAACCTATCCAGAAACTATTAAACTTTCAACAAAACTGGTCCGATGAATTTTTAAAATCAGAATCAGCTATGGCACTTGATACTGATGACCCGAACGCCTACTTTGCATTGATGAATGATTTTATACTCGATATGTTCAAAGAATATGAAGTATTACCTGAAGATTGGACCGGTAACCAGGTGGCCAATCTACTTGAGAAAATTGAGTCGACAGAAGGTGCCCTCCCTTTCTTGCATGATGGCCTTTGTCTTTTCATTGAATTCATGTTCACTGCCAAGTATATTTCCGACGAACAAACTAATGATATTTTTGAATTAATCGCAACCGATGTTTTTAAACAATCAATGGATGATTTACCTCTGACTCCGTTAATCATGGAAATGCACTTCGCGGATGTCGATTTAGATGACCCCCAATCAATAATCGACTATCTTCAAAAGCGACTTCAGACACCACCAGATGACACTAAAATAATTGATTTTAATTCACACAAAAAATAAATCGTTAGAAGGCGGTTCATTTGACAACGCAGGCCAGAACCATCAAGATACTGCTACTAAACACCATCATTCAATTGAGTATCCTAGTCGCCGAACAAGGCCATCTTAGTTCGCGACTACCGATGCATGTCGATTTTAATGGTCAAATTACGACGACAATCGCTAATCAAAACCACCCTTTTCTCCGTAGTACCGCTTTATTAGTGATGTTTGCGTTAGTCGCCATCTTTTTAATCTTGACAAGCACAGCCATTCAATCCCGATTCAATACGATGCTGATGAACATCAATGCCTTAATCAGTCGGCTCTGCCAACTAACAGCGGTTTTTATCGCTGTTATGGCCTGGCTTTTCTTAGCCATCATGCTGTCAGGTCACGTTCAATTTTGGTTGATGCTGACCAACTATTTGTACACATTGGGGTTACTGATTGTCGTTGGTCAGTGGTTGTATCAACTCATGCAGATTAATCATTCTTCAAAATAATCAACCTAAAAAAACCGGTTAATCTGAATCAGATTAACCGGTTTTTACGTTATATTATTTAGTTGATTCACCGGGTTCAGAGGCAATAATTTGCATGTCCCCACGTAAATCCCAAGCTTTAATCGCAAATGGTAAAACAAAATGCATGTTTTTATGAATGGGATAAACTTGTCCATCAACCACTAATTCACCAGCGCCGTCAACCACGGAGACTAACGTATAAGGTGCGTTCGTCCGATCAAAATGCAATTGATCTTTGACCAACCATTGATAAACACTGAAAAATGGTGACATTGGTGGTTGTACGTAAGTCGTAATCGTTGAAGCCCCGACTTGTTTGGTTTGAATGTTTAATTCTGGATCGTGATGCGGCACCGTCGTCGTATCAATTGATTGTTGTAAATGTAATTCACGTTTTTCACCCGTCTTAGCATCGACCCGATCATAATCGTATAACCGATAAGTCGTATCACTACTTTGTTGGGTTTCTAGGGCCATAATCCCCTTATTTAACGCGTGAATTGTGCCGCTTGGGACGTAGAAGAAGTCACCAGTTTTAACCGGAACTTTCCGCAATAATTGGTCCCATTGGCCTTGATGAATCATATCGGCTAATTCGGATTCCGTTTTAGCGTAATGACCATAAATTAAATACGCACCGGGTTCAGCATCTAGAATATACCAACATTCAGTTTTACCGAGTTCAGTTGGGCCTTCATGAGCGGCTGCATAAGCATCATCGGGATGGACCTGAACAGATAAGCTGGCTTCAGCATCCAGAATCTTCGTCAATAATGGGAAAACTTCACCCTTGGCATTGCCGAAATAGTCGCGATGTTGGGCCCAAGCTTGATCCAAAGTTAGCCCTTTTAAGGGACCATTTTCAATGGTACTAGGGCCGTGTGGATGGGCTGAAATCGCCCAACATTCACCGATATCACCGGCGGGTAATTCATAATCGAATTCTTCAGCAAGCTTGCGCCCACCCCAAATTTTTTCTTGAAAGACTGGTTTTAGAAATAACGGTTCTGTCAATTCAATCACTCCTAATGCACTTTTATTATTAATGGTTTCTATTTTACCACAAATGAAAGCGGATAAGCAGATAATTTGTGACCGCTTTAATGATTCTCCTGTAAAAATTGTTGGACAATTTGGTCGCGCCGTTCCAGAAAGACTGGATTATCGGCCGTTGGATGAATACGATTGGTTAAGACCACCATCCCTGTTTGACGCGCACGATCCAGTAACATGAACGTCCCGGTAAAACCAGTATGGTAAATCAGCGGGTGTTGGTTCCGGACATCAAAGCGTAAATTCCAACCTAACGACCGGTGCAGATGGGCCGGTGTCCAATCCCGATATAACGCTTGAACACTGCCCTGAGTAATGGGTGCGTGTTCGACTGTTAATTGGCCGAGTTGGAATTGGGCGAAGCGGACGACGTCTTTTAACGGTGCAAATAAGCCCGCTGCCCCACTATGATTCTGGAGCGTATAACTTTTAGGATCATGAACAACCCCCTGTATCAAGCCCCGTTCAGCCGTTAATTCAGTCGGTACGGCCAGTTGGCGATCAGGTGCAAACGTACTGTCGTTGAGGCCGAGCGGGGTTAAAATTTGTTCCTGAATCAAATCTTGAATGGGCTTTTGACAAATCGCTTCAATCATCCAACCGAGATATAATAGGCCAATGTCGGTATAGACGACCTTTTTCTCAAAATTCGGACCGACCGTCAGTTGCGTCAATAATGCCTGTTTCAACTCCTTGGCGGATAACTGATTCCGATTGGGAATGTAGCCCTCTAAGCCGGATGTGTGGGTTAATAAATGTAAGACCGTTACTCGGCGATCCTTGAAGGCTGGTAAAATTCGGCAAACTTTCGTGTTGAGCGCCAATTGGCTATGTTCCAATAACCGTAACGTCAATGTCGTCGTCCCAATCACTTTGGTTAATGACGCTAAATCGTATAGTTGATCCGGTAGTAGTGGTTTCGTGACCGGCACCTTTTGGGCGTCCCCCACGACTGTCTGTTGACAATCGAGGCCGTCGATTAACGCGTACGAGACGCCGGGGACAATTTGATCCGTTACTAAAGCGTCGATTTGAGCGGCTGTTTGATTAAAGCGCATTGGCTCACCTTCTTTTCTGATTACTGTTAGTATCACGCAAAGCTTCAAAATGTGCAAATAAAAAAACAGCGTTGCGTTGCCGCGCGGCTGTTTGCTTTAAAAATTAGATTTTAACATTACCTGAGAACTGACTGTTATAGAGATCAGCATAGAACCCATTTTGACCCATCAAATCATCATGTGTCCCAGTTTCCATAATCGAACCGTGATTCATCACAATGATGTTGTCGGCATCGCGAATCGTTGATAAACGATGGGCGACTACGAAACTCGTCCGGTTAGCCAAAAGGCGTTCCATGGCGTGTTGAATGTGAATTTCAGTCCGTGTATCGACGGAACTAGTGGCTTCATCCAAAATTAAAATTTCAGGATTAGCCACAAACGCCCGCGCAATCGTCAATAATTGACGTTGACCTTGTGAGATATTCGATGCTTCTTCGTTCAAGATTGTTTGATAACCATCTGGTAATTGACGGACAAAACTATCGACATGGGCCGCTTCAGCAGCGGCTAAAATCGCTTCGTCTGACGCCGTTTCATTACCATACTTCAAGTTATCCCAAATCGTCCCCGTGAATAACCAAGTATCTTGTAAGACCATCGCAAAGTGACTGCGTAATTCATCGCGACTCATATCACGCGTATCGACGCCGTCTAACTTAATTGAACCGCCACTAACGTCGTAGAAGCGTTCTAACAAGTTAATAATCGTTGTTTTACCCGCACCAGTTGGGCCGACAATCGCGATCATTTGACCCGGTTTGACTTTTAAGTTGTAATCTTGCATCAAGATTTCTTTGCCTTGATAACCGAATTCAACGTGTTCTAATTCTAATTTATTCACATCATCTTGAACAGCTGGTACACCGGATGGTTCGTCCGTCATATCGGCTTCATCTAAGACTTCAAAAACCCGTTCAGCTGAAGCGATTGTGGATTGAATCGTGTTGGCTAAATTGGCTAATTGAGAAATCGGTTGGGAGAATTGTTGCGTATATTGCATGAACGCTTGCATATCCCCTAACGTGACTTGACCGTTGGAAACGCGAATCCCACCGATAATGGCGACAAAGACGTAACCTAAGTTATTGACAAACGTCATCGCTGGCATGATAATCCCAGAAATAAATTGGGCTTTCCAAGCGGCTTTATAGAGTTGTTCATTTTGTTCTTCAAACATATCAATCGTAACTTGTTCGCGATTAAACGTTTTCAACACGACTTGGCCTGAGAAATTTTCTTCAATTTGGTTATTCAATAGACCCAAACTCTTTTGTTGCGCGGCAAAGAATTTTTGCGATTTAGGGGCAATAATGCCGACAACGATTAAACTAAACGGAATCGTCACCAAGGCAATCAAGGTTAATTGCCAACTAATCGTCAACATCATCCATAAGACGCCGACAAACGTCACCGCACTCGTGACCATTTGGGTTAAACTTTGTTGTAACGTACTAGCAATATTATCCATATCGTTAATCGCGCGACTCATAATATCCCCGTTTGAATGGGTATCGTAATAGTTGATTGGCACCCGTTGCATTTTATCTTTTAATTCTTTACGTAATTCATAGACCGTTTGTTGTGAAATCCGGGTCATGATGAATTGTTGTAAGAAACTGAAAAGCGCTGAAGCGAGGTACATCAGAATGACGGTCATGATAATTTGTTTAATCTTATCAAAATCGATTGGGAGTTGATCCATTGAAATGCCAGCTTTTTGCATGGCACTCCCTTTCATGACCCCTTTAAAAATTTCAGTCGTTGCTTCCCCTAAAACTTTAGGCGTTCTAATTTGGAAAACAACTGAGATGATTGCTAAGGCTAAAACAATCACTAAGCCGATCACTCGACTCGACATGTAAGTTAATAAACGTTTCGTTGTGCCCCAGAAATTCTTAGGCTTTTCAACGAGCCCGCCCGGACCGTGTCCACCTGGACCACGACCACCGGGCCGCATTGGTTGTTGTTTAGCTGCCATTAGTCTTCATCTCCTTCTCTGATTTGTGAATTAATAATTTCTTGATAGGTCGTGTTAGTGACTTTTAATTCAGTATGTGAACCCTTACCGACCATTTGACCTTCATCCAAGACGATAATCGTATCCGCGTCTGCCACAGTTGAAACCCGTTGACCGACAATTACAACGACACTCTTTTTGATTTCTGGATCTTGTTTAAGGGCTTTTCGTAAATTAGCATCTGTTTTAAAATCTAAGGCTGAGAAGGAATCATCAAAGACATAGATGGACGCGCGTTTAACTAATGCACGCGCAATCGCTAAACGTTGACGTTGCCCACCGGAGAAGTTACCCCCACCTTGTTCAACGTAACTGTCTAAACCATCCGGTAATTCACTGACAAAATCGTCAGATTGGGCAATTTTTAAAGCGTGCCAAATCTGATCATCAGTGGCGTCTGGATTGCCGTATTGCATATTTTCCCGAATCGTCCCGGTAAATAAATTCGCTTTTTGAGGTACGAAAGCGACTTGTTGATGAATATCATGCAACGTAACGTCTTTGACGTTTAAGCCATCAACCACCACATCACCTGATTCAACATCGTAAAAACGCGGAATCAAATTGACCAACGTCGTTTTACCAGAACCCGTCCCACCAATCACGGCGACCGTTTGACCGGCCGTCATTTTGAAATCAATCTTTTCCAGAGCTAAATGTTCCGCATTTTGATAACGGAAATTCACTTGATTAAAGGCTAAATTAGCGGGTTCATCCTTAAAATCAGCCGGTTGGTCTGGATTAACAATGGGTGTTTCTAAATCTAAGACTTCGTTAATCCGGACTGCTGAAGCTTGCGCCCGTGGAATGAAAACAAAGACCATTGATAACATCATGAAACTCATCAAAATTTGCATCGCGTAAGTCATGAACGCTAATAGATTCCCAACTTGCATCGCTTGGTTGGCGATCAAGTGACCACCCATCCAAGTGATGGCGATGTTGGTGCCGCTCATGATTAACGTCATAATCGGTGCCATGACGGCCATAATACTGTAAACCTTCTTGGCATTATGCGTGTAATCATCATTGGCATCGTCGAACCGGTCTTGTTCAAATCGATCACGCCGGAAAGCCCGGATTACCCGCACACCCGTTAAACCTTCTCGGAACACTAAGTTAATTCGATCGGTTTTTTCTTGCATCGCTTTAAAAAGCGGTACGGCAAAATACATCACAATCCCGATGAACAACGCCATGATTGGTAAAACCACGACGAAAATCGAGGTTAACTGCGCATCTTTTTGATACGCTAGGAAACTAGCCCCGATTAACATAATCGGTGCCATAATCATCATTCGCAAGAACATCATGGCCACGTTTTGAATTTGGACCACATCATTGGTTGTCCGCGTAATCAACGAAGAGGTCCCAACTTGATCCATTTCATCGTGTGAGAAATTAATGACTTTGCGATAAATATCAGAACGTAATTTTTGACCCAGACTTTGAGACGTCTTAGCGGCTAAAAAAACATTCGCAATCGCTGCAATGATACTGACTAATGAATATCCCAACATTTTAAAACCGGTCTGCCAAATATAATCAATATCCCCTTTAGCAATCCCGTTATTGACAATATCTGATGTTAAATTGGGTAGATACAGGTTACTGACGACTTGAATAATCATGAAGATTATCGCGCCTAGCACCGCCCAAGTGGACATGCGACTCTTTGCAAGTTTAATCATGCGTACTACGCCTTCTTCCTGTTATTTCCGTGCACTGGCACCATTTTCAAGCCAATCAACCACTAGATTAAAGCGGTGTTCAACTTGTTCAATGGTCAGTGCTTGTTCCGTATCTTGGTGCATGTAATATGAAGCAATGCCTTGAAAAACATTATTCATTAATTGATGGAATAGAATCTCCAATTCTTCAGACTGATCACGATCAAACTTTAATAAGCTGTAATCAATGTGCTCAATCAAAAAGGTGAGTCCTTCTGAATGATGACTATGTTTCAATTCTGGCGACATTTTTCGCCGATCTTTATAATCGGTATGCAAAAATAAATGCTTATAGAAAGGCGCATCTTCCCCATTAATAATTTCTTCGGCCATCGCTTTAAAGAAAATCCGCATCGCCGCAAATAAATCCCCATCGGCCCTTAAAATAGCCGTCTTCAAGTCTTCTTTAGAACTATCCCGCATTTTATTCAGATCATAAAAGAAAATATCTGCCTTATCTTCAAAATACTGATAAAAACTCCCCCGCGGAATTCCAGCCGCCTTAATAATGTTGCTGACCGAGGCTTCGTTAAACGGTACGCGCGAAAATTCAGCGTGCGCTGCAACTAACAAGCGTTGTTGTTTTTCTGCTGGTAACCGAAAAAATGTCTTTTTGGGCATTAAAATGCTCCTTTCTAACGTTAATGACAACTCGTCACTTTTATGACGCTTTGTCATTGTATTACATTTTTAATGAATTAGCAAGCCTTGGTCATCGCCGGTTTAACGCGATTTCAACTGACACCGCTATCATCTAACGAACGACTTTTAATCACACCGCTTACATTGCTTTTGACCCCGCGACTATCTCGCTGTAGAATTGGTTAAATAGCAAAGCTTTCTAAAATTAACTAAAGGATCTGATGTTTTGACCAATCAATCTTTAAAACCGATGCTCAACTCGACTGAATTAATTGCGCACATGCGCAGTAAAGGGATTACCTTCGAGGCCATCTCGCAAAACGAAGCCACGACGATTCTCAATAAAGTTAACTATTATTTCAAAGTGACGGCTTATCGCAGTAATTTCCCGAAAAATACGGCGGGCCAATACGAAAACCTTGATTTTGCCTACCTAATTGATTTGGCGTCAATCGATATGCAACTACGTGACTACCTCCTAAACCTCTCATTAGACATCGAACACGGTTTAAAAGTCATGTTGTTAAATCTGATTGCGAATGATCCAGCTGAAGATGGTTACCAGATTGTCCAAGATTTTAAAGTGGATCATCAATCGGCCTACGATCAAACGTTAACGTATCTCCGCAAAAATCGCTATTCGCAAGATTTGTATACGAAACACCGCGACCACCTCGCCATCTGGACTTTTTTAGAAATCGCAACCTTTGGCACTCTATCGATGTTTGTCGATTTCTATTTAGAACGCACCCAAACTAAATCTGTTCGGAAAGTCCATACCTATTTAAAATATAGCAAAAACATTCGCAACGCTTGTGCTCACAGTAATCCGTTATTAATTAATCTTTTCTCTGAAAAAGAATTCTTACGGCACCCCTCGAGCGCCGTTCAATTGGCTGCACATCAAATGGCAATCCCCATTAACCGCCTATCGGATTTAAAAATCAACGATCTCGTCTCCTTATTTTATCTTCACCAATTATTACAAAGCCCCAAAATGAGCCGCCATCGTTACCAAGAAGGCCTCGATTTAATCAATCGCTACCACCGCCATGAGGATTGGTACGCTCACAATTTAAAACTAACCACATTTTTCAACCTTTTTGGGCAACTGGTTGAATACCTAACGGTTAAAGCGTAAACTAGACATTAAGGAAATAACGGTTCGACCGTTAGCTGGCCAAGGTACTGCCAAACGCTAGTTATTGCACAGAAAGAGGCACCCAATCTTAATTTTAAGAATTGGGTGCCTCTTTTTTGACTATCATTTAAAGCAATAAAAAAACCCCGCTAGGCGGGGTCTAAAAGTCTTATAGTTTAACAATGTTTGTTGCTTGAGGACCGCGGTCGCTGTCTTCTACATCATATGAAACTGCTTGGCCTTCATCTAATGATTTGTAGCCTTCGCCTTGGATAGCTGAGAAATGAGCAAATACGTCTTTGCCGTCTTCACCAGTGATAAAACCAAAACCTTTGTCTGCATTAAACCATTTTACTGTACCGTTGTTCATGTTGTTTCCTCCTGTTACATATCAAAGTATGTATATTTATTATTGTCGCAAAAAATTATTAATAGGTAACAGAGGAATGATTATTCAAAACTCAAATTACGTCTCAAAATTGTTTACTTGATTAGTATAGCATATGATTTTCGGAATGGCAATCTTTCTCAAAACTTTTTTAAATTATTTTTTCGAGGAATCTCTCGGTTCTATTCCGATAGAATATGCTATGATGACTATTATACGGAGGTGTTGCCAATGATGCAACTCAAACGGCTATTCGGGTTGTTCGGTTTGATTCTATTACAACAACTACCCCTACTAATTGTCGGAATTTTTGTCACCTTACCTAAAGCTAATCGCACCCCGCAGCTCGTGACATTAGTCGGTTGGTTGTTTCTCGGTTTAACAATCCTGATTACTTGGTTCATGTGGCGTCGCTATCAAGCCATTAAGGACCCGCGCTACGCGACCGGGATGACCACTCAAAAATGGTGGACAGTCTTAATCGCATTTGTGGCCATGATCCTGATTAATAATCTGACGGTCCCGTTTATTCAACCCACTGGTAACGGTAATGTCGAAGCGCTGACCGACTTACTCCAGACACTTGGCCTCTATATGATTCCCTACATCGTCTTTCTAGGCCCGATTATGGAAGAACTATTATTCCGCGGCTTCTTAATGAATTGGTTTTTTACCAAACGACCCGTGTTCAGCATACTTAGTAGCGCCCTTTTATTTGGACTGATGCACGGGATAACCGATCCTATTTATTTTTTATCAAAAGCTTTATTAGGCCTCGTCCTAGCGATTGTCTATGTGCGCAACCAAAATATTAAAAGTACGATTACCTTGCACATTCTTAATAATTTAACGGCCGGCTTTACTATTTTTTAAATTCAGAAAGGAATTGATTAAATGTCTGCTTTAACCACGATTCTAACTTATATTCAAGACCATCCGGACCAAGTGACGGTTGAACCCTTCCAATATGCGAACGTCATTCGCTTTGGCATCAACGATCAAACTGACTTACCGGAAGTTGAAAAACTATTTCCTGAAATGCGACTACACGTTAACCGCATCGATCCCGATTACGTCCAAAGTCATTATGACCTACTCGATTCTTTTTACCGTCAAACGGAAGAGAAACAAAAAGACGGCTTCGAAGATGTTTGGATTACAACCTCCCATCTCAGCGACCGTCAACTCTTTTTAGTGGATCTTTCTTTTGAATAACCCGCAATTCAACCAAGTTAAAATTAGTTTATTAAAAACATTGATTCTAACGCTCTTTCTAATGACGATGCGTTGGTTAATTCCACACCCAATCATCATTATCGCCAGCTGGGTCAGCGCTTTTGTTTGTTTAATCTACTTTGGCATTCTAGTCTGGCTCTACCATTATCGGTAATTACGCCATTTTCTTAGTTTCAACAATCACTTCTTCAGTGAAGTAGACTTGTAACCCGAAAAAGATAGTTAACATGGCCGCAGCAATCCAGGCCGTGCGCACGTTGAAAAATTTAACGAACAAACCTGAACTAATCGTCCCAACAAAGAAGCTACCAACAATCAGTCCAAAATACTGGGCTTTTTGTTGGTATTTTTTTTGCTTAGTTTCAAAATACAAATAAGTGTTCTCAACTAATTTTTTATAATTACCGGTTGTAAACGTATTGGCATAGGGATAACCATTGACCGTCGCGTAGCTTGAATATTGAATGGCCATCGACATCGCTAAGATGGTCGTCACCAACATATTTGGCACACTCGTGGGTAAAAAGCCAACGACCACTAACGCGATAATTTGAATCGCCAACAGCCATAGTCGCCAAACATTCAACCCATTCATGTTAAAATGCCGTTTCGCAATTTGGACAATGATCGTCCCAATCGCAAACGCAATAATCGGTGAAATCTTCTCCGGTAGTTGTGACCATTGACTCGTCGCAACATCTAACCCAATAAAAACAATATTACCAGTCTGGGCACTCGCAAAAACCCCACCGCGTAAGATGACACAGTAGGCGTCTAAAAAGCCACCAATAAAGGTTAAAAAAACCGCCGTGCCTAATCGATCATGAAAATAAATTTCTTTTTGCAAAATCAGCCCTCCGAATCAATACTTCCATTATACGCAAAAATCAACAGAATTCAAAAACGCCATCAACAATTTTGATGGCGTCTCTTGAAATTATAAATTAATCGGTGTATCAATTTGGTCGTGAACGATTGTTCGGAAATCTAATAAACCGGTATCGAGTCCCCGTAATAAGACTTCCGCGGTGCCGATATTGGTCGCCAATGGGACTTCGTAAACATCCGACAACCGAATTAACGCGTTAACGTCTGGTTCGTGCGGTTGGGCCGCTAATGGATCTCGCAAGAAAATGACGAGATCAATTTTATTTTCGGAAATTAACGCGCCAATCTGTTGATCGCCACCAAGTGGCCCCGATTTAAACCGTTTAACGGATAAACCAGTCGCTTCAATAATTTTTTGCCCGGTTGTCCCGGTCGCAAACAATTCATGTTGCGCTAAGATTGGTTGGTACGCTGTGACTAATTTGATCATTAATGGCTTTTGACGATCATGGGCAATTAATGCAATTTTCATTCTAACGCCTCCCTATCATTTCATTCGTAAGGCTCAGCAATTGATTCTCTCTATATTATTCAGTGTACACTTTCTCTCAATCGTTGCCAATTAAAAAAGTCAGTCCCTCAAAATGAAGGGCTGACTTTGAAAAGTCGGTATTCTTTAAGCTTAATACCAACCGTTGCTTAACCAGAAGCTCTTAGCTGCGTCCCATGAACCGTAACGGCTCGTCACGTATTGATCAGCGACTTTTTCTTGATTGGCAGCTGAATAGTCACCATTTAAATATGACGCTGATAATTGGTAACGACCGATTAATTGACCGTTAGTGGCTGTATATGAACCACCGGATTCCTTTTGCGCAATCCATTCTTTAGATGAGCTCGTGGTTGCGGCAGTAGCGGTTGTCGTTGTTGAGGCTTGCGTTGTGGCAGCTGGTGTCACCGTTGCGGCTTGAACTGGTGTCGCTGTTTGTGTCGTTGCGACCGGTGTTGTTGTTTGGGCAACTGGCGCTTGAGTTGTCGTAGCGGCTGCTTGAGTCGTAGTTGAGGCCGTTGTATCCGCATCAATCGTTAGTTGTTCGCCAACGTAGATTAAGTTGATATTTGAGATACTGTTGTTCTTAGCGATTGAATCAACTAAGTCGTTGTTACCAGCGAATTTATTTGAGATTGATGATAAGGTATCACCAGTTGTAACAGTGTAAGTTGTGGCTGCACTTGCTTGACCGTTGCCTGCGAAGAGGATGCCAGCAGCTGTTGCGGCCGTTAATGTGGTACTAAATAAGATTGTTTTTAAAGGTGTCATGTATGATTGATCTCCTTGAATTTAAGTTTTGTGTTTCAACGTGTGACTAATATACCATCTAAATTC
>NZ_LT984417.1:1441434-1449408 GCF_900258455.1 Latilactobacillus fuchuensis
ACTAAATAAGATTGTTTTTAAAGGTGTCATGTATGATTGATCTCCTTGAATTTAAGTTTTGTGTTTCAACGTGTGACTAATATACCATCTAAATTCCCGTTGTAAATATCAAACAAGTAACAATTGATGACAAAATGGTAACAGTTTAACGGCAAATCCCGATCAAGCTGTAATGAACACCGCTTTATTGCCCGTCCTTAACCACTTTACCAATCAATAAATAACGTCCTATTATTTTAAGCAAAAAAATAAACGCTCTTAAAATGAATTAAGAGCGCTCTGTAATAACTTTGGGGGAGATATTACTTTTATAGTTTATCGCACGTTAACAAATTGCGCAATAGCGATAATAAAATAACATTGTACGTTATACTATTCACTTACTCAACTGATTATAATCCTCATCAGAAACGGCTTCCAACCATTCTGGTGTGCCGGTCGTAATCGCCACGTGTGAAAACCAACTATCTTTAGTTGCCCCGTGCCAATGCTTAACCCCATCATGTGTGACAATCACCATTCCCGGTGTCAATAATTGCGCCGGCTGTCCCGCTTCTTGATACCAACCTTGCCCACCCGTGACTAATAAAATTTGATAGCCAGCATGATGAATATGCCAATGATTCCGACAGCCAGGTTCAAACGTGACGTTGCCCACACCAACATTGATTGCTGGATCATTCACCAACCCTTGTAAATAACTTTGCCCCGTAAAAAAGGCTGCATACGCGTCATTTTTGGGACCCATTTCAAAAATACCATTTTGCACTGTTTCTTGATTAGTCATCTGATTACCATCCTTCATTTAGTTTTAATGTGCTTCTTTAAACTTGTTTTGTTGGGTAGATTGTAAATTCATTAACGTTGACGTCTTCTGGTTGATCGATTGCAAAATTAACGACCCGCGCAACCGCATCCGGTGTGATTCCGACCGCCGCGTAAAAGTCCGTCATATTTTGTTTAGCGGTTTGATCGGTAATCGTCGTCAATAATTCCGTATTGATGGCCGCCGGGTATAAACTAACCGTCCGAATATTAGTCCCTTCCTCGGCGCTCTCCATCCGAATCACTTCCATTAGATTCCGGACAGCAAACTTAGTGGCACCATAGACACCAGCGCCGGAAAAACTTTTGATTCCGGCAACTGACGACGTCGTAATAATCTGACCACTCTTTTGAGCAGTGAATTCCGGCATAATCGCAGCGACACCATTCAATACGCCGGTTAAATTAATATCGATCATCTGTTGCCATTCGGCCGTATGCAACGCGCTAATCGGTGACGTTGGCATAATCCCCGCATTATTAAATAACACATCGACCCGGCCAAATTCAGTTTTAGCCAACGCCACTAACGCCTGCAAATCAGCTGCCTTAGTTACAGCAGCTTCAATGGTGTCAACCACGGCTTGTAACCGATCCGCCCGCCGAGCACCCAATACGACTCTAGCACCATTGGCGGCCAACAATTGAGCACTGGCCGCGCCAATCCCTGAAGAAGCGCCCGTAATAATAATCACTTTATCTTTAATTGTCATTTGAAAAACTCCCTTGCTTTTAACTACAATCGCTAGATTACACCCTCGAGTGCACTATAAGGCAAGCTTCTTTTCAAAATAAAAAACGACTTTCCCAAATAAATTGAGAAAGTCGCTTGATTAAGCTATTTATTTTTAAAGCGTTCAGTCAGCTTGTGTTCACTATACTGGCTTAATTCACTCGGTTCAATTTGATATTTCGAACAGATAATTAATAACTGATCGAAACAGTCCGCTAATTCTTCTTTTAAATTATCGTATTTAGTATCCGTTGACTGAACCGCTTCGCCCGGATGGTCCCGCCCTAACTCGATTGTCCGAATCGCGCGCGATAATTCACCGACTTCTTCAGATAAGAAATTCAGCCGAATCAGCGGTGAGTATTGATACCAATCACGCTGTGTATAAAATTGCGTCAACCACGCTTGATGTGTTTCTAAATGATTAGCCATCGAATTCACTCCATAAAAAAAGCCTACCGCAGTAGACTCCTCGAATTTAGTTGGGTATATAGGGATCGAACCTATAAATTACGGATTCAGAGTCCGGTGCCTTACCAGTTTGGCGAATACCCAATGTTATTTATCACGGATACTATGATACCGCTGATTGGAACCCTTGTCAATTCTATTTTTTAACAAAATCGCCAAAAAGGACTATACTATAGAAGGAGGCGGTTAAATGATGGATAAAACAGCAATCGAGAAATTGTTTCAAGGTAAAGTATTATCGCATGACCAGCAATCCGTTTTAATTGAATTAGCTGATTCCCGCAAAGAATTATCAATCTCAATCGAAGAAGATGTCCTGGCGTTAATTGAAAAACATCAAGATTATGCACTCAATATCATTAAGAACCTAAAGAAAAAGTCGAATCAGAAAATTACTAAAGAACACATTAATATTAATCATCGTAATTATAAAATATTTATCTAAGCATCAGTTTGTCTTAATTAAAGATTGACAGCGCAAGCTTTATTCGATAATATATTAATTGTTACAAAACCTTGCCCGTTGGTCAAATTGGTTAAGACGTCGCCCTCTCAAGGCGGAGTTACGGGTTCGATCCCCGTACGGGTGATATTTAAAACATCCCAGAAGATAGAAAAGCTGTTAAACTAAGGTTTAACGGATTTTTTGTTGCCTTAAAACAGCCTAGAAAACAGATATATTTTGACTTTATTTTGACCTAAATCGGTAAATTTTAACGATTTTGTACCCTATAAGGGATAAATCGCTGTTATACCAACGCTATTAGAATTGGTTTGCTAAAGTCGTCAATTGGCTTATAATTGAGCTAGTGAATCATCATGACTTTTAAGGAATACATCCACCACTCCCACTTACTGTAAAATCTCAATCATTATTTTTGATTATCAAAGGAGTTTTCCAATGGAAAAAGCAAACTGGCGTCAAACAGAAAAAGAAATCTACCCACTGAAAAAGGCACCCTCGATCACGACCTTGCCATCACAAAGTTTCATCACTATCAGCGGACAAGGTAATCCGAACGGTCCAGAATTCGCACAAAAAATCACGGCACTTTATCCCATTGCCTACAAGATTCGCATGGCACCGAAGAAGGGAATCGAATTCTCGGGTGCCTTTGATTACACGGTCTACCCGCTTGAAGGCTTCTGGTCATTAGCGAGCGGACACCGTGATGGCCCATTGGATAAAGATTATTTACAATACAAAATAATGATCAAACAGCCAAGTTTCGTTGACGAATCAGTTTTCAACCGAGCAGTTGAGCTGGCGCATGACAAAGTAGCACCGGAATTATTAGCGCAAGTTAAATTTGAAACCTTTGACGAAGGTGATGTTGCCATGATCATGCATATTGGTTCATTTGATGATGAACCAGCTAGCTTTGCAAAGTTAGAGACGTTCATCGACGCATCCGGCTATCAACGCACTTTAAAAGAACACAAGGAAATTTACATCTCAGATTTTCGCCGTGTACCCGAAGCAAAACGGAAAACAATTTTACGAGTCAGCGTTGAGAAAAAATAAAATATACCATCAGGATCGTCTTCAAAAGAAAATCCTGATGGTCATTTTAATATTGAACCAGCTAAGCACCCATCAAAAGTGTTTTACACATTATCTTCTATAAATACTGTCATATCAACTTTAAACCCAAAAGCCCTGCCAAGGAATTTCTTGGCAGGGCTTTTGGCAGAAAATCACATCATTCTTACTAAAATATCGATTTCTAACCACTCGTTATCTCATCGCCACATTCTGTCCGCCGACTTTTAAACAGCCGCATTCAGACATTGTGGCGATTTGGGTATCCAATTGGACCATCACGTCGTGGATCACCCGTAGATTAGCGCTTGGAGCATGGCGACAGATAAATAGTGGCAAATCATTGCGCAGATAATAATAGCTCATCGAATCAACGTAGCCAACATCGGTCTGCTGTAATGTAACCTGTCCGATTTCATCCAGGGTGATTGAATATTGTTGATTAATCTGGATTGGTTCAAATTTAGTCATTTTAATTATTCTCCTCGAAACACATTTTAAATTAAGCTTTTTGAATCGAATAGATGGCGTCAATTGCAACGGCTTGATCATTAATAATGATTTGACTCCCAAACCAACCGCTGATTGGCCCCACTATTTGATGTGGAATCAACCCCTCAACGGTTCGTTCAGCCTTATCAACCGTGACGGGATAACCCTTAACCACCGCCTCGTTGATTAAGGCCGCAATCTCGGCTTCTGTCATTGTTGGGCCATGTTGTTGACTACGCGCTTGCTGACTGGCAGTCGCTGTCTTGGCAACCACTGCGGTATGGTCACTTAAATAGAACCCTTGCCACTTCATCATGCCCCGATCATGGTAATCATATTTTAGAAATTGATTGACTAAGTTCGAATCATAACCATCATTACTCATACGTGTTGCCTCCGGCGTGGCCGCCAACCAGGCCAGTGCGTTCAATCGCAGTGGCTCCTTTTGATTTACTTGATAATTTAACGACCGACTTAAAACCGTACTTCTGACGAATACCATCAACCGTCCGATCAAGTTTCTGCTTCTTAAAGTTGACGTCTTTCACATCAAATAAATCAAGCTGTGCGATATGATCATCCACTAACTCACCGCACGTAATACTGACGTGTCGAATCGTTTCATGGTGCCATTTAGCTCGAAACAGTCGTAAGGCGTGTTGCGTCAATTGACCATTCGCATTGGTAGCATCAATTTTAACGGAGCGCCCAAAGCCAGCACGTGGTGAATCGGCTTTTTCGGAAAACGAAAAACCAATCCCCAGACTGATAACGGTCGCCGCTTGATGATGCGACCGTAATCGAGCAGCGACTTGTTCGACAATCTCACGAATCACAACTTCAATTTCAGCTTGATTCACATAATCCCGCGGCAATACTTGGCTGTTGCCGTACGACTTCTCTTTGGCGTGATACTTTTCCCGAATTAAAGCCCGATCAATCCCCCAGCTAATCGCAAATAACTGAGCGCCGATAATTCCCATTTTTTGTTTCAACAGATATGGATTAGTATGGGCTAAATCAGCCATTGACTGAATGCCGCGTTGATTGAGTTTATCAGCCGTGCGTTGTCCAATTGACCAGACATCCGTTAATTGGGTAATTGGCCACAGCTTATCGGGCACATCTTCATAATGCCATTCCGCAATCAGACTATGATTCTTTTTGGCCTCAAGATCGAGGGCTAACTTCGCTAATACGGGATTGTCGCCAATTCCGACGGTTAGATAAATACCGGTTACCTTTTTGACCGTCAATTGAATCTGACGCGCGACTTCATGTGGTGTTGCGCCAAACAAATGCCAGCTATCCGTCATATCCAATAACGATTCATCAATCGAATAGGGATGAATATCCACTTCCGCCGTAAATTGTTGAAAAATCCGGTTAATCCTTAAATTCTCTTGGATATACAAGTTCATTCGTGGTGGTCTTACAATCAATCGCGGATCGTCGATTGGCACATCACGCGCCCGCGTCACATTACTAATCCCAAAGATTTTTTTGGCCATCGGACTGGCCGCTAAAACCAACCCGCTTCCCGTATTTTCAGCCGCGGACATCACAACCAAGATGGCCCGCAATGGATTAAGCTGCATTTCAACTGCTTCCACCGATGCATAAAAAGATTTAGAATCAATCATAAAAATCACTCGGTGTGGTTCATTCTGATAATCATACATTAGGCACTCATGGCCGTTCTAACGTAGTATTGATCAATCACGAGTTGCTTTCTTTGATTGTAGTGGCCGTAAATGGCAATCGGCGCATCAGTTTCAGCAACATACATAAAGTTCAACGCGTCTTTTGCGATTAAACAATTATAATCTTGAGTTGTGGTCTGCAACGTAAACCGCACCAAATACGGATCGAAACTAATCACTTTAACGGCGCTGATAATCGTCCCTTTTAAACTAATATTTGTTATATTGACCACTCCTCTATGAATTACATTATACGAACAAACGTTCTGGTTAGTCAAGTGATATTTATTTGTTATAATAATGTTATCACGCGTCGTAAAGGAATTTGCACGCGACCAAAAAGGAGTTTTCAACATGTCATCAATGGCCCATTCAGCGTTAACGCTGCTACTATTCGTCTCATCCGTCGCAGTTCTTATTTCAACTGTCATGACCTTCATCGGTTTTTTGAAAAAGAATCAAACTTTAAAAAAAGCCGCGACGGTCGTTTTCTGGATTAGCATCGTCCTACTATTAATTGCCTACCAATTATTGAAATAACCAATCCCTACTTCCTAAAAAAATAAACAGCCACCTAGATTTAGGTTGCTGTTTATTTTTTTATCTATCAATGTTTAAATATCAGACCAAATATTAATGGTAAGGCAAAAAAAAAACTGTCATATAGTAAATGCGTCACATACGTTAACCAAATATTTTTGGTCTTCAAATATAGGACGTCCAAAATTAATCTCAAGAAAACAATACTAGTGAAAACCATCGGTACATTCCATTGATAACTTGGTAAATGTAAAGCACCAAATAAAATTGAAGTGACGATTGTACTTAAAATAATACTGATTTTACGACTAACACCAAGCGCTTTTAACCCCGCCATCATCGCTAATAACGGGATTAGACTGATTAATTCTTCCCAAAAAAGACTTAGAATATTATCCAAGAAAACTGCCAAATAGCCGACCAAACCAGTGACCTGATCACCCGCCACATCACCGTTAGTGGTCTGGCCAATTAGATTCAGAGCAATCGTACTGCCAAGTCCAATGACCACCATCAATAGCACATATTTGATAATCGTTAGTGTATCGCGCCATTTTAAAGGTTTAAACAACGCCCCAATAGCGTGTTTGGTAAACCACCACAATAAGCCCATCGGTACGCCAACCAAAAAAATATCCATTAGTGCAGTCGCAATCCCCTTTGGTAGAAAGGATAAGGTCGCCGTACTCATAATCCAGAACTGTGCGAGTAAGACAAGCACCAGGCTAAGCCACTGAACTATCGTTAATTTTTGCGGATCGCCCGCATAATACGGAAAATCGCCACTATTTTTTTCAATTTTAAAATAATCCCGTTGCACTAAACACCCCTCCTAATCATTAACGCCATTTCTGATTGATTCATCTATCCTACCATTGATGTTTAGCGGCTGCCAACTGATAAGGTAACCAAAGTAAAAAGCACACCAATCCGCAATCGAATTAGTGTGCTTCGTTAATATTATCTAAACTTTAAGCTTAATACCAGCCGTTGCTTAACCAGAAGCTCTTAGCGGCGTCCCATGAACCGTAACGGCTCGTGACGTATTGATCAGCGACTTTTTCTTGATTGGCAGCTGAATAGTCACCATTCAAGTATGACGCTGATAATTGGTAACGACCGATTAATTGACCGTTAGTGGCTGTATATGAACCGCCGGATTCCTTTTGGGCAATCCATTCTTTAGATGAGCTCGTGGTTGCGGCAGTTGCGGTTGTCGTTGTGGCAGCTGGTGTCACCGTTGCGGCTTGAACTGGTGCCGCTGTTTGTGTCGTTGCGACCGGCGTTGTTGTTTGGGCAACTGGCGCTTGAGTTGTCGTAGCGGCTGCTTGAGTCGTAGTTGAGGCCGTTGTATCCGCATCAATCGTTAATTGTTCGCCGACGTAGATTAAGTTGATATTTGAGATACTGTTGTTCTTAGCGATTGAATCGACTAAATCGTTGTTGCCAGCGAATTTATTTGAGATTGATGATAAAGTATCACCAGTTGTAACGGTGTAAGTTGTGGCTGCACTTGCTTGACCGTTGCCTGCGAAGAGGATTCCAGCAGCTGTTGCGGCCGTTAATGTTGTACTAAATAAGATTGTTTTTAAAGGTGTCATGTATGATTGATCTCCTTGAATTTAAGTTTTGTGTTTCAACGTGTGACTAATATACCATCTAAATTC
>NZ_LT984417.1:1449508-1459193 GCF_900258455.1 Latilactobacillus fuchuensis
ATCTTGATATCGTTTCATTGGAATGCTCCTATCTTGTTTTATTAATTATGGCACAACTGTTCAGAAATTTATGTACCAAATACTAGGATAGGAGCATAATAACCCTATGAGAAAAACTGAACCTATTAAACGAAAACATATAGACGAAAATGAGATCGATAAAGAATTAATGGTTGTTTATACTCCAAAAGAACTATCAAATTACCTTGACGCTTGTCACAAACATGGCAATAAAAAAATCGAAATGTACTTTAGATTACTCGCATATACGGGTAGTCGAAAATCAGAACTTTTAGCTTTAGTATGGGAAGATATCGATTTTAAAACTAACAAACTCACCATTAGTAAAACTTTAGCAGAAGTCGAAGTCTCACCAGATAGTAAAAAAACAAAAGTAGCATCTCAATCTGCTAAGACAAATACTGGAAAACGAATTATCTCTTTAGATAAAGCTACTATTTCCATGTTAAAAGAATGGGAAAATTACCAAGTAGAATCATTCAAAATTATGGGAATTGCCCATTTCGAGAAAAAACAACTCGTTTTTCCAAACAAAAAAAATGATTTTTGTCGCCCAGGCCAGCCAAATGACTGGAATACCATGATTTGTGAAAAATTTAATATTGCAAAAAAAATAACACTGCATGAGTTTAGAAAAACGCACGTATCCTTATGTGCTATGGCAGATATGGATTTAGAGGACATAATGCATCGAGTCGGTCATAAGGATTCGAAGATGACACGACAAGTATACAATTTTTTTTACCCTGAACGAGAGGAACGGAGCGCAGAAAAATTCGCTCAATTTATAGAACAAGAAAAGAATATTTTTTAAAAATTGCAAGGAGTGAACAATGATGAAATTTATCCCAATTAATCAAATCCCAGCTACATATCTAAAGAAAGGAGAAGATCCTGACTTGCTTAAATCTGCACATATCCAACTTTTTAATCAATTGAAAATGACAATGCTCGCACCTTACTCGCCTATTTCCAATATAGTAAGACTTCTTGAAAATAAAAGTCATTTTAATCAAGGTAAAAAAACAGACAATCGGTTCCATGATTCACTAGTCCGGTTCCCTTTAGTTGTAGCTAACGATACAACACGATTAATTTTCTTTGAATATGTCACACATGCTGGAAAGGAAGAACAAGAAGAATTGGCTAAGTTATGTAATTCTTTAGGATTAAAGTATTTTACTTTAAAACAGACTGACAACCATCCACTAAACTTTACTACGAAAGATTTCGGCTTGATTATGACTTTAGATACTTATAACGCCTATATGCGGAACGGTACATTTAACTCTTTTCAATAAGTTGCGTTTCCTCTTCGTTTGGTGTTAGTTTTGGTGTTAACACTATTTTCAGCAATAAAAAAAAGACCGAAACACTGTATTAACAACGTTTCGGCGTTCTTCATTTAGATTAACCAACTGACCCTTCCATTTCATAGCTGATCAATCGGTTTAATTCAACGGCGTATTCCATTGGGAGTTCTTTGGTAAATGGTTCGACGAAGCCCATGATAATCATTTCGGTGGCTTTGGCTTCCGAAATCCCGCGGCTCATTAGGTAATAGAGTTGTTCTTCGGAAATCTTAGAGACCTTGGCTTCATGTTCCATCGAAACGTTGCCATTCAAAATGGTATTATACGGAATCGTATCAGAACTCGATTTTTCATCCATAATAATCGTATCGCATTCGACATGCGCAAATGAACCATCACTATTCCGTTCAAAACGAACCGTCCCACGATAATCAACAGCGCCGCCATCTTTGGCGATTGATTTAGAAACAATCGAAGAAGACGTATTGGGTGCGGCGTGAATCATTCGCGCGCCGTTATCTTGGTCGACGCCTTCACCAGCGACAGCAATGGACAACATCGTGCCGTGTGCGCCTTCGCCATCGAGGTAGATACTAGGATATTTCATGGTAATTTTAGAACCTAGATTACCATCGACCCATTCCATCGTCGCATTTTCTAACGCTTGCGCCCGTTTGGTTTCCAAACTATAAACGTTTTTCGACCAGTTTTGAATCGTGGTATAACGGCAATAACCATCCCGTTTGACAAAGACTTCAACGACGGCCGCGTGTAAACTATCGCTTGAATAACTGGGTGCCGTACAGCCTTCAACATAGTTGACACTGGCGCCTTCATCAACAACAATTAAAGTCCGTTCGAATTGACCCGAGTTTTCGGCATTAATCCGGAAATAGGATTGGATTGGTGTATCAGTCCGAACCCCTTTAGGCACGTAGATAAACGTGCCCCCTGACCAAACTGCTGAGTTCAAAGCGGCAAATTTATTGTCGGTTGGTTTAACCAATGTACTGAAATATTCTTTGACAATATCCGGATATTCTTTAAGTGCGGTATCCATATCAGTAAAAATAATCCCGAGTTTTTCAAATTCATCATGCATATTATGATAAACCACTTCAGATTCATATTGCGCACTCGAACCCGCTAAATATTTACGTTCCGCTTCGGGCACCCCTAGACGTTCAAAGGTATCCTTAATCTTATCGGGCACATCGTCCCAATCACGGTATTGTTTATCGGTCGCTTTTTGATAATATAACATGTTCTCTAAATCTAATTGCGATAAATCAGGCCCAAAATCAGGCATTGGCATTTTTTCGTAGGCGTGAAATGATTTCAAACGAAAATCAAGCATCCATTTGGGCTCTTTTTTCTCGTGTGAAATGGCGCGAACGACATCTTCGGTTAAACCACGACCCGTTGAAAAAACGGGTTCAACATCATCACTAAAACCGTAATCATATTCTTCAAATTGCGGCATCGTTGTTTTTGCTTCTTCTGTCATTAATCTGTTTCCTCCGTTTCTGCATGGTTCACAATCTGGCCGCTAACGGCGGAATGCTGGTCACTGATTAAGGCTTTATGCAGGGCTTTCCAAGCGAGGGTCGCACATTTAATCCGCGCCGGAAACTGTTGGACTCCCTGCAAAATCGCTGCGTCTTCGAGGATTTCCCAATCTTCATCAGGCCGGTCACCAATCATCATGTCTGAAAAACGTTCAATCATCGTTTCAGCTTGAGCGGGTGTCTTACCAAGAACGGCATCGGTCATCATACTGGCTGAGGCTTGGCTAATCGTACAGCCTTCGCCCGAAAAAGCGATTTGGCTAATTTTGCCATCCTGTAGTGCAATTTCAAGTTGTAACACATCGCCACAAGTTGGATTGCGTAATTCAATTTCATGATCCACCGTGTCCAAATGACCATGATGGTGCGGATGTTGTGAATGATCAAGAATCACTTGGCGGTATAAATTATCTAGTTTAGAGAGTGCCATCTTGGAAAAACTCCTTTGCGGCTTGAATTGCTTGAACCAATTTATCAACATCGGCTTCCGTATTATATAAATAGAAACTAGCCCGCGCAGTGGCGGCGACGTTGAGCCATTTCATTAATGGTTGCGCGCAATGGTGGCCAGCACGAACAGCCACGCCTTCCATATCGAGGGCGGTTGCTAAATCGTGAGGATGTAGATTGTCTAGATTAAACGCAATCACACCCGTCCGGTCTTGCGCATTTTGCGGCCCATAAATCGTTAAGCCATCGATTGTTTGTAACGCTGGAATGGCCTTAGCGACCAGCGCTTGTTCGTGCGCTTGAATCTGTGCCATGCCGATTTGATTTAAATAATCAATTGCAGCGCCCAAGGCAATCGCGCCTTCAATATTCGGCGTGCCACCTTCTAAGCGCCAAGGCAATTCTTTAAAAGTGGATTGTTGCAGTTCGACAAAATCAATCATCTCACCACCATATTCAACTGGCGTGACTTGTTCAAGTAGCGTTTTTTTACCGTATAAAACGCCAATTCCAGTTGGACCGAGCATTTTATGACCGGAAAAAGCGTAGAAATCTGCGTCCAAATCCTGCACATCAACCGGCATGTGTGGGATGGCTTGCGCGCCGTCCACGACTAAATAATTACCAAACTGATGAACCAATTGCGCAATCGCTTGAATCGGATTAACCACTCCGAGCACGTTTGAAGCATGCGTTAAACTGACAATCTTCGTCCGCGGACCAATCTTAGCCTTCGCGTCCGCTAAATCTAATTGGCCATCTGGTAACAAATCGATATAAACCAGCTTCGCGCCAGTCTGTTGCGCCAATTGTTGCCAAGGCACCAAGTTACTGTGATGTTCCATATAACTAATCAGGATTTCATCGCCAGCTTGAACGACTTGCGGGCCAAAATGGCTGGCGACCCAATTCAAACTCTGCGTTGTGCCTTTAGTGAAAATAATCTCAGCACTTTGATCAGCATTGATAAACCGTTGGACCTTTTGACGCGCGGCTTCATACTGTTCTGTCGCCCGTTCGGCCAATGTATGGACCCCGCGATGAACGTTGGCGTTATCAGTCTGATAATAGTCAACAATCGCATCAATCACTGCTTGTGGTTTTTGCGTAGTGGCCGCGTTATCCAAATAAATGAGCGGTTCATCATTCACGATTTGATCGAGAATCGGAAATTCTTGGCGGATGTTATTCAGACTTTTGACCATCAATTAACTTCCTTTCAATCGTCGCCGTCAATTGTTGACGGACCACTTTATCCGGAATTTCGGCTAAAACAGCGCCTAAGAAGCCCCGAATAACGAGTCGTTGAGCCACTTCTTTCGATAGGCCACGACTCATTAAATAGTACATTTGTTGTTCATCAACTCGGCCAACGCTGGCCGCATGACCAGCTTGAACGTCATTTTCATCAATTAATAAGAGTGGATTAGCATCCCCACGTGCTGTTCGAGATAACATTAAGACGCGGTTTTCTTGTTGCGCATCGGCGCCCTTCGCACCTTTGATGATGTGGCCAATCCCGTTAAAGGTTAACGTCGCATCTTCTAGGATGACACCGTGTTGCAAAATATGGCCAATTGACCGTTGCCCAATGTTCGTGACCCGCGTATCAATCCCTTGAACCTGTTTACCGGTTGAAATTGCCACAACCTTCGTTTCAGCGTGTGAGCCTTCACCGACTAAATCAGAATCGAAATCACCGATAATATTGCCATCATTCATAAAGCCAAGCGCCCAGTCAATCCGTGCGTCGCGCATTAAATGCCCGCGCCGATTTAAATAAGTGGTCACCGATTGACCAAATGAATCGACTGACGCGAAATGGACGTGACTATTATCCTTGGCAATCACTTCAACCACGACGTTCGCTAAATTTTTATGATCGCCGGCGGTTTGTAGATTTTCAAGATAACTAAATTCACTATTGGTTTCAGCGACAATTAAGACGTGGTGGATAAAATCAGCCGGTTGCGTGCTATCTTGCACGTAATACGCCGTGATTGGTTCCTTGATGACCACGTTCTTCGGCACATACAAGAAAGCACCACTATTCATCAACGCCGTGTGAAAGGCCGTTAAGCGGTCTTCATCTGGTTTAACCGTAACTTGCATGTAATAGGCTTTAACCAATTCCGGATAGTCGCGTAGTGCCGTAAAGATATCAGTAAAAATCACCCCTTGAGCCGCTATGGCTTCTGGTAGATTAATTTTAACCGTCGTTTGTCCGACTTGCACGATATACGGTTGACTGGCATCTAATTGTTGTGCCGTTTCTGGCACTAAATCAGCACTCGACGTCACTAATTGTGGCGTGTCAGCGGCCATAACTGGCCAATGTTTAAAGTTAATTTTTTCAAAAATTGGGAGTGCTAACGAATCGATTTGAGCGAGTGCGGCTTGACGCATTTCAATAAACCAGGCTGGTTCTTGGTGTAATGCGGCAAAGTCGGCCACTTGTTCGGGCGTAATTGCTAATTGTTTTTTCATCAAATTGCCCCCTACTTCGTTTCTTCGTCAACTAATTTAAGATCTAATCCTAATTCATCACGCAAACCAGCATAACCTTCATCTTCCAAACGTTGTGCCAAACTAGCATCGCCAGTCGTCACAATTTTACCGCCCATCATAACGTGCACATAGTCCGGCACGATATAATCCAGTAACCGTTGGTAATGCGTAATGATCAGCGAACCAAAATCAGCCCCGCGCATTTCATTAACCCCTTTGGAAACGACTTGTAAGGCATCGATATCCAAACCAGAATCAATTTCATCTAAGATGGCGAATTTAGGTTCAATCATCATTAATTGTAAAATTTCGTTGCGTTTCTTTTCACCGCCAGAAAAACCTTCGTTTAAATAACGTTCAGCCATTTCTTCAGTCATATCTAAAAAGGCCATTTGTTTGTCTAATTTTTTCAAAAAGGCCATGACTGAGATTTGATCATCTTCAGGACGGCGGGCATTAATCGCAGCACGCATAAATTCAGCATTCGTAACGCCTTGAATTTCAGCAGGGTATTGCATCGCCAAGAAAAGACCAGCGCGTGCCCGTTCATCGACCGGCATTTCTAGAATATTTTGACCATCTAATTTAATTTGTCCTTGCAGGACTTCATATTTAGGATTACCCATAATGGTTTCTGATAACGTTGATTTACCAGTCCCGTTCGGCCCCATAATGGCGTGAATTTCGCCCGTACTCATTTCTAAGTTAACACCTTTTAAAATCTCTTTACCTTCGATACCGACGTGTAAATCGATGATTTCTAATTTAGACATTGATGACCCTCCATGAGCGCATAATCGCGCATTTATACACTTTTCATTTTAAGCTAAATGAGAACGCTTTTCAATAGTAAGAAAAAAGAGCTAGCCGATGAATTAGCTAACTCTCTGAAACTCATACTCATAAAAAATCCGAAAATCCATTAATTTCATACTCTTCTAAAACAGCGCTAAAGGGGTACACTTATCGATCTTAGTTGATGAACTCATTGATTTGATACTCTTCTAAAACATAGTGTGCCCCCATTGGCTGAAACGAATAGTTGATGAACTCATTGATTTGATACTCTTCTAAAACGACCAATCAGTCGCCTTATTTCCTTTTTCGGTTGATGAACTCATTGATTTGATACTCTTCTAAAACCATAAGAATAATCCTGATCGTCATCTGCGGGTTGATGAACTCATTGATTTGATACTCTTCTAAAACTAGCTTCTCGGACCAATATCCTAGCCGGGAGTTGATGAACTCATTGATTTGATACTCTTCTAAAACAAATGATGCTATTAACGTCTCACCAGTCCTGTTGATGAACTCATTGATTTGATACTCTTCTAAAACGCGTTACGCAGCATCAATGGCAGTTGGTTGGTTGATGAACTCATTGATTTGATACTCTTCTAAAACTGCCTGAATCATTTGTTAATCAAGCTACGGGGTTGATGAACTCATTGATTTGATACTCTTCTAAAACTGCCAGCAACGGTTATGTAAATTTAGCCAGGTTGATGAACTCATTGATTTGATACTCTTCTAAAACTAAGCCGTGGCTCGGTAGCAATTATTCTAAGTTGATGAACTCATTGATTTGATACTCTTCTAAAACATGTAGTCCGATTGAATATCCTACAAATAAGTTGATGAACTCATTGATTTGATACTCTTCTAAAACAAGTGACCTAGGCAAGCCCGTAGCGTTGCAGTTGATGAACTCATTGATTTGATACTCTTCTAAAACGAAAGTAGTTAAAGAACACAACCAATACACGTTGATGAACTCATTGATTTGATACTCTTCTAAAACTGTTCGTTTGTCATAGTCATATCCCTTCCCGTTGATGAACTCATTGATTTGATACTCTTCTAAAACAAGTAAACCCAGCCTTGCTTGTAGCCTTTAGTTGATGAACTCATTGATTTGATACTCTTCTAAAACCACCTTTAGGACTGTAAAACTGCCCATCATGTTGATGAACTCATTGATTTGATACTCTTCTAAAACTGATGTATTCGTTGTAATGCGGATAATCCCGTTGATGAACTCATTGATTTGATACTCTTCTAAAACGAATCGATAAATTCTTTTGAAACACGTGCAGTTGATGAACTCATTGATTTGATACTCTTCTAAAACATTGATTATCCGCAAGACCTGCTCGCTCAAGTTGATGAACTCATTGATTTGATACTCTTCTAAAACTATTTATTCTTCAAATTCAAGTAAATAGTTGTTGATGAACTCATTGATTTGATACTCTTCTAAAACAACCCTTCAATATCGAAGCTAACAACCCAAGTTGATGAACTCATTGATTTGATACTCTTCTAAAACCAACATTCATACCTAAAGCAATTCGGCCCGGTTGATGAACTCATTGATTTGATACTCTTCTAAAACTGCTTCCACAGCCCCTAAAATATTAGTAACGTTGATGAACTCATTGATTTGATACTCTTCTAAAACGCAACACTATATCCCGTTTCGCTTGAATTAGTTGATGAACTCATTGATTTGATACTCTTCTAAAACAGTTTACGTAATCTTAACGGTGGTTGGAATGTTGATGAACTCATTGATTTGATACTCTTCTAAAACATACATCGTCAGCAATCGCCCAATGCTCGCGTTGATGAACTCATTGATTTGATACTCTTCTAAAACGTCCATTGATATATACTTCATTTGATTCGCGTTGATGAACTCATTGATTTGATACTCTTCTAAAACTCAAACGTTGACTCTTTGAAAACTACAATCAGTTGATGAACTCATTGATTTGATACTCTTCTAAAACCAAGGATTCGCCAAACAGAACTACACGATGGTTGATGAACTCATTGATTTGATACTCTTCTAAAACACTGTTGCCCGCCTGTTTGTATAGTTGACTGTTGATGAACTCATTGATTTGATACTCTTCTAAAACTACATTAACACTGTTTGTACGTAATGGATTGTTGATGAACTCATTGATTTGATACTCTTCTAAAACACTTATGTAGCGCCTCATGCAGAACCTCTTGTTGATGAACTCATTGATTTGATACTCTTCTAAAACTACATAAGTTAAGGAAAGGAAGTTTTAATCGTTGATGAACTCATTGATTTGATACTCTTCTAAAACTTAACTTTTGACATCAAAGATTATGACCGCGTTGATGAACTCATTGATTTGATACTCTTCTAAAACTCCAATTGCTGGGTTTTCTTTAGGAATATCGTTGATGAACTCATTGATTTGATACTCTTCTAAAACTCCATTCCAGTCTTGTGTTGCCTGTACTACGTTGATGAACTCATTGATTTGATACTCTTCTAAAACTAGTGAACTCTCGTCCCATCTGTATTCACGGTTGATGAACTCATTGATTTGATACTCTTCTAAAACCTAGAATGTTAACTAAAGGTACAGTTGCCTGTTGATGAACTCATTGATTTGATACTCTTCTAAAACATTCAAGGCTGGCCACCTCCGTTATATAGTGTTGATGAACTCATTGATTTGATACTCTTCTAAAACACCAGAAAGCGTGAACTGTAGCAGCAGACGGTTGATGAACTCATTGATTTGATACTCTTCTAAAACAACACTATGATAGCTTAAAGGAAACTTTAAGTTGATGAACTCATTGATTTGATACTCTTCTAAAACTGTTGAACAGATTAATATACCATCTAATCAGTTGATGAACTCATTGATTTGATACTCTTCTAAAACCCCGCGCAATTGCTCCTATGTCAATAAATGGCACATCTTTTTCTAAACACTCGTTCTAATTCTGTCGGAATTAAACCAACTGATGTAATTTGAGGTTCGGATTACC
>NZ_LT984417.1:1459293-1665839 GCF_900258455.1 Latilactobacillus fuchuensis
TTGTCTATTGAAAGTTAGTGGTAACTTCAATATAACATGAAATTCACGTGGCGTTTTTTAGTTAGCGGTGGCTAACTTCATTATAAAATTCACCTTTATATGTGGTTGAAAAATATCCATTATTTTCTGAAAATATTTTTGTTGTCCAACAGTATCGTAATAATATTGAGCCGTCTTTAAATAATCCGTTTCATCAGTCAAATCAATCTCATTTTTAAATTCACTTATAAGTTCACTCCACTTAGGCAACCCCGAATTTGCTGATACTCCTGCACCAACAAATATTATTAAAGAATCATCTTTTATAGCCTCATTAAGATGTTTTTTTGCCATTTTCATAGTTGAATCTAACATTTATACCTCCCAAGAATACTAATATCTATTTTCTGCTATCAAACGAATAATAAAATTACTGTCTTTCATAGCAGCCTTCTCAATATCTACTTCCAATCTTTTATCCACTTTTTTTATATCGTCCAATCGATGAACAATTTGACTTTTAATAATTGCATTATCAGAACTCATAGTTTTTCTAAAATACTGTCCAATTATTTTTTTGAATTTCTTTTTCTCTAATAATTTCAACATCAAATGTATGTTATGCCACCGAATATCCCTATTCTTTGAATTTGCCCACATTAATGAATTTTGAAAAAAAAGATTCTCTAAATCAGTTCGAATTCGAATATTCCTGTAGCTATAAAAAAATACCTGAATTATTTGGCAAGTTTGAATTTGCTGATTAGTATTATTTAAAACCGATATAGTATTGGCAATCTCAATTGAATTTCTTACACCAACACATTCAAGCACTAGTAAGTGACACAAAACTAACATCGAACTATCGATTGAACCTATCATCGAATTCTTTAAAGAGCCAAAATCTTCTATTTCTTTAATCTTTTCGATTTCATTTTGCATTTCATCTATTAGATTCGAATCATATCTCATTAAAAATATTATTAATCTGTAGGCACTGAATTTATCTTCTATTAGCAATTGGGGATTTATTATTGTCTCTACAGCAGATTTATATACATCGCTTAATAAAAAAATATCTATATCTTTCTCTCCCTGAACCAAAATACTCTCAATTTCAAAATACGGGTTTGTAGCGAACATACTGTAACTACCATTAACTCCTTGTATCTTATTTCTTTTTTTAATTTCCTCAACTCTATCCATAATAATCATACTTCGAGCATGTTCATCTTTATTCTTATCAAATAGATATTCACCATTGTAATAAGTTCCCCAGTTATTTTTTATATATTCTTCCATATCTAAATTATGCTTTTGATCTTGATTTTTAAGTTGAACAAGAATTGGTTTTATTTTTTGAATCAAATCTGAATCCTGCGTATTATTCGAAAATTCTATAAGTACATCAATAATTTCATTTGAATCATTGCTACTAATCGATTTATAGTCAATAGCTTGTCCGGCTAAAATTAATGTCTCTCTATAGTACCTTCTACTTGTAGATGATAGTATCTTCAAACAAAATTCCACAATATAATGATTATTTAGACGTTTGTATACTCCTTTCAAACAATCAAAAATGACGGGTTGCACAAAAATAGTACTATTATCTTCGTCTAACCAGTTATCTATTTGCTTTCTCAAACTATTCCAATATAATGTAAAATCAGAATCATCTAAGTAAAGACCGACTGTATTCATTGCAATCAAATTAGCTTTAAACTGCTGATGACTTGGTTTTAAATAATTAGAAAATTCGTAAATATTTTTTGCTTCTTTGTTGTCCATCTGTTCGAGTATATTCTCAAATGACTTTACTATTCTCTTTACTTTTTTATGGTCTAATGTCAATATTGTTATTTTTAATAAAAGCATTATTGACGGCCAATAATTTGTCGTTTTAGTTAACTGATAAACCAATTTTTGAATCACCATATATATTCTACTAATATGCGTTAATGAACCAAACATCATCATTTCATAATAATTATCCGCCAGTAAATTCCCTAAATAAGAAAGATCCCCATAGCTAAATTTACCAGAGCCATTTCTTAAATCTTTTTTTTGTCTGTCTTTTTCAATCCACTCTAGAAGTTCTTTTTCATTTCTATCAACAATTGGGTAATATAATTTATCCTCCCGTTCGTTTAATGACTTTTGTCCATAGTTATTTGGATGGTATTCATTCTTCAACTCTGCAATTTCATTTTCTCTATTTCTCAAATCTATCAATATATCTTGAATAAACCATTCCTCAATAGTTTCATCTTTTTTCGCCATTTCAAGAGCTTGGCGAAGAAGATTCATAGATTCCTCGTATTGTTCTAAATAATATTTTTGATTAGAACTCCATCTTATTTTCACTATTCTATAGTAATTTATAGGAAGTATTTTTTGTAAGGACTCTAAGAAGAGATTCATATTAAAGCTTTCTATATCATCCTTACTAAATAGAATCAATAAAAATTTATAGCAATAATAATCAAAGTTCTTATCGACTTTGTTGATACCTGCTTCATTCTTTTCGCTAAAAATCAAGTCGTTAAAGAAGTCTCTGCAATAAGTATTCGATAAAGATTCTTTCTTATAAAAGGAACTACTTACTAACTTAGTTTGTACATTTAAGTTAGTATCATCCTCTAGAATATCATTTTGAATATTTACAGGGCGCTTCCCTTTATAGGTACTTAATACATCATCTACTAAGTTTAACGTACAGTTCTCAATAAATTCATTGAAGGACGAGATAACCATAAACTTGGGCCCGATAGGATCTTGCAATGTTCCTTGAAGTTGTGTCGGTTCACTCTTTCTCTCCTTACAAAAATAATAGAGTGTCGGAATTCGAAACTTATTAATAGTTTTAATTTCCGCCGCCACTCCATCAGGAACATTATCTTCATTATCGATTAGAACAATACACACATCACTTGCTTTTAGCTCTTCTTGATAATCATCTATCGCACTTCCTGTTGAGGGTCCTGTGGACTCAAACATGTATACAGTAAATAACCCCGTCATCTCTAGTGCTTTTTTTGCAGCTGTACGAGCCAACATATATTTTTGATCATTTTCCGTATTTCCAATTTTTGAACTTATAAAAACTTTTAGTTTATTTCTATAATTATCCATGCACAGCCACTCCTATAGTAGTCTTTAACTAATATTATAGCCTATAAGAATACATTATTTTAAGATAATTAATCCATATTTATTTTTTTAAATTACGTTATGCATTATTAATGAGATGGACTAGTAAATTTAAATAGATATTTTATATTTTTTAATCAAACCGATTTTTAAAATTTATATGAACGAATAATCTCCTCAACTCTCTATAACTAAAAGAGCTTTGATTACATTAATAAAATAATGTAATCAAAGCTCTTTCATTAAATCGAATTAATCCTTTGACACTGGATATTTCTCAGCATTTTTAATTAATTTCTGTTCAATAATATCATCAATATCCAAATTTAAGTTGTCTGCCATCATGTAACTATAGATTAAGACATCAGCTAGTTCTTCCTTCACCCGCTCGATATCTTTAGTCCCTTCTGCTGCTGTCTTCCATTGAAAAAGTTCTAGTAGTTCTGAGGCTTCCAATGAAATAGATAATGCCAAATCCTTTTCATTATGAAACTGCCGCCAATTTCGATCATCCCTAAATTGATTAATTTTTTCCATGCTATTCATATTTGATTTCCTCCGACTGCAGTGCTGCTCTTAAAGCATCATCGACCGCATAAATATACAGACCATTAACCCCTCGAGAGAGTAACACATTCAATTCATTATTCAACATTTCTTCCGAAACATCAATTTTAAGACCACTATCTAACGATCTTCTTTGTTTTGCTTTACTATTTTCACTCTGTGACTTATCAAAAACAATTCTACCATTTCTATATTTAACAGATGGTCCAATAATTACACCGGCATAATTCAAATCAAACCCTTGAATTGTAAAGGTCGACCCAACTTCATTCAGCGTTTGCGGTTGTTCTGCCCACGCTAACCCCTTGTTAAGTCTTTTTTGTTGACGCGTTAATTTAGATTGTAAGTTCCATAACATCTGCCAATCACCAATTTTAACGTACCATGGCTGGCCCTCATTATCTCTATTCCCAGAATATGGCCAATCAAAAGTCGCTAGTAACCTTGAAATACCAGAATCTTCATTCTGTGCTTTTTCGAAAATGGCTTTCTGTAATTCATCTGGTGAGTTAAAAAACCGAATTTCGTACCCCTTAGAATCTTTCTTAGGCAATGTCCCAATCGTTTTCAGATCGACTAAATTGCGAATCCAATCAATTGTTGATTGACCTGCATTTATTCTCAATTGCTTATTGAGAGCAATGTGATTGCCCTCACTTTTAACCTTAGCTAATAGCGTCTCTAATTGTTCTGGTGTCCAATATTGTTCACGCGATAAAATTTGTTTCCTATCAAAAACCGCCACAACAACCCGTGCCCGTTGTAATAAATCATCAAGCTGATTTTTACCAGTATAGGATTGCTTGCCTTGCGTTAACAGTAAATGTGCCTCATCCACAATGACAACATCCACGGGTTCCTCTTGCGGATGTGCGTTAATAAAAGGTGTTGGTTTTAAAACGGTCTTTTGCCCATCATGCGTTAAAATATCCAATTTTTTAGCGATTTCCTCATAAACCGTTAATTGCTGATCATGATTCACTAACAAAAACTGGCTAGTACCTTTCAACTGCTGAGTTTCTGAATTTTCTTTGGCTAGCTGATTAAGTTCATAAAAAAGACTGCTCATTAAAACGGTCTTTCCTGAACCAGCATCGCCTTCAACTACTATCAGCGTGCCCACTCCGGCTTTATTAGCCAAATTAGTTTCAATACGCCGCATAATTTTATCTTTCGCAGCCAACTGTTCTTCTGTTAACTTATGGAATGGGGATGCTTTAAATAAAGCTGAGTCTCGAATTGTTTTCTCAAGTGGAAATAATTTTGGGTCGAAGGTTCTTAATTTTCGCCAAATCTTAGAAAATATCTCTTCCATTTCGTCATATGAATAATACATATTTTGTTGATTAGTGCGACGATTATTCACTTTTTTAACAACATCGACACTCGCTAAATATTGCATCATTTTATTCTCGATATCTAAAGTCATCGATTTGTTAAAATGTTCATGCCCTATAACGTACATCTCAGCCGATTCAGAATCAGCGAGTTCTCGCCAATCAGATCTTTCTTTAGAATCTATGCTAATATGTTCGATTGTTCGTCGTTTAATGTCACTTGTTTCGCCAACGTAGACAGAATATCCGGCATGCCGATCGACGTCTTGCACAATATAAACGGTTGGATAACTTAAGATGTATTTTTTATCATCTTCTTTGATAATATCTTGATTGATAACGTCTTTGTTATAACCCATTTCATATATTATCGGTCTTAGATGTGACATTAAAGGATCCTCCCAGCATTGCATTTAATCAAATTATACTATTAATTAATCCTTATTAAAATAGACAAGCCCAATTGCCTTCGCAATCTAGCTTGTCTATTTGGTTACATCATATCAAACAGCGACAACTGATTCTCATCCGGTAGATCAGACAAGACGTTGTTGACCGTCATGTATTCAATCAAGGTTTTGGAAACTTTACCACGGTTGGATAAATCTTCTTTGGATAAGAAGGGCTTTTCTTCGCGAGCGGAAACGATTTGTTTGGCGACGTTATCGCCGAGGCCAGGCACGGCTCTAAATGGGGCGAGTAACGTGTGGTCATCTTGGATTAAGAAGTTGGCGGAGTCGGATTTTTCGACATCGACCATCTTAATGTTGATACCCCGTTCCAAACATTCGTTGGCGATTTCGAGGACCGTCAACAAATTCTTTTCCTTGGTGCTGGCTTCCATCCCTTTATCGGTGATTTCCTTCATGCGGGCCTTGACGCCTTCTTTGCCTTGGGCCATTGCCACGAGGTCGAAGTCATCGGCGCGCACACTGAAATACGTACAATAATAAATAATCGGGAAATAAACTTTGAAATAAGCAATCCGCAACGCCATCATGATATAAGCGGTCGCATGGGCTTTCGGGAACATGTATTTAATCTTCAAACAAGAATCGATGTACCAATCAGGCACGTTCTCATTTTCGCGCATGGCTTGTTGCCAGTCATCCGGAATCCCTTTACCCTTACGGACCCGTTCCATGATGTTGAAGGCGATGCTGTCGTCCATCCCCCAATGAATTAAATCCATCATGATGTTATCCCGACAACCAATCACGTCCTTCAACGTGACGACGCCTTTGTTAATCAACTCTTCGGCATTGCCTAACCACACGTCGGTCCCATGAGACAGGCCGGAAATTTGTAACAATTCCGAGAAAGTCGTTGGGTGGGTTTCTTCGAGCATTCCGCGGACAAAACGCGTCCCGAATTCCGGTACGCCGAGGGTGCCCATCTTCGAATTAATCTGTTCTGGTGTGACGTCCAACGAATCGGTCCCAGAAAAGAGCGCCATCACACCGGGATCATCGGTTGGAATCGTCTTGGGGTTAATCCCCGACAAATCTTGGAGCATCCGAATCATCGTCGGATCATCATGGCCCAAGATATCGAGTTTTAAGATATTATCATGGATTGAATGGAAATCAAAATGGGTTGTCTTCCAAGCCGCATCTTGATCATCGGCTGGAAATTGGATTGGCGTAAAGTCGTAAATATCCATATAATCCGGCACAACGATAATCCCGGCCGGATGTTGACCAGTCGTTCGTTTGACACCGGTTGACCCCTTGGCGAGTCGATCAATTTCAGCCGCTCGGAAAGTTTGTTCTGTGTCACGTTCGTAAGCTTTGACGTAACCGTACGCCGTTTTATCGGCGACCGTGCCAATCGTACCAGCCCGGAACACGTTATTTTCACCGAACAAAACTTTCGTATAATTATGCGCCACCGATTGATAATCACCCGAGAAATTCAAATCGATATCGGGGACTTTATCCCCATGGAAGCCTAGGAAGGTTTCGAACGGAATATCATGGCCATCTTTATCGAGCGGTGTATCACATTTCGGACAATTTTTATCGTCTAAATCGTAACCCGAACCGACTTCACCCTTGGTATAAAACTCGGAATAATGACAGTTAGGACAGCGGTAATGCGGTGGCAATGGGTTAACTTCGGTAATCCCGGTCATCGTGGCAACTAAACTCGAGCCGACCGATCCCCGCGAACCAACCAAGTAACCGTCCTTACCACTCTTATACACGAGCTTTTGCGAAATTAAATAAATCACCGAGAAACCATTCCCAATAATACTCTTCAATTCCTTATCCAAGCGTTCTTGGACAATCGCAGGCAATTCAGCACCGTATAATTCGTGCGCCCGATTCATGGTCAGGGTCTGAATTTCATCTTCAGCGCCTTCCATCTTCGGCGTATACAACTTGTCCTTGACCGGCACAATTTCATCGAGACTATCGGCTAGCGCATTGGGATTTGTAACGACGATTTCTTGGGCTTTATCAGCGCCTAAAAAGGCAAAAGCTTTCAACATTTCATCAGTTGACCGGAAATGGACGTCTGGTAATTTCGACCGGTTTAACGGATTAGCGCCACCCATCGAATTAATCAGAATCTTACGATAAATTGAATCGACCGGGTTTAGATAATGGGCATCGCCCGTCGCAACGACTGGTTTGCCAAGTTCGGCACCCAGCTTGACTAAATTGGCAATGATTTCTTCCAAAGCTTTTTCGTCTTGGACCAATTCACGTTCCAACAACGGTGCGTAAACGGCTTTGGGCATGACTTCGATGTAGTCGTAATACTTCGCCCGACTGCGAGCTTCTTCATAACCTTTTTGCATCATCGCTTCGAAGACCTCACCACTACTGCAGGCCGAACCAACGATAATTCCTTCACGCAATGCGTCTAAACGGCTCTTCGGTAAGCGTGGTGTCCGGTAATAATATTCGGTCATTGACGCCGAAACTAATTTGAATAAGTTCTTCAAACCAGCTTGGGTCTTCGCCATCAAAACGGCGTGGGCTGGCCGCGCTTGTTTATACGAATCGCCTTCACCGACTCGATTGTTTAATTGATTGACGTTAAGCATCTCGTAGCGCGTGGCCGCTTCGGTTTCTAATTTGTACAATAAATAACCAGTGGATTCCGCATCGGCATTGGCGCGATGATGGTGTTCCAAGTTAATCTTGTAGCGTTTCGTTAATGAATCTAATTTATGATTTTTATATTCTGGGTGCAACATCCGTGATAATTCCAACGTATCAATCACGGGATTTTCGATTTGACCTAGCTCGTTACGACCGTAACCGGCGTTCAAGAAGCCCATATCAAACGTGACGTTGTGGCCCGCTAAAACGGCATCGCCAGCAAAATCCTTAAACATCGCCAAGACGGCGGCTTCGGATTTAGCGTCTTGTACCATTTCATTCGTGATACTGGTTAATTGCGTCGTAAACGCCGATAACGATTTACCAGGATTGATAAATTCATCAAACGAAGCTACCACTTCACCGTTTTTCATTTTAACGGCGGCTAATTCGATAATTGAATCGTAAACGGCCGACAACCCGGTCGTTTCCACATCAAAAATCACGTATTCGGCAGTTTCAAGAACTTCGTCGCGTAAATTATAGGCGACTGGTGTGCCGTCATTGACGAGATTGACTTCCACGCCGTACAGAATTTTAACGTTATTCTTCTTACCCGCGGCGTACGCATCCGGAAACGATTGTAAATTGTAATGATCGGTGACCGCAATGGCGGACTGGCCCCAACTGGCGGCTTGTTTGACGAAGTCGCCAATTTTATTAGTGGCGTCCATTTGCGACATGTTGGTGTGCAAATGCAATTCGACCCGTTTACCATTTTCGGCGGTATCTTGGCGTTTCGGATGACTGACTTCGACCAAATCATTGGCATTCAGTACCAAATCACGGAGGAAATTATCTTCTTGGACACTCCCACGAACTTTGAACCACATGCCCGGATTGATGGCGGCAAACAGCCCTTCATCGCTGGCATCCCGTGAGAACTTCTTAACCGTAAATGATGATGAATAATCGGTCATCTTCAAGATTAACAATTGACGGCCCGAACGCAAGACACGAACTTCTTTATCGAAGACGTAACCTTCAATCACGACTGACCGTTCTTCTTCGTTAATTGTGATCATTTGACGCGCTGGTTCGTCGGGTTTTAAGCCGCGGCCCATACTAATTGGACCGTCAACTGGTTTGCCTTCAGCTTGGCGTTTTTCTTTAAGCGCTTCATTTTTCTTAATGGCTTCAGCCGCGGCTTGCGCTCGGGCGGCATCTTGGACCGCTTTTTTCGCTTGGAAATCCTCAATCGCTTTTTGCGAAGCGGATTCATCAATCAACGGTTGAATCGCAAACTTCGGAAATCCTAAACGGCGATAACCATCTTGAATCGCGGTTTGTGCTTGGTTAATGAAGAAGTTTTTAACAATATCATTTTCAACGACTAGATAAGTTTGCTTGCCGTCCATGTAAGGTGTCTCTTTCGCACAGAGTTCGTGCAATAGTGACGATTGGATGCCGCTATGATTGACGACGTATTCCCAATAGGCCGCTAAGACACCACCATCAAGTTCGGTTTTATCAGTCGTCATCGCAAGTTGGACGGTCGCAATGGACTTAAATGCCGCTTCCAAATATTGTTCAAACGTCACAAAGACCGCGTAAGGTAATACCGTCTCGAAATGCAATTTGAACGTCCACGCCTTCGAGGTTTCATGGACGATGACTTGTTCGACTTGACCGGTTTTAAAACCGGGATAGTTCGCCACATCGGCGGGTAATTCGATTTGTTCTAATAATTTCTGAAACAATGCCGTTTGATCTAATGCCACAAAAGGGCCCCCTTAACGCTGGTAATTGAGTATCAAGTCAGAAAACCAGTCTACCCAGAAACTAAGGATAAACTGGTTTTCTGATTTGAACGGAAATGGATGCGTGTGACAAACTCAACACGCTTAAACACTATCGTCGTGATTATTCAGTGACTGATTGTTTGCTATCTAAAAGGACACTTAATGAATTGATTAATTCATCTTTCTTCACTTCTAGTGTTTCACCCGTTTTACGAATTTTGACTTCGACAATTTCTTCAGTCGCTTTTTTACCGACCGTAATCCGGATTGGCAAGCCAATTAAATCGCTATCGGCAAACTTAACGCCCGCACGTTCTTTACGATCATCAACTAATACTGAATAACCGGCTTCTTCTAATAAAATTTCGATTTGTTCCGCTAATAGCACTTGGTCCGCATCTTTAACGTTGACGGGGACAATGTGTAAATCAAATGGCGCAATCGTACTTGGCCAAACGAGGCCGTTATCGTCAGCTTGTTGTTCCGTAATGGCGGATAGTAAACGACTAACCCCAATCCCGTAACAACCCATGATGATTGGTTTAGCGCGGCCGTTTTCATCTAAGAAAGTCGCACCAAATGCTTCTGAATAGCGTGTGCCTAATTTAAAGATATGACCAATTTCGATGCCCTTAGTAAATTGTAATTTACCTTCGCCATCTGGTGAGGCTTCACCTTCTTGAACGAAACGTAAATCAGCATAGTCCGTTTCAGCAAAATCACGTTTGCCGTTAACATTTAATAGATGATGATCGGCTTCATTGGCGCCAACGACTGCATTGACCATCGCTTCAACACTATAATCAGCGACTAATTTGACTGCTTCTGGTGCATTGACCGGTCCGATTGAACCCATTGGTGCGCCCATAACAGTTTGCACTTGTTCTGGCGTTGCCATTTCTAAGAAATCAGCATTCAAGAAGTTCTTTAATTTAACGTCGTTGACTTCGTAATCACCACGAACTAAAACCAAGACTGGTTTTTCGTCGGCGATAAAGAGGACACTCTTAATGATTTGTTGCGCCGTGATTTCTAAACGAGCTGCGACTTCTTCAATCGTATGTGCATCGCCAGTCGCCACTTTTTCAGTTTCCAATTGAACGTCAGTTGAACTTTGGCTAGGACGAACACCGCTAGCCATTTCTAAGTTGGCCGCGTATTGGCTTTGATCAGAATAAACAATCGTATCTTCACCGATATCAGCAATTGCGGTAAATTCTTTAGAATCTTTACCACCCATCGCCCCGGCATCCCCAATGATGGCCCGGAAATCTAATCCACAACGGGTAAAAATATTCGTGTAAGCTTGTTCCATTTGACGGAAAGTCGTATCTAAATCAGCTTCGTTGGCTGAGAATGAATACGCATCTTGCATAATAAATTCACGACCACGCAATAAACCGTAGCGTGGACGATTTTCATCACGATACTTGGTTTGAATTTGATATAACGTTAATGGTAGTTTCTTGTACGATTTAATGTTATTTCGCACTAAATCAGTAAACGTTTCTTCATGCGTGGGGCCTAAGATAAAGTCGCGTTCATGACGATCCTTTAGCTTGAACAAGTTTTGGCCGTATGTGTCATAACGACCTGATTCTTGCCATAATTCAGCGGGAATCACACTTGGCATTTGCATTTGAATCGCATCAATCTTGTCCATTTCTTCGCGAATAATCGTTTGAATCTTATCTAACACGCGAAAACCGAGTGGTAAATAACTATAGATACCCGCTGAGACTTGGTGAATATAGCCGGCCCGTAACATCATGCGATGGCTTTTAGCTTCCGCTGAGTTAGGAACTTCCTTTAAAGTTGGAATAAATAATTTTGACTGTTTCATATGTTGTTATGCCTCCAAATGTAATCTAAAAGAAAAAGCGTTGGATATCGTTCCAAGTGACTAAGACCATCAATAATACCATGATACCAACCCCAACCAACGTCACAATCCCCTCTTTTTCGGGTGATAGTGGTTTACGGCGAATCGCTTCAATCACGTTTAAGACTAACTTGCCGCCATCTAATGCTGGAATTGGAATTAAGTTCATAATCCCCAAGTTTAATGATAGGAAGGCCAAGAAATAGACCAACGCGTTAAACCCTTGTTCTGTGAATTGAGTCGTCATCGAATACATGCCGACCGGTCCTGATAATTTATTTAATGAAAAACCACCGGTTAAAAATGAACCAAGGACTTTAAAAATCTGACTGGCAATCGACCACGATTGCGTGAAGCCGTATTTAACCATCGTCATAATCCGATGATCTTGACTCGCAGTGACACCGACTTGACCCACTTTGGTTTTATCCTGCGTGACTGCTTTGGGCGTCACCGTGACCGTCTTCGTCTGTTGGCCCCGTTGGTACTTAATTTGAACCGGTTTATTTGGATTCTTAGCAATAATCTGACTGAAATCCGTGAACGAAGTGACCTTGTCGCCATTAACGGCCAAGAGTTTGTCATCGGTTTTTAAACCCGCTTTTTGCGCGGGTGAGTTCGCTTGGATTGTGCCGAGTTGCGCCTTATTCTGGGCAACCCCACCGCTTAACATCGCAAAGAGAATAAAGGCCACAATCGCCAAAATAAAGTTGTTGAACGGTCCGGCAAAGTTGGTTAACATCCGGTTGATCAACGTCGCTGATTGGAATTGAACATCGACCGGTGCGATTTGCACTTCAGTCCCGTCCGCTTCAATAATCGTCGCGTCGTGTAAGACTGAATACCGTTTTAATTCGGATTCATCGCCGGCTTCATAACCTTCTAACCACAATTCCTTTTGTAAATCGGTTTTAGCGATTTGGAAAGGTACCCCGTTTAAAGTGGTCACCTTATCGCTCGTATTAATCCGCTGAACCTGGCCCTGATCGTTCAAAATCAGGGTTGCTTGGGTACCTGCTTCGATTTCAGATTCATCATCCGCCATCCCCGCCATGCGGACGTAACCGCCTAACGGTAACCAGCGAATCGTATAAGTCGTGCCATTCTTCCGGGTGGCAAAGAGCTTAGGCCCCATCCCCACGGAAAACTCGCGCACTAAAATGCCTGAACGTTTAGCCACATAGAAATGACCAAATTCATGCACCACTACTAAAATACCAAAAATAATGATAAACGCAATTATCGCCGCCAATTGTGTACGACTCCCTTCTAGATGCGTCATTTTAGACTTTGTTTAAGTATGAACTGTTATATTATATCACGAATCTGGTTTTCTCAAAAATAATGCTTAATTCTCTTCCTGAATAATTCATAGCTCTAAATTTAAGCTATTTTTTTGAACAAAGTGCCTACATTTAAATTAGGCAGATACATTCTTCCAAAATAATGTGTTTTCGAACAGGATATATACGGAAGAAGGCTATAATAAAAATTATTTGTCTATTTAAGGGCAGACTGACCCCTTGGAAAAATAGGTTAAAAATTTTTACGATAACTAGCCTAAATCCATTGCCTAGATCGCCGTAGGCGTTCAAAAACCTTATAAAATTCAGTTTGATACACATGATAACTCGACAGTTTGAGATAGACTTGTCTACCTGTTTTAACGAGTTTTCCGGCAACTTTAAGCAATGTCAATCGTATAGAATGAATCGTCATCCCCCGATTCACTTGTTCAAATCCAATGGTCTTTAAAAAATTGACGAGGTTGTAAGCCAGGACACTGATCATCATTCTGACATGATTTTCCAGGAAACGCGGACTATCTGTTTTGTCAAAATAAAAGCCTAATTTCGCTTCTTTGATGAAATTTTCCATTGTTCCACGCTTGCCGTAAAGAGAGAATATGACTTCAGGCGAGACATTATCGGATAGATTCGTCACAATGAATGCGTGGTGAAAAAGAAGCTCTCCTGCTTCACGGATTGATCGAATACAAACGCGACGGGGTTTTGACCAGGATTGTGCTTGATAAGGGAGTGAAAAATACTGTATTTCTCGGTCTTCCCATTTTTTATTATCCCCATAAAGAACAGAGTGTTCAGCTAACTGACTTAACCTCCGATTGCTCTTTAATCGGATAACGTACTGGCTTTCAGTTGCTTCACAAGATTCATACACCTCTGGTGTGGCGAAGCCGCTGTCACCCCGAACCAATATCTCGGTATGAGGTAACGTGCTCTTGTAGTGGTGTAACAGCGGGTCGATAAAGGCTTTTACCCCTTTAGACGTGTACTGATTGCCTGAACGCAGTTCAGCTTTTAGGAAATCTCCGGTCAATCCGTCAAATGCAACTAATGGGTGATAGCCGTAGGTTTGATAATGGGCATTATAATCTGTTTGTTCTTGGCGTCCAAAGGTATCCGAATGTGTGGAATCGACATCAATGATTAACTCGGTGTCATTGCGAATCAAACGCGCTTTATCAATCAGCGACTGATTTAATGCTTGGAGTTGATCCATGTTCTCCTCGGTGAAACGATCTAAAAACCGTGAGATTGACGATTGTGAGGCCAACTCTTTTTTACCGAGTACAGCTTGAAAGACTGGATACTGTCTTAATAGATTAGCTGATGAGTCTGCCGAGTACCCAGCAATTAACTGCATAATGAGTTGTTCTAATATCGCTAAGTTATCATGTGTGAAGTAAACACGTTTGTCTTTAATATGGAGCCACTGTTTAGCTACGTGTGAAAAGTCGAAGGTATTCATCACCTCTTTAACTAAGACCAAACCCGAATCACTCGATAAGCGACCACCTGTATGTGAAATAGTCAAATTTGAATTGAATTTTACCTGGTTTTTGTGTAAGCTAGTCATGAGAAGAACTCCTTTCTTATGGTTGGTTTCGACACCTTTACCATATCAGAATGGGGTTCTTTTTGCATCACTTAACAGGTGAAAATGAAAAAGTAAATGAAGACTGCCGTTAGGCAGTTTCAGACGGTTTGAAGTCAAAGTATGAATTATTCAGGCTCTTTTAAAATAATTATAATATTAATTAAAAAAAAGTTGTCAAGCATCAATTTAAGCTGCTAGCTCGGCTTTATATTTTTATTAATATTATATAACCAAACCAGCCTGTATAATAACGGCAATCAACCAAAGGAGGTTTCACCATGTTCCGTAAACTCAGCTTATTATTGTTCGCCGGTAGTTTAGCAACGACGATTCCCCAATGTACACATCCACAAGGACAACTCTTCACCGGTCGTCCTCGATTAAGCGATCATTATTATTGGCCGTTTAAAAAAGATATCCGACAATTTGAACGGGCGACCACTAGCATCCCGATTCCCTATGGCGATGTCTGGATTAAAGATGTCGCACCAGTCGTGACGTCACGCTTGGTCAAGTTCCGCTATTCGCCCGATTATCTCCCTAAAAAACAAAGCGCTGCGTTAGAATCAGCCTTTTCGGATTGGCTCGATCAACAACATTTTAACTACCTTAAATCCGCTATTATCTTAGATGGCGGTAATTGCATCTACAACGGCCGTGACACTGTGATTATCACCACTAGGGTCTTACAAGATAATCCGGCGTATTCACGATCCGCCTTAATTCAGACACTCAAGTCACAACTACAAGTCACTCACGTTATCCTGATTGCCCCTGAACCCGGTGACGTTTTGGGACACGCTGATGGTCAAGTTCATTTCTTAAGCCCGGACTGCCTACTATTGGGTGATTTTAGTGGTCATCAAAAAATCAAACAGCAATTGCAACGTGCATTACCTCAAACGACCATTATTGATTTACCCTCCAGTTACCAAGCTGCTGGTCAATACGATTCCGAAATTCCGTCGGCCAAAGGACTCTATATCAACATGACTGAAACGACTTCGACTGTCTACGTTCCCCAATACGGTCTTAAAATGGATCAAGCAATCATCAAGTTGGTCCAACAACACACCTCTAAAAAAGTCCAAGCCGTTGATGTTGCCCACCTATCGACACTCGGCGGATCCGTCAACTGTTTAACTTGGTATTGTCCCAACAATTTATTACCGGCACAATTAAAAAAACACGCCAATTCTTAAATGAGAATTGACGCGTCATGGTAAGTTTAATTTAGATTGGGGAATAATGCTCGGAAGCACTCGTGGGTTCCAGCACTCTATTCTAAAACGTGCTTTTGATTGCAACAATTTCCGCCTAATCTAAAATCTCCAATTAACCTAAATTCTGGTTAATTGGAGATTTTTATTAGTACTCAATTGCTAAACGCAATCAAATCAGCACTCTAAACATGCTTCTCAAGTAGCCTTTTCCGGTTAACTACGTTTCACAAACAAAGTCTCAACCCAGACTTCATTCGCGAAACTAGGCTAATGCTCAGAAGCTAAACAGCGCAGTCGCACTTTATATTTATATTAAATTAATCCAAACAAATGCAACAATGGTAAGACGAACAACATACTGTCAAAACGGTCTAAAATGCCGCCGTGGCCTGGTAATACTTTGCCTGAATCTTTGACGCCGTAATAGCGTTTGTAAGCTGATTCGACTAAATCACCTAATTGACCGCAGATTGAGAAGATAACGGTTAAGCCAATCATAACGGGCATTGAGTAGGCTTGTGGGAAGAATATTAAATAAATTGCTGCAACAACGACGGCTGATAGTGTGCCGCCGATTGAACCTTCCCATGTCTTATTAGGACTAATCGCTGGCCATAGTTTATTTTTACCAAACATCCGACCGAAAGTGTATGCACCGATATCGGTCATCCAAATCACTAATAGGATGTACATAACGGTATCAAAGCCACCGATATTCCGCGTTGCGGCTAAATAGTGGAAACCTAAACCGATGTAGAGACTCGCTAAAGTTGTGACACCCATATCGTCAAAATTGACCCGGTTTTTCGTGAAAACCGTGATGGCTAATAAAATAGCAATGAATAGGTAGAATAAATCAAATTGGCTGACACCAGTTGGTAACCAGTCAAACGCCGTCGTTGGTAATACCAAACTTAAAACGGCTAAGCCGGCGACCATCGCATCTGGTGAAACGATGATTCGTTTACGCATAATAAAAATTTCTGATAAAGCGACTAACGCTAAGACTGCCGCAGCCACATCGATAAAGACGCCACCGAAAATTAAAATTGGAATAAAAATAATTAAGGCGACAACCGCCGTAATAACACGTTGTTTCATTAAATAGATCCTCCTAGTAACAGTTTACTTTAAACCACCAAAACGCCGATTGCGATGTTGGTAAATTAAGATTGATTGTTCAAAAACAGTGGGTGTAAAATCTGGCCAGAATTCGTCGACAAAAACGAGTTCACTATAGGCAATTTGCCAAAGTAAGAAATTTGAAATCCGTTCTTCACCGCTCGTCCGAATCAATAATTCTGGATCCGCATATTGGCCTAAGAAACCCGTCATCAAATACTGACTAATTAAATCATCATCAATCGATTCAGGTTCTATCTTACCACTAACCGCATCTTTAGCAATCTGCTGAACAGCTTGTTGAATTTCATCGCGACTACCGTAATTAAGTGCAAAATTCAAAATCATCCCGGTATTTTGCGCCGTATCTGCCATCGCATCGCGCGCAGCTTGTTGCGTTTTAGCTGGTAACGCCTCTAAATTACCCATCACTTGGACCTGAACATTTTCCGCAATTAATTCTGGCATAAAAGCGCCAAAAAAATCGACCGGCAACTGCATCAAATAATGGACTTCATCATTCGGCCGTTTCCAATTTTCAGTTGAGAATGCGTATAGCGTCAACACTTTAACGCCCATCCGGCTAGCAGCTTTGGTAATCACTTTGACGTTTTCCATCCCCGCCTTGTGTCCAGCTACCCGCGGCATCAAACGCTTCTTCGCCCAACGACCATTTCCGTCCATAATAATCGCGACGTGTTGTGGGACATTATCGGGATCAATGTCCGTTGGGAGCGCCTGTTTATTTTTTGTAAACACAACCATTCCTCCAGTTCATTCGTACTCTCAATGATTGTACCAAAAATAAGGCAGACTGACTATTTAAAATCATCTTAATTATTTTCCAGGAAGCGAAACAACTAATAATGACCGTGAATTAATTATGTGCTAAACTATTTAAATATTGATCCCATTTAAAGGAGTTCCTGCATGAAGAATATCGCCGAATTATTCAAACTTGATTGGCGTCGGCTTTTTAAAAATCCGGTCGCTTTCCTATTAATATTAGCCTTAATCATCATCCCCTCGCTTTACGCCTGGTTCAATATCTGGGCGTTGTGGGATCCCTATAGCAAAACCCAAGATTTACAAGTCGCCGTCTATTCTGCCGATCAAAGCATCACGGTCGCTGATAAGAAAGTCGCCATTGGGGATGAACTGATTGGTCAATTAAAAAAGAACGATAAATTGGGTTGGCAATTTACAACCAGCAAAAAGCAATTGGATCAAGGCGTTAAAACCGGTAAGTACTATGCCGGCATTTACATCCCTAAAAACTTCTCTAAGGATCTGATTAGCTTCATTGATGGTCAAATTCAAAAACCGATGATTGTTTATTCTTCCAACGATAAAATTAACGCAATTGCGCCGAAGATTACTAGTGCGGGCGCAACCACCTTGCAATCGACTATTTCTGATGAATTTGTCACGACCGTTGCCAAAACCTTAATGTCGACGCTTAACAAGGCTGGTTTCGAGTTAGACGCCAACTTGCCGGTCATTAATCGTTTTTCGAGTCTAATTCTTAAAACGGATCAACAAATCCCACAGATTAATCAGTATACGCAACAAGTGCTAACGCTACAGAAAAAGCTACCCGCCATGGCAGTCAAGCTAGCACAGGCTAACGAATTTGCCGCCTTTTTACCCCAAGCTAACACGATGGCTAAAAAAATCACCGGCCTAAATAGCTATCTCCCCCAAGTTGAAGCAACCGGCCAACTCGTGACAACCGTTCAAGGTAAAATTCCTGAAATCCAACAAGTTGGTCAACAAATCGCGACCATCGACAGCGATTTCGACGGGATTGCCAACACACTGACCAATGGGATTGACGAAGCTAAAACCGGTTTAACCGTTTTAAACAAAACCCAAAAAGTATTACCTGACCTGATTAGTTTCAGTCAGAGCGCACAAGACGTTTCCGGCGAGATTAAAACTGATTTAATTCCGAAACTCAAAACGGCTTTACCCGCCATTCAGAGCGCGATTGATCAAGGCCTAACGATTACCAATCAAATTGCTAAGAATATTGCGACCGATTTAACCTTAGTCAATCAGCAACTAGAGGCGCTTCAAAATAATCCCGATAATATTGAAGCCAAAGCCGCTTTAAAAGCGGCCCTACAACAATTGGAGACGCATGTGACAACTCTCCAAGCACAAAACACCCAATTGGCAGACACGCTCCAAAGTTTACAAGATGCTTATAATTCAGCGGCCACCGCGGCTGGTCAACCCGAATCACATCAACTCGACACGCCAATCAAGAACCTCCGCTTGGTCGCCACTCAATTGGGGCAATTTAAGGCACATTTGGATACGGTCTTAGCGAATTATGATCAACTTTCATTAACTGAATTGCAAACCGCAATTAAACAGGTGATTGCCTTTGAAAATCAAGTTCAAGCAACTATTCAACAAATCCAAGCCGCTAAAATCGGCACAACCGTTGCCAGCTTGTTAGACCAATTCTCAACACTGATTAACCAAGGCGACGCTGTTTTAAGTCAGTTAAACAGCCAAGTATTGCCTAAATTGCCAAGTCTATTAACCAACACACAAAAGACCTTGCAAACTGCAATTACTTATCTCGAGAAATACGAAGCACAGATTCCGGCAATTAAACAGGAAGTTCATGATGCCAATACGCTATTAAACGGCAATATGTCAACGATTATCACTGGTTTAAATACCGCGAGTGCCTTCTATCAAAATGATTATCCGACCGTTAAAAATAAACTCCAGCTCGCAACCAACTTCATTAACAATGATTTACCGGGCATCGAAACCGACTTAACATCAACCCTTGCGATGGCCAACGCTAAATTCCCACAACTCAAAACGGCCTTAAACGATGCAACCGACCTGATTAATAATGATTGGCCGTTCTTGCGCAGCGGAATTCAAAAAGGCGCTGCCGCGATTCGTCAACAACAAAAAACGGTTGATTTGAAAGATTTAATTAAACTGTTGCGCCGTGATGCGACTAAGGAAAGTAACTTCCTCGCCGAACCGGTTAAACTAAAAGAAAAACACGTTTATCCGATTAAAAATTACGGTTCCGCTAGCGCCCCATTCTATACAGCGCTATGCCTCTGGGTCGGTGCCCTGTTACTCAGCAATATCGTCTTAACCAATTTCAGTCTAGACGATGCACAACAAAAGAAATATACCAAGAAACAACAATTCATCGCACGGTGGTTAACCTACATCGTGATTGGGATTGCCCAAGCTGCGATTGTGGTCATCGGCAACCTCTTTATCTTAAAAGCTTACGTCGTTGATAAGCTGGCCCTTTTCTTACTCGCTATCTTCCTGAGCATGGTCTTTATGACAATTGTCTATGTGTTAGCCGCCATGTTCGGTAATGTCGGTAAGGGGCTCGCAATGATCATCTTAGTCCTCTCGATTTCCGGCGGGGGTGGTAACTTCCCCGTCGTCTTGTCCGATTCATTCTTCCAGTTCATCAACCCGCTGTTGCCTTTCACTTACGGGGTCAACATGTTGCGCGAACCAACTGGTGGCATCTACGGGCCAAACCTCTGGTACAATGTTGCAATTCTGGCACTCTTTGGAATTAGCTTCTTCTTCATTGGTCTCTTTTTTAAAGATCGCATTAACCCCTGGTTTAATAAACTACATGCCGCCGCTGCAAAAAGTCATATTATTCATTAAACGCAAAACGGCCGCCACCTTAATTAAGGTGACGGCCGTTTTTTATGGTTTAGTCGTGCTTCTCAAGCAAACCTTTCCGCCTAACTACAAAATGAGCGACATGATTATAATTCAAATCATGTCGCTCATTTTTAGGTTATGCTCAAGGTTTAAACGCTTGAGTCAGCACTCTTTAGCCTTCTGTAATTTCTTTTTCTTTGTCTTTTGAAATTTCATCGATGCGTTTTGTGGCTTCGTTGGTTAATTTTTGGACTTGTTCTTCCAAGTCGTGCATTTCGTCTTCGCTAATTTCACTGGCTTTTTCTGATTTTTTCAAATCATCCATTGCGTCGCGACGCGCGTTACGAACGGCAATTTTAGCCGTTTCTGCTTCTTTACCGACTTCTTTAGCGATTTCTTTCCGGCGTTCACCAGTCAATTGTGGAATCACTAAACGAATTACCGTGCCATCATTAGCGGGTGAAATTCCGATATCAGCCGTGTAAAGGGCCTTTTCGACGTCTTCCAAAGCGCCTTTATCGTAAGGCGTAATCATCAAGACCCGTGGTTCTGGGACTGAGATTGCAGCAATTTGGTTTAAAGGTGTTGGTGCACCATAATAGTCAACCATCACTCGGTTGACTAGACTAGCATTCGCGCGACCGGCACGAATTTGGCCCAATGTCCGTTGTAATGCTGCTTCAGCTTTTTCCATGCTGCTTTGTGCTTTTTCTAAACTTTTATTTGCCAAAATTATTTTCCCCCTTTGATCGTTGTCCCAATATTTTCGCCTTCAACAACGCGTTTAATATTGTTAGGTTCATTTAAATTGAAGACAACCAATGGAATATCGTTATCCATTGATAATGTACTTGCAGTTGAATCCATGACATTTAAGCCTTTGTTGATGATGTCTAAATGCGTTAATGTGTCATACTTAACGGCTGTAGGGTCCGTGTTAGGATCAGCCGAATAAACACCGTCAACGTTGTTCTTAGCCATCAAGATGACGTCAGCGTTGATTTCAGCAGCCCGTAATGCAGAAGTGGTGTCAGTTGAGAAATAAGGATTACCCGTGCCACCAGCAAAGATGACCACGCGGCCTTTTTCTAAATGACGAACAGCCTTCCGACGAATATAAGGTTCAGCGATTTGACGCATTTCGATTGAGGTTTGAACGCGTGTTGGGACACCGATGCCTTCTAAGATATCTTGTAATGCCAAAGCATTCATGACTGTTGAGAGCATGCCCATGTAATCGGCTTGCGCACGTTCCATACCCATTTGTTCGCCAGTGACACCGCGCCACATATTACCGCCACCACAAACGATTGCGATTTGAACACCTAATTCATGAACTGATTTAATTTCAGCTGCGACTGTTTTAACGATTTCTGGATCAATTCCAAATCCTTTTTCGCCAGCTAATGCTTCACCACTAACCTTTAAAACAATCCGTTTATATTTTGTATTTGACATGATTGACATCCCTTCGTTGATTACTAGGCTTATTTTACCATATTCCGGAATGAAATAGGGTCGCCATCGTGAATTCTGATAATAGTCCGAAAAAAAAGGAGCGCAAATTGCGTTCCTTTTTTTCGGACACTCAAATAATTATTTGATTTGACCCATAACTTCATCAATAAAGTTATTTTCTTTCTTTTCGATCCCTTCACCAACAGTGAAACGAACGAAGCTCTTAACTTTGCCACCTTTTGATGCGACAAATTGAGCAACAGTTTGGTCTGAATCTTTAACAAATGCTTGGTCGTTCAAGCTGATTTCTGACAAGAACTTGTTAACACGGCCTTCAACAATCTTAGGAATGATTTTTTCTGGCTTGCCTTCGTTCTTAGTTTCTTCAGTTAAAACTTCACGTTCATGAGCTAATTGTTCAGCAGGTACATCTTCGCGAGAAACGTATTCAGGGTTAACCGCTGAAACGTGCATTGCGATATCATGAGCAGCTTCATCATCAGCACCTTCAAGGGTTACTAATGACGCAATTTGGCCACCATTGTGTAGATATGAACCAAAGTGATCGCCATCCGCTTTTTCAACTAATTCGAAACGACGGAAGCTGATTTTTTCACCGATAACGGCTGTTAAACCAACAACTGAGCTAGCAATTGTGCCTTCGCCCATTGGTAGTTCATTAGCAGCAGCCATATCAGCTGGTTTGTTTTTAGCGATTGTTTCAGCAATGTCTTTTAATAAAGCTTTGAATTGATCGTTTGAAGCAACAAAGTCAGTTTCTGAATTCACTTCAACAACTGCAGCAGTGTTACCATTAACGGCAACGCCAGCTAAACCTTCGGCAGCAATCCGGTCGCTCTTCTTAGCCGCTTTGGCCATGCCTTTTTCACGTAATGCGTCGATTGCTAAAGCAACGTCGCCATCACTTGCAACTAGGGCTTTCTTAGCGTCCATGATCCCAACGCCTGTTTTCTTACGTAATTCCATTACTTGAGCAGCTTTAATTTCAGCCATGTTGATGTACCTCCGACAATTTATAATTTATAGAGTGCGTTTCTTGTTTAAAAAAAGCTGCCTCACAAAGTCTGCAGTATTTGCGCAACCTCTAAGACAGCTTTATTTGAATCCTTATTTAGCGTCAGTGTTAGTATCGTTGTTACCTTCAACGGCTTCAACAATTTCTTCCATTGAGTCAGCTGATTTGTTTTCAGCAACGAATGTTGCTTCTTCAACATCATCTTCACCTTGACGGCCTTCGATGATGGCATCAGCCATTTTAGCTGTGATCAAACGTACAGCGCGGATTGCGTCATCGTTAGATGGGATAATAACATCAATATCATCTGGATCTGAGTTAGTATCAACCATAGCAACAACAGGAATATTTAATTTTTGAGCTTCCTTGATAGCAATACGTTCTTTACGAGGATCAACAACAAACATAACATCTGGGATGCGAGGCATGTCTTCGATACCGCCTAAGAATTTTTCAAGTTTATCTTGTTGTTTCTTCAACAAGGCAACTTCTTTCTTAGGTAAACGTTCGAAAGTACCATCTTCGCCCATTGCTTTGATTTCTTTAAGACGTTTGATACGTGTTTGGATTGTATCCCAGTTAGTCAAAGTCCCACCTAACCAACGATGGTTAACGAAATATTGACCAGCACGTACTGATTCTTCAGCAATTGCATCTTGTGCTTGTTTCTTAGTACCAACGAATAAGAATACACCTTCGTTAGCAGCTTCTTCTTTAACGAAATCATAAGCATCATCAACCATGCGAACGGTTTTTTGTAAATCGATGATGTAGATACCATTTCTTTCAGTAAAGATAAACTTCTTCATTTTTGGGTTCCAACGACGTGTTTGGTGACCGAAGTGAACACCCGCTTCTAATAATTGTTTCATTGACAATACAGCCATGTCAACAGACCTCCATATGGTTTTATTCGACCACTGATTTCACTTTTTTAGAGAACTCATTGCTGAGCACCTCTCTAGAAATCGACCAGTGTGAATTATTTTTTTGGTATTGAAATACCGTTTAAAAGTATACTAAATATTTCAGCCCACGTCAAGCCTCTTTTCAAGGCCTATTTAGTAGTGATTTTCGCTAATTTTTTAACGTACAACAGACCGGTTTGGACAACATTTGCGACCGTCACTTGCCCCTCAAAATCAGCTATTTGCTGATAGCCAGCACGTTTAGCCACCGCCTGACTATCCTCGTTGGTCATCGCAGTAATAATTCTTAATTGCGACAGACCTAATTGCTGACTAGCTAGTTGTTCAAGTTGTTGCAGCGCTTGAGCCATCACACCTTGTCCCCGTTGATTAGCGGTTAACCAATAGCCGATTTCACCCGATTGTTCAGTCGGTTCCAAATTATGAATATCAATCATCCCAACGACTTGTTGATCGACTAAAATAGTCATCATCCATAAGCCACCGTTGGCCATTTTCTGCACAGAGTAGTCCAAAAAATTCAATTCATCTTGCGCCGAATGCATCGCATCCACCCATGGTAGCCAAATTCTTAGATTGGCTCGATTGCGGTCAACCAGTTGGTATAGTGCCTCAGCATCCGTTAGCTTGACTGGCCTTATCATTACTTGTTGCTTCATGATCATTCCCTCTTTACATTTGTTTTTAAAATTGGGTCGATGCAATCCCGTGTGCTTCTAGATAACGTTCTTTTTTCAAACGGCTTTGGTGCTTAAACGCGTATTCGGCTTTGAGCGCTGCCGATTTATCCGCAAACGTTTCATAATAAAGTAGACGAACCGGTCGGCGCAATTTAGTGTACTTAGCCCCCTTACCCGTATTATGGGTGGCGACTCTTTTAGTCACGTCCGTCGTAAAGCCCCCATAGAAGCTGTGGTCGCTACAAACTAAAACGTAAAAATAATATTGTTGATCCGCTTCTTCAGTCATCCATAAATAACTTCTTTCGCATTTCTGGTGTGTATTCACTATTTTGGTCATAAATCGTCAATTCCGGCAGCAAGCGCAAACCGCCTGGTCGACCATCTTTAACCGCTTCGATTAAAACCATGCTGGCTTCTTTGCCCGCTTTCGGATAGATAAATTGCACTTTTTTCGGTTCTAAACGTGCCGCCCGTAATTCATCACAAATTTCTAAGAACCGATCCGGTCGATGCACTAAATAAGCGCGGCCATTCATTTTTAACAAGCCACTCATCGTTTGAACCACCGTCTTAAGATCCGTCGCAATTTCGTGGCGCGCCAACGCCAGATGCTGATTCGGATTTTTCTGACTTTCCGGTGTTACCTTAAAATACGGTGGATTGCACGTCACCACATCGACGCTATCCTTGGCAATCACGGTACTGACGTCTTTTAAATCCATCGTCACTATTTTTAACTGTTTTTCTAACTGATTCAATTCAATCGACCGTTGTGCCATATCGGCTAGACGTGGTTGCAGCTCAACACCAGTAATCGTCCCGTTGGTCTTATGACTCATAAATAAGCCAACCGCGCCATTGCCCGCACACAAGTCAACAATCTGGCCTTGCTTGGGTAAACGCGCAAAGTCAGCTAATAAAACGGCGTCCATCGAAAATGAAAAGACGGCCGGACTTTGAATAATTTGAATCTCTAAGCGATGCAACTGATCAATTCGTTCCCCTGTTTTTAACATTATCCGTCAACCCCAATTATATTTAGCCCATATTATAACAAAGGAAAGCGTTATTTGGTATAATGAGAAAAAAAGAAGTCTGATTTGAAAGGAATTAAAAATTTATGTTTTTCTCTTTTGCCCGTTTTATCGTCCGCATTCTCGCTTGGTTGTTAAACGGCAAACCAAACGTCGAAAATAAAGAAGCATTACCTGAAGGTACCTACGTTTTAGTGGGACCGCACCGAACTTGGTGGGATCCAATTTTCTTTGCACTCGCCGCTAGCCCACGTAAATTTACGTTCATGGCTAAAGAAGAATTGTTTAAAAACCCCGTAATTCGCTTTATTTTAAATCACGCCAATGCTTTTCCCGTTAACCGTCAAAATCCGGGCCCCTCAGCGATTAAAACACCAGTTAAAGCACTCCGTTCCAAAGACCTGTCATTGATTATGTTTCCAACCGGTAGCCGTTACGCCAGCGAATTAAAAGGTGGCGCAATCGTCATTGCAAAAATGGCGCGCGTGCCACTCGTCCCCGCTGTTTATCAAGGCCCCTTAACCTTCAAAGATTTATTGAAACGTCAGAAGATTACGATTCGTTTTGGTGAACCGATTCCGGTCGCGCCTAAATTGAAATTAAACGATGAAAACATAGCCCTAGTTGGACAACAAATGCAAGATGCTTTCGATCAGTTGGATCAAGAAATTAATCCTGATTTTAAATACGAAATTGTTGAGAAACCTAAGAAATAGTCCCCATTAAAAAGCGGCCACCAGCTAAATTCAGCTGATGACCGCTTTTTATTTTAATCCCAATACTGATTTAAGAACGCCGATACTTTTTGTTGATATTGTGTCGGTTGTTTTTCTAAAGCTGCACCATGCCCAGCCTTAGGGACAATCCATAACTGCTTTGGTTGATTGGCCGCTTTATAATTTTCGTACGCCATCTTAGTCGGCACAAACTTATCGGCGCCACCGTGAATAATGAAAATCGGTAGTTTCGATTTAGCCAGGCTCTTAGTGGCATCGCCTTCGTAGAAATTATAGCCAGCTCGTGCCCGCGCCATTAGGTTGGTCGTGTAGAATAACGGAAACTTAGGTAACCCGAATAAATCATTTAATTGATATTCTAGTTCGCCTGAAATACTGCTATAACCACAATCTTCAACCACGGCTTTGACTTGACTCGGCAACTTTTCGCCAGCCGTATACATGACGGTCGCGCCACCCATACTGACCCCAAAGAGGGCGATTTGACTGTCTTGACCATCAGTTTTAACGACTTTTTTCGCCCACTTAACGTAATCCAAGCGGTCCGGCCAACCATAACCGATATAACCGCCACCTGAATGGCCAGAGCCCCGATCATCCGGCGCTAAAACGTTGTAGCCTAAGTCATGGTACATATGGATATAGCGGGCCATATCTTCTTTTTTACCCATATAACCATGCGCGACAATGATTGTTTTTTTAGTGGCTTTGGCCGCTGGTACATAAAGTGCGACTAACTTAATATTGTCCGTTGCCGATGTCTGTTGCCATTTGGCTTGTTTGACGTTTTTAAGCCACGCTTGATTATCAATATAATCTTGCGATTTTTTACCACCATGCAGGAACGCTTTGTCGCCGGGTACAAATGCGTAATGATACATATACGTTGTTGCGCCCGCGACCCCAATCACAATCAATGCCACTAAACTAATTAAGGTCCATTTTACCCAATGTTTCTTTTTCATGCTTAAATTCCTCCGAAGTTATGCGTCACCATTTTGTAATTGATACATTTCGTAATACCGGCCTTGATCTGCAATTAACGTGGCGTGTTGCCCCGCTTCAACAATGCGACCTTGGTCTAAGACTAAAATTAAATCGGCATCCTTAATCGTTGACAACCGATGCGCGATTGCGATACTCGTCCGGCCTTGCCGTAACCGTTTCAGGCCGGTTTGAATCGCTTCTTCCGTTTCAGTATCAATATTGGCAGTTGCTTCGTCCAACACTAATATCTTGGGGTTCGTGACAATCGTCCGGGCAAACGACAAGAGTTGTCGTTGACCACTTGAAAACTGACTACCACCTTCAATCACCTTGGCGTGATACTGACCAGGGAGTTGTTCGATAAATTGATCCGCCTGCACGAACTCGGCCGCGTCTTGAATCTGAGCATCGGTAATCGATTGATCAAACAGGCGAATATTAGACGCAATATCGCCGTAAAACATGAAGGCATCTTGTAAAACCAAACCCATCTTCTGACGTAATTCAGCCATCGGATAATCCCGAATGTCGTGCCCATCAATCAAAATTTGGCCCTCATAGAATTCATAAAAGCGCATCATGACGTTGATAATCGAGCTCTTACCTGAACCGGTATGGCCCACTAACGCGACCGTTTGACCCGGCTGTGCAACAAACGAAATATCGTGCAGAATTTCATGTTCGCCATCGTAAGAAAACGAGACGTGTTTAAACTCAACTTTGCCAGCCGTGATTTCACGATTAGCGTCTGGATTTTGTTGCGGCACAAATTCGGTTTGGTCTAGGATTCTAAAAATCCGACTCCCCGCGACCATCCCGTCTTGAAGTGCTGACAAAGAATCCATCATGTTGGTCATCGGATTAAAGAAATTGCTGACATACGTGGTGAATGCATAAACCGTACCGGCCGCCACGAAGCTGTGCAACGCATCTAACCCAAACAGACTTAACACGACCACTAACGCCAATGTATACAATAGATTAACGACTGGCGCTAACAACAACGAGTTAATCCGAATCATCGCTTCACGGGTTTTTAAATAATCCGCGTTGACCGTTTCAAATTCAGCCGTCAACCGTTTTTCTTGGCGGAATTGTTGAATAATCGTAATGCCTTCGATTGATTCATTTAACTTCGTATTTAATTGACTCAACTTTTCACGCATATGGCGGTAAACCCGTGCGCTGTAGCGACTATAATACCAAATAATGATGAGTAGAATCGGTAAAAAAGCGGCGGTCGCTAACGCAATTTGCGGTGATAATAACCACATCGCGATAAAAGCCGAGATAATCGAAAACGCCCCGACTAATAACGATAAGAAGACGTTCCAATAATCAATTAACGTCATCGTATCATTGGTCACCCGCGATACAATTGAACCGGCGGGCGTCTGATCAAAATAACGCATGCCTAACCGGTGTAATTGTTGAAATAGCGACCGGCGGACATCTTCCATCGCCCGTTCCGAACCCATTGAAAATAGAAAAGCTTGAAAGAATTGGCTAATCGCTTTGATAACCACCCCGAGAATGTATAAACCAGCCACCGCTAGCAAAATGTTCAGGGTTGCATTACCATTTGTTAAATAACGATCCATAAAAACTTGTAACAAGCGGGGTAATAAAATATTGATGATGGCTAAAAAGGCCGCCGCAATAATCGCACCAATAAACTGTTTTTTATAATGTTTGGTATAGCGAAAAAGACGCCGCATAATCGTCAATTGTTCCTTAGTCGTAATGGTTTTTGACCATTCTGATTGATATTTTTGAACCATCTAATCGCCTCCCATCGCTTGATTCAATTGTTGTTTCTGCCACATTTGCGCGTACCAACCGGCTTGTGCCAATAATTCAGTGTGTTGCCCGCGTTCGATAATCGTACCTTCATCAATCACAATAATTTCATCGGCGTGCATCACACTGCTCAATCGATTAGCGGTAATAATCGTCGTTTGGTGCGCCCGCATTGTCTTGAGATTCGTCAAAATCGTTTCTTCCGTCTTAGCATCCACGGCCGATAACGAATCATCTAAAATTAAAATTTCAGGGTTGGTCATAATCGCCCGCGCAATCGCAATCCGTTGTTTCTGACCACCCGATAAGGAGACACCCCGTTCACCAACAATCGTATCGTAACCCTGTGCAAAGGTTAAAATATCATCGTGAACGGCACTTTGATTGGCGACTTTTTCAATCTGCGCTTGATCCTGTTCAAAATCCGCAAAACGAATGTTGTCGCGAACGTCGGTAGAAAATAAGAAGTTGTCTTGCGGGACGTAACCGATACTGTCCAATAACGCATCTAGTGCGTAATCTTGAATATCATGGCCACCAATTTGAATCTGGCCTTTGTACCGATCATATTCGCGTAAAAGTAGTTTAATGATCGTACTTTTACCCGCCCCGACTTTACCAACAATCCCTAACGTCTGCCCTTGCGGTAGGTTGAAATGAATATCGGTTAAAATCACTTTTGCATCATCTGGATATTTAAAACGGGTCACATCATATTGCAAATCACCCGTCGCCAATGTTTGAATCGCGTTTGGTTTTTCGATAATCGTACTGGTTTCTCGTAACAATTGATCAACCCGATCGTAACTGGCATTGCCCCGTTCCAAAACGTTGAATAAGCGACCAATCGCAAACATCGGCCAAACTAAAGCAGCAATATAACTGATGAAAGCAATCAATTGCCCGATTGTAATCATCTTGTGACTGACCAGATAGCCACCGTAGATAATCGTAATGACGTAGGTCGCCCCGATAATCAAACTAATCACGGGATCGAATAAGGCATCGACAAAATTGACTTTCTTATTAATCGCCACGGTCTTGTCGACTAGGCGGTCAAAATCAGCCGTATCAGCCGTTTCTTGACCAAACGTCTTGATGACTTTAATACCGGAGACACTTTCTTGCGTTTTATCATTCAGACGCGAAAAAGCGGCTTGCGATTTACCAAACGCCGTGTGTAAGTGCGCCCCTAACTTGCGTGAAGCAACGGCCAATAACGGCATGGGGATTAACGCCACTAAGGTTAAACGCCAATCGACGAAGATTATCATCGCAATGATGGTCGTCCCACCGGTGATAATCGAATCCGCAAACGTTAGAATCCCGGCACCGGCCACTTGTTGAATCGCGGTTAAATCGTTGGTAGCATGCGCCATCAAATCGCCCGTTCGATGTTTCTGGAAGAACGGCGTATCCATCTGCATAAAATGGTTAAATAATCGACTGCGTAAGATTCGTTCTAACTTGGCGGCCCCGCCCCAGATTCGGGTGCGCCAACCATAGCGAAAGACGTATTGTAAAATCGCAGCGGCAAATAACACCACCAACCAAATCAACAACGTTTTAGCGGTTAATTTTTGAGCGGCCATTAAATCGACCAAGTTCCCAATCACTTTTGGTGGAATCACCTGAACAATTGCCACTAAGATTAAGAAGACCACCCCTAAGAAATAGCGGCGTGCTTCTTGCTTAAAATACCAACTAAGCTTTTTAAATATGCCCATAGTGCACCTCCTGTGAAAATTCGATATCCCCTATTATAGCAATCTTACTTAACGGGGACAATCATCTGTTTTTTAGAACAAAAAAACATCGCCATTAGCGATGTTTCAACGTTGATTATTTATCGTTGCTACGTTTTTGTTGAGCCTTCATTGAATTCATCATCTGATTCAATTTCTTTTCTGATGGTTTTTGACCCATCTGCATCATCATAGCTTTCAACATCTCTTCGTTAACTGGTGGATTGTCTTGGAAATACTTCTTCATGTAAGCACGTGCACCAAAGAAACCTGCTACAGCCCCTAAAAGCGCGCCAATGACAAAAATTAAAATACCTAATCCCATACCCATATCTTATGCACCCCTTTTCTTTCAGTTCACTTAAATAGTTTACACATAATTCCGGCAAAAAGAAAGCGGAATTCTCAGTTTAATTGTCACGTAACCCTTTTTCACGTTGAATATTTTTAACTTTCTCCGGCGTGACTTCTTGACCTTCCTTGTCGTAGACCTGTAACATTTCAACTTGTGAACGGAAACTAGCCCGGAAATCCTTGATGTAAGCATCGCGTAATGTTTGCCGTTCCGCCGTTTCAGCTTCACTTAACCCTTCAGCTTTAGCTTTATGGGCCAGCTCATTGATCCGATCCAATCGTTCTTGATTCATTACCATTTTAATTGCCTCCATTAAAATCTATTTCTCTATTTTGACCTATTATGGGTAAAAAGTCAAAAAACACGAACACTTGTTTGAAATAGCGCTATAGATATGCTACCATATCATTAACAGAATGAATGAGGTGCTTTTATGACTAGAACTGAATCCAAACAATTAGAAGTGTTGCGTTTCATCCATGATCGGGTTCAAGACAAAGGTTATCCGCCAACGGTCCGCGAAATTTGCGAAGCCGTTAATCTCTCTTCCACGTCCACCGTTCATGGTCACTTAGCACGTTTAGAGAAGAAAGGCTTACTTCAAAAAGATCCAACGAAACCCCGCGCCATTGAATTAACCGCTGCGGGTTTAAGTGCAATTGGCGCCACGCCTAAAAAGATTCCCGTTTTAGGCGTCGTCACTGCCGGTGTGCCCATTTTAGCCGTTGAAGAAGCCACCGACTATTTCCCCATCCCCCCAAGTTTGCAAACCGAACAAGATTTGTTCATGTTAACGATTCGGGGCGAAAGTATGATTAACGCCGGTATTTTAGACGGTGATGAAGTCATCATTCGTAAACAGGCCAACGCCGATAACGGTGACATCGTGATTGCGATGACCGCCGAAGACGAAGCGACCTGCAAACGCTTCTTCAAAGAAGCCGATCATTACCGGCTCCAACCCGAAAACGACACGTTTGAACCGATTATTTTAAACGAAGTTAGTATTTTAGGTAAAGTCGTCGGACTCTATAGAGATCGAATTTAACTGAATCTTAAAAGGCCCTCCCATCCGATATGTGGATGAGAGGGCCTTTTTACTGTGATTTGACGGCACTTCTTTGATAACGTGCTCTCTCAATTAGCCTTTTCCGGTTAACTACAAACTGGGTATCATGAGTAAAAAGCACTCATAATACCCAGTTTTAGATTAATCCTCAAAGTCTGACCAAATTGAGTCGCACTTCTTAGTAACGTGCTTTTGAGTTGCAACAACTTCCGCTTAACAGAATAATACCAATTATCTTAAAAACCAAAGATAATCGGTATTATTCTGTTAGTGCTCAGTTGCTGACCGCAACTCACAGCACTTCTTGGTAACGTGCTTCTAAGCCAACTTCTTCCGTCTAGCTACAAAGCGGGCGTCATGACTAACCCCGTCACAACGTCCGCTTTTAGGCTATACTCAGAAGTTAACCGGCTTAGTCAGCACTTCTTAATAATCCATTAGTTTGAAAATATCGTAATCTTTAATCTTTTCACGGCCGTTTAAGTCGTTTAGTTCGATTAAGAAGGCTGTGCCGACGACGATGCCGCCTAGTTCTTCGACCATCTTAATCGTTGCGGCGATTGTGCCGCCGGTTGCTAATAAATCATCGGTGACTAAAACTCTTTGACCCGGTTTGACCGCATCTTTGTGCATGTATAGCGTTGATTGACCGTATTCTAAACCATAACTTGCTGAAACAGTTGGTCGTGGTAATTTACCTTTTTTACGAGCAGGTGCAAAACCGACCCCTAATTTGTAAGCCACTGGACAACCGACAATGAATCCACGGGCTTCTGGGCCCACAATCATTTCAACGCCACGATCTTTAGCGTATGCCACGATTTCGTCAGTTGCTGCCGCATAGGCTTCCCCGTCTGACATCAATGGTGAGATGTCTCGGAAAGTGACGCCGACTTCTGGAAAGTCAGGGACACTTGCGACATAGTCTTTAAAGTTAATTGACATTTATAATTCGCTCCTTAAATCTAATAGCGATCGGCTAATCACGAAATTGTTTTTAACCAGTTCTTCAGCTCAGAAAAAGTTGAGTAAACGAGCTGTTTCTCCATTTCAATTTTAGCTAATCGTTGTTGGTAACTTGGTGCACTTTCGAGTGCATGCTTTTCTGGCTGTGGTTCGGCCGAAATCAGACCACGTTCTATTCTAACAAATCCGAGGTCAAAAAACACCTCTAACATGAAAATCATTAATGGTAATTGCATTTTTAAATAAGTTGCTAGTTCGCCTAACCGGGCTTTCTCGATACCTGGGTGTTGCCGTAAGTAAACTAAGAACGTTGCAAATTGTTGTTTATTCGAAATACCATCTAAATAGGCCGAATGTTTCGCGTAACAGATAAAAGCTAACTGAGTGGCCGATTGTTGTTGATAGAAAGTCGTAAATTCGGTTAAATCGGTTGGTTCATCAACGACTGTGATGTTAGTTGCCGTTGCAACTTCTGCATCGGTCGCTAATATTGCTTGACTGCCAGCAGGCAAATACGTTTGTAATTGCGCCAATAGTTTAGGGTTAAAAAAGACATACGCCCCTGTGTTCTTAAACAATTGTTGGGTCAGATGATTACTGCGTTGATCCAACAAAATTTGACCACTGGTTTTCAAATCTTTCAACATCATCTGTAAAGTGGTTTGATTCCGCCAAGTATTTTCACTCAACGTCCCGACTATTTCAATGGCTTCAACCGCTTGTAGTGCCGGCAGTAACGCCCCACGGTTAAACGCCAAGATTGGTAGTTTTTGTTGTTGTTCGACGGCGGTAAATTTCAGATGTTTTTGATCCGCCCCAATTTGTTTTAGATCAGCTAATTGAGGGATTTCCAATTCAATCAACGGTTCTGGATTATCCGTCCCAAACGGCGCCAATTGTTGTAACGTCTGATATAAATCAGAGGTAATTTCCGCTAAACTGAGCGCTAAATCAATCGCTAATGGTTGTTTAGCAGTTAAATCAAGGTGTTGTTCAGTCGCATAAGCATCCATTGCCGTCTGAATCGCTTCAATCTGGTCCACAGCAACCGTTAAGCCGACTGCCATATGATGACCCCCAAAATGGGTTAATAGGTCTCGATTGGCGTCTAACGCCTTAAATAGATGGTACGCTTCGACGCTACGTCCAGAACCTTTAGCCAACCCAGTTGCTTCATCAATGTTTAACACTAAAGTCGGTTTGCCCGTTTGTTCAACGACGTGGCTTGCCACGATTCCCAAGACGCCTTCGTGCCAACCCGTATGGGCCAATACTAGCGTTTGATGGGCTTGATTTTCCGGTGTTTCAGCCATCGCCATAGCAGCCGTCGTAATTTCTTGAACTAAACCTTGGCGTTCTTTATTTTGACTTTCGACAAACTTAGCCTGTTCGACCGCTTGTTCTTCATCAAAAGTCGTTAATAAATTAACCCCTAGAGTCGCATCACCGAGCCGGCCAATCGCATTTAACCGCGGACCGATGCCGAAACCAATCGAAGTGGCATCAATCGTGGCTTGTTCGACGCCAGCAGCTTGACACAATGCCACCAATCCTGGGCGACTCGTATTTTGTAATTGTTGTAACCCTAAGCTGACCAGCGCCCGATTTTCATCAGTTAGTGAGACTAGATCACAAATCGTCCCAATCGCAACTAAGTCTAAGCTCTCATACGGAATCTCATCCAATAAGGCCGTCGCGACTTTAAACGCAACTCCGACACCACATAAATCGCCAAACGGATAGTCACTTCCTGGATAACGGGGATGCACAATCGCCGTCGCCTTCGGTAGTTCGGCTGGCAATTCATGATGATCAGTGACTACAACGTCAACACCGTGTTCTTGCGCATAAGCAATCGGTTCTAGACCACTGACCCCGTTATCAACGGTCACAATCAGTTGCGTGCCATCAGCAATAATCCGTTGATACGCCGCTAAATTCGGCCCATAGCCGTCGGTAAACCGATTAGGCACGTAAACGTTGACGTCGGCGCCTAATATTTCTAACGTCTCGCGCATCAAAGTTGTACTGGTAATCCCATCAGCATCGTAATCACCGTAAACCGTTATTTTTTCGCCAGCTTCAACGGCGGATTGAATCCGTTCAACCGCTTTTTGCATATCGTTTAATAGGAATGGATCGTGTAATTGTTGACTGTTAGGTTGCATAAAATTGGTCACCGCATCATCATCGCGTAAGCCCCGCTGCCATAATAATTCAGCGATTGCTGGGGGCATTGCATCAAATGCCGTGACTGTTTTTAATTCTGCTTCAGTTGGTTTTGTTTTTAATTGCCATTTATATTGGGCTTCCACATTAATCCCTCGCATTTTCAAATCATTAACTGTTCTATTATAGCAAAGTTCTTAATTTTAAGTTGCAAATCATTTCGCTAGTTTTGGTTTATTCGTCGAAATGCTATACTAATTAAGAATCAATAAGCCATTCTCTAGGAGGATATTATTTAATGTCAATTTTAGTTTTAGGTGGGGCCGGTTATATCGGTTCACACACCGTCGACCAATTAGTTAACCAAGGCTTCGATGTGGCCGTTGTCGATAGCTTAATCACTGGCCATCGCGCTGCGGTCAACACCCAAGCCCGTTTCTACGAAGGCGATATTCGCGATAAAGATTTTATGCGGACCGTCTTCGACCAAGAAGACGTCGAAGGCGTGATTCATTTCGCGGCCTTCTCAATCGTCCCAGAATCCATGAAAGCACCACTTAAATATTTCGACAACAATACTTATGGCATGACCGCTCTGCTCGAAGTCATGACGGAATTCGATGTTAAGAAGATTGTCTTCTCATCAACGGCGGCCACTTATGGCGAACCCAGATCAATTCCAATCAAGGAAACTGATCCACAAATCCCCACCAATCCTTACGGCGAAAGCAAGTTGATGATGGAAACGATGATGCGTTGGGCCGACAAAGCTTACGGCATCAAGTTCGTCGCGCTCCGTTACTTCAACGTCGCCGGCGCTAAAGCGGACGGTTCAATTGGTGAAGATCACCATCCTGAAACCCATTTATTACCCATCGTCTTACAAGTCGCTGCTGGCGATCGCGCCGAACTCTCAATCTTCGGCGACGATTACGAGACACCAGATGGCACCAACGTCCGCGATTACGTTCACGTATTGGATTTGGCCGATGCGCACATTCTCGCCTTCAAATATTTGGCAGCCGGTAACGGTAGTAACGCCTTCAACTTAGGCTCATCAACTGGTTTTTCAAACATGGAAATCGTGAAAGCCGCCCGTAAAGTAACTGGCAAAGCGATTCCAACTCAGATCGCACCCCGCCGCGCTGGCGATCCTAGCACCTTGATTGCCGCTAGCGACAAAGCCCGTGGTACATTAGGTTGGCAACCAAAATATGACAATATTGAAGCGATTATCGAAACTGCTTGGAACTGGCATTTAAGCCATCCAGCAGGTTATGCAGATCGTTAAACACTCACTAAGCCCTGGCTAAGCAAACGTTAGCCAAGGCTTTTTTTGACAATTCTGGTATACTGAAAAAGTTATTTCAAGGAGGAGCATCCATGCATTTATTAATTGTTATTTTAACCTGTCTAATCGCCATCGAACATCTTGGCATTATGGGCATCGAAATGTTTGCCAGTGACCAAACTAAAGCTAATGCTTTTGACATGCCACTTAATTTTGTCGGCTTGCCCAACGCTAAAGTCGCTTTGGGGAATCAAGGTATCTATAACGGCATGTTAGGCGTCACCATTCTTATGGCAAACCTGCTATTCAGCGGTCAAACACTAATGACCGTCTTATCGCTATTGATGTTATACATTGTGATTGTCGCATTATATGGGACTTTCACCGCCACTAAGAAAATTTTCTTCCTACAATGCTTACCTGCACTAATCACGTTACTATTGATTCTATTTTTTAAATAAACCATCCTTAGCAGTCACAATCACTTGATCGTTGATCAGTATTTTGACTGTTTTTATTTTGCATTCTAAATTGGTTTAACGACCTAACAAATTTGTTAGCTGACTGTTAGCCAAATAAATGGTGCACAAACTAATTTTCCGGCATAATAAACTTATCAACTTAGGAGGTGCCTTCAATGGCCAAGAAAATATTAATCATCGCACTCGCAATTCTAATCCTATTGGGTTTAGGAGGCATCTATCAATACCGCTACAGTCCTCACTATTATTATGTAAAGGTGACAACTAACGGACAACGTGAAGACGGCCAGGGAGATGATGGCACCAAATTCGTCAGTTATCGCTACCAATTGCAAGGGGCTGATCAAGATGGTCAGACGAAGCAATTAAACTTCACTAGCGTCAAAGAAGACAATACGCCACTCAAACGCAATGCTTATCTCAAAATCAGCTACACCCGTGCCAAAGCAGAAAATGGTTACGAAGCTGTTCCTCAAAAAGATGTCCCTCAAAAGGCTTTAAAAGTCATCGATTGATAGCAATTTAATTGACCACCTTTAGCATATCTGCTACGCTATCATTAGCAAGTAAATTAACGATTCCGAAGGAGTGTTTAATATGACAGAGCAAATCTTAATCACAACTACCGAAAAGATCCCTGGTAAAAACTACGAAGTTTTGGGCGAAGTCTTCGGTTTAACGACCCAATCTAAAAACGTCTTTAAAAATATCGGTGCTTCATTAAAAAACGTCGTTGGTGGCGAAATCGGTGCTTATACCGAAATGATGACTGAATCACGCGACGTTGCGATTAGCCGCCTCCGTAAAAATGCAGCTGAAATGGGTGCTGACGCGGTTGTCATGATGCGTTTCGATTCCGGTTCAATCGGCACAGATATGCAATCAGTTGCGGCGTATGGCACTGCTGTTCGTTATACAGACTAATTGTAAATAGCAAAAAAGTAGCTACCATATTAGTCTCAGTAATCCCATAGTCAAACGAATATTTACTTTAACGCGCGCCATAACTCATCAATTTCCGTTCAAATTTAAAATGCGGTCTATCCTTAGTTCTGGATAGACCGCATTTTTAACTTGATACTCAATTGATAACCGAGTTCTGTCACAGCTGACTTTTATCGCACCAATAAAACATCAATCTTGGCGTGCGTGCTCGCGTATTGTGCCACTGAGCCTAGGACAAAACGATCAATGGCACCTTGTCCACTGGTCCCTAAAATGATTAAATCAGTGTTTCGTGCTTCGGGAATCGTCTTCGTTAATTCTTGACGTGGTGTTGAAAATTTCAGAATTGAGTTAACATTCCGTACGCCTTGTTGCTGCGCGTATTCGACTTTTTCAGCCAATTTGGCTTGAATAATTGTTTTTTCATGTGCGATTAAATTAGCTGATAAACCAACTGCTGAAACTGCAAAATCACCATCAGGAATAATTTGAGCAATATCAAGCGTTGCCTGGTTGCCCTTCGCCACTGCGATTGCGCGTTCGAATGCGCGATCTGCCGCTTTAGAACCGTCGATTCCCACTAAAATATGTTGATAATTCATAATCATGGTAAACCCTCCTTTTGGTACTTTAAATATACCATGTAAAGCGCTTCAATCGGGGCTTTTTTAAGAAAAAAATAGCCGATTTGCCGACCTACTCAAAATCGCGTAGGCAAATGGTCGGCAAAACGACTACTTTGTGATTATTTTATTTTTAAGAATCCTTATTTACCGGTCTTATCTTCATCATTCATCTTCAAAATGGACATGAAGGCTTCCTGCGGCACTTCCACAGAACCCACGGATTTCATCCGTTTCTTACCGGCTTTTTGTTTCTCAAGTAATTTACGTTTCCGCGAAATATCGCCACCATAACATTTAGCCAACACGTTTTTCCGGAAAGCTTTAACGGTTGATCGTGCGATGACTTTATTGCCAATGGCTGCTTGAATCGGTACTTCAAATTGTTGACGCGGAATCGTTTCTTTCAACTTACCAACAATCGCCTTGCCGCGTTCAAAAGCAAAATCACGATGAACGATGAAACTCAACGCATCAACCGATTCACCATTCAATAAAATATCCATTTTGACCAATTCACTCGCGCGATAACCAGTCACATCATAATCGAATGATGCGTAACCTTTAGTATTCGATTTCAAATCATCGAAGAAATCAAAGATAATTTCGGACAACGGCATATTATAAATCACGTTGACCCGATAAGTATCTAAATAATCCATCGTGACAAATTCGCCCCGTTTACGTTGCGCTAATTCCATGACCGACCCAACATATTCATTCGGCACCATGATTGACGCTTTAACGTACGGTTCTTTAAGCTCACTAATGTTAGAAGGTTCTGGCATTTCTGATGGATTATCAACAACCACTTCGGTGCCATCGGTTAAATTAACGTGATAATCAACGGACGGCGCCGTCATAATCAAGTCTAAATTAAATTCACGTTCCAATCGTTCTTGAACGACATCCATGTGCAAAAGGCCTAAGAAACCACAACGGAAACCAAACCCTAACGCTTGGGATGATTCCGGTTCAAATTCTAAAGCCGCATCATTCAGTTGGAGCTTTTCTAAGGCTTCACGTAAATCGTTAAATTTCGCGTTATCGACGGGATACATCCCTGAATACACCATCGGTTGAATATGGCGATAACCTTTCAACGCCTCTTCAGCAGGATTATCCGCTGAAGTCACGGTATCACCAACCCGCGTATCTTGAATCGTTTTAATGCTAGCGGTAATATAACCAACATCGCCGACCATCAAAAAATCACGTTTAACGGCTTTCGGTGACATCACACCGACTTCAGTCACTTCAAATTCTTTTTCGCTATTCATTAAACGAATCCGATCACCCGGTTTAACCGTGCCTTCAAAGACGCGGACGTTTAAAACGACCCCGCGGTAACTATCGTAAACTGAATCAAAGATTAAGGCTTTTAAGGGCGCCTTTAAATCACCAGTTGGGGCCGGCACGTCCGCCACGATTTTTTCTAGAATTTCTGCAATCCCAATCCCGCTTTTAGCACTGGCTAAAACGGCTTCGGAAGCATCTAACCCAATCATTTCTTCAATTTCAGCTTTAACGACCTCTGGTTGCGCAGATGGCAAATCAATTTTATTGATAACTGGCACAATTTCTAAATCATCATCGATGGCTAAATAAACGTTGGCTAACGTTTGAGCTTCGACCCCTTGCGCCGCGTCAACGACTAAGAGTGCCCCTTCACAGGCCGCTAAACTCCGCGAAACTTCATAGGAGAAATCGACGTGCCCGGGTGTATCGATAAGATGGAAAATATAAGTTTCGCCGTCTTTCGCATGATAATGCAATTCGACCGCATTTAATTTAATTGTAATCCCCCGTTCGCGTTCAAGTTCCATATCATCTAAGATTTGGGCTTGCATATCGCGCTTGGCAATTGTATCCGTCATTTCTAAGATTCGATCAGCCAATGTTGATTTACCGTGATCAATATGGGCGATAATCGAAAAATTACGAATGTGTTTTTGCCGATCTACCATTTCTGCGTAATCCATTATTGTACCTACTTCCTCTAACTGTCCTTTAAATTATACCAAGCCTGTTCTTTAAAAGCGAATTGATTTGCTAAAATTAAAAACGCATCATCCAAAATTTGCTAGATGATACGTTGAGCCTTCATTAGGCCTTAGTCTTTGATTGAGCTTGTTTGGTGACCCGTTTAAAGTCACTTGCGACTTTCTTAACGGTACTTTCAATTTCAGTCGTTAAACTATCCAGTCGTTCTTCATTCGCCATGCCGAACGCCCCCTTTTTAACAACTCCATTCTAGGCTTCACTGATACCGCTGTCAAAAAGAACAACTTGATGAGGCTTTAAACGCTCCCGATTGAACAACCACTGCTATAATAAAGTTAGTTCAATCATTACTCTATAGGAGGTCGCTACTATGTCATTCAAATTAATATTTGCCAACAATCAAACCCTCGTCGTTCAAGCCACCGATACGATTCACGCTTGGAAGAACGATACCAGTTATCTTAACGTCGGTGAGGACCAAGCTTTTTATCTGGAGGAAATTTTTAAGGGTACCTCTGAATCAATTACAACCGAAACCCACACCAATCCGCTTGCGAGTCTCGCCGGACTGTTAGCGGATGCTGATTGGCTGACTTTAGACGACCAACCCACAACCTATTATCAAACAAGCAATATTGTGTCACTCACCACTGAATAACGTTATCCAAACTAATCCCATTATTTTTCGGATTAGTTTTTTTATGCAATTTTTCACCTTAAAATCACCTGAATCAAATGTGTGTTTTTTGTGTGACACCCGCTTATTCACTTCCTTTTCAAGCCACAAAAAAATGACCCCAAACGTCGTTACGGTGACGTTTGAAGCCATTAAACAGATTTTAAAATGTTTTAAAAACAACCTTTTATGGAGGCGGCGGGGGTTGAACCCGCGTCCATGCGCATTGCCACGCCAGCTTCTACACTCATAGCCAAATCATTTGGGATTTCGCTGAATCAAAACGCCATTCGACAGGGCTAGTATGATCCAGCTAGCTTGCAAATCTCTTTTAAACACCTCAAGCGGCAATGTTTAACGTAACCTAATTAATTTGAGACCCGTATCTAACCCTTAGGTAAAGTCAGGCGGATCACGCTATGCTGGTGTTTAGGCAGCTACAGCGTAAGAATTGTTATTGTTTGCAGTTATAATTAACTGTAACGTTTTTACGTAGACGTAACCTACGAAGTGCGACTCACGCTCACCTACACATGTCGAATCCGTAACGCCCCCGATATATGCATAGCATATTTTAGCATAAATCCCGCTTAGATGAAAGACCTAGCCCTTATTAATCACTAAGCGCTTCTTAGGGATTCGCGCTTGTAAAAAGGCGACCAGCGTTTTTTGCGCCACGTTAAATTTCAATTTAGCGATTTGCATCTCACCTGCGAAAAACTTTAATTCAACCACGGATTCAACTGGTGTTAATTCAATTTTTGAAATTGCGGCAAATTGCCGAATCGTATTGACGTTAGCGACGACACTATTCTTCGTTAACCCTTTTGGCCAGAATGCTAGGACTAATAAAATCAAAGCAGACCCTAGACCGGTCACCTTATCACTTAAATCACCAATCACGACTACCGTTACCCCACATAGGATAAGCGCTGCAACCGTCATCATTGCTTGCCATAACCGATTACTTTTAGCGCGATAGACCATTTGGAATTGCGCAAAAATCCAGACGATTAATAATCCAATTGCTAATAAACCATAAAATATTGCAAATTTACTCATTGTTGCCTCCATCAAAAAAAGGTAGCAGTTTGCTACCTTTCATATTTTAAAGATTGCCTAATGTGACCACATCTCTGGCAATCATGACTTCTTCGTTCGTTGGCACTAACAATACTTTGACTTTGGAATCATCCGTACTGATAATCCGTTCTTGCGCCATCACATTGTTGCGTTCTGGATCAACTTGAACACCGAAATAACCTAAACGATCACCAATCCGTTGACGCATCAAGATATCGCCTTCGCCCATCCCAGCGGTAATGACTAGGACGTCTAAGCCACCCATGATGGCCACGTATGAACCCACGTATTTAATTAAACGGTTAACAAAAATATCAATCGCTAATTGTGATTCAGGGCGTTCTTCACGCGTTTGTTCGAGATCACGCATATCGGGTGATAAACCAGAAATACCGTAGATGCCTGATTTTTTATTTAAAATATCAATCATTTCGGCAGGGTCCTTGATGTTTAATTTTGCCATCAAGAAAGCCACTAATGACGCATCAATATCACCTGAACGGGTACTCATCGTCAACCCAGCCAGTGGTGTGAAGCCCATCGACGTATCTAACGATTTACCATCTTTGATAGCAGTCATTGAAACGCCACTACCTAAATGCATCGTAATCATCTTCAAGTCTTTCAATGGTTTGCCGACCATTTCAGCTGCGCGTTGTGACACGTAACGATGACTTGTCCCATGTGCACCGTACTTACGGGCACCATACTTGCGATAGTATTCTAGTGGCAAGCTGTATAGGTAATTTTCTTCTGGCATCGTTGTATGGAACGAGGTATCGAAAACAGCGACTTGCGGTACATTCGGCAATATCTTCCGGAAGGCGCGAATCACGCGGGCTTCTGAAGGATTGTGTAATGGCGCATATTCAGATAATTCTTCAATCCGTTTGAGTGAGTCTTCGTTGATGACTGCTGACGTTTTGAAATCTTCGCCACCAGCAACCACTCGATGACCAATCCCACTAATTTCAGCATAGTCTGCGATGATTTTAAATTCAATTAACTTTTGTAACAATAATTCAACAGCCAAATCTTGGGTTTCGATATCTTGAGTCATTGAGAATTTTTGACCATCCCCGTATTTAACCGTAAAAACAGAATCGGTTAACCCTAAACGATCAACCATCCCTTTAGCGACGACTGTTTCTTCTGGCATAATAAATAATTGCCATTTTAGTGTTGAGCTACCTGCGTTAATTGCTAATACTTTTGACATCTAATCACCTTTTCTATATGAGTTATACTAAATTTTCTTGATGCCATGTCCGAATTTTCTGTAGATAATCGGCAAAAGCCTTTTGATCATTTGAATTTGGAAACTCACCTAAAAGAATCTGTTTCGCTTGTTGGGCGCCAGCACCCTTTTTTTGTAAAATTAAGATGGCCTTTTGACCTTCTTTAGTTTTAAACAAGTTAGCTGGTAGACTCAATAACCCTTGCAGATAAACGTGTTTCGTCACCCATTTCACCAATTGCTTGGCCTCATCGGTTTCTAAAATCACGTTTGGCACTAAGAAGAACCCAAAACCACCGTCTTGGACATAATGCATCGTCTGTTCGATCAACAAATGATGGGCATATGAATGACCGGTTTGCGCACGGGTTTCAAAGTCTTGAGCGCGCTCATCGATTGGATAAAAGCCAATTGGTAGATCAGCGACCGCTAGTCCAACGGGTTCAATCATCAAAGGTTCAATCGCGTCTTGATGAAATAACGTCGTATCCAACTGTTGCAATTCACTGCTAATCCCAGCAATCTCCAACAAACTGTCGTCGTTATCAACGGCAAACCCACGCATCGCTTGCTTGGTGATACTTTGCAAATGATTCATGACCGTCGTTAATAAATTCCCCGTTCCAGCAACCGGATCCAAGATTGTCTTAAAGGCGGTCCCGCCACTGAAAACTTCAGCTAGATAAGCGACTAGATAGCCAATCGCATCAGGTGTCATCTGCTTGTTGGGTTCAACCTTGACTTGGCGTAACCCTTTTAGTGTGACCAATTGGATTGCTTGACGAATCAATTCCGCATCATATTGCTTAAGGTTGATTTCGGCGTACAACGCGTTCAACTGACTGACCGTCTGTTGATCAGGTAAGCCGTCAACCACTTTGACCCGACCGCCATCGGCAATGTTGGCGATGGATTCAGTCAGTGCATCCAAATAAGTTGTTTCCAAATTCTGTTCAATTAATGTTGTTGTCTGATCCAATTGATCAAACAAACTTTCTACAGCACTCTTAGGCAAAATAGCCACCTCTATTCATTAGATTCCTGTTATATTTTAGCGGTAATCCAACGGCAAAGCAAGTAATACAGATGGTTATATTAAGTAGTATAGTCGATAGTAAGCGCTTTATCAAATAGTATTTTTATTTCGACTCTGTTCCACCCCTCAATCGAAACTGTTTTTGGTAACCACTGTCTAATTGCACGGTGATTTGACGCGTTTTCCAATTAATTTTAGTGGTCCCAAGCGTCGTTTTTAAGCCTTTAATGTGCCGTTTTTTTGCTGCTGATTGGGTTAAATTGGCCAAACTCTGCGCTTGATAATAGCGCGTTAACCGCGTATAGGTCAACGCTTGTTGTTGATAACTACGCGTGACAATCAATAACAAGCCCGCCGTCACACTCAACAACAGCACCGCATTCAATAGGGCCATCCCGGAACGTTTATTGCGCATGGGATTGTTCCATGTAGCATCGATGTTGATAAACCGTCCCATCTTTAAAAGTGCCTTGCAGACTTAACATCGGTTCGTGATAGCTGAATTGAATGCGTCTTAAGTTACCAATCAACGGCATATACCCCTCATCCTGACTGACAACGACGAGTTCCTGTTTAACCTGTTTCAAATGATAAATATTATCTGGTTCCTGCTTTTTAAAAATGATTTTATTTTGACCTTCATCCGTTTTATGCTTCATAAAATACGCCTCTTCCAAAAATCGATCGAGTTGCACCATCCCAATTTGCCAACTAATATTCTGCTGATTTGCATTCGCTAACGTTGTCATCTGACCCAATAAGCGAACGCTCACTAATAATAATTGGGTGCATAGGATTAATACCACCAACGAAATCACCATTTCAATTAAGGTAAACGCTGGTCTAGTCACCCGTCCAATGAATTTCAATTGTCTCACCCGTCTTTACTTGTTGAATCCGAATCCAATCGGTGCCTTTGCGACACCGATATGGTTGTGAATGATATTGCCATTCAGTCGTCAATTGATCCTGCGCGGCCAGCTGAGTCGTCGCCATTTTAAGCACCGCGTGGATGTCCGCTTGATTGCGCCGTTGTTGTAACGTTTGTTGATATTGTTGTAAACAAGCCGTCAATACCAAACTATTAATCAATAAAAGCGTTAAAGCCACGACGTGTTCGACTAAAATAAAGGCTTTCTGCTGTTTAAACGTGTAGCATCCCCCACATCATTTGAATTTTATAATCATAGCGTCGTTGATTAATCGTCGATTTAAACGTCAACGTCCGCGGATTGACCCCATAATCTTGTTTTAAAATCAATCCTTGCCATTGCTCAACGGTTAATTTTAAAGTCTTCGGAATTTCGATTTGACAATTATACTGTTGCTGACGAGTGACGCTAAATTCAATCCGCCGCCCTTGTGGATACATTGTAATCACCACACTATCTGGTTCGGTCGCAACATATTGGCGCATTGATTGCCAAGTCGTTTCAAACTCTTGAAAAAACAACCGTTCGGCTTGTTGGGCTTGAAATCGTTGATAACGTTGAATTGGGAACCAGGTTAATCCAACAATCAACGCTAAGACGACACAGCTTTCAATTAAGGTGAACGCCTTATTTTTTCTTAACCACCCCGTCATTAATCTCAATCCCCCGTTCTTTAGCGTGTTTAACCTGTGCTGGCGATAGAAAATCCCGACGCTGTAAATCAGCCATCGTCGGATTCCCTTTTCCGTCTTCTTTCGCTAATTCGACTTGGGTTTGAATCGTGGTCACCATCGCCTGGTCGGTTTTTTTCTCAGCCATGTTTTTTTGTTGCATTAAGTTTGGCGCAATCAGCAAAATTAATAACGCGATGATCGCTAAAACGATCACCATTTCGATCAGAGTAAAAGCCTTTTTTTGACGCATCATGCAATTCCCTCCATTGTTTGATATAACGGCAATAAAATACTGAGATAGGTGCAAATAATAATCAAGCCAATCAGAATAAATAGCATCGGCTGTAACCAACTTAACTGGCGTTTTAGATGATTTTGTAACGCGGTATATTTAAGATCCGCCAACATTTCAACTTCTTTGGCCAATTGTGCCGGTGGGTTTCCCTTGACTAGTATTAAACGTAATTCTAATGGGTAAAAACTAGAGGCCGTTAAATGCGCAACGAGCGAATTGCCCGCTGCTAGGCCAGCTTCTAACTGTTGGACGACCGCCGCCAACCACGACTTAGTCGCTAGCTTTTGCATCAGTTGACCCATTTCGGTTAACGTTAAACCATTTTGTAAACAGGTCGCTAAATCGAAAACCAGATAGTATTGATAATATTGTTGGATGACTGGTCCGATGAATGGCAATTTAAAGCGCCATTCAAGTTGCGCCAAAATTGGTAACCGTCGTTGATAGCCGTGGAGAACCACCCCCACTAACAAACCAATCCCGACTAGGATTAGACAGACGATTAATAAATAGGTTAACGGCAAAATACCGGTTGACTGTTGCCCTAATGCTTTAATTTCCGGCAACAGGTATCCCCTTAATAGGCCAATCAGAGTCAATAAAAAGACCAACAAAAAAAGCGGATAGGCTAATAACCCCAATAATTCTTGCCGGCGCTTTTGCCGAATTTTCTGTAGCTGGCCGAGATGACTTAAACAAAGCCCCATGTGCCCTTGTAATTCGGTTAATTCAATTTGAGCAATCACATCGGCGTCAAATCCGACTGCCTTTAGACTTTGTGCTAACCCGCTACCAGCCGCTAATTGCTGATTAATTTGCGTTAAGCGGGTCGTCTGTTTCGGAAAAACCGCCGGTAAAAATTGAAAGGCTTGTTTTAACGAAAAACCATTTTGTAATAACTGACCCAACATCGTTAATAACTCGGCCTGAAAATTAGCTAATTGACGGCGCTGATTAAAGGTCATCGTCTACCTCCAAATCAGCAGCCATTAAAATATCATAGTGTGCCGCCAGTTGCGCTTGTGAATTCAACACTAACGATTGATAAGCAACACACGTTAAACACGTCGTTAATTGGGCTGGTTCAATGCCTAAGTTGATTAATCGTTGGACGACCCCTTGGGCATTGCGCGCATGAATCGTGCTTAATACTAAATGCCCGCTTAACGCTGCCGTCACCGCGTGTTGGGCCGTCGCTAAATCGCGAATCTCGCCAATGATTAACGTGTCTGGTCGCAGCCGTAAACTGATTTTTAACAGCGCCGCATAACTCAATCCCGCTTCCTGATTCACTTGTAACTGTAGAAATTCAGGTTGTTTAATCTCAATTGGATCTTCAATCGTCACGACCATCCGCTCTTGCATCACCTGACTCGCTAAATAATACAAACTAGTCGTCTTCCCCGAACCGGTCGGGCCCGCAAAGAGCACCAGTCCTGACTGTTGCACAACTGCTTCCAATTGTGCTAATTGGCTAACCTGCGCACACCGATAGGCCGTTAATAATGGATAAATAAACCGAATGACTAAACTTTCCCGGTTCAAAAAATCGCCAATCGTTGCTAATCTTAAATAGACCACCTCCTGATCAATCGTGATTTCGGAACGCCCGGTTTGGGGCCGTCGATTCTCACTAATATCCATCCCTGCTAGATATTTCAACCGGTTAATCAGCTTTTCACCGACCGCTTGATTGACTGGTTCTCGTTGCACCAGCCCCGTTGCGCGACGTTCTGCTAATTGCCAGCCAGTTGCGATTGGTCGAAAATATAAATCTTGCGTTCGGTGCTGACAACAATCAACTAACAACGTCTGTAATTCATCTTGAATTGCCATCTTGACGCCTCCCTCCTACCTTCACTTACGCAATCGCTTCAAAATTTTCGGCAACAAAAAAAGATTAACGAATTTAACCGTTAATCTTTCATTAATACGCTATTCAGCGTCTGGTAGTTCACCAGCCGTATAAACATCTTGAACATCATCATTATCTTCTAACGCATCAATCATGTGTTCGAATTGTTCCACTTTATCTTCGGCAACGGGTGTCGTATTTTGTGGAATCATCGTTAATTCAGCATTGGCTAATGTATATTTCTTCTCTAAGATATCACGCACTTTGGCTAATTCTTTAGCATCTGTGTAGATTTCAAAAACATCGTCTGATGTTTGTAAATCATCAGCACCAGCTTCAAGAATATCATCAAACATTTGATCTTCATCAACGTCTAAGCCTTCGCGGGCAATGGCAATGTAACCAAGACGGTCAAACATGTAAGCCACTGAACCAGAAGCGCCCATCGTCCCACCATTGCGGGTAAAAGCGATGCGAACTTCAGAACTAGTCCGGTTTTTATTATCAGTTAACGCGTGAACTAAGACAGCCACGCCACCTGGTGCGTAACCTTCATAAGTAATTTCATCGTAATGAGCGCCGTCGCTACCTTCAGCTTTATCCAATGCCCGTTTAATATTATCCTTAGGCATGTTTGCTGCGCGGGCCTTATCCATAATTAAACGTAACGAAGCGTTAGAACTTGGGTCAGGACCACCACTTCTCGCGGCCATGAAAAGCTCACGAGATAATTTTTGGAAAATTTTGCCCCGTTTTGCATCTTGTGCATTTTTGCGGCCTTGAATATTATGCCATTTTGAATGTCCTGACATATCTAACTCCCCTTTTCGTTTATAGATTGAATTACTTGACTCTTTTAGACGAATACTATGATAGCAAATTCACACGCTAAAAGCAATCACACTAAGGTTATCGTCTTTTTTTCAAGCGCCATAACCGTTCGATGATTAGAAATAACACGATACCGGTCAGTGCGCCGACACTATCTAATATCACATCTTGAAATAGTGGTGTCCGATCACCGGTTAACATTTGGTGGAATTCGTCAGTGGCCGCATAACCGGTCGTGGCTAACCAACTGAAAATCACCGCTAAACCGGCACCCGTCAGCCGTGGTCGCAATCCCAGATAGCTAAACAAACCTAATAGGAAATAAGTCCCAAAATGGGCCCCTTTACGGACAAAAAATTCGACAAATTTAAAATAACCACTGACTTTGATACTTTGTTCACTACCTGCATACTGAAATGAAAATTGACTCAACCAACTTTTTAACGGTTGTGCGTGCAATAATCGTTCTAGCAGCGGTACCGACGTTTGTTCATGATACGTCATCGATGAACTGTAAAATAAAACAGCCATCATGACGAGCGCTAATATTAAAAACCAATCGCTTTTTCGTTTAAACAATTATTTTGCCACCCTTATCCTCTAAAATACGTTACCGTTAGTATGCCGAATTTACAATTGAACTGCAAATAAAAAAGTCAGCAAATTAATTTGCTGGCTTTTCGAAAACTGCGATGGATCCAACCAGATTCGAACTGGCGACCTCCTACTTGCGGAGCAGGCGCTCTCCCAACTGAGCTATGGACCCAAGTGCTTACAGAAATAGTCTAGCACTTTTTGATAAAATAACAAGAGAAATTTTAATGGTGGGATGTCCGGAGATTACCGGGGCGCTTGCCACCTTTGATCGTCCGATGTTTAAAACTCGTATGTTCTTGATCGGCAATGTATTCAAAATGTTGCATTTTACCCGCATATGGTTTGCCGCTCAAACGAATCTTTAGCCAGTCCTGCATGACAGTAATCATCACCTGTAATTTTTTGAGTTGTTCTGGATTGTCGCTTTTTTGCACTTCGGCTAACACGTCATCGGTTAAATAAAGGGTTAGTTTTTGGTGATAAGCAATCAATTCATCCGTTAAATTTGCTTGATTATATTGATTAAATAATTTTTGAACGAAACGCATGGCGTCTTTAACGTTTTGGGGTTGATAAAAACGATCTTGTTCTGACATTAAACAACCTTCTTTCGACTTGTAGTATAGCGGATTTTTAAGTTGGCAACAACTGGCAAATCTTTTTTAGTACCGTAGATAGCGGATATAAAAACATAAAAAAACAATTACTCCGCACACAACTTAATTGTTGTTAATTAATTATAAAAGCGCTATATTAATAGCAACAGTTTCCAACAGGAGGTTTTTAGGATGAACGACACTATTTTTAATCAAAAAACGCTTGCCCAATTTAACGGGCAGGATGGTCAACCGGCCTACGTCGCGGTTGACGGAATCGTCTATGACTTATCCGCAATCGGTCCTTGGGCCGGTGGCAAACACTATAAAGGTTTAAAAGCGGGTCAGGATTTAACTGACTTTTTTGCAAATTCACATCACACGCCCAAGACATTGAAGAGTGTGCCACAAGTTGGCACTTATCAAGCCTAATCAATCACGAATAACTAAAAAAGCAGCGACATCGCCTCATTAAAATAGGCGGTGCCGTTGCTTTTTTTCAATTTAGAATAAAACGGTAATTAAGATAATCGCTAAGACAACTTGGACACCAACAATTCCGCCAGCGTAAGCCATCAATTGTTTACCTTGGCTGAATAATTTCTTCAAGTTTAAACGCAAGCCAATCGCTGCCAAAGCGGTTGTTTCACACCAAGTACTCAAGAAGTGGCAAAAATCACCAAAGCCATTGGGTAAGAACCGCAAGCTATTTAAAATACAAAATGCAAGGAATCCTAAGACGTACCAAGGCACTAAACTACTTTTCTTCGCTAATAATTGTTGGCTCAATTTAACATCGCTAGCTTTCGTTTGTTGTTTCTGATGTAAATAACCAAACGTACTGACAACAAAAACTAAACAAATAATCCGTAGAATCTTAAATAGAGTTGCCGTCACAACGGTTGATTGGTTGACCATCGTGGCACTGGCGACAACTTGGCCAACGGATTGAACGGTGCCACCGATTAAAATCCCGCGCAATTGATCATTACCGTGCCATAAAAGTGTTCCGATGACTGGCAAAATTAACATCAGAACGGTCCCCATCAAATTGACCATCGTGATCGCAATTCCAGTTTCCTCATTGTCGGCTTCAACGACTGGGGCAATTGCACCAATCGCTGACGAACCACAAACTGCGTTACCTCCGGCCATCAATAGATAGGTTCCTTCGCTGAATTGCAGCCTTTTACCAAACCAAATCGCAAAACCGATCGTGCAGCTCATTTGGATTGCGGTGAATAACACCCCGTTCCAACCGATTTGTTGAATACTCTGAAACGTGATCGTCGCGCCCAATAAGAACACGGAATATTCCAATAATTTCTTTTCGGAAAATTGAGTACCAGCTGCTAAGACCGGTTGTTTGAGGCAAGTATTACCTAAAATAATCCCGATAAATAACGCAACTGTCGCGCCGCCCAACATCGGTAACCACCATTTAGCGATTAAATAACTGATAATTGCAATCGCCAATGACAACCCAAAACCTGGTAAATTCTGCAACACTTTTTTCATCTCATCAAACTCCTCTGTTAATCAATAACTTAACTATACCGAAAAGCTTTCAATTAATAAAATAAATCTTTATAATAGTTGTTATTAAAATAATTAATGGAAGTGATTAAATGTTCAAAGCACTCCAAATTTTCAAAACCGTTTATGAAACCAAAAACTTCACCACCGCCGCCCAACTCTTATTTTTATCCCAACCAACTGTTTCGGTTCAAATCAAACAACTTGAGGCAACTTTAGGGGTCACCCTTTTTGAACGCAACGGGCGCCAACAAATTAGTCCAACACCAAGCGCTGATTTATTCTACCAACAAGCACAACACCTATTGGATCTGTGGCAACAAGATTTACAAGCCTTGCAAGCACCACTAACCCATCAACCGATTCCTTGTCGTATTGCGGCTTCACACACCACCGGTATGTACCTGCTACCCGCACTATTGCAACGTCATCAAACCGATTTAAGCGGCCTCGCACTCGAAATTAGTACTTTTAATTCCTCCCAAATTGTCGAACAACTGACCCAACATAAATTAGATTTTGGTTTTATCGAAAAACCATTAACTGAAAAGAATTTAATTCGGACTACACTGCAATCCGACCAACTCGTTTTAGCGGGACAACCTAACCAACCTTGGTTATTGCGTGAGGAAGGTTCCGGGGTTTATCATTACACGATGAACTACTTGAAAGAAAATAATTTAACATTAACGCAAACGATGACTATTAAAAGCAACGCAATAATCGTACAATTATTACGACAAGGTGTTGGTCAATCACTCATTTCTAGTGCTGCACTCCTTGATTATCCAGAAATTGCTTATCAACCGCTTTCCAAACAGTATCAACGTCAGTTCTACCTTGTTGCCCGTAAAGAACTGCCGACGCCAATCCAGCACCTCATCGCACGTTTACAGGCAACCCCACTACCAATTGAATAGGAGTGTTTTAATGTCAAGTTCACCCAGTATCAAAAAAGAATTAACGGGTTACATTGTTCGAGATGTCTTTAGCTCACTCGGCCTATCAATCTCTATCCTAGCCGATACCTATTTCATCGCTTTTGCGGTTGGTCCCATTGGTTTAGCCGCATTGAACATTGATTTACCAATCTTCAATTTATTCAACGGCCTTGGTTTAATGCTCGGCATCGGGGGCGCGACGATTTTCTCCATTAACAAAGTTCGCCATCCTGAAAAGAGTCAACAAATTTTTACCGAAGTCTTAACCTTCGCTATTCTATTAGGCCTAATTATTATGATTAGTGGCTTAATCTTTATCCGACCACTGTTACATTTGCTGGGCGCCAATCATGAAACGATGGCCCCTGCACTAACTTATTTGCGGATTATTCTAATTGGTAGCCCCTTATTCATTATCAATAATCTGGTTTTAAGTTTTATTCGAAATGACAGTAATCCACATCTCACGATGATTGCGACGCTTTCCCAAAGCCTATTCGTGATTGTCTTTGATTACATTTTGATGTTTCCATTGCACATGGGTATGCTAGGTGCGGCTTTAGCGACAATCTGTTCACCGTTGGTTAGTCTGCTGATTCTAACGCGCCATCGCCACCATCCTGAACGCTTATTAACCTTAAAAAAATTAGACTTAAATCTAAAACCAACCTTCACCGCCATTCATTTGGGCTTCCCGTCATTTCTAACTGAAATGAGTACTGGGGTCAGCATCTTTGTGTTTAACCTCGTGATTTTACATTTAGCTGGCAATTATGCGGTCGCGGCTTATGGGATTATCGCGAACATCTTGATTGTCGGGTTATCCTTATTTAACGGCGTTGCAGTTGGTGTTCAACCGATTGTCAGTCGTGAGTTTGGTAAACGGCATTTTGCTAACGTCCGGACGAGTCTGCGAATCGGTCTCGCTTCAGCCTTTGGCATTGCAGTTTGCTTATACCTAGTTTTAATCCTCTTCAAACAACCGATTATTGCCCTCTTTAACCACGAACAAAATCAATTATTGGTTAAATACGCTTCAGCCGGGATTCCACTAATCTTTATCAGTTTCTTTTTCTCCAGTCTCAATATCGTCAATAACCTCTTCATGACCGCCATCGCACAACCACGACTATCGTTCTTTGTCGCCATTATGCGAGGGTATATCGTCTTAATTAGTAGTGTCTTGATTCTCGCTAGTCTATTCGGTTTAACCGGGGTCTGGTTCAGTGTTCCGCTAACAGAAGTCTTAATTCTAATCGTTGGTGGACTGATTAGCCATAGTCTCCTCAACGATTTAACCGCCTAAATAATAAATCAAAAACGGCTAATCCGTCATCAGATTAGCCGTTTTTTAGTACGCTATTTTTTTAGATTTGACTAGCCGGCATATCAATCATGTAATTTAACAACCGCATCGTGTAAGTATTTGGTTTAAAATTCGCTTTAATTTCAGTATTCAACGTCCCCAATTGGTCGGTAATAATCCCGTCAACATTTTTCAACATCAACTGATCCATGTCATCCGCATCGTTGACCGTCCAAGCCAACACTTTTTTATGTTGCGCATGAACGTTATCGATAAACGTATCGTTCAAGGTTGTGTATTCCATCGTGAAATAATTGGCTGTCGTTTTCGGCACGCCAACCAGATTAAACGACAAAATGTAACTCGCCCCGACTTTCGGCATGTCCCGTCGACTCTGTTGAATTAACGTATAGTCCAGCGAATGCACCAAATCCCCATTTTTACGAATGGTCGACCCGTATTGTGTTGCAAATCGCTTAACAAATCCCTTAGTCATTGCTGGCGTTTTTTTAAATTCAATTAATAATTTCTGATGAGCTTGTCGCGCCGCTCGGTAGTAATCATCAAAACTAACGATTTTAGCTGAATAGCCATTTTCGTGCACCGTTATTTTTTGAAGTTGCGCTAGCGTTAAGTCGCTGGGCGACTGATCGATTCCTGCTAGATGTTTCAAATTTTCATCATGCAACACAACAAATTGATGGTCTTTGGTTTCTTGAACATCCATTTCAACGTAGTCCGGCTTCTCACGAGCAGTCCGTTGTAACGCCGGAATCGTATTTTGAACCCCGTTACCGTTATCAACCCCACGGTGGGAAATGGTCATCGGTTGTTGCGCCAAGAAACCTTGAAAATAAAGAACACTATATCCAACAAACAAGAAACCCGTGACGACGAAAAATCCGACCCAAAGGCCTTGTTTTAAGCGATAATGCCCGCGATTAGCAATGGCAAAATTAGGAGATTGTTGTTCAACTTCCGATAACATTAACAATGCAATCATGCTCGTCCCGTAAATACTGGCTAAGACACTAATCACTTGGGTTAAACTCAAGTTAATGATGGCCCCACTAAGCGCACCTGCGTGCCAATAATGATCCAGTCCCGATTGAATCGCTAACAAACCACCGAACGATAGCCCAACGACGACCAATACCGCTAAACCAACCGTCATAATGTAGCGCGCATAGCCCCAACTGCGGTGCGCCGTTTTCGCCCAGCTCAAGCGCATGGCTTGGCGAATCGGTTGTTGTTCCAGAATCATTAACGGTAGGACAAATAACCACCGTAAACCCAAATATAAAATGAGCAGATACAAGATGGCCACTAATCCGGCCAACATTGGATGTTCACTAATTAACCAATCCAAAATGAAGCGGGGAATTTTGACCTTACTTAATAATTGACTGGTGAAACCAATTTGACTAAAAGGTAAAATGATTAAAAAATATAAGCTAAAAAAACCGATTGCGCTAATTGGCAATTGTCTGATTTGGCTGACCGCCATCTTCATTTCGGTCCCAAACGTAACCGTCTGTCGATGACGAACATGATAAAAGCCCAATAATAACAACGTAAATTGGGTGAAAACCAACGCTAAGATAAGCCCTAAAATGACTAATAAAGCTAAGATCACCCACGGTTGTTGTTTTAATAACTGACCCAGATTAGTGTAAGAGACGTATTTAACCCGACCTAAATTTAAAATCGTATTCGCTAACAGATTAAGCACTGGCACACAGATTAAACCGATCAATAATTCAATCGTCAAAACGACCTTGCCGTATTGCCACCAATGATGCCAAAAATGGGTGTTCTGGTGTTTAAATAATTGGAATGCTTTCATCTCACTAATCCCCTTTGCATTACCTTAAATTGGTGTTTCTCGATTAATCATCACCCGTTTCACAAACCAGATAATCGTCTGATTATCGATGAGTTCTGTATGGGCCGCTTGTGGATCATTGGTCATTAACGTGGTAAAATGGGCAACTTGATTCGTAAATATTTGACGCCCCGCTAAAACACTACTAATCGGTACAATCCCATCGCTATCACCCTCAACAATATTGCCTAACGAAAAAACAGTCAACTGCTTCGATAATTTCTTTCGATCGGCCAATAAACTTTTTAACATCGCACTTTTTTGACTCGCCTTCGGGTTTAAATCATTGTACGGCGTGCCAATCGTCATTAACCGCTTAAGGGCTGTCCGGTGACTATCCTGTTCCGCAAACTGCGTTAACACCAACCCACCATTAGAATAACCGACACCATCAAATTGCTTAAAATGATACCGTTTCTCAAGTTGACGAAGCGTGGTTTTAAATAACGCCGTTTGAAGTGCCACATTCTGATCACCGTCAGCATTATTGACAAATGCCACAACCATCAGCGGCTTTTTATCACCTGATTTCAGTTTTCCAGTCACCTTCAAATCACCGTTATCGGCGACCGTTATTTTTAGAATACTGTGTTGCTTAGTCCGATTTAACGTCTGCAACATCCGATTATAACTTTCTTGCGTTCCACCGGAACCGGGCACAAAAATCAGTGGTCGCCGTGACTGATTCGTTGCCTGATTCGACGATGCGGTTAACTGATTGACGGGCCAGACATTCCCAATCATCCCACCAATCAGCAGACAAATTAAACCCACTACTATTATTTTCCAATGTTTCATCCAATCGCCCCTTGCTGCTACTAATTTACTAAATCTGCTAGTTGTACCGTAGCCGGCAATACGGTTTGAATCTCTTCTGGGATTGGTGCGTTAAAACACTTGGTTTGTTGTGTAAAAGGATCTAAGAAACATAATTGATATGCGTGTAATGCTTGACGCTCAATCCCTAAATCAAGCGGTCCGCCATATAATTGATCACCTAACAGCGGATGCCCTAAATCGCTGAAATGGACCCGAATTTGGTGCGTCCGGCCCGTGTGAATTTGAACTTTGACCGCGGCACGATCGTTACTTTCTCCTAACAACCAATAACTCGTCCGCGCCGATTGACCAGTTGCCAAAACTTGGCGCCGAATTTCCGTAGCTACCCGACCAATCGGTGCGTTGATTTCACCTTGTGCGGCTAATCCGTTGCCCGCGACCACCGCTAAATAAAGTTTCTGTAATTGATGCTTTTCAATTTGCGGTTGCAATAAACTCTGGGCAACTTGGTGTTTCCCAACTAAGACCACCCCACTTGTGTCGTAATCTAACCGGGTGATAATATGCGGCACCAAATTTTGGGCACCTTGTTGTTGCCAATAACCTTTAATCCGATTCAACAACGTATCAGTCTGGTTAGTCGGCCCTGGAATCGTCGAGAGTCCGGCTGGTTTGTCGACCACTAACCAGTACTCATCTTCATAGATTACGCTCAGCGGGCCATGACTGATGATGACGGACTCGTCTGCCGGTTCTGCAGGTAGCTGTAAACTAACCCAATCCCCAACTTGAACGACACTGTCAGGCGTCACTTTTTTTTGATTCAAATAAAGCGGTAACTGTAACGCTTTAATTTTAGTGTATAATCGCTGACTGATACCCTGGCCCAATAAAAACTGTTTAAAACTCCGCTGTTGCCCGGCTTGCACTTGCCATTTGATTTCCATGTTGTCAGCTCCAATAATTAATTGATCGATTAGCTTTATTATACTGGTAGTCTCACTCATAATTCAAATCTGTTCGCTTAAAAGTCGTTTTATTTGCATAAGTCCCTTCACCTTTATATGCTGAAAGTATAAGTATCATTAGTTGCATCTAAAAAGTTGCGTGCTATACTAAAGTTACTTACAAAAAATAAGTTAAATTACTGGAGGTTTTTATATGTCAAAAAATATCGCTGTTTTAGTCGGAAGTTTACGCAAAGATTCATTTAGTAAAGCTGTTGCTAAGAATTTAAGCAAGCTATTCCCCGCTGATTTCAATTTAGAAGTGATCGAAATTGGCGATCTCCCTTTATATAATCAAGATTACGATGATCTTGACCAAGTGCCGGCCGCTTACACCACGTTTAGAGAAAAGATGCAAACAATGGACGCCGTTTTATTCGTGACACCAGAATATAACCGTTCAGTCCCTGCCGTTTTGAAAAACGCTTTAGACGTTGGTTCACGCCCTTATGGTGCCAGTGTTTGGGATAACAAACCCGCTGAAATTGTCAGCGTCTCACCTGGTGCTATCAGTGGATTTGGCGCCAACCATCACTTACGTCAATCACTTGTTTTCTTAAACATGCCAACGGTTCAACAACCAGAAGCTTATATCGGCAATGTCATGAATTTATTAGATGACAACGGTGATGTGAATAACCCAGACACAATCGGTTTCTTCCAAGCAATCGTGGATGCTTTTGTTGCATTAATTAAACGCTATTAATTTAAATAGTAAAAAGAAGTCTAATCGCAATGATTAGGCTTCTTTTTTTGCGTCACTTAAGGTCTTAACCCATTCAATCCTGATAAGCTAATTAATTCAAGTTGGTCTTGTGACAAATTAGTGCTGGCCATGATTAATTGCTTCAAAGCAGGCAAGCTAGCAGCTGACTTAAACTGATAACCCGCATCCCCATAAGTGCGCAAATAACTAGCCTGATCACCCAAAGCCTGTTTTAGAATCGTTTCATCAATCGGAATCTGACTCGTTAATAGATAATTAGCCGTGTCGTCTCCCGTTAAACTGGTTGCATTGGTCATGAACTTAAAATAGTCGTGTACTGCCATTTCAATCGCCTCCACTAATCGTTAATCTAGCTTGAATATAAGCGCTTTCCAGAATGAAAGCAAGTTCTTTTTTAAGCAATCAAAAAATCCGATTATCCCTAAATTCAGGATAATCGGATTTTCCGACTTGATAGACAATTGATAACGTGCCAATCCCACTGACTCCTGTGCTTAGCAACATTTCAGTTACCATTTTGTCGCGTTCCAGATGCGGCCATCCAATTCACCTTGGCGTTGTTCAATTCGTTGCGCTAGTTCGTGACTGACTTGACCGAGTGCCTGATAAAAAGCTTGATCTTCATAAGTGGTGGCTTGGCTTTGTAATTGCTGAATCTGTTGTTGTAACCAATTTTCTTCAGTCATTAGCCTTCACCTTCTTCTTGCCGAATCATTTGGACTTGCCAGTTCAAATCGGTTAACAACTCGCTTTGTTCCGCTAATTGTTCCCCAATTAAGACCAACTGCTGCTGTTGCGCTTCATCTTCAGCCACCGCTTGCCGCTGGGCTAATTGTGCTTGGAACCAAGCGACTTTATCCGTTAACGTAAAGTTTTGCTGGCTAAGATAGCGTTGGTAATCAACGACCAATAACTGTTTCGCCGTTTCAGACCAATAACCCAGTTGGTGAATCACGAATGGCGTTAAATACGTCATCCCTAGTTTCCGCGCAACCAGTTCATAGGGCCTTAAAATTTCTGACATGGTCGCTTGTTCGCTACCACCAGCTTGAAAATGTTTTGCGGCAATGCCCGTTGACACAACCAGCCCAAATTCTTTACCTGCTAACGGTTGGCTCCCGTTAAACGCAAAGTCGCCGGTTAAGACGGTATCCAACCAATTTTTTAAACTGGCCGGTGCAGCGTACCAATAAAGCGGGAATTGGAGAATAATCCGGTCATGAGTCTTTAGTTGGGCTTGTTCGAAAGCTACATCTAAGATTGATGGCAAAACATGCCAAGTGACCTCTTCCAGTCCGGCACAACTTGCTTTTAAAAAGTTTTGAACCATTGAATTTTCAATTTCTGGGTGACTAACAATCACTAATGTTTTCATTGAATAAACTTCCTTTACTTAAAAGTTCATTGTACAAAAAACACTCACAAATTGCGACTAATAAAGCTCTAGGTATTGTTCACGTTCCCATTCAGACACTTGTTGACGATAAGCCGCCCATTCGAGTGATTTAGAATCCATGAAACTTTGATAGAGATAAGGCCCCATTGAATCTTTAATGATTTGATCATCAGCTAATTCTTTCAACGCATTGTGCAAGGTCGAAGGTAAATCGGTGATGTGACTTTGTTTCCGTTCCGTTTCATCCATGCTGTAGATGTTGCGGTCAACGCCAGCATCAGGTGATAATTTTTGTTCTAAGCCTGACAAACCGGCCGCTAAAATCGCACTGATGGCTAGATATGGATTGGCGCTGGGATCGACACTCCGAAGTTCCAAACGGGTTGATAAACCGCGTGATTGGGGTACTCGAATCAATGGTGAACGGTTATGACCTGACCAAGCGACGTAAACGGGCGCTTCAAAACCAGGGACTAATCGTTTGTACGAATTAACCGTTGGATTGTTGATGGCGGTAATCGCACGGGCGTGGTGTAATAAACCGGCTAAGAAATAATAAGCCGTTTCAGAAAGTTGTTCCTTGCCATTTTCATCAAAGAACGCATTTTGACCCTCTTCAGTAAAGAGTGACATGTTGATGTGCATCCCAGAACCGTTGACACCATGGAGTGGTTTTGGCATGAACGTCGCGTGCAATCCGTGTTTACGAGCAATCGTTTTAACGACTAACTTAAAGGTTTGAATATTATCGGCCGCATCGACGGCATCCGCATATTTGAAATCAATTTCATGTTGACCAGGTGCGACTTCATGATGGCTGGCTTCAACTTCAAAGCCCATTTTTTCAAGTTCCAAAACAATATCACGGCGACAGTTTTCGCCTAAATCAACTGGGGCAAAATCGAAATAGCCCCCTTGATCGTTTAATTTTAACGTTGGTTTGCCAAATTCATCTAATTTGAATAAGAAAAATTCAGGTTCAGGTCCAATGTTGAAATCTTTAAAACCCTTTGCTTGCATATCGCGGACTAATTTTTTTAAATTGTTGCGGGGATCGCCTAGGAATGGTTCACCAGCTGCGGTGTAAACTGAACAGATTAATCGGGCAACTTTGCCGTGTTCAGCTTCCCATGGGAAAATTAACCAAGTGCTTAAATCTGGCCGTAAATACATATCACTTTCTTCGATTCGCACAAAACCGTCGATTGAAGAACCATCAAACATCATTTTGTTGCTCAACACTTTATCTAATTGACTAATCGGAACTTCCACATTCTTAATAATGCCGTTGATATCCGTGAACATTAATCTCAAAAATTTAACGTTTTCTGTTTCTACTAATTGCTTGATAGTGGCTGCTGCCAATACTTTACGTGCCATTAATCCGATCGCCCCTTAATATAATTTAGATGATTGTGAAATTGCTGACCGTTGTCCAACTAAACCACTGACCGACAATAATTCTTGGGCCAGTAGCTGACGGGTTTGCGTGTCTGACAATTCAGGTTGCTGCCGTTTTTGCGCCTGCTTCTGGTAGATTTGGCGAATTTGGGCGATAGTCGCCCCTTCCGCTAAATAATCTTTAAGTTCTAACAAACGATCGACATCGTTTAATGAAAAAAGTCGTTGGTGTCCAGCAGTTCGTTCTGGTAAAACGAGTTGTTGTGCTTCGTAATACCGAATTTGGCGCGCCGTTTGACCCGTTAATTTCATCACGGTCCCGATTGGCAACACCGCTAAATTACGTCTCAGTTGTTTTTCAGCCATTGATTTCACCTCACTTGCGTTTTATCATAACAGTCACTTTTAATCCGGTCAACATTTGATGTTAGGTTTTCTAACATCAGTTAAAAATAAAAAAGAATTCGCCCCCCTTTAAGGTTCAAATTCTTTTGGCTTTTAATCTGCTAATCGACTTAATTGATCAAATTCAGCAGGCGTTAAAACAATTTCTTGCGCGGCAATATTGGCCTTTAAATGCGCAATATTACGTGTGCCTGGAATCGGCAAAATGACGTCGGAACGCTGTAATAACCAAGCCAACGCAATTTGAGCCGGTTGGGCTTGGTGGGTCTTAGCGATTTGCATCAAGATGCCATTTTCATCAGTTGCTAACTTACCAGTCGCTAACGGGAACCACGGAATAAACGCAATCCCTTGTTCGTCAGCATAGTTCAAAACCGCTTCGTCATGACGGTCGATCAGGTTATAACGATTTTGAACCGAAACAATCGGCGTAATCGCTTGGGCTTGTTTCAATTCAGAGACTGACACTTGTGATAACCCGATGTGTTTAATCTTACCCTCTTGTTGCATATCAGCTAAAACACCAATTTGCGCTTCTAACGAAACCGCCGGATCAATCCGGTGCAGTTGCAATAAATCAATTGACTCTAGTCCCAACGACCATAAGTTCAACTCAACTTGTTGGCGTAAATATTCGGGGCGACCGACAACCGTCCATTCCCCCGGTCCTTGGCGGGTAAAACCGACTTTAGTTGCAATCATTTTATGCGGTCCTCGATAGGTTTTAAGGGCTTCTTTTACATATAGATTCGCGAAAAATGGCCCGTAAGAATCAGCTGTGTCGATAAAATTAACATCGCTCGCTAAGACAGCTTGCATCACAGCCACCGCTTCTTCCGGATTTTCAGCCGGTCCCCAAACGCCTTTGCCAGGTAATTGCATCGTGCCATATCCCAAACGATTAACGACTAATTCTGGATCAAATTGAAATGTTTTTGCTGTCATTGGATGACCACCCTTCACTTAATACCGTTATTATCGCGCAATCTCACTTGACCGACAACTAATAACCCTTAGTCGTCCGCAACTTGTAACAAGCCACCGGCAAGCATCATCATGTGCGTCACAACTGGTCCGACAAACTTGAACCCGCGTTTTTTTAATGCCTTCGCTAATTGCGTACTGATTGGCGCTGACCGCTCAGTCACCCCAGAATCACTCATTAATAACAGCTGCGGTTGGCCACCGACAAAATCCCATAGAAATTCGGAGAAACTGATACCGGTCGCCTGGATGGCTAAAATCGCCCGCGCATTTTGAATCACCGCTCGAATCTTACGTGGATTGCGAATCAGCCGTTCATCTTGCTGCAGTCGTTCGACATCGGCTTCATCGAACTGCGCGACTTCTTCAATTGACATCCCCGCAAAAACAGCGCGATAAACGGGTAACTTACTGGCTGCTGCTTGCCAACTCAAGCCGACTTGAAAGACCCCCACCGTCAATAATACAAACCATAAACGGTCATCGTACGTCGGCGTTCCAAAATAGGCTTGATAAGCTTGCACCCCATCTGGATTCGTTTCAAATTGTTGTTGCGCTGATAACTCAACCATCACATGCCTCGCACGTCTAAATTTTATTTTGATTTTATCATAAAAATAAAAAAGACTAAACCAATTTATGGTCTAATCTTTTCTTGATTTGTGTTAAGCATAATACGTCGTCTGTACGGCACGACTGATCGCCAACTTAATGTGGGCGTAAGTTAACCCGCCTTGTAAATAAAGCGTGTACGGTGCCCGAATGGGGCCGTCAGCGGAGAATTCAATACTAGCCCCTTGAATGAAGGTCCCAGCTGCCATGACGATTTGATCTTCATAACCGGCAAAGTCACTTGGAATCGGGGTCACAAACGAATCAATTGGCGATTGCGCTTGCACACAACCGGCAAATTTAACCATGTCATCCGGATTACCGAAGTTGACGGTTTGAATTAAATCGGTCCGCGGCGCGTCCCATTTAGGCGAAACCGACAAGCCCATTTTTTCAAGCAGTGCCGCTTCATAAATCGCCCCTTTAATGGCATTACCGGTCACACTTGGCGCCAAGAAAAAGCCTTCAAACATTAACTGTAAATTACCTTGGGTTGCACCCTCACTCGCACCGACACCCGGCACGGTTAAGCGATAACCAATCATTTCAATCAAACGTTGCGTCCCGACAATGTAGCCGCCTGTTTGGGCAATCCCACCGCCGGCATTTTTAATCAACGAACCGGCCATGACATCGACGCCGACATCCGTGGGTTCAATCACTTCTGAAAATTCACCATAAGCATTATCGACGAAGATGATACTGTCCGGATTAACCGTTTTGATGAAACGAACCATTTCCGCAATTTTAGCGACCGTAAAACTATCGCGAACGGCATAGCCGCGTGAACGTTGAATCGCAATGACCTTTGTTTTAGCGGTAATCATCGTTTTCGCTAATTCGAAATCGACACTCCCATCTGCCAATAATGGCACGTAATCAAAGCCAATTTGGTATTCCTTCAACGAACCAATCCCGTTACCAGCGATGCCGATGACTTCTTGCAGGGTATCGTAGGGTTCGCCCGTTAAATAAAGTAAATCATCCCCTGGGCGTAGCATCCCTAACAGGGCCGTCCCAATCGCGTGCGTTCCTGAAACCAGTTGGGGTCGGACGAGTGCGTCTTCAGTCCCAAAGACTTGACTATAGACCGCTTCCAGTTTGTCGCGTCCTTGATCGTCATTCCCATAACCGGTTGTCCCATTTAAATGCGTTTCCGAAATTGACTGATCTTGAAAAGCCTGTAGCACTTTAGCTTGATTATTGATAATCTGATCGTCTAACGCTGTCAATCGGGGAGCAATTTGGGCGTCAACGGCTTGAATTTTAGTTTGTAATTCGGGTGCTAATTCGGTTTGCCAACTCATTTATATTCTTCCTCACTTTTCTAACCAAGCTTGAACATCCTGTTGAATACGGACAAGATCTTCAGCCTGATTTTCCACTAAATTATACCAATGAACCGGAATTTGATTTCTAAACCACGTTAATTGGCGTTTGGCGTAATGCCGTGAATTTTGTTTGACGAGTTCAACGGCGCGCGCTAATGAATACTGGCCATCAAAATAGGGATAAAACTCTTTATAACCAATCCCCCGGACCGCTTGGGGACTATCAGCCTGTTGCTGGTACGCCCATTTAGCTTCATCCAATAACCCAGTCGCTAACATCTGATCCACGCGTTGATCAATCCGTTCATATAAAACCGATCGATCACAATTCAACCCAATCACGTACGTATCGTAACGTAATTCATTGGGTTTTTGATCAGAAAATTTCACACCCGTCGTTTCATAGACTTCAAGCGCGCGAATGACTCGGCGTGTATTAGCCGGCGGAATCTTAGCCGCCGCTTGTGGATCAATTTGCTGAAGTGTTTGCCACAGTTCGGCCGGCGTGTGATCGGTTAAATAAGCTTGCCATTTTTGGCGAACCTTAAAATTAGCTTCAGCTTCTTCAGCTGTGCCTAACGTCATATCATACAATAATGCTTGTAAATACAGACCGGTCCCACCAACAATCATCGGTAACGCATTCCGTTGGCGAATCTGCTGCACCAACGACTGCCCTTGCTGTTGAAAATCATACGCGGTAAACCGTTCTTGCACATCGACAATATCAATTAAATGGTGTGGTGCTTGCGCTTGTTCCGCCGGTGTCGCTTTAGCGGTCCCAATATCTAATTGGCGGTAGACCTGCATAGAGTCTCCGGAGATGATTTCACCGTTCAACTGTTGCGCCAAGGTTAGGCTAAGGGCTGTTTTACCAACCCCCGTCGGCCCCACGATGACTAATACTTTTTCTTTTGTCATTATTTCACCCCACTAATTAATGGATTTTACTGGCTATTCAAGCCTAAATACGCGATAATAAGTTTATAGCTTGAATCAATTAGATCTTAGGAGGTTTTATCATGAAACATAAATTTGCTAAAGGTTTCGTTATCGGTACAATTTCAACAGTTGGGGCGATTGCTGGTTCATTATTGGCTTTCAAGAAAACCGTTGTTGATCCAATCGAAGAAAAAGAATCCCAAATTGAAGATAATCGTCGGCGCGCTAACCGTAAGAGCCACGCTGCTCACCAAGGTTAATATAGTACTAGCTGTGACAGAACTTGGTTATCAATTGAGTATCAAGTTGAAAAAGTTGATTATTCCGAACTAAGGATAATCAGCTTTTTTGATCTGAACGGAGATTGATGAGTTCTGACACGCGTCAACGAAACATATCCATTAACATCAAGATACTGAAATTTATGCCACGGTCCTTTTTTATTTGAAATGAAAAACCCAAAAGTCGCTAATACTCAACTGACTTTTGGGTTCTTTTTTAGTTTAATGATTTTTTACGTTTCGTCTTACCAGTCCAACCAGCATAACCTTTTTGCAGCCATTTAATGTCTGTAAAACCGGCTTTACGTAATTTTAACGTTGCTCGGATACTCAATGTAATCCCAGTATCGTATAAATAGACGGGTAAATCTTGACGCAATTCGCCCATATTTTGTTTTAACATTGGATACGGAATACTCCGCGCCCCTAAAATATGGTTGGCATCAAAATCTTTTTTATCGCGTAAATCAACAATTTGTGCTTTACGCATCGTTGATTCGAAGTCTTCGGCCGTTAATTCGCCGCCTAAACGTTTGCGTTGAATCTTGTAGTAAGCCCAATCGCCGACTAACCAAAGTAAAACGAGTAATAAGATAATATTAATGGTCCACGTTGTAATTGATCCTAAGACAAACATCTACATAACTTCCTTTAACTTAATTATTGTTGATCAAGTTGCAATGCTAACGAAGCAGCCCCAATGACACCAGCTACGTTACCTAAGTTAGCCAAACGGATCTTAGTCGTGTTCTTAACGTTAGGGAATGTAAATTCTTCAAAGTAAGCTTGGACTTGCTTGCGTAAGAATTCACCAGCTGCTGAAACGCCACCACCGATTACGATGTAAGCGGGGTTCAACATATTACCGACATTCGCCAACGCTAAACCAAGATAGAAACAAACGCGATCGACGACTTTAACGGCCAAGGCATCTGATTCTTTTGCCATATCGAAAACCAGTTTCGAACTGATTTCTTCGCCATCGTCTAACATTGTTTTCAATTTAGAGTTACCAGCATATTCTTCAGCCATGTCACGCGCAACCCGGACAACCCCGGTTGCTGATGCGTAAGTTTCAAGACAGCCTTTTTTACCACAAGTACATTCATAACCATTTGGTTGAACAGTCACGTGGCCTAATTCACCAGCGGAACCCGCAACACCATGCAATAAATGACCGTCAGCGACAATCCCGCCACCGACACCGGTGCCTAATGTGACAAACGCAACGTCGGGTTGGTTTTCACCAGCACCTTTCCAACGTTCGCCTAAGGCAGCCACGTTGGCATCGTTATCAATTGCAAATTTCATTTTAGTACCCGCTTCGATATCACGCTTTAGATATTGGGTTGTCTTCCAATTTAAATTATAAGCCCCGATGACCGTGCCGGCTTCGATGTCGACACTACCAGGCGTTCCCATGCCAATCCCGATAAAATCAGCAGGGACCATGTTATATAAATCTAAATGATGATTAATCGATTCGATGATATCAGGTGTGATATGACTACCTTCATCTAAAATATCAGTCTCAATACTCCAGCGTTGTTGGATTTCACCATCCGTGGTCATAATTGCAAACTTAGCAGTTGTGCCACCCAAATCTACGCCGATTAATTTTTTATCTGTCATTTAAACTTTTCCTCCAATAATTCATGATTAAATGTTTCTTTTTCTTCCAACCGGTGTTCATGAACAAGCACCATCTTGGCATCACGATACACTTTGCCATCAATTAACCCCGCATCATAGATGTGGCGTAATTCAATACTGGTTAATTCAATATCCCAAAGTCGCTTGCCAACATGGACATAAACGCCAAATTGTTTTAAAAGTTGTTGCACATCATAAAGAGTTTTCATCAACTTCACCTTTAATAGTATACCTAAAATTGTTAACGATTCATACCCAAATATGCGAATAAAATGATTGCAACCACGTAAACCACACCACTGATTATCCGGTTTACCGGGTTAATTTTACCCACTTTTGGTGCACCAAGCGCCATCGCACTTAAAAAACCACCGAGAATCCCGCCAAGCATTCCATAGACGGCATTCCGATTAAAAATCACTTGTAAGCCGACTGACAAAATTAAAAAGAGCCAATATTGCCGGGCAACTTGACCAAGAACCGCGCTTTCTTTAAACGCATCCCCGAGCATCAAAAAGCCACCAAAAATACCTAAAACGGCCATACTGATGGTCGTGGTCATCGAATCTGTTCCTAAAAAGAGGCCCTGCGTGACTAAGCCAGCTAGCCCACTCAATAGGTAAATCGCTAATATTCGCCAATGCCCAACTAATTGTTCCAATTGGCCACCCACAAAATATAAAATCAAGCCGTCCATCACCAAGCCTGAAACACTTAGTTCATTAAAGGCGGATAGGATAAATGAGCCAATCTGGCCCGTTAATAAAGTATTAACCGAAACAAAGCCATGGAACGTCACGGCAGGTAACACAAATCTGATACAAAACATCAAAATCGCAATAACCACTAAGCCGTAAGCCACGAATGGTTGATCACGCCATTGATTCAATTTTCTTTTAATGTTCATCTCTTCTCCTTTTCAACCTTTGATTACTTGATTGATTCTAATATCAAATGGGTCAACTGTCCAGTCCGACGCCGCTTTTTGTTGTGGTTTCAAGGCCAACGCGATGGTCGGCATCGGATTTTGGGCCAGATAGCGATCGTAATAACCGCCGCCAAACCCTAAACGCCAACCATCATCCGTAAAAGCGAGTCCGGGGACAATCATTAAATCCGGAACACGAACCACCGTGGCGACCGGTTCGAGCACCCCAAAATCACTTTTAATCAGTTCGGTTGTCGGGGTTAATTCATAGAAAGCCATTTGCCGTTTCGGTAAGGTTTTAGGCACGACCACTGTCTTACCGAGCTGCCTGGCTAATTCAATCACCGGTTGCGTTTGATATTCAATTGATTGACTCAACGTGATTCCGATGACCGTGGCTGCTTGAAACGCGCTTGATGCGGCCAACTGTTTTAAAATCGTCGCTTCTTGAGCCTGTTTAAGTGCTGGTTGTTGGGACAATTCAACTAATTGTTGAATCTGTTGTTGGCGCAGTGCTTTCTTAGTCAACATTTGATAGGCCTCCTTAATAATTAACAAAAAAAGAGCCGGGGCAGTTGCCCTAACTCTTATAACTAATTATTTAGTTTCACGGTGTAAAGTCACTTTACGGTCGCGTGGGCAATATTTCTTTAATTCCAAGCGATCTGGGTTGTTACGCTTATTTTTGTTTGATAAGTAACTACGTTCGTGACATTCTGTACATTCCATTGTAATGTGTACGCGCATTGATATAGCCTCCAAGCTGTTAATTAATTTCTAGTGTTTAAGTCTTAGACTCATAATATCATACCATTTTTTATAGTATCTGAAAAGGTTATTTCTAAATATTTCATTCTTTAATATTATTTAGTTTGTAATAATCCGTAATCATCTCGCGCGCTAGCAAGGTATTGTAATGGCCATCATCCGATGTGAGGTTCGGGAAAACGACCGCAATCGCAATTTGTGGATCGTCATACGGTGCAAAACCAACGAGACTTGAGGTGACTGTTTCAACCTGTGCACTGGTTGAATCGTTAGGATCCGTCCGGGCAAAAGATTGTGCCGTCCCGGTCTTAGCGGCTAACGTTGGTTTGATATCTTTCAACGTATGCGCTGTGCCCCAAGCGTTGGAACCATTGACGACGTTATACATCCCTTCTTTAACCACGTTAAAGTAAGATTGCGGTGCATCAATGGTATTCAAGACGGTTGGTGCTGTTTTGGTTTCAATCTTACCTAATGACCCATCGGTACCCGTTTGTTGAATCGAATCAACCAAGTAAGGTTTCATCCGTTTGCCACCATTAGCAATCGTTGAAATGTATTGTGCGAGTTGAATTAAGGTATAGGCATCGTAGTTCCCGTAAGATAAATCAAGTGCCGAACCGACTAAGGTATTGCCACCTGAATCCAAAGTTGCCCCTTCAATTCCTTTGGCTTCACCCGGCAAATCAATGCCAGTTTTTTGACCTAATCCGAATTGATTGAAATAACCGCGCATTTTAGTGAAGATATCCGGACTCATGTTCATTTTTGAATTGGCTACATAGTCAGCATTGGCTTCTTTCATGATTAAATGCATCATGTAAATATTGGAAGACACTTCTAAGGCTGATTGCGCCGTTAACGAACTAAACGTGCCGACTGGATAAACGGATTTCTTGACCGGTGTCCCGACTAAATAAATCGGTGTGTCCGGCAAGGTATTGTCAGTTGGCGTAATCACGCCATCCATCAAACCACCCATGACAGTCGCGCCCTTGACCGCGGACCCCATGACAAACGTATGGTTAATCACGCCAAGTGCATCATCAGAAACTTCTGTGGTCGTTCGGTCGTTTGATTCACCAGCCATTGCTAAAATCGCGCCGGTCTTCGGATTCATCGCCACCGCGTACGCCCCATCTGAATAGGTGGTCGCTCCCGCAGTCTTGGCTTGGTTATAAATCTTCTTCAACGCCGCTTCGACTTGGGTTTGGTAAGTCTGGTCAATCGTTAAATTCAAATTGCTCCCTTTTTGCCCTTTGAAAAGCACACTGCTGGATAAAATTTGATTATTCGCGCTGACTTCAACTTCGGATTGTGATTTCGATCCATGTAAGACCGTTTCATATTGTTTCTCTAAATAACTGGTCCCGACCCGGTCGTTTCGTGAATACCCTTGGGCCAATAAAGATTTCAAACTATCTTCAGGTAACCCTTGGGATTCAGTTGAAACACTCCCGATGATACTGCGCATCGATGAACCGTTCGGATACGACCGTTCCCAGTCCGTCCCGACACTAATCCCCGGTAAACTGGTTAAATGTTCACTAATTTCAGCAATTTCTTTATCGGTCACGTCCGAATTCTTAATGTAGACCGTCGATAATTGATAAGCGCCACTCATAATCTTAAAGATGGCGGCCGCTTGTTTCTGCTCATCTGATAATCCGGTAAACGTCTTTTCGACTAAATCGATGGTTGATTGATAAACCTTTTTAGTTGAGAGTTCAGAACCATCGGCCGCGACCTTTTTCGATTTCGGCAACTTAGCGTTCCATTTTTTCAGATTAGCAGGGTTACTTAAGTAGTAATCAATTTGATCACGCTTTGATAGCGTATCTGTTTTAACCGTCAAATATTGGGTTAATTCGTTGGCCTCTTTGTACATCTTATCGGATAAAACATTCATATTCTTCGTATATGAGATGGCCGATTTAGCACTATTGCCGACCAACACACGCCCTTTAGAATCGAGCACCATCCCCCGCGGAACGTTGCCGGTCACGATGGTTTTATCCGTACTGTTGACCATGGCTTGATAACTGGCCCCGCCAAGCACTTGCAAACGCGCCAGTTGAATGATCAACGCGGCAAATAAAGCAAAAACAATGAAGAACAAGAAGTTTAAGCGAAACGGGATGTGTGATTTCTCCCTATTTTGTTTTTTCTTAGGTTTTCGATTAATAATATTCACGGATGTTCAGTTGCTCCTATCCAGTTGATTCTATTTTAGAATTCTCATTGTTTAAGTTTAGCAAAATAATCCAGAACAAGCTATGGTAAATCACTAAATGATACCAAGATTATGGTATGCTAAGGACACTAAACACTACATTGCTAGTTTACAGCTTTTAATATGGAAAAGCTGATTTGTAAACTAATTTTTAGATTTTTTTATTAATTGGAGGATTCTTGTGACTCGATTATACAATTATTGGCACCGGCACGGGTTTTTAACCCTTAGTTTTCTACTTCCCGTCATCCTACTCTTTATTTACGGCATCATGCGCCACGTCTTTCCTTTTGGGGGTCAAACCATTATGACCGTCGATTTAGGCCAGCAATACATTGATTTTTTTGCCTATTTTAGAACAACCTTGCTTCAACATCCCAGCACTTTTCTATATTCTTTTGCCAAAGGTTTAGGTGGCGATATGCTCGGCGTTTGGGCTTATTATCTGATGAGTCCTTTCAACCTAGTTGTCCTTCTAACCCCTGGTAAATGGCTCAGTTTCGGGGTCTGGTTAATCGTCCTCTTAAAAACCGGCTGTACGAGTCTCAGTATGGCTTATTATTTAAAGAAAACCCGACTGGCCACTGGCTGGTGGCTCCCGACTTTCGGGATTGCCTTTGCGCTATCCGGATTTGCGATTGCCAATCAATTTAACATCATGTGGCTCGACGCCCTAATCTGGTTGCCTTTAATCGTCTTAGGCATCGAACAACTCTTTAAACCACGCCATTTTTGGTTATACCCGATCAGCCTCGCTATTTTACTCGTCGTCAATTATTACATGGGCTACATGGTTTGTCTATTCGTCGTTGCTTATTTTGCTTGGACGCTCGTTTGCCATCATACCACTTGGCGGCAAACTGGCCGCTCCATTCTAAAATTCATCGGTGGTTCACTCGGGGCTGGTTTATTGGCCGCCTGGTTATTATTACCCACCTTCTATCAATTAACGCAGAGTAAAGGGCAATACACGATTCAAAAAATTCATTGGAAACTTGAATATAATCCCCTCAAAATGTTATCAAAACTAATTGTCGGTAACTTTAATTTCGATCAAATGCCCAAAGGCGAACCGAATATTTTTGTCGGTAGTTTAGTGCTGATTCTCTTTTTAGCCTACTTCTTCACCAAAAAGATTCCCCTAAAAGACCGACTTGCTGCCTTGGTAGTCACCGGCTTCTTGGGGCTCTCGCTTTGTTTTGAACCGTTAGATTTATTGTGGCACGGCATGCAATTCCCCGTTTGGTATCCTTACCGTTTCTCATACGTGATCAGCTTCTGGCTAATCGTCTTAGCGGTTCAACGACTCCACTACCAACCCCGGATGAACTGGCCGTTACTCTTGTGGACCTTCCTATTATTAATCAGCGGTATCGGTTATACCGCAAAACATCTTAAATCCTTCACCGCACTGGATAACTACCAAGTGTATCTCAGTATTGGTTTTTTAATTCTGGCGAGTTTAGCCGTCTTACTGATTCCGCGCCACTTTAAGTTACCGGTGGGTTGTTTGATTTTAATCACCGTCACGCTCGAAATGACCGCCAACGCTTATATCAGTTTGAACCAGATCAGCTACGTCTCCCAGAAAGATTACGCTGATTATACGGTGCAACTCCAAAAGGCAATTCAAACCACTCCCCAAAAAGCGGCATTCCAACGGATCGGTAAGACCTTTATGCGGACCAAAAATGATCCGATGCAAGCCGATTACTTTGGTGGTTCCCATTTCAATTCAATGTTGGAACCGAGCTATCCCAATTTTATGGGCCAGATTGGTGAACCAGCTGGCGATGGCTTCGTCGCGGACACCAATCAAACTGAATTCACCGACGCCTTTTTAAGCTATCGCTATTATTTGAATAGTCAGACGGTCCAAGCGACGGTTCCAAAAACGAGTTATAAACCCGATTTAGTCGATTACACACCGATTAAAAAGGCCGGCGATATTGAGATTTATCACAATCCGAATGCATTAGCGCTCGGTTTTGCCGCTTCCAACCAAATTCTGAAACATAAAAAGACGGCCGATTATCCGTTGATTGAACAGAATAATATTGCTGCTGAACTATCCGGACAAACTGGCGTCAATCAGCAGTTATTCAACCTCGAATTCTTCAACACGGTGACTTATCAGAATGTGAAACAAAAACCGAAACTGAACGAAACGTTTTTGAAAATTGATTCTAAAAAAGATGGCCATGTCATCTACACCTTCACGCCAACCACTAATGACGCTTACTATCTGACGCTTGGTTCGAGTCTTGAAAAAAATGCCGTCCGGATTACGATCAACGGACAAACCGTCCAACAATATGACACTTTCCGAGATCCAGTCGTCGTCAACTTAGCGAATCACGTTAAGGGCCAAACCCAAACCCTTGATTTCGCCTTTTCAAAATCTGAGATTTGGTTGCAGAATATTAACCTCTATCGTTTAAATACGCAAAACTTCCAACAGACCATCCAAAAACTACAAGCCAATCCGCTCAAAATCACACACTTCTCAAACCGAAGGATTACGGGGACCATTAAGATTACCAAACAAAAGCAAGTCTTGATGACCACGATTCCGTATTCGCCCGGCTGGCAAGTCAAAGTGGATGGCCAAGCGGTCAAACCCAAAAAAGCTTTAAAAAATTTCTTAGCTGTGCCCCTCAAAAAAGGTCAGCACAAGATCCAGTTCACCTATACCCCGCCTTATTTAAAACTCGGCTTGTTAATTTCCGGGCTGACCATTCTGGTGAGTCTGATTGGTCATTTTGGTTGGCGTTTCTACCGCCACCGTCGCTTATTCTAATTTAAAAACAAGCTGTGATAAAAGCTAACAACCTATTAGTAAGTTTACGTTTTTCTTTAACGCGCGCCATAACTCATCAATTTCCGTTCAAATCAAAAAAAGAGTATCCTAAATTCAGGATACTCTTTTTTTTAACTTAATAGGCAATTGGTAACGTGCTTCTCAAGTAGCCTTTTCCGGTTAACTACAAAATTAGCGTTATGATTCAAAGTACAAATCATAACGCTAATTTTTAGGTTAATCCTCAAAGTCTGGCCAACTTGAGTCAGCACTTATCCTATTCTTCCGCATCACTATTGGCTAGAATCAACGCGTTTTCTGAATAATTGATATTCTTGCGTAATTCATCGGCTAGCGCCCACGAAATTTTGTGTTGCTCTAATAAATTCTGAATCGCCGTTCGTTCACCGGTCAACGCCTTAATCCGCAATTTTTGCAATTGGCGTTCATAGATATCGGTCTTGCGGTGACCGAGACTCTTCATGTTTTCAATCTGATTACGATAGCGCATGATAATTTGATAAATGACTTGCCGATTATAATGTTGTTGCCGATTTTCTGGTTGTTTCAAGAAAGCCGATAACGCCTTGATGCCCGCCTTCGCCATCTCACGTTCCGTTAATTGCCATTCGGTCGCGACTTTGACCGTTTGCTTGTGTGGCACTAACCACCAACCAAAATGTTTCACTGCCCCTACCAGTCGGTAAAATAGGAGCTGAACGTGATGCCAATTAAAGTTGGAGCCGATCACTGCTAGACGGACCTGTTTTTGTTTCAATTTTCGTTGACCGTGCCGGTACGTTTTCGCGCTAATTTCTTTGGCCTGCCACATCCCGTCTAATGCTTGACGTTCACCAGCCAAGGCGACTTGACGCAAAATTAATTCTTCCGTGATGAGCGGTGGTAACTCGGTGCCTTCAGTCGCGTCGTTTTGTTGACTCTCTAAACGATGAATCATCACTTGATATTCCGCGATTAAATCCAGCGCTGCTCGGTTATTATCGATATGCCGTTGCGCTTCAATCAAACCAACGGCCACCCGGTAAATGTAAATTTTAGCTTCCGTTTCACTCAAAAAATGGGGTTCATCAGTCGCTTCATCCTCGACGTCAACCTCACTATCCAGTTGTGTTCCCCGTAACTCAATTGGCGTGTTGACCTTGGTTAATTTAGGAATCAAGATAATCGCCATCACTAAACTGACGATAATCACCCCGGCAGCGATGAACAACATTAACCCCCGTTCGGGAAAGGCGGAGCCGTCCGCTAAGACGGTCGGCACCGAGAGGACCCCGGCCATCGTAATCGCCCCGCGAACCCCAGATAGACCTGATAAAATTGAAATTTTGGCGTTAGCCCGCAACGTTCTTGGATTACTCTTATTGGTATATATCAAATAAGAAAAAGTCCATAACGTCCGGACCAACACCAGAATTAACCAAACGGCAAAAACTAGCAAGATTGCTTCACTCGTGGCAATCAATGGATTGCGCACGGTACTGCCCATCGCCACCGGTAATTCAATACCGAGAATCAAAAAGACAATGCCGTTTAATAAATAGACACTGATTGACCAAGTTTGTTCGGTGACTAATTTTAATTCTGGTAAAAAATCTAAAAAGACGTTGCGACTAGAATGGCTAACAATCCCGGCAACGACGACCGCGATGACCCCTGACGCGTGTAACCCATCTTCGACAATTAAATAGATCAACAACGGGGTGAGCAACTGCAACACGGTATGAAAGACAACGTCGTCAATCCCCTGTTGCAACATGAACAGACGCACCAAATGAATCAGATACATCATAGCGGCCCCCGCGATTGCGCCGACAATACTGATATAGATAAAATCGCCAGCCGCATTTTGTAATGAAAAATAACCCGTCACTGCGGCGGCAATCCCGTATTTAAAACTAATCAAACCACTGGCGTCGTTGATTAAACTTTCACCGCTGACTAGATGTAACACTTTCGGTGGCAGAGCGGCTTGTTCCGAAATCGATTGCACCGCTACGGGATCGGTCGGTGATAAAATCGCGGCTAACGCAAAACTAGCCGCCAACGGTAACTTGGGCACTAACCCATGAATCGCTAAACCGCCCACCAAGGTGGTCATAAACACTAAAAAGATGGCATTGCCGATAATCGGCCCTCGGAGTGCCCACAATTCTTTTTTCGGGAAACGTCGACCGTCATTAAATAATAACGGCGCGACGAATACTAACATGAACCAATCCGTCTTCAACGGAATCTTAAAGGAAAATAAGACCGCAACCGCTAAACCTAAGACAATCTCAATCAAACTCACTGGTAATTTGGGGATATAATGACCAATAATGTTGGCAATAATCACCAAAGAAATTAATAATATAATGGCTTCGATAATGGCCATCCAATCACTCCCTTGATTTCTAAAAAAGAAGCCGTCGCTAAATCCGACCGCTTCTTTTTAATTTTTAGACTGTTCGACCAATAATCCGGACTTCCGGTTCTAACCGAACTTCAAACTGCTCCCAGATTACGGCTTGAATGTGGGCAATCAACGTCAAATAATCGGTGGCTGTTGCGCCATCAATGTTGACGATAAAACCCGCGTGTTTTTGTGACACTTGCGCCCCACCAATTTGGTACCCTTGTAAACCCGCTTTTTGAATTAAAGGCCCCACATAGTAACCCTTGGGCCGTTTGAAGACACTGCCACACGATGGGTATTCTAATGGTTGTTTAGCGGCCCGTTTCGCGTTTAATTCATCCATTTTCTCACGAATAAGTGTTGCTACCCCGTTTGGTAAATCGAATCGAGCAGCCAAGACAATGCTGCCGTTTTCTTGAATTAAACTGTGACGATAACTGAATTCTAATTCAGCAGCAGTCATCGTGATGACTTGATTGTCCGGTGTCAACACTTCTGCCGACGTTAAAACATCACTGATTTCGCCTTCATACGCCCCGGCGTTCATGAAGACAGCCCCGCCGACACTCCCCGGAATTCCGGCAGCAAATTCTAAACCGGTCAAGCTTGCTTGATAAGCAGCTTCGGCCGTTTGAATAATTTCAGCCCCAGCTTGGGCCACAATTACGTGTTGATCGACCGTAATTTGATTCATCGCCGTTAAAATAATCACTAATCCGGCAATCCCCGCATCCCGCACAATTAAATTACTAGCGTTCCCAATAATCGTAATCGGTAATTCAAATTGATGAGCAGTGGTCACTAACTGTTGGACTTCTGCCACTGAACTTGGTAAGGCGAGCACATCGGCTGGGCCACCCGTTTTGGTAAATGTATAATGACTTAATGGTTCGTTGACTTTAATATTAATGGTTTGATTGGCTTCTAAAAACGCCTGATTTTGACTTGACACGGCTGTCGTTCCTCTCAAAAATAATCTTACTCTAGTTTAACAAACGAAACGGCAATTGAACAGTCAACACTTTTTGCGTATTACACGAAATATCGGTAAAATAGGGATTAGAAATGAGGCGAGACTATGAAATTAATCTCTTGGAACGTCAACGGTCTGCGGGCAGTCTTAAAAAAGGATTTCCTAGCGACTTTCAATCAATTAGAGGCTGACTGGTTCTGTCTACAAGAAACCAAGATGCAAGCCGGTCAAGTCGAACTCGATTTACCCGGTTATTACCAATATTTCAACTATGCCGAAAAAAAGGGCTATTCAGGCACCGCCATTTTCACCAAACACGAGCCCCTCCAGGTGACTTACGGCATCAATCAACCCGAACATGATCATGAAGGGCGCGTGATTACCCTCGAATACCCCAACTTTTACGTTATCACTTGTTACACCCCCAACTCGCAAGGTGAATTGAAACGACTCCCTTATCGTTTAACTTGGGAAGCCGCTTTTAAAGACTATGTCAACCAATTAGCGACTCAAAAAGCTGTCATTTTATGTGGCGATTTAAACGTGGCCCACGAAGCGATTGATTTAAAAAATGATCGCACGAATCACCACAGCGCCGGTTTCTCAGATGAAGAACGGCAAGCCTTCTCAACGCTACTTGCTAGTGGTTTCACGGATAGTTTCCGTCATTTCTATCCCGACCAAGCCGACAGCTATTCATGGTGGAGCTACCGATTCCACGCACGCGATAACAATGCCGGTTGGCGGATTGACTATTTCATCACCTCTAACAATCTCCAATCTCGTTTAATCGACGCCAAGATTCACAACGACATTTTTGGTTCCGATCACTGTCCCATCGAACTTGACACCCAGGATTTATTCGCTTAAACTAAGCAAACCGATTATCAAAGTGAGGCGTTTTTATGAATTTTATTGCAATGGATTTTGAAACCGCCAATGGCCAACGCCACAGTGCTTGTTCATTGGCCTTAGTGGTCGTCCGTAACAACCAAATCGTCGATCAATTTTATACCTTAATTAAACCGGAGACCTATTTTAGTGCGCGAAATAGCCAGATTCACGGCATTTATGAAGCCGATGTCGCCCAAGCACCTAAATTCAACCAAGTTTGGCCGCACATCGCCCCCTTCTTTACGCCTAACCGATTAGTCGTCGCTCACAATGCGAACTTCGACATTGGGGTCTTACGGAGCACGCTCCAACATTATGATATTCCTGAACCCCATTATTTAGCGCTCGACACGTTAAAAACCAGTCGGCGGCTCTATCCGCAATTTGAGAACCACAAATTAAACACCCTCTGTGCCAATTTAGCCATTCCGCTCGAAAATCATCATAACGCACTCGCCGATAGTATCGCTTGTGCGCAAATCCTGATTAAAGAGGCCAACGACTTTGGCGTTGAACCACTAAAACAAGCGACTAAGTTAATTGGTTAATTGAACATGACAAAAGGCGTCCTTCAATTGAGGGACGCCTTTTTAGCGAATGGTAGATTAAAGCAAAAATTGATTTTTCAGTAAACAAGCTGTAACAATTTGATATTTCAATCAATGAAATACGCTTCTATCTCCATCTATTAGTGTACCATAAATCAGTTCACTATATTAACTTATCTTCTTTTTAGGTGACCAACTTAAAATAAAAACGGTACTAATCACTAATAAACCGCCCACTATTTCCCAGACATTCAAACTGGTCTTCAAGAAAAGGACCGTGCCAATCGTGGCCGCCAATGGTTCAAACGTATTCAATAAACCGGCCGTGGTTGGCGTTAAGTAGCGTAAACTGCCTAAAAAACAAACATTGGCCAGTGCCGTCCCAAAGATGGCGATGAATAGGACACTGGCGACCGTCGCAAAATTCAACGGTGGCACCGCGCGCCAAAACGGGTGAATGATCGTAAAAGCGACGCCGCCAATCAGCATTGCCCATCCGACAACAATTAACGTCGCGTATTTTTGAAATAGTTTGACCGGAATCAACGTGTTGAGGGCCCCTGAAAAAGCCAGATATAGCCCTAAGCCTAGTGCGCTCCCGGAAATCGCTAAATGGGTCAGCTGGCCTTTGGTGACTAGCAACCACGTCCCCAATAATGCGATGACGACGGCGATTAATTCCGCGCGACTCGGTCCCCGACGGTATAAAACCAGACTCAAGATGATGATCATAATCGTGCCAAGTTGTTGCAAGATCGTGGTGGTTGGTGCGTTACTGGCTTGGATCGTTAAAAAATAAAAGTATTGAACAGCCGATAATCCCAACAAAGCAAAGGCGAATAATCGCCCTAAATCTTTTGGTTGTCGCCAAATGGTAAAGACTTCTCGCGGTTGTTTAATCAGCGCATAACCAATCAAGAAAATCCCGGAAAGCCCCATTTTGACGCCCATCAACCATTCTGGTGCAATTTGCGTATCCGTGAATAACCATTGTGAGACCGGCCCTTGAACGCCCCAAAAAATGGAGCCGATAATCGCCAAATAAATCCCTTTAATTCTATTTTGTACCAACTCAAAAATCCCCTTGCTCTATCCAATATTGATTAATTGAACCATTTGTAAAACCGGCAGCCAGCCGAGTTGTGGCTCTTGATACCCGGCCGTTAATTCTGCTTCGACAGTAAAGCCAAACTGACGGTACAACGCAATGGCGTGCGTATTCCGCGCTTGGACGGTCAATTCCAGACGACGCGGCATTGCGGCTTGTTGCACCGCGTCCATTAATTTGGTCATTAACTGCGTGCCAATCGATTGATGCCAATAGTCTTGAACGACCGCAATGCTCAATTCACCGATGTGCCGCAACCCCGGTTCTGGTGCACTAACTAAGCGGGCCGCCCCGATGATTTGTTGGTCGTTAGTGGCCACCCAACATTGGTCTTGCGGTTGTTCTAAAATCGATGCAATCGTTAACTGCCATAGTGCCACGGTCCATTCCGTTTCCTCGACGGCAACCGGCACTAAGTTCGTTTCTTGTTGAATCCGGCGTAGAAATTCACGATAGTGTGCCGCATCGCTGACGGCAATTCGCCGGATAATCACCCCATTAATCGCCAAAACTAGTTTGAACTAACGCTAAATAACGTTGCCCGCGTGGTTCTAAGACCAAGTTGCGATCATTATCGACTTGATCGACCTTATTAAAATGAATCACCAAATAATCAGCCGGTAATTCATCGGCAATGAATTGACTCCATTCAATCACACTAACACCATCACCATCGAAATATTCCTCTAAACCTAAATCGCTAGCCCCGGTTTCTTCTAACCGGTAAACGTCCATGTGATATAACGGTAACCGACCTTCTTGGTATTCACGAATTAACGTAAACGTGGGACTTTTTATGTAGCGTTTAATCCCTAACCCCTGCGCTAACCCTTTCGTAAAAGTCGTTTTACCCGCTCCAAGATCGCCATCTAGTAGGATGACGTCCCCCGCTTGTAGATTTTTACCGAGTTGCGCAGCGATTTCAATTGTCGCTTCTGGTGTATTCGTTTTAAATTTAGTTTGCATTTATTTGTACAGCTCCTTGTCCCTGACATCATGTATCCATTATACAGAAAGTTACGTCGACTACCAATACCACATCACGCAAAAAAGACACAATCGGCTTTATTCTAAGCGAATTGTGTCTCTGTAATCACATCGTTTTTATGTCGTTTGTAAAGCTTGAGCGGCCGTAATAATTGCTAATTTATACACGTCTTCTTCATTACTCCCACGTGATAAATCAGAGATTGGTTTGTTTAATCCTTGTAAAATGGGACCAATCGCTTCGAAATTACCGAAACGTTGGGCAATCTTGTAACCGATGTTCCCAGATTGTAATTCAGGGAAGACAAAGACGGTTGCTTGGCCGGCGACTTTAGAATCAGGGGCCTTTTGATTCGCAACCACTGGTACGTATGCGGCATCAAATTGTAATTCACCATCAATTGCTAAATCAGGGGCTAATTCATGCGCAATCTTAGTGGCTTCTTGCACTTTCGTGACTTCATCCCCACGTGCTGAACCCATCGTTGAGAAACTTAACAACGCAACTTTAGGATCGATATCAAATAATTCAGCTGTTTTGGCTGATTCAACCGCAATTTCAGCTAATTCTTGGGCATTCGGGTTGATATTAATCGCACAATCAGAGAATAGGTAACGTTCGTTGTCGCGGCCGCGTTGCATAATGAACGCACCACTCGTCCGGTGAACGCCCGGTTTGGTTTTAATAATTTGAAGTGCTGGTCGAACCGTATCCCCCGTTGAATGAACAGCACCCGAAACCATGCCATCTGCCAGATCCATGTAAACCAACATGGTCCCAAAATAATTAGGATCTTTTAAAATCGTTTGGGCTTGTTCTTCAGTCGCTTTGCCCTTACGCCGTTCAACAAAAGCCGTCACCATTGCAGCGAAGCCTTCGCTTGGATAGGTTGCTGGATCAATGATGGTAATCCCCGCCAAATTGAACCCTTTTGCGGATGCAATTTGATGAATATCAGCTTCATTCCCTAATAAAATTGGCTTCAAAACACGATCAGCATTTAAACGCGCTGCCGCACCAATAATCCGGGGTTCAGTGCCTTCGGGGAAGACAATTTTATAATTTTTGTTAGCAATTTTTGCGGTTAAACTTTCAAATAAATCCAAAACAGTGACCTCCATAAAAGCGTTTTATTTAAGAATACTACTCAATCATACAACGTTTCTAATGCTGCCACAAGTAAATTATGATAGCGCTTCATCTTTTTGAACATTTAACGGGAGTTGCCAATCAATCGGCGTTTGGTGCCAACCCTCTAAAAACTGATTCGTTTGCGAAAATGGTTTCGTTCCAAAAAAGCCGTGGTACGCGGATAACGGGCTCGGATGAACCGCCGTTAAAACGGCATTGGTTTGTTCATCAATCAAAGTCCGTTTAGCCTTAGCCGCATTGCCCCATAAAATAAAGACCACGCCACCGCGCTCGGACAAGGCCGCAATCGCCGCATCAGTCAGCTGCTCCCAACCTTGATTGCGATGTGAATTAGCCTGTCCGTCACGAACCGTTAAGACAGTGTTTAATAAAAAGACGCCTTGAGTCGCCCACGCCTTTAAATAACCGTGATTGACGGGTTGAAAACCCACGTCCGTTGTTAATTCTTGATAAATATTGCGTAATGACGGCGGCACTTTAACGCCTGGTAAAACCGAAAAACTGCAACCGTGCGCTTGGTGCGGGCCATGATAAGGATCTTGTCCTAAAATGACGACTTTAACGTCTTTAAATGGCGTCCATTCAAATGCTTGAAAAATATGGTGCATCTCCGGATAAACCGTTGTTGTTTGATATTCTTCTTTTAAAAAAGCATGCAATTGGCCGTAGTACGGTTTTTCAAATTCAGGTGCCAATACCGTCTGCCAATCATTGTGAATAATTGTTTTCATCATCTCACCTCACAGAACAGTTTATCGTGTTTTAACGCAAGTTGCTAGAAGAAACCGCACTTGCATGCTAATATGTAGTTAAGTATCGCCTATTATGGTAACAGGAGGAATTATTTTGATTTCAATTATTGCATCCGACATGGATGGCACCCTATTAAATGATAAAATGCAAATTTCTGACGGCAATTTAACCGCAATTAAGGCCGCTCAAACGGCCAATATCGAATTCGTGATTGCCACTGGTCGTAGTCGCCACGAAGTCCTACCTTTATTAACCGGACTCGAACAAATCCCGGCCATGATTACCATGAATGGGGCCCAAGTTTTCAATCAAGCTGGCGAATCAGTTTTCGACGTCGCCATCGATAAAGATACCGTCCGCACCTTAATTGATTATTTACACGCCCACGGTATTTATTTTGAATTAGCGACTAATCAGGGCAATTATTCTGATAGTAAAGTCCACCACATTCAAAACGTCGCTGATTTATTAGTCAACCTGAATCCCGACACGAGCTACAAAATTGCCGTGGCGCTTTCCGCTTCACGACTTGAGTTGATGAATATTAATTACGTAACGGATGGTTATACCAAATTATTAACTGATCCTGACATTAAAATCTATAAGCTGATTGCCTTTAGTAACGCGACAACGCCCGACTTAACCCCCGTTAAAGAACTTTGTGATCAACAGAGCCAGCTAATTGTCACCTCTTCTTCAAGCAACAACATCGAAATTAACCACGTTGATGCGCAAAAAGGGATTGCCTTAGCCGCTTATGCTGACAGTCAAAACGTGCCCATCGAAGCCACAATGTCAATTGGTGATAACTTAAATGATTTTTCGATGATTAAAGTTGCTGGGATTGGGGTTGCGATGGCCAATGCCGTGCCGACGATTAAAGGGGTTGCCAACTATCAAACCAATACCAACGTCTTAGATGGGGTTGCGCGCGCCATCCATCACGCTCAGGATATCAATCAATAAGCTGAAAAGATGTGATTAGATGCCAACGTTATACATTCAAAAAACGGCTAACGCTTTACGGGGCGTCTCGACAGTTGTCGACAACCACCAAAAGCCACTGTATATTTTAGATGGTAAACACGGCTTACGCCAAGATAGTTTTGTGTTATACACCCTCTCCGGTGATGTGTTAGGCGAGATTAAACAAATGTCGCTAGGCCTCTCACCTAGCTATCAACTTTTCCAAAATCAAGAACCAATCGCTGATCTCAAAAAAATCTGGGGCGTTTGGCACGAATTCGTGTATGTCACCCACTTTAATTGGTTAATTATCGGTGATTTAACCCAGAATCAATACCGAATTGTCTACCACACCCAAACCATTATGCAAGTTAAGCCGGTCATGATTAGTACCGGAACGGCTTTCCAACTGACAATCAGTGATGATGCTGATCTGATTCCATGCATCTTGATTGCGGCGGTGCTCAACCGGTGGGCTTACAGCCAACCGAAAGCCTTCTTGCGCAAAGTTGGTTTAACTCTGCGTCCTAACAGCTAAAAAAAAGCGACAATTTTCCGAATTGGAAAATCGTCGCTTTTTTGGTGTTAGATACTCAGAAGTTAACCGCAACTCACTGCACTTCTTTGATAACGTGCTTTTGGGTTGCAACAACTTCCGCTTAACCTAAAAATATCAATTATCTTAAAAACCAAAGATAATCGATATTTTTCTGTTAATGCTCAGTTGCTAACCGCAACCCACAGCACTTCTTTGATAACGTGCTTATCGAACAGCCTTTTCCGGTTAACGACAGGATTCAAATTATGGTTAAACCCAACCATAATTCGTATCCTTAGGTTAATCCTCAAAGTCTAACCCGTTCGAGTCAGCACTTCCATTTTAACGTGCTTGCACTCACAGCTTCCTGTGCTTAGCTACGTTTCGCAAACAAAGTCCATAACCCGGACTTCATTCACGAAACTAGGCTAATGCTCAGAAGCTACCGTGAGTTCAGCACTTCTAAATTTCTTTAATCATATGTTCATATCGATGATCACCGATCATTAGTTCATCGGTTTTGTTAAAACCCATTCGTTCGTATAATTTTTTGGCGCCTGGATTTTCTAAATCAACACTCAAACTCATTAAGCTTTCACCTTGCGCTTTTAAATAGTCAGGTAATGCTTTCAAAAGTGCCGTTCCGACCCCTCTACCTTGGGCCATTTCACTGACGGCTAGCGTATCCAGATACCATTCACCGACTTGCACTTCCTTATCCGTAAAAAAGCGCGTCGAGGTTGGCAACCCGATTTGTGGGAATAACGGTGCTAAAACATCATCAATCGTGGCTTCCTTAGCCTCTGGGAAACCAACTGCAATCCCTAATATTTGACCTGCTTCTTCATAAACCAGCGTATTGGCATAACTATACCGATATTCTGGCATCTCAAAAGCTTGTTTTAATATTTTAAAAAGATTTTCAATTGGAATTTCCTGAAAGAGCGGCATTTCCATTTCTTCAAATACGATATTAATAATCGGTAATACACTTTTGGCATCAGCAACTGTTGCTTGTCGAATCATCTAAAAAGTCCTCCTTAGTCAATAGATTCAGTCTAGCGAGAAACACGTGATTCGTCAACTATTCTAAAGCTAACCGATAATCATTCATCTTTTTAGCGAACAATTCACCATTAGTGGGTGGCGTGTAGGTCAACGCATTCGCACCGGCCGCAATCGTCGCTAACATATCAGCTTCTTGTTTACCCGCCGTTGCCATAATTGGAATGGTCGGATAATCTTGACGAATTTGCCGGACAATCGCCGGCGTCTTAGCCGCCCCACTGACGTTTAAAATCGACACACCCGCGGCAATTTGACTTGTATAGTCTTGTTGCGCTGAAACAACTGTCCCCACAATCGGCACATCAACCACGGCGTTAATCCGCTGAATCGTTTCAATTGAAGTGGGCGCGTTAACGACGACACCGATAGATCCCGCGGCTTCGGCCAATAATCCCATATAGGCCGAGCGCTGGCCGCCCGTCAAGCCACCACCAATGCCGTTAAAAACTGGAATATTGGCGACACTACTGATTGCATTCATGACGGCCGGATGTGGTGTAAACGGATAAACCGCCAAGACTGCATCCGCGTTCGTGTTATTGACAATCGCCACATCGGTTGTAAAAATAATCGTCTTAATTTTTTTGCCTAATATTTTTAAACCACCAACTTGCCGAGCAATCGCCGGCGGGCCAATCACACTTGTTTTGAGTGGCGTGTAAATTTCAGGAATAAAGGGTTCAGTCATCAGTCTACCTCCTTAAATGTCAAAAATGAGTCGTAGTCGTTCTACTAATTGGGTTAAAGCCACGTGATCTAACCGCGCAAAATTTAACCTAAAGGTCCCAATTGAACTGCCAAATAATATCCCCGGCGCCACCATCACCCGTTCATTAATAAAGTCGGTTAGCGGACGCGGGTGTTCACCATATTGGACCCACAAATAATAACCCCCACGCGGTTGTTCAATTTGCCATTCAGGAAAAGCCGTTGTTAATGCCTCATAAGTCGCCTGCGCACGAGCTTTTAGTAGTCGCGTCAACCGCTGCAATTGGCTCTTAAATTGTGGCTCAGCCATCGCTAAGGTCACCATTTGTTGGGCCATAATACTTGGCACAACGTCCATTTCAGCTTGGATTTGCGCTAACTGTTGGATGACTTGCGGGGTGGCCGCTAACCAACCAATCCGCGTGCTACTGCCCATAATTTTAGACAACGAACTAATGTAAATCACATTTTCCGGATCTAGTTCTTTTAATGTGGGTAATGGGCGCTGTTCAAAATGCAACCAGCCGAAGACATCATCTTCAACGATTGGAATTTGATATTGCTGACAAAGTGCTAGCAATGCTTGCCGCCGCTTTAGACCCATCACTTGGCCAGTTGGATTTTGATAATTTGGGTTTAGAATCACTAATTTAAGTCGGTGTTGTTTAATCAACCGTTCTAATTCGGCCGGTAACATCCCCTCAGCGTCACACGGGGCTGAATAGGTTCGAACACCCGCAACTTCAAAAATCGCCGCGTCATAGAAGAATGAAGGCTGTTCAATCGCCACCGCCTCTCCGGGGATCAGTAAACCTTGCAACACTAATAATAACGATTGTTGCGCACCAGCGGTAATCAACAATTGCGACACCGTTAGCGTTGATGAATAATGTTGTTGGACGGCCGCTAATAGCGGTTGATAACCATTAGGTCTTTCCAATTCTTGCGCTTTGACAAAATCGGTCCACCTTAACGCTGGTAATTGAAAAGCTGGGACTAATTCCGTTGGTAAATCGCTCGAGAAACCATCAATCAAACCGGCCGGTGCTTGTTGGATCAGCGCCTGGTATTGTTGACGAATACGCTGGCCTTTCGGTCGGCGTTGCGTCGTTAAATAAGTATGCCAATTAACCCGTTTATGGGTCATTTGCGTTAATGCCGCTTGGCTGATGTAAGTGCCCCGCCCCACCTGGCGTTCCAAAAAGCCAGCACTCGCCAATTCATCAAACGCGCGCGCGACAGTCGAGCGATTAAGCCCCAACTGAATCGCTAATTGGCGTTCAGCTGGTAGTTGTTCCCCAGCTAGCAACAAACCTTGTTGAATCAACGCTTCAATTAACCGTTGCAAGGCACGATATTTGGGCTTTTCATTTAAAGGATAACGGGTCCAATCAATCATTTAATCACCTCTAATCCTAGTGTATAAATTGGTTGGTAAAAAAACAAGCCAATTGGCTGTTTTAATTCATTTTAGTTGGCGTTAAACTAAATCTATTCAACTACTAGGAGGGATTCGATGACCAACATCTTAACGATTGCCGGCTCTGACACTTTAGCTGGCGGGGGGCTCCAGGCCGATTTAAAAACGTTTGAAGCCCTCGGGACCTTTGGTTTAAGTGTTGTCACTTGTTTAGCAACGGTTCAAGCTAACCGACAATTCACAATTGATAACATCGCGAGTGAAACCGTCTTAACCCAACTCGATGCCGTCTTAGCCCACGTCCCAATCACCTATGTCAAAATTGGCTTGATTAATGATGTGGCGACGCTCAAACTGATTATTGCGCGCTTAGCTACTGAACCGCAACTACAATTAATCATCGATCCGGTACTGGCTTTTAAGGAAGGCACCTTAACGCCTTCACAATCCTATTTAGAAATCCTCAAAACACAACTACTCCCGCGCGCGCTTGTCGTAACCCCCAATTTAATTGAGGCCTGTCAATTAAGTGGGCTTTCCCAAATTACAAACCGTACTGAATTAGAACAGGCGGCCACCATTATTCGTTCACTCGGTCCTCAAAATGTTGTGATTAAAGGCGGCCAACGGTTACCTGGTCAAACCGCTTTAGATTTACTACAAACATCAACTAGCCAAACCTATTTCGAAGGGCCCCGCTTAAACACATCAACGGTTGATGGGGCCGGTTGCACCTTTTCCGCAGCGATTACGGCTGAATTGGCACAAGGACAATCGCTTGAAAAGGCCGTTAAAACGGCGAAAGATTATGTTTATCAATCCTTACAAAACGGGATTGTCTTGCGCCATCAATTGGGCAATGTTTGGCAAGTGAATCATTATCAGAAAAGAGGTTGTGACTAATGGTATTTAAACCACGACAGATTACTTTAATCGCGATGCTGACCGCCTTGACGGTCGCCTTATCATTACTGTTCATCATTCCCATTCCCGCCACCAAAGGGTTTGTCACGCTCTGTGAAGTCGGTATCTACACGACCGCCATCCTATTAAAAAATCCCGGTGGTTTAGCGGTCGGCGCCCTCAGCGGCCTATTGATTGATATCCTCTCCGGTTATCCAGAATGGTGTCTCTTTTCATTAGTGATTCACGGCACTCAAGGCTTTGTTGTCGGTTATTTAACCAAACGACACAACAAACCAATCGCTATTTTACAAGCCTTACTGTGTGGCAGCCTCGTCATGTTGGTTGGCTATTTCCTAGCAACCAGTTGGTTATTTGGTTGGACCGCCGGATGGGCCTCACTAATTGGTAATCTCGTTCAAAACGGGTTCGGAATCGCGGTCACCATTCCGTTAACCGCTAGTCTGTACAAAGCGCGACCACAATTATTTAATTCTTAGGAGTGTTTAGATGTCAACTCAATTAACGCAAATCAAAACCGATTTAACAAGTATCACGCTTGATGTTTTAGAAGCCGCTCACCTGCAAGCCGGCGACCTTTTCGTCTTAGGGTGTTCAACCAGTGAAGTCGTCGGCGGTCAGATTGGCCAATCATCGAGCCAAGAAACGGGTGCGGTCATTATCGAAACCTTATTAGCTATTTTAAAACCACGGCAAATTCAATTGGCCGTTCAAGGCTGTGAACATATCAACCGCAGCTTAGTCGTCGAAAAGACGGTCGCCCAACAACGCCAATTCGAAATCGTTTCGGTCGTCCCAGCGATGCACGCTGGTGGGGCCTGTTCCGTTGCCGCTTTCGATCAATTCGAACAACCAGTTGAGGTTGAACATATTGTGGCTCAAGCCGGCATTGATATTGGCGATACCGCAATCGGGATGCACGTTAAATTCGTCCAAGTCCCGGTCCGTCCGACACTACAAACATTGGGCGCCGCTCACGTGACCGCACTTCGTTCCCGGCCTAAATACGTCGGTGGTCCCCGTGCAATTTACGATACAGATCAAATGGTTTAAACCCATTCATAAGCCACAATAAAAACCCGCCTAATCAGCTGATTAAGCGGGTTTTATTGTGGCTTTTAATAATTATTCAACCGTCACACTCTTAGCGAGATTCCGGGGTTGATCGACATCTAATCCGCGTTGTAAGCTCGCATAATAAGCGATTAATTGTGCTGGCACAACGCCAACTAGCGCCGTTAACAACGGATTGACTTGTGGTAAAACAATCTGATCAGTTGGTTGTGCGAAAGCGTCACTGACAATCGTGAACGTTTGCGCCCCCCGAGCCGTGACTTCTTGGAGATTACCCCGAGTATGGTCAATGGTCGATTGATCCATTAAGAAGGCCAACACCGGTGTGCCATCTTCAATCAAAGCAATCGTGCCGTGTTTTAATTCGCCAGCCGCAAAACCTTCCGCTTGAATGTACGAAATTTCTTTGAGTTTCAAGGCAGCCTCTAAACTCAACGCATAGTCCGTGCCCCGTCCGATATAAAACGCGTTACGCGTCGTGGCTAAATAGTGTTTAACCAAGGCTTCAATTTGATCCTTATCACTTAGGACGGCTTCCATACCGGTTGCGACCAATGTTAATTCATGATTAACGTCAAATTCAAGTGCAACAGCCTGTTCTTGATGGCGGCCTAAGGCAACTGCTAAGAATAATTCAACCGCAATTTGAGCGGTGTAAGCTTTAGTTGACGCCACCGCAATTTCAGGACCGGCGTGTAGCAACAAGGTATGGTCGGCTTCACGTGAGAGCGTCGACCCTTGGCTGTTGGTAATCGTCAAGCTTGGATAACCCATTTGATTGGTTTGTACCAAGACTTGGCGACTATCGGCGGTTTCACCACTTTGCGTTAAAAAGATAAAAAATGGTTTCGCCGATAATAATGGCATATGGTAGCCAAATTCACTGGCAACGTGGACTTCCACTGGTTTCTTAGCCAACTTTTCAAACAAGGTCTTCCCGATTAAACCGGCATGGTAACTCGTTCCGGCTGCAACAATGTACAACCGATCCGCTGCTTCTAGCGCCGTTAATAAATCAGCGTTGATCTTAATCTGACCATCAGCCGTCACGTATTCGTTTAACAACCGACGCATGACAGCGGGTTGTTCATCAACTTCTTTGAGCATGTAATGAGGATAAGCGCCTTTGCCCGTTTCGCTAGCATCCATTTCAACGTGGTAACTAGCGCGGTGAATAAAGGTGCCGTCTAAATCCTCAATTTGTAATGAATTCTTTTTTAAAGTGACCATTTCACGGTCATGAATTTCGATAAAATCTTTGGTTTCGTTAAGCATTGCTAGCGCGTCTGAGCAGACAACGTTAAAACCGTCACCCACGCCGATTAACAATGGTGATTTATTTTTAGCAACGTATAACGTCTCTGGATCATCGCGGTCGACCATGACAAAGGCGTATGACCCTTCAATCATCGTTAAGGCCTTACGGAACGCTTCTTTGGCTGATAACTGATCATCGTGGGCAATTTTCGCAATCAACTGAACCGCCACTTCCGTATCGGTTTCACTCGCAAATTGAACATCAGCTAAGTAAGTCGCACGCAATTCAGCATAGTTCGTTAAAACGCCGTTATGCACTAAATAGAAACGACCGTCAGCTGAAACGTGGGGATGAGCATTCGCTTGGCTAGCCACACCATGGGTTGCCCAACGCGTATGCCCAACGCCAATGGTCCCTTGCACTTCGGGACCAACTGCCGCTTGTAAGACACTAATTTTACCGGGTTCTTTGACTAAATAATCTTGACCCGTTTGACTATTGACATAAATGCCAGCCGAATCATAACCCCGGTAGGCTAATTTTTCTAATCCATTTAATAAAATTTCAGTTGTATTTGATTTCCCAATGACACCAACAATTCCACACATTATAAAATCCTCTTCTCATCTTTGGTATGCTTTAATTATATAATTGGTATAACACTTAAATATAATACCATTAGGCTTTTTAATGTCAAGAATTTTTATTGGTATAGACTAGTTTGCACAATCGGTATAGTCCTCAACGTCGATTGCTAGTCAATCTTTTTGGCGTCAAAAATAACGCCGGATAATCCCTGAAATATAGGACTATCGGACGTTATTTATAGGATTTTAAAACACGCTTTTTCTGACAATAATTTCCGTCTAATCTAAAATCACCATTCAACCTCAGTTCGGGTTAAATGGTGATTTTTAATTAATATTTAAAACTAAAACCGTTTGAGTCGCGCTCTACCCGATTTCTTCCTTAACAACTGCTGCGATTTGGTCTGCGTATTGATTTACCTTTTCTTCCGTAGCGGCTTCACACATGACGCGTAGTAATGGTTCTGTCCCACTAGGACGCACTAGAACCCGACCGTCGCCGTTCATTTCTTTTTCGACGGTATCAATCGCGGCTTGAATTTTAGCGTTAGTTTCCCAAGCATCTTTATCAGTCACCGTTAAATTGATTAATTTTTGAGGATAAGTTTTGACTGGTGCGGCTAATTCTGATAATTTCTTACCGGTTTGTTTCATGACATTCAACAATTGAATCCCAGTTAACATGCCATCCCCAGTATTATGATAATCAAAGATGATAATGTGACCTGATTGTTCGCCGCCTAAGTTATAACCAGACGCACGCATTTCTTCAACGACGTGCCGATCACCAACATCGGTTTGGGCGGACTTCATCCCGTTAGCTTCAATCGCTTTATACAAACCGATGTTACTCATAACAGTCGTGACAATCGTATCTTGTTTTAAACGGCCTTTTTGTGATAAATAATGGCCTAAGATGAACATAATCTTATCACCATCGATGATATTCCCCAATTCATCAACCGCGATACAACGATCCCCATCACCATCAAAAGCGACGCCGACATCCGCACCGGATTCAAGCACTTTACGAACCAAGTTTTCTGGATGGGTTGAACCGACACCATCGTTAATGTTTAACCCATTAGGATGAGTTGCGGTTGTCGTGAAATCAGTTTCCAAATCGGCAAAAACACGGCTAATTAAGCCACTCGTTGAACCGTTCGCGCCGTCCAATGCGACCTTTAAACCAGCTAAATCATCTGGAATTGTATGTTCTAGGAATTGTGTGTACTTCAAAGCGCCTTCTGGATATTCTTCAACGGTCCCTAAACCTTCGCCTTCTGGACGAGGTAACGTATCCGTTGGTGCATCAATAATCGCTTCAATTTCTTCTTCGGTTTCATCCGGTAATTTATAACCATCGGCACCAAAGAATTTAATCCCATTATAAATTGCTGGGTTATGTGAAGCCGAAATCATAATACCGGCACTCGCTTCTTGTACCTTGATTAAATACGCCACAGCTGGTGTTGTGATGACGCCTAATGATAAGACTTCGATCCCGACTGATAACAAACCAGAGATTAATGATTGTTCCAACATTTGACCAGAAATCCGTGTATCGCGCGCAACCAATACCTTAGGCCGTTGGTTTTTGTCTGCGTGCTTTGTTAAAACGTAACCACCGGCACGGCCTAATTTAAATGCCATTTCTGGGCTTAATTCTTGATTGGCGACACCACGGACACCATCTGTACCAAAATATTTTGCCATTTCAAAAACTCCTCTATACTATTCCAGATTATTTTTATTCGGTTGTTGTACTTTGACTTGTCGATGCTGACGAATCTGCCGAGCTTGATGATTGATCAGTCGATGAACTACTAGTTGATTCGGACTGACTGCTAGCCGTACTGGTACTGGCAGACGTTGTTGCGGTCGAACTTTGACTGCTCGCTTCGTTCCCATCACTCGTGACAGCCACTTTGACTTTAATCGAAGTTGGCGAACTGTCGTAAACCCCATCTGGTAAACTGATTTTAACCGTCTTAGTCGTTGAACTGGTCACATCACTTAAATCAACCGTCACCGGTAAGGATGATAACTTAGCCAACGTCTGCTGTTTCCCATAAACCGTCACATTTTGAGTGTCCGTCGTTAAGGTGTATTGATACCCAGAAACAGCGCCAGTCTTTTCTAAACTAACGGGTAATGCTTTTTTATTCATCGTAACGGCGATTTTAACGTTGACCGTTTGTGGTGAGATTAAAACATTTAAGGCCTTACCCGCAGAATCAACGGCTTGCAACAACACTTCTTCGCTGATGTCTTTTTTGGTGTCTTTAGCCGGATCAACCGTTGCAATCACTTGACTAACCGCATTAACAGCGGACTTAGCCCCACTGACTTCAACGACATCTTGACTTAACTTAGGATTACCAATGCTGTAATCAGTCGCTAAATTCTCTTCGTTGACGTTGACCTGAATTGGGAAATTCTTCGTGACCTTTTTTTCAATCTTGACTTTAATCGTAGCTGGTTCAATTTTAACACTGATTTCTTTATTAATCCCAGTTTGCTTCAGCTTAACCGTGTGCGTCCCTGTCGATAATTTAGTTAAATCACCAATGATCCTGAAATTCAACGTATTAACGGCGGAAGTCACTAACGCGTTGGGGCCCGATAATTTCACTTTCACCTTTTGCGGATAACCGGTAATGAAATATTGATCCGTATCGGCGTTAATCTGCAACGGCACTTTAACCGTTTCAGAACGGGTCGCTAACATTTGAGTCGTATTATTATCCGTTTGCCGCGTCGTATTGATCTTATCAATATTGACGTACCCAAACAGTAGGATAGCTAAGAATAACGCAAATATCCGGTAAGGCCAAGGTCCTTCAACCCATTTTTTCATCATTTACGGCCTCCTTTTTTGAAGCCATCAATGAATTCTTGTAAAAGGCTATTCTTGTCTTCCTCTTGCGTAATCAAATGCGAATTGAAATACTTCATATAATCATCCCGCGTCAAATCGCGCATTAATTCATTATTCTTGGTTAACGTGACACCACCGGTTTCTTCGGAAACAACAATCGTTAAAGCATCAGTGACTTCACTAATCCCGACTGCTGCTCGGTGTCGCGTCCCCAATTCTTTCGGAATTAAATTACTTTCGGAAAGTGGTAAATAGGCGGCCGCCACCGCAATTTTACCCTCACGAATAATCACCGCACCATCATGCAATGGTGTATTGGGGATAAAGATGTTAATCAATAATTCACCAGTCACGTCAGCATCCAAATCAATCCCGGTTTCAATGTAATCTTCCAAACCAGTCTTCATTTGAATCGTGATCAATGCACCAATTCGGCGTTTTGACATGTATTGAATCGCTTTATCTAACGCTTTAATCAGTTGATTTTCTTTTTCTAATTTAGGATTGTTGCCCCGCATCAATAGTGAACCGCGACCGATATGTTCCAAGCCCCGGCGGATTTCTGGTTGGAAAATCACGATTAACGCAATCACGATCCAGTTGATAAACTGATCCATGATATACGAAACCGTCCTTAAACCTAGATACCAACTCACAATCTTAATCAGTGCGATGACGAGAATTCCTTTAAAGAGTTGAACTGCTTTGGTGCCACGAATGAGCATCATTAATTTATAGACAAAATACCAAACAACGATAATGTCTAATACATTGGCCAGCATGCGCCAAGTTAGTAATTGTGACCAGTCAATTGACATAGCGACCTCCCTTTAAAAAAGCTGTGTTTATTATACCATATAAATTCTGCCCTTTAAGTCCGACTTCCGGCTTAATGTTGCATCTTAAACTCCAAAAATAAATCATTGTACAAGCCCACCGTTGTCGGTGATAAATCGCTGTAAACTTGCAATTTTTGAATCAGTTGATTGCTAGGATAAAAGGCGGGGTTATTCCGCGTGGCGGCTGGCAATAATTTTTTAGCCGCTGTGTTCGGTGTTGAATAGCCGATATAATCCGCATTTTGCGCCGCATTCTTGGGTTCTAACATGAAGTTCAAGAAGGCATACGCCGCCTTTTCATGCTTAGCGGTCTTCGGAATCACCAAATTATCAAACCACAAATTGCTGCCTTCAGTCGGCACGACATAGTGTAGATGCGAATTGTTCGCCAGCATTTCAGCCGCTTCGCCCGACCAAGTTACCGCGACACTCGCTTCATTTTGGACCATATACATTTTAATTTCATCCGCAACCACCGCTTTGACGTTTGGTGCCATCTGATCGAGGCGTTGTTTAGCCTTTTCCAAAGCTGCCGGATTCGTGCTGTTGACCGATTGACCGGTTTCAATCAATCCGACCGCCATCATATCCCGCGCACTATCGACAACCATGATGTCGCCTTTATATTGCGGTTGCCATAGGTCAGACCAACTGGTAATCGGTTGGCTCGTCAATTGATCATTGTAGATAATCCCCAACGTCCCCCAGAAATAGGGTAGCGAATAACGATTATCCGGATCAAATGGTTGATTTAAAAATGATTGCCCGAGATTTTGATACCCCGTCAATTTTGAATGATCAATTGGTTTTAACATCTTAGCTTTGCGCATCTTTTCAATCATGTAATCACTAGGCACCGCTAAATCATAGGCGGTTCCGCCCTGTTTGATTTTAGTGTACATCGCTTCGTTGCTATCAAAGGTTTCGACCGACACATGATAGCCAGTTTTGGTTTCAAACTTTTTAATTAAGGCTGGATCGATGTAATCGCCCCAATTATATAACGTTAATGTATTATCCTTCGTAAAACCCTGTGATTTTTGTAATTGGACAATGCCCAGCCACAAGGCTAAACAGGCCACTAAAATTGCAACTGCAATTCGACTTAATTTATTCATTTGATTCGCGTGGCCCCCTTTCGTTTTTGCCGAGCTTTTTGAGCCTGATTCCGTTGATTAATGAAGTAATAGCCACCCACTAAAATCAGTGAGAAGACAAACATCAACGCGGATAAGGCATTGATTTCTAAACTAATCCCTTGGCGGGCCCGCGAATAGATTTCAACGGATAAGGTTTCAAACCCGTTGCCCGTCACAAAGAAAGTGACCGCAAAATCATCGAGTGAATAGGTAAACGCCATAAAGAAACCGGCGAAAATCCCCGAACTAATGTAGGGTAAAATCACGCGACTCAACACTTGCCAATCACTTGCCCCTAAATCACGGGCGGCATCAACTAATGCTGGCCGCATTTCATTTAACTTCGGTAACACCATCAAGACCACAATCGGAATTGAAAAAGCGATATGACTTAATAGAACCGATCCAAAGCCCAGCCCAAGTCCTAAGAATGTGAAGAAAATCAAGAAGCTCGCCCCAATAATCACATCGGGTGACACCATTAAAATATTATTTAATGACAAAATAATATTCCGTGTGCGGCGTTGTTTAGTGGAATAAATCCCCAAAGCCCCAAACGTCCCAATAATCGTGGCACATAGCGATGATAGAATCGCAATCAACAAGGTCTCTAGCACAATTTCAATCATCCGTTGATCGGCAAATAACGTCTGGTAGTTTTGCCAAGTAAACGATTTAAAGCCATTCATGTTGTCGCCACTACTAAACGAATAAAAAATTAAATAGAAAATCGGTGCGTATAACAAGATAAAGATGACGATTAAATATAAATTTTGCCATTTAAACGCGTGCTTTTTCATTTAAGGGTCACCTTCTTCTTGGTTTTCTTTTCACCAGTCAGGGCCATAATCAAGCCCATCGCAACGATTAAGACGACCCCAATTGTTGAACCCATCCCCCAATTCATCGTGGTTAAGAAATGTTCCTCAATCGCGGTCCCTAAGGTGATCACCCGGTTGCCCCCGATTAAACGGGTCAACATGAAGAGGGATAATGAGGGAATAAAAATCGCTTGAACGCCAGCTTTAACGCCACTCATCGTCAACGGCACAATCACTTTGGTGAAGGTTTGCCAATTGCTGGCCCCTAAATCGCGACTCGCATTGACCAATGACGGATTTAATTCTTCTAAACTGTTAAAAATCGGTAAAATCATAAACGGAATTTCAATGTACGTCGCAACCACTAAGAAACTAAAATTAGTGAACAGAATCTGTTGTGGGCCAATGCCAAACCAACCTAGGAAATGGTTGATGGCGCCGTTTTGACTAAAAATACCAATAAAGGCGTACGCTTTTAATAATAAGTTAATCCACGTTGGTAAAATAATCAACAGTAACCACAATTGTTTATGCTTGGTTTGATGCAACCAATAAGCCGTTGGATAACTGATCAACAACGTGATTAAGGTGATTAAAAAGGCATACCATAGTGAATTCAACGTCATCTTCAAATAAGTCCCTGATTGAAAATAGGTTGCATAATTTTGCAACGTCGCCTGTCCGTTAATATCGAAGAAGGATTGATAAAGAATCAGCGCGACTGGGGCCAATACGAATAGCACTAACCACAGCGCGTACGGAATATAATAAATAAACTGTTTTCGCCGCATGCTAACCTATTCCTCCTCTTCGTAACTATCGAGTCGCGCATCGAAATCTTCTTCCGATTCCCCAAAACGCATAATATGCACATCTTCTGGTTCAAAAAACAACCCGACTTGTTGCCCGTCTTTAGCGGGGTTCGTCGAATGAATTAACCACCGGTTCTGATCAGTATCGTACGCGGTGATTTCGTAATAATCCCCTCTAAATAATTGGGTATCAACCGTCACCACTAGTTGGCCTTGATCAACCGCCACAATATCTAAATCCTCTGGTCGTAAAACGATTTCGACGGCTTCATGGGGCCGCATGCCGGCGTCGGCACATTCGAAGACCTTATTGACCATCTCAACTTGATAATCCGCGACCATCTTACCGGGTAAAATATTACTTTCACCAATAAAATCGGCGACAAAATGGTTAATTGGTTCATCATAAATATCCACTGGCGTGCCACTTTGCAAGACCCGACCTTCATTCATGACAAAAATTTCATCACTCATCGCTAAGGCCTCTTCTTGATCATGTGTGACAAATAAGAAGGTAATCCCTAAACGTTGTTGTAAATCGCGTAATTCATATTGCATCGCTTTGCGTAATTTCATATCAAGTGCGGATAACGGTTCATCTAGCAACAAAACTTTCGGTTCATTGGCTAGTGCGCGCGCAATGGCCACCCGTTGTTGTTGACCCCCAGATAGCTCACTGATTTCGCGTTGATCATAACCCTCTAAACGAACTAGTTTCAACGCTTCAATGACTTTAGTTTGAACATCCGCTTTTTTGACTTTGCGTAAGTTTAACCCAAACGCAACGTTGTCAAAAACATTGAGATGTGGAAATAAAGCGTAGTCTTGAAAAACGGTATTAACTTGCCGCCGATTAGCCGGTAAATCATTAATCCGTTGGCCTTCAAACAAAACATCCCCAGAGGTTGCATTCGTAAAGCCAGCGATAATTCTTAAAATCGTGGTTTTCCCACAACCGGACGGCCCTAACAACGTATAAAATTTGCCTTTTTCCAAAGCCATATCGATGCCTTTTAAAATTTGGGCATCATCATATTGTTTAATGACATTTTTAAATTCCACCATTGATTGTTCCATTTTACTTGGCCCCTTTAACAATTCATTCAATTAACTCAGTTGTCAATATCCCTTTAATTATACCGTTTCCGAACTCTTATGCCAATTTAAACTGACGTTTGATGTATAATGACAGTAATAACGAAATCAGAAAAGGGGTTTTACAATGGTCGCCTATCAAGCTTTAGTTCTAACTGCAACCGAAACTAACGTCACAGCAGCTTACGAAACGAAATTAACCCCGGCGTTACCCAAAACCGGGGTCTTAGTGAAAATCGCCTATTCCGACATCAACTACAAAGACCGACTGACGATGAACGCTAAAAGCGGCGTCTTGAGAAACTATCCAGCAACCCCCGGTATCGACTTTGCCGGTACCGTCGTCACCTCCGATAATCTCTTTTTTGAACCCGGCGATGCCGTCTTATGCACCGGCTATGGAACGGGCATTCAAATTGATGGTGGTTATGCGCAGTACGTTAAAGTCCCCAGTGATTGGCTTTTAAAACTGCCGGCAGATCTCAGTTTACAAGAAGCCATGCAATACGGCACGGCCGGTTTTACAGCGGCGATTGCGGTGACTAAGTTACTCCGCCAACCAGCAACCATCGACCACCATACGCCCTTATTAGTGACCGGTGCGACTGGTGGTGTCGGTAGTTTCGCGCTCAGTTTTCTAGCCAAACTTGGTTTTGATCAAATCACGGCGACCACGCGTGATTTAACCCAAAGCGCTTATCTCACCCAATTAGGGGCCGCTCACGTGTTAGCGACTGATCAACTGACCGTACAACCAACTAAATTATTAGCACACCAAACCTATACCGGGGTGATTGATACTTTAGGCGGGCCCGTTCTAGAACACTTACTACCACTGATGCACCAAGATGGCGTGGTTGCCGCTTGTGGCAACGCGGCTGGTATTCAACTCAACACGAGTGTCCTCCCCTTTATCTTACGTGGCGTCACGCTTTATGGGATTGATTCCGTCTATTATCCCCGTAAAGACCGTAAAGAAATCTGGCAACTACTCGCCACTAATTTCAAACCAGTTAATTGGCCAACGACTGAAACAGTGGCTTTTAACCAACTAGCAACGTTGTTTAATGAGGCAACACCGCAAACAACATCCAGAACCGTCATTCAATATTAATCAGGACATCAAAAAAGCTGACCAGAAATGGTCAGCTTTTTTGTGCTTCAAATTGATAGGCCGGTTCATCTAACGTCTCATTGTAGGCCACGTGTAAATCGTAACCCGCAAAAAACCAATCATCGGTTTCACCAACAAAATAGGTAATCCCGTCAACCGTCACCGTTGTAATTGGTGCTTGCACTTCAGCACGTTCTACGCCTAATGAGAAACCATCGTGCACCGCAGTTTGCCCATACACTTTCCCGAAAAAGCGGACCGAATCGCCGCTCTTTAATCCTAGTTCTGATTGAAACCAATGACTCGCTGCCGGTGTAATTGTGATTTGCATGGTTGCGCCTCCTAGGCTAAATGGTTCTTAATGGCATAAATCGCGGCTTGCGTGCGATCTTCAACTTGTAATTTTGCTAAGATATTCGAAACGTGGGTCTTAACCGTCTTTAGGGTAATGAAGAGTTCATCCGCAATTTCCTGATTGCTACGGCCCTTCGCAATTAAGCCTAAGACTTCGCGTTCCCGATTGGTTAAATCCTCATACAATTGGACTTCTGACTGGTGTGACATTCGATTCATCATCTTATTAGTCACTTCTGGTTCTAAAACCGATTGCCCCTGCGCCGTTTTACGAATCGCATTCGCAATTTCTTCAGCCGTTGAGGTCTTTAATATGTAACTGGCCGCCCCAGCTTCAATCGCTGGATAGACTTTCTCATCATCAATAAAACTGGTCAAAATAATAATTTTAGCGGCTGGCCATGTTTTTAAAATCGTCTTAGTCGCTTCAATCCCGTCCATTTCGGGCATGACTAAATCCATTAAAATCGCATCTGGTCGCAAAGCCAACGCTTTTTCGACCCCTTCACGGCCATTGACCGCTTGATCCACCACCGTTATATCAGATTGCACCCCTAAATACGTCGCAATCCCTAATCGGACCATTTCATGGTCATCGACAATCAATACATTAATCACTTAAGTTAGTCTCCTTTAATAGTGGTACTCGAATTTCAATGCTCGTGCCTTGATCGGGTAAACTAATAATTTTAGCCGTCCCACCGATACTGTGCGCGCGTTCGGTAATGTTATTTAACCCGTAACTACCTGCCTTTTGGGCGACCGCGGGATCAAATCCCTGACCATCGTCAATCACTTTCAGCAAGACACTGGGGCCAACTTTTTTGAGATAAACTTCAATTTCGTGGGCCTTAGCGTGTCGTAACGTATTCGACAACAATTCTTGCACAATTCTAAACAGATTATCCTCAATCCCGCTTGGTAACTGAACATTATCAATATCCCAAGTAATTTCGATGCTAATCTTAGTCTTTAATTCGTTCAATAATTGAATAATCCCATCACGTAAACTCTTACCCGCCAGATTAACCGGCCGCAGATGTAATAAAAGGGCCCGCATTTCGGATTGCGCATCGTTTAACACCCGTTCGACCGTGGTTAAAGATTGCAAAAGCTGCGGTTGATCCGTCGCTTTTTGGGCTATTTCGCTGAGCGCTGACAACATCATCGTCGCGGCAAATAACTGCTGGCTGACTGAATCGTGCAATTCGCGGGCTAACCGGTGCCGTTCTTGTGCCAAAATTTCTTCCTTGGTTTCACCCACCAAGACGGTTGGTCGTTCACTATAACTTTGAATTTCATGTTGCAAGCGTATCATTTTTTGACGTAATTGTTCAATGGTTTGCTCAATCGGTTGGACAAAATCCGTCGTGTTCGTCATGTTATTTTCAAAAATTGGCGATTCATATTGCCCCGACGCCAAATATTGTAACTGACTTTCGGTATGCGATAATTGTTGGCGCATCAATAAATACACGACCGAAGTGACACCCAATCCAACGACCACCGCCGCCGCAATGATGTACACTAGCAATGGCACGTAAAACAAGCGGACTGTGACTAATTTCAATAACCACTGTTTCTGGTTAACACTATAGAAATACGCAAAAAACAACGCCACTGAAAACAGGAGCGTCAATAAGACCGTCATACCAAAAATAAAACTACGGGCTAATTTACTCATACGAGAATCACCTCAAGATCTCCGATTACCACGTTGGTAATGATTTTAAGATGGCGACTTTCTTCATCATAGTTTTTACTATACAACTGAATCGACTCATTTTTCAAGTTATAACGTTGATTTTCGATGATGACACTCCCCATCATCGCGGAATGGTCTAAATAAACCCCAGTCCCGACCGGCACCAAAATCCGCGTTTTACCAAACCCTTTGCGAATCACAATGTGGTTATCCGCCTTCGGTAAAATCGTACTGCCTAAGTCAATAATCGTATCCCCAGCAACGACCGCAAAATTAATATCATCCCATTCAAAAATATTATTGCCAATCGTTTGGTTGCCAAACCATTGATGACGCTTGACCTGATCCGACTTAGCGGTCGGTTCTTTGGTATTGACTGGCACAAAATTCTTCCGGTGCCAAGGCGCATTATCAAACAATTGATTTAAATTACGGTTATTGAATTGACCCACCCGTCGATGATTGAGCGCCAAAAAAACGACCGCGTTAATCAATAATAACCACAATGAAAAATTAATGAAGAGCGTCACTAAAATTGAAATCGTCCCAATCATCGTCAACAAAGTCGTTAAAAAGCCGACTTTACGGTTGCCTCGGCGTTTATTCGCCCAAATGAGACAAACAATCCCGAAGATGATGAAAAAGAGATTGGCGGGATACGAAATAATCTGCCAAATAAATGTGCCAAAAATAATGGCTTCGATAATTAAGAAAATACGCCAGACTATCGGCATCTAAAAAGCTCCCTTCACACGTACTCATTAGTTCTTATTATACTAAGGTTTCAACAAAACCCAATCCGTCTATGGGCTGATTAATCAATCAGTCTCATCAAAAAAAGACAATCCTTCGATTGTCTTTTTTTGATAGAACCTTTATTTAACGTCAGTAATCGTGACGTGCATATCGCCACCTGGTGTTTGAATCACCACTTTGTCGCCGGCTTGTTTGCCAACAATTGCTTGACCAATCGGTGAATCATTTGAAATCTTGCCCGCAAGTGGGTCAGATTCAGCCGCCCCAACGATTTGGTATGTTTCTTCTTCGCCATCTTCATCGTCTGTGAAAGTCACGGTTCTACCAACCGCGATGATGCCGTCTGCGACGCTATCAGCATCGATTACTTCGGCAAAACGTAACATATTTTCAACTTCTAAAACACGACTTTCTAACGTACTTTGTTCATCTTTTGCTGATTCATATTCTGAATTTTCAGATAAATCGCCGTAACTACGCGCAATCTTAATCCGGTTAATGACTTCTGGTCGTTTAACCATTTTTAACGTTTCTAATTCCTCAACTAATTTTGCTTTACCAGCTTCGGTCATTGGATATTTTTTTCCAGCCATCTTAGCCACCTCATTTATTTCGTTATTTTTTAATTAAGCATGTAAAATCGATTGAATCTTCGTGACTAACAAATCAATCGCAACACGGTTATTGCCACCTTCAGGGACAATTAAATCCGCATAACGTTTAGTCGGTTCGATAAATTCATGGAACATCGGTTTAACCGTCTTCAAATACTGCGCCACAATGTCGTCAAAACTCCGGCCGCGGGCTTCCATATCACGACTCATCCGCCGTAATAACCGAATATCATCATCGGTATCCACGTAAACCTTAATGTCCATTAAATCACGTAATCGTGGATCTGCCAACACTAAAATACCTTCTAAAATAATCACATCTTGCGGTTCAACATGGACAACTTCATCCGTTCGATTATGAATCGTATAATCATAAACGGGTTGTTCAATTGCTCGATGTTGTTTCAATTCAGTCACTTGCGCCAACAACAGATCCGTATCGAATGCATCTGGATGATCATAATTGGTTTGTTGTCGTTGTTCAAACGGTAAGTCTTGATGTTTATAATAAGCATCTTGTGGTAATAACATCACCGAATGATTGGCAAATTTAGTGGCGATGGCTTGGCTAACGGTTGTTTTACCGCTACCCGATCCGCCGGTAACTCCGATAATAATTGGTGCTTTCTTTTGACTCGACATGGGACGCTCCTTTATTCTCTACTTCTTTTTGAACGGACAGAAGTCGACCCCAATTGAGGTCGACTTCCACGATTTACCAGTTAATCTTCAATCGAATTGGTTGTTTGGGTATGTTCATCTAATGTATGTGAATAATAGACTTCACCAGTTTTGAGATTAGCAACAAAGTATAGATAATCTTGATCGCGTTCGGACGGATTCAAGACAGCCGTTACCGATTGTAAACTTGGTGAATTAAATGGTCCTGGTCCATAACCTGAATGGACGTACAAGTTATAGGGTGAATCGACCTGAACATCCTTATTATACAGATGGGTCTTATGCGTGTTCAACGCGTACATGACCGAAATATCAGATTGAATTGGCATATCAATGTCTAGTCGGTTAAAGAAGACACCGGCAATCTTTTGACGGTCGCTTGCCGTTACCCCTTCACGCTCAACTAAGGAAGCCAAGGTCAAGACTTCTTGAACCGTCAACTTCTTGCTCTTAATCGTTGCATAATAAGGTCGTAAGTTTTGATCCGTTGTTTTGACCATTTCAGTCACAATTTCTTTTAACGTGCTGTCTTTATAAACTTCATAGGTAGCTGGGAATAAATACCCTTCTAGATGGTAACGGACATTTTTCTTAGCCATCGTTGACGTTAATAATTCTGGATACTTCTTCTTCAAGCTCGCTAAGAATTGTTTGTCTTTGATTAATTTAATGAAGTCCGCTTTTGAATACTTAGTATTCTTACCAACCGCTGTTGCGATTTCTTCAAGCGTGACCCCTTCTTTAACCAAGACCTTACCGGTAACGTCCCGTGGTCGGGTTGGTGTGCCTTCTTTTTGCAAGTTTGAAATAATCTTTTCAAAGCCCATCGATTGTTTCAATACATGATAACCCGCTTGGAAATCTGAAAAATTGTGGGTTTTAACGTAGTAATTGAAAACCATTGCACTCTTAATTAATTTCTTTTCTTGTAAAATGGCCGCAATTTCCTTATTGGTTGATCCGTTCGGAATCTTGACCGTAATTTCAGTTTTAGCCGTAGCGTTATAGGGTTTCAATGATGTTTGGACATACCGATAACCCATTAGACCAATAATCACAACGAGCGCTAGCGCAATCCCAATAATCCAATAAACAATCTTATTGGCCGCTTTTTTTTCTGCCCGTCGTTCTGCGTATAGTTGTTCTGATGTTTGTTCAACTGGCTCCTTTTGATCAGCTTTCTTCAAAGGATGACCTCCTAATAGAACTTTTAAATACAATCCTTAAAACATTATACCAAAAATTTTATAAATTGCATTAAAGATTCGGTATTAACGTACTTTTGCGTCAAAAGTCGCGATTAAATGGGCGACAACTTTTTCAAAAGCAGCGGTGACTTCTTCTTCCGTCAACGTCGCGCTTTCATTGAGATACGTCAACGTATACGCCATTGATTTCTCACCGGCTTCAATATGACTACCGGCATAAACATCAAACAACTGAACGGAGACCAAATGTTGGCCGCCCTTAGCTTGAATTGCCGCTACTAAATCAGCATTCGTCACTGATTCAGCGACTTGGAGCGCGATATCTCGAGTCACTTCGGGGAATTTAGGCGCTGGTTTAGCAATTAATGTTTGCATTGGTAAGGCTAGAATTTGCGCAATATCAATTTGGAAAACATAAGTTTCTTTTAAATGATTTGCTTTGGCAATTTGCGGATGAACTTGGCCGACAAAACCAACCAAAATTTCACCAACATAGATTGCAGCCGTGCGGCCCGGGTGCATTTCAGCAAATTCACTCGTCGCAACATAACGCACATCATCCACTAAATTGTAGCTTGCTAATAAGGCGTCAACGACCCCTTTAATCGTATAAAAATCAACCACTTCAGCGGTTACTTGCCATGATTTAACTTGACGGTTGCCGCTTAACAAGCCAGCGACGTATTCTAATTCATGAGGCCGATCTTGTTCAGCCGTTGTTTTCAAGAAAACCCGACCTTGTTCGTATAACGCTAAATCAGTTTGTTTACGAGCGACATTGTAGGCCGCATCATCCAACAAACCAGTGATTAAATTCATTCTTAAATCTGAATGATCTTGGGTCATTGGCCAATCTAGAACGGTCGCTGTTGCGGGCCGTAACATGAATTGTTGCGCCTTTTCTGGCGTGGTTAACGCGTAGCTAATCGCTTGGGTTAAACCAGCGCCTTCCAAGAAATGGCGCGTGTGGCGTAGGGCTTTTTGGGTTGCATTTAACGCCCCAGTCGTCATGGCACCGGTTGGTAGTGTACTTGGTAAATTATCATAACCGTATAGACGCGCGACTTCTTCGATCACATCGGCTTCAATCTCGATGTCCCAACGACGTGCAGGAATCGTAACGGTCAAATGACCTTCATCGTTTGCAACAGCAAAACCAAAACGGTTTAACAACGTGATGATTGTTTCAACCGTTAAATCAGTGCCTAACACATGATTGATCCGTTGCGCTTCAATTTCGACCACTTTGGCAACGGGAGCCAATTGGGTTGGACTCACAACGCCAGCGGTCGCTTGCCCGTTGCCTAATTCAGCCATCATAGCCGCTGCAGCGTCTAACGCCACTTGAACATCAGCTACGTTGACGCCTTTTTCAAAACGTGATGACGCATCGGATCTTAAATTATGCCGTTGGGCGGTTTTACGAACCGCCGTCCGTTCAAAAATGGCTGCTTCGATAATCACATTCGTCGTTTGCGGTGTGATTTCTGAAGCCAAACCACCCATAACACCGGCTAAAGCGATTGGTTGGTGGCCGTCGGTAATCACAATATCTTCAGTCGTTAATTCATGTTCGGCTTCATCCAAAGTCACTAGCTTTTCACCAGCTTGTGCTAAACGGACTTCAATTTGTTTATCAGTACCGGTTAGTGTATCGGCATCAAAAGCGTGCAAGGGTTGACCGTAAGTCATCATCATATAATTAGTGACATCAACCAAGTTGTTGATTGGGCGAATCCCAGCGTGCCATAAACGGGTTTGTAACCAGAGTGGACTAGGTTGAATCGTCACATTTTGGACCATTCGTAATTGGTAGCTAGGCGCCAAGGTTGCATCAGCCACTTTAGCGCTAATTTGTGAGGCCGTCGTCACGTCACTTTCAGCGACCGTCACGGTTTCAAAATGGGGTTGTAAATCTTCAATAGCAGCCACTTCATGAGCGACACCGTGCATCCCCATCGCATCCGCGCGGTTAGCCGTTAAATCTAAATCGATGATTGAATCGGTCATCCCAAGGGCTTCATAGACTTCGGTGCCGGGTTCAATACTTTCTGGGAAAACAAAAATCCCATCGACATAAGCTTTTGGGACAACGCTGTCAGCAAAACCAATTTCTTGGAGGCCACAAATCATGCTCATGGAAGCCACGCCGCGCATCTTACCTTTTTTAATTTTAACGTTATCGGCAATTCGTGAATTTGGTAATGCGACAATCACATCTTGTCCGGCGGCCACGTTTGGTGCACCACAGACAATCTGGAACGGTTCGTCTTCGCCGACATCGACTTGGCAGACGTTTAAATGATCTGAATCTGGATGCGGTTGGCAACTCAAAATATGACCAACGACAATCTTTTTCAGACCAGCACTCATTTGCGTCACGCCGGCGACTTCAATCCCAGTCCGGGTAATTTTTTCAGCCAACGCGGCTGGTTCTGTTGTTAAATCTAGATAGTCTTTTAACCAGTTATAAGATACTTTCATGAATTAGCCCTCCTGTGTGAATTGATTTAAGAATCGAACATCGTTTAAGTAGAAGTTTCGAATATCATCCACACCATATTTCAACATTGCAAAGCGGTCAATTCCGAGACCAAAGGCAAAACCACCATAAACGTCAGGATCAACACCAGCGGCTTTTAAAACGTTCGGATGCGTCATCCCAGCCCCTAAAACTTCAATCCAGCCGGTTTGTTTGCAGACGTTACAGCCTTGGCCATTACAACGGAAACACGAAATATCCACTTCGACAGAGGGTTCCGTAAATGGGAAATAGCTAGGACGGAAACGTAATTGACGATCTTCGCCAAAGATGTGGCGAATCGTGTATTCAAGCGTGCCCTTCAAATCAGCCATCGTAATGTGCTTATCAATGACTTGCCCTTCCATTTGGTAGAATTGATGTGAATGGGTCGCATCATCGGTATCGCGTCGATAGACCCGCCCTGGGCTAATCATGCGAATTGGACCGTTCGCAAAATCATGGCTTTCTAAATCACGTGCTTCGTTAGGTGACATATGCGTCCGCATCAACGTCTCTTTCGTGATGTAAAACGTGTCTTGCATATCGCGAGCCGGATGATTGGCTGGGATATTGAGCATTTCAAAGTTATGCTTTTCATCTTCAACTTCGTAACCAGCGACGACTTGGTAACCCATCCCAACAAATAAATCTTCTAGATCATCGATGACCTGGGTTAACACGTGAGGGGTTCCTTTGACCACTGGTTGGCCAGGTAACGTCACGTCGAGTGTTTCATGGGCCAATTGTGCGGAGGCCTTCTTAGCTTCTAATTCGGCTTTGCGAGCTTCGATGGCTTGCGCTAAATCACTCTTAATTTCATTGGCAAACGCGCCGACTTTTGGTCGTTCTTCATTACTAAGGTCACGCATTCCCCGTAATACTTCGGTAATCGGGCCTTTTTTACCTAATACTTCAACCCGAATTTGATTTAACGCGTCTAAATCAACGACTTTTTGAATCTCTTGCAAACTTTTTTGTTGCAAGGCTTCTAACTGTTCTTTTAATGACATGCTTTGACCTCCTTATTTTTAACAACAAAAAAAGCCCCATCCCTCAAAAGGGACGAAGCTTCGCGGTACCACCCTAGTTTACAGTTATGGTAACTGCACACTCAAAATTGCATAACGGGCAACACCGGACTTGATTAGTCAACTCTGAAAGTGAACTTCACCTAATCCCGTTTGAATAACTTCCAGTCAACTGGTTATTCTCCCTGTTAAAACGGCCTAATAGGTTACTCTTTTTCGTCTTTGTTTTAATAGTTTTATTTTAGCGTAATTTAATTAATTTCGCAACTCATCTTCTGCGTCACACCATTTATCAGACCAAAGGTGGACAGCCGCCATTACGGGTGCTAATTCTTCACCTTTGGTGGTTAAACGATATTCAATTAATGATGAATCCGTACTCGTAATGCGGTCAACAACACCGACCTGTTCGAGTTCCTTTAGTCGCTCGACCAAGACGCGATCGCTGCATTTGGGCACACTGTGCACCAAATTTTTAAAGCGTTGCGTCCCATTTTCTAATAGGACATCTATGATCAGACCATTCCACTTCTTACCTAAAATTGAAAAAGTTTTTTCAAATTTAGGACAAAGTTGAAAGGCCTTCTGACAGTCAGAAGTTACCTTTTCCTTAATCATATCCATTTTTTTCACCTCACACTTATTAATAATAAGTGTACTGAATATTGTTTCAAAAATCAATCTTTTAGCCTAAGCTATTTATTGATTTGTGATGACGCAACTGGTTTAGCCCAACGCTTCTTCATCTTTTGCCAAACGGGTGAACAAAATTCGGTAATCGCACAATAATCATCGACCAACGAGACAATGTAACTTTCCCGATAATGTGGTAACCCAACCGTTGCACCCCACATGTGTTTAACAATGATGTCTTTTTCCAGTGGTGATAATTCCGTTAACTTCTCCGCATTGCGCAACGCAATTCTTGGATGGACGTAGGCGTGGGTCCCTAAATCAAATTTCGTATCGCGCCAGTCATAATAGAATAGATCATGCAATAACCCCGCCCGTGCGATTGAACGCGCGTTTAGGTGCCATTTAAGGGCGACTTCATAGCTCCGGTAAGAAACACTCAAAGAATGTTCCAACCGGTCAGAATGATGATGTTGGGTGTAATTAGCCAACTGTTGCACTTCTGGTTTTTCTAACAAATCGGCAATAATTGCCATGTACGTTTCATCAGTGGACCATTTAGCAGATGTATTCATTCAAAGACTCCTGACATGATTTAAATTAAATTCTGCCCATAGAATAACAGCTTTTTCACCAAAAAAGAAGTTAAACGCCTTAAAAAGTTTTGACTATTAGAAAAACTTAACGATTTAGCCTTCGATTAATTTAAACATCAGAATCCCAGCAGCAACTGCGACGTTCAATGATTCAGCGTGTCCTGGAATTGGAATGTATAAATTATCATCAGCTGCTAATAGTAAATCAACACTGACACCATTGCCTTCATTGCCTAAAATCAAAGCCAAATTATCAGCTTTAGGGACAGCTTGATAGCTAATTGCTGATTGGTTTAATTCAGTGCCATAAACGGGGACTGATTGGTGTTGGAATCGTTTAACCCAATCCAGTAACTTACCTTGGTAAACGGGCAAATGAAAATGGCTACCTTGCATTGACCGTAACAACTTAGGATTATACAAATCGACACTGCCTTCACCTAAAACCACGCCAGCAAACCCAGCAGCGTCCGCTGTCCGGATCATCGTGCCGATATTGCCAGGATCTTGAACGGCGTCTAACAAGAGATAACGGCCTTCTAATGTTTCTGGCACGGTGTTTTCAACGAGTTCAACGACTGCAAAGATACCTTGAGGGGCTTTGGTTTCACTTAAATGTTGCGCCACTTCAGGGGCGATTTCAAAGGTTTGATCGTAGAAACCACGTAAAGCGCGTTCTTCAACATATTTATCCGTTGCAAAAATTTGGCGAATCGTCGCTTTGCTTTGGATGGCTTCTTGCACGAGATGCCAACCTTCTAATAAATAAGTATTTTCCTTACGTTGATTCTTTTTAACCGTCAATTTTTTAGCAGCTTTAATCTTAGCATTTTGGTTCGATTGAATGTATTCCATAATGTGCTCCAGTCTATTTAGTACCTATTATTATACGCGATTTGCCCCCCAATAGCTATGGCGACCATTCTTATTAGTCGCCAAAATCGATTGAACGCCTTACAATAGTGATTGAGGTGATAGAAATGCAAAAAGCAGTTCAATTAGAGGTCTACGGTCGCGTGCAAGGTGTTGGTTTTCGTTGGATGACCAAACTCGTCGCTGACAAACTTGGGATTAAAGGCACCGTGGCCAATCAAGCCGATGGTTCCGTCAAAATTATTGCAATCGGTGAATCCGCTACTTTACAACAATTTATCGGGGCCGTTAAAGCGTCCCCGAGCCCCAGTGGTCACGTGACTAAATTGATTCAAACCGAGCTAGCTGATGTGTCACTGTGTCGTAAATTTTCGGTTGTCGGTTGAAATTCGGCGTTCCTTCCAGTATAGTTACTCTTGTTGAAACTTTACTTGAGAGGGTTAAATTTATGAAAAAAAATAAACGCATTGCAACGCTTGCAATGTTAGCAGTGACGATGACGTTCTTCTTGGCTGGCTGTGTGCCACAAAAGATGAGCGCCCATCCTAAGATTCCAACTGGTTTGATTTACGGTTCATCGTACAAATACATTGCCGTGCCATTGCAACATTTAATGGAAAGCATCGCGAACTTCTTCGGTGGTTTAAACGGCTACGGCTGGGCAATCATCATCATCACCTTCGTGGTCCGGATGATTCTATTACCATTAATGCTCAACCAATCGAACAAGATGACGGAACAACAAGAAAAGACCCGTCGCTTAAAACCACAATTAGACATTATTCAAGAACAACAAAAAGTGGCGACTTCGCCTGAAGAAAAAGCAGAATTAAGCCAATTGATGATGAAAGTCTACAAAGAAAACGGCTCAAGCATGATGCCTAGTCTCGGTTGCTTAACGTTAATCATTCAATTACCAATTTTCTCTGGTTTATACCAAGCCATTCAATATTCACCAGAAATTTCAAGCAGCCATTTCTTAGGCATTGGTTTAGGCCAACCGAACATCATTATTACAATTGTAGCTACCTTGTTCTACGTTGGTCAAAGCGCGTTGTCACTCGTTGGCATGCCCGCAGAACAAAAGAAACAAATGCAAACAACGGTCCTAATGAGTCCTGCGATTACCTTCTTCATTTCATTATTCGCCCCAGCCGGTTTAGCCCTTTACTTCTTGGCGGGTGGGATGATCATGATTATTCAACAAGTCCTCACCACTTTCGTCATCATGCCACGTGTTAAAAAACGGGTCGATGCTGAAATCGCAGAAAATCCAATTGTCACAGTCGTCACTCGCGAGATGTTTAACAAAAAATCCGTTAAACCCGCAGCTGCGGCTAGCGAAACAACCGTCAAAACAAATCAAAAAACAAATGATCATTCAAATCACACAACTGATCACAAACGTAATTCAGGTAAACAGAATCACAAACCACAAGCTTAAGTTTAAAAAACAGGTGTCATCGCTTTGAATCAAGCGGTGACACCTGTTTTTTTAATGGTTTTCTTCAGCTTGTTCAGTCGTTGAGGCTAGTTTTAAGGGGAGTTCAATCCGGAAGACTGAACCATGCCCAACACTACTTTCCAACGACACATTACCTTCATACCCTTCAACTAATTGTTGCGCGATGGCTAATCCTAAGCCGTTACCACCTTTTTCACGACTACGGGCTTTATCGACCCGGTAGAAACGGTGGAAAACGCGTTTCTTATCAGCTTCGGAAATTCCTTCACCGAAATCCTGAACGGCGACTTGGGCGTAACGTTCATCACTGGCAACCGCAATGTGAATTTCCTTGCGAGTTGTTGTATATTTAATCGCATTATCCAATAAAATAATCATAATTTGTTCGAGATGATTCCGATTAACGTTGACTAACGCCGGTTGATGCAAATCATCATCTAAAATAAACGTAAAATCGGGATAGAGCATTTCAAAGTTATGATAATTCTGTAACACAACCTCGCCGACATCGGTGACTTCCGCGGTCCCTTCAGTCACTGCCTGATCGGCTCGGGTTAAATCTAACATTTCTTGGATTAAATTCTTCATACGCAATATTTCTTGTAACGAGGCCGCTAACGATTCGGCAAGCACTTCTGGATCATCCTTGCCCCAGCGATTTAATAATTGTAGATGGCCTTCAATAATCGCAACCGGCGTCCGTAATTCATGCGAGACATCACTCACGAATTGATCTTGTTGTTCAAAATAATGTTGAATTCGATTGAGCATCGCATTAAATGCGAGCCCTAAATCCGATAACTCGTCTTGACTACGCCCTGTTTCCGGAATTCGAACAGCTGAATTTGGTTCTATATTAATCGTTTCAATCGTCTTTTTCATGACTTCAATCGGTTGTAAGAATTGATTGGCCAATAGATAACCAATCACGGCACTAAATAACATCGCAAACAACACAGCCACGACTAACACAATCCGTAATTCATTCATCGCGTGATTATAATCGCGTAGATTATTAAGCACTTGAACGTACCCAATCACTTTGCCGGAACGCCCCGCTTTAATCGGTCGAATACCAACTAATCGGGTTTGCCCGAGTGTGTTTTGGCGTCTCAACGTGTTACTATCACCCTTTGGAAAAGTCCCAACTGAACCCCGTGAGGCAAAAACACCTTGTTTATCAGCATTAAAGACTTTAACCGTGATATCTTGTTGGGCCAATCGCATTAAGGCTGTATCTTGATAAATTGATTTAGAGCCCCGCAATTCGGGGTCGAGTTGATTCGTCACATATTGGGTGGATAACGGTTGATCCGCTTGTGCTAAGCGCTGTTGGATCACTAGAACTGTATCATGAACGTTATCGATTTCTTTATTCAGTAAAATATTGGAAATACTACTCGAAATAACAATTGAAAAAATCGCAAAAGTAATAAAGATGGCTAGCCCGACGGCAGCCGCCCATTTTACTTTTAGCGATATTTTTCGACCCTTATTAACGACTTCAATGGGTTGGTCTTGTTCCGCATTCATCAAGAGCGCATCACGTAACCCGTACCACGAACCGTTTGGATGTAACTTTGTTCGCCAGCACGATCAATCTTATTACGTAAATAACGGATATACACATCCACCACGTTGGTTTCAACGTCTGAATCATAACCCCAAACTTTGCTTAATAGCACATCGCGCGCTAAAACAACGTTGACGTTTTCCATTAAGGTTAACAATAATTCATATTCCCGCTTGGTTAATTCGATGATGTCGTCACCACGCCGCACAACTCGGTTTTCTTTTTCAATCGTTAAATCACGATAAGTGACCGTTGTTTGTTTCGCAGCGTTATGTTCACCTTCGATATCAATTCGACGTAACAAAGCGCGTAAACGCGCCAATAATTCTTCAATCGCAAATGGTTTAACAATATAATCATCAGCACCGTGATCAAGGCCTGAGACCCGATCAATCACTGAATCACGTGCAGTCATCATGATAATCGGTGTGTTCTTAACCTGACGTACCCGCCGACAAACTTCTAACCCGTTTAATTCTGGTAACATTAAATCTAATAAAATGGCATACCATTCTTCATTTAAAGCAGCTTCCAAACCAGTCCGCCCATTAAAATGAACCTCAGTTTCATAACCTTCATGTTTTAGCTCTAATTCTACAAATCGTGCTAAATTCTTTTCATCTTCAATAATTAATATGCGACTCATGTGGTCACTCCCCAGAAATGAAATTTGATGCCTGCCATAAAAGCTCATCTAAACGACGCTTTTACTCATCATCAATTAATGTTACACAGAATATTCTCTTTATTATTTTAGCATAGATTGGGCTAAATAACTAACTAAACTAGCTAGCTGTAGCCATTATGTCGTTAAATTCAAGACTTAAAATGACTATACAAAATAAGTGATGAGTCTTAGTGTTCTGATATTAAACAAACAGGCTGCTTTGACGCGCGCCAGAGGGCATTAATTTCCGTTCAACTGGATAAGCAATTGATAACTTGCTTCCTCAAGTAGGCTTTTCCGGTTAACTACAAATCGGGAACCATGACTAAGTACCGTCATAATTCCCGATTTTAGGCTATACTCAGAAGCTGATCAGCTCAGTCAGCACTCAGACTTTAACGTGCCAACACCCACTGATTCCTGTGCCTAACCTAAAATCCCCCAATTATCCTAAAATCAAGATAATTGGGGGATTTTCTGTTAATGCTCAGTTGCTACCTGCAGCTCGACACACTTACTTCTTTAACGTGCCAACACTTCGGCCATAACATGCTTCTGAGCTAACTTCTTCCGTCTAGCTACAAATCGGGAATCATGACTAAGTACCGTCATAATTCCCGATTTTAGGCTATACTCAGAAGCTGATCAGCTCAGTCAGCACTCAGTATTAAGTTTATTGTTCTTTATACCATGTGTAATGGAAAATACCTTCACGATCTGTCCGTTCGTAAGTATGCGCACCAAAGTAATCCCGTTGTGCTTGGATTAAGTTTGCTGGTAAGACTTCTGAACGATATGAATCAAAGTACGTAATCGCTGCTGTTAAACCAGGTGCTGGAACGCCTTGTTGAATGGCTAAAGCAGCCACATCACGAACAGCGCCTTGATAGTTTTTAGTGATCTCTAAGAAATAGTCGTCTAATAGTAAATTATTTAAATCGGCCTTATGATTAAAGGCATCGGTAATCTTTTGTAAGAAGCGCGCACGAATGATACAACCTTCACGCCAAATCTTAGCGATTTCACCATAATTTAATGACCAATCATAATGATCTGAAGCCACCCGCATTTGTTCGAAACCTTGGGCATAGCTCATAATCTTACTGAAATAGAGGGCTTGGCGAATCTTTTCAATCATCGCTTTTTGATCACCACTAAATTTAGCAACGGTTGGCGCTGGTAGAATCTTGCTAGCCGCAACCCGTTCGTCCTTCATCGCTGAAATATAACGCGCGTAAACTGATTCAGTAATCAAGGATTGTGGCACGCCCAATTCAAGCGCACTTTGTGAACTCCATTTACCAGTCCCCTTATTGCCAGCCGCATCTAAAATCACGTCCACAATTGGTTTACCAGTTTCTAAATCATCTTTACGGGTCAAAATATCAGCTGTAATTTGCATTAAATAACTATCTAATTCACCGTGATTCCATTCTTGGAAGACTGCGGCAATTTCTTCAACTGACAAACCGACAACGTTGCGGAGCAAGTTGTAACTTTCAGCGATTAATTCCATATCGCCGTATTCAATCCCGTTATGCACCATCTTCACGTAATGCCCTGCACCATTCGGGCCGATGTAAGTCACGCAAGGTTGGCCATCTTCAGCTTTAGCTGACATTTGTTCTAGGATTGGGGCTACTAGGTCATAAGCTTCCTTTTGACCACCTGGCATCATTGAAGGGCCTTCTAAGGCACCTAGTTCACCACCAGAAACACCCATGCCGATAAAGTTAATTCCTGATTTATCCAATTCTTTATTCCGACGGATTGTATCACCAAAGAATGTATTACCACCATCAATTAAAACATCACCTTTATCCAATAAAGGTAATAATTCAGTGATGACAGCGTCTGTCCCAGCACCGGCTTTGACCATCAAAATAATCCGACGTGGTTTTTCAAGTGTCTTCACAAAATCGGCGATTGTGTAACTAGCGACCAATTTCTTTTCAGCGTGGTCTTGCATGACCGCTTCCGTTTTAGAACCTGTCCGGTTATAGATAGCGACCGTGTAACCGCGACTTTCGATATTTAATGCTAAATTCTTGCCCATAACTGCCATCCCGATGACACCAATTTGTGGTTGACTCATGTAAAAGGCCTCCTAATAATGTTCTAATTTTAATCGTCACTCATTAATTTTCCAGTAACGTGTTTACTCTGATTATGTTAGCAGAATTGGTGCTCAAATAAAAGGATTTTAACCGAAATGGACCGGTCCATTTTAATTTTTGGTACAAAAAAACGCCAGCTTAGTTGGCGTCATCGTTTTTAGCATCTAACATTTCTTTTAACTTCGCTAATTCTGGATTTGGTGCATATTCTTCTTCAGCTTGTTTCTGCGCAAATTCTTCTTCAGAAATGACGGCCCACGCTTCGCCAGCTGGCATCACGTTTTCCTGTTCTTCTTCGGTTGTTAGAATGTGGCTGGGAATATGCAACAAGATATGATCTTCAATCGCATTTTGTAACGTTAATGTTTCGCCTTCCAATGGGAACAACATATCAGCATCGGTAAACCGATCTAAGTCTTCATCTTCGGGATCGACATAAATCTCACTAAACTTAAAATCAAGCGGTAATTCAACGGGTAACAGACTCCGCGTTGATGGCACCGTTAATTGACCGACAACGTGAACATCGGCAATAATTGCCCGTTGATCAACGGTTAATTGGCCATCAACTTTAAATTCAGAGACATCGATAAGATCGGGTTCTCTTTCTTGCAAGTTTGCCTTTAACACGAGCACTTCTTCAAACGGAAGTGGTCGATCACGGTGTTTTTGTAAAGCTTGGACTGACCATTGTAACATTATTCAACATCCTTTCCCTGATAAAAAAGTGGTTGTCTTGCAAAATTCTGATGCGTATTCGTCAATTGCTCAAAGAGTCGATCGACACGCACTTCTAATCCTAACAAACCAGTCTCAGCCCCCAACTTCGCCGAAATTTTACTAATTAGCGGCCAAGTCAGTTGCTTTTTTAATTGGTGTAGATAGGTTTGCCCGACTTGGTTAAACCCTAACAAACGAACATACGGCTGCTCAAGGGTTTGCTGAATCGCCGTATCTTTAATATTTAAAAGAACGTATAAGCAAACACGTTGTAACCGCGCATACGTGTATCGTTTGGTCTTTAAAGCTTGCAATAACGCTTCGTAGCTGTCAACTTGGGTGATAACCTTCTTAAAACGGTACTCTAGCCCTTCCGACATCTGGTAAACCTGTCTTAATTCGGCTAACGGCGTACTATTAATCCGGTATTGTAACAATGGCCACAATTGCGGCCACTGGACCCCCTGCTGCGTTGTTAAAGCCGCCATCGTTGTGGCCGGCACGACTGGTTGAACCGTGGTCAAATCAACTGGCGTGTGCGCCAATACTTTGCGAATCGCACTCGCACTCGCGTACGCCCCAGTTTGAATCAATTGGTCGGCATGTTGCGCTTGTTGACGTTCAATCGCCAACAATTGCATCGGCTGCGCTAATCGCGCGTTAGCGGCCGCATAACTAATGCCTAACAAATGATTCGGCTGATCGATAGAAAGGTTCAACGTTTGTTGATAGAATTCATTTAATTGCGTTGCGTACGTTTTTTGATAATCGACAAAGGCCGCAGACTGCGCTGGTAAAGCCGCAATCTTTTGCCCGATTGTTTGATAATCAAAAGCTGCTTCTTCACTACCAAAGGCCACTGTTTGACACCCCAATTGGGCTAACAAATCAATTGCCCCGGTCGCGAAACGGTCGGCTGGTTGAACGGCACTCGCAAACGGCAGCTCAACGACCATATCCGCCCCCGCAGCCAATGCAAGTTGCGCACGTGTCCATTTATCAAGTACTGCCGGCTCACCCCGTTGCACGTAATTTCCGCTCATACAAACAATCACGACATCCGCCTGTGACGTTTGTCGTGCCTGTTGTAATTGATAACGATGACCGTTGTGCAACGGATTATATTCAGCGATAATCCCCGTAACTTTCATAGCAACTCCTATTTAACGGCGCTAAAGAACCAGCGAACACTATCGGATTGAACTGCATTTTGACCAAAATCAGCACTGACTTGAACATTTTTGAAACCAACCTGTTCTAAAGTCGTCGTGAAATCAGCCAGCGGATAAGTCCGTTCATGATGTAATTCATTCAATTCTTGATAACCGTCGATTTGGTCATCCCAAACAAAGAAACTCAAATCATGTTCAACCGAATGGGGCACTTCGCCCGCATAACTGGTCCACATAAAAGCCGTCTCTTCAGTTTTATCGTTATACATAAAACCTGGGAATAAGTCATCCATCTGGTGGAGCGAATGGGCGTCAAATAAAAACTGGCCACCAACGTTTAACCGTTGATAAACCTGTTCAAAGACCTGTTTAACATGGTCGAGATCGGGCATATAACAAATTGAATCGTCAAAACACGTGACCGCATCAAACGTCCCAATTTCGCCTAAATCCGTCATATCCCCTTGCAATAAGGGTAAAGTCACATCCGCCTCAGTCGCTTTTTTAGACGCAATACTGAGCATCTCTTCGGATAAATCTAACCCAACGACGTCCAACCCCGCTTGCTTGAGTAAAATGGCTAAATCACCAGCCCCACAAGCCAGTTCTAAGACGCTAGCTTGGCCTTGTAGCTGTTCAAGCGTATAATCACGCCATTGCGTGTAAAGACTATGATCCATCAACCGATCATAGACGGTGGCAAAACTTTGATAAATCATTCTGCCGTAATCCAATCAGCAACATCGACCTTTGGTGCTTGATCCCATAATTCTTCGAGTTGGTATAGATCACGTTCTTCGGACATGAAGGCGTTAATCACTAAATCGCCAAAATCCATTAAGATCCAACGTGAGCCTTTTTTACCTTCGATACTCTTAACGAAGACGCCGTTTTCTTCTTCGGCATCTTCAATTGCAGTCACAATCGCCTTTAATTGGCGTTCTGAACTCCCGGTTAACATGACAAAATAATCAGCTAATAAACTGATACCTTCCATATTTAACGCAACGATATCTTCTGCGCGTTTACTATCAGCGGCTTTAACCGCAATTTCTAACATTTCTAAACTTTTCACTAATAATTCTCCTTTATTGTTCCTGAGTGGGCACCCAGGCATTGTAAGTATCAATTGTTTTTGGATAAATCTTTTTTTGACCTTTAATTAAAAAACTTAACGTGTTTAAAATTTCATACCGCACACCGGCTGCTAAATCAGCCTTTGCTGTTTGACGCGCTTGCTCGATGCCCGGAAAATCACGGCCCGGTTCGATAAAGTCGGCGACGAATAAGATTTGATCGATCAGGGTCATTTCAGGCGCCCCAATCGTGTGACGGCGAATGGCATTCAAGATGATGTCATCATGGATGCCTAAATCACGTTCAATGAAATACGCACCAACCACACCGTGCCAAATCGCATTCCCGTAATTTAATAAATCAGGGTCAAAATGATTGGCTTGAATCGCCGCAATAAACGTTTCATCTGGTAGCTGTTTGGCATAGTCGTGAACCAAACCCGCAATGGCGGCCCGTTCAACGTCAGCGCCATTTTGACGGGCTAATTCAATCGCCGTTTGTTCAACACGTAAACAATGTTCAAACCGACTGGTTGATAGATTAGCGGCCACCTTTTCGACTAATTCAGCGCGCGTGTACGGCACTAAATTGGCCTGATAAACGAATTCACTCATGATATAACCCTTCTTCTTCAATATAGTCAGCAACTGCTTCTGGGACTAAATAACGAATCGAACAGCCTTGTTGCACCTTCTGTCTAACTTGCGTCGAACTCAACGCGATGGTCGGCGCATCGACCCACAACACCGGATACGGCGTTTGTTTCGAATACCCTGGTCGTTCGACCCCCACAATTTGGACCAATTGGACTAAATCATCAATTCGGTGCCAAGTCGGTAGATAATCAACCATATCGCCACCGATAATCAGGTAATAATCAATTTCGGGGTGCTGTTGTTTCAACGTGACGATTGTATCGTACGTATAGCTAATCCCACCGCGGTCAATTTCAGCTAATGAGAGTTTAAATAACGGATTAGCTGCAATCGCCCGTTTAACCATTTCAACGCGCTGGATGGCCGGAATCGTCTCTTTATGATCGACATGCGGCGGATTAGCATCTGGCATAAATACCACGTAATCTAACCCCAACTGATTAGCGGCTTGATCAGCCATCATCAAATGCCCAATATGTGGCGGATTAAAGGTGCCCCCCATAATCCCGACTTGTGGACGCTGACCATTGACGGCCACTAGTTCGTCTGGTGCCGTTTGAATGGTGGTTTGTTTCAATGTTGTGTTTTGCATCTCATCACCCTATCGATTAACGCCCGAGTTTGGTCACAATTGGTGAAATCTTTTGATATTTTTCTTTATGCGAAGCCTTATAAACGACTAAAGTCCGGCCGATTTTTTGTGCAATTTCCATCCGGCTGTCTTGTTGTTTTAAATAGTTCGCTAATTCATCAACAGTGACTTCCGTCGTTTGTAAAAGGTTAATTTTAACCAATTCACGTTTTTCGATTGCTTCTTCGATTTGTTCAAAATAAGTTTGACTCAAACCGTTTTTACCCATTTGGAATAGGGGTTTGGTGGTCTGTGCTAGACCTCTTAAATAATGCTTTTGTTTGCCTGTTAACACAAGTTCAACCTCTTTCTGATTATTAAATAAGTGCTTTACGAATCATGACCGAAACCCCTTTAGGCGCATAACCAGCAACAACGACGTCTGCTGGTAATGTAATCCAACCTAAACCGGCAAAGACCAAATCGCTCTTTTGCTTTGTCGAAAATTCGTAACGGTGTAGTTCTGGAAAATCCGCTAAATCTTCTGGATGTGGTGGTTGCAATAAATCACCTAAGTGTTTGCCGTAGAAATCATCCGCATTTTCTAATTTAGTCCGGTGAATGTAAAGTTCATTGTCGAAATAACCCACGAAACCAGCCCGGTCGCCTTGAATGAAATCAAAACGTGCAAGGCCAGCTAAAAACAATGTTTGACCCGCGTTTAATTGATAAACTTTAGGTTTAACTTGTTTTTGAGGGGCAATCAAGCGTAAATCTTTGTCATGTAAATAATGGGCCATTTGTTGGGCATGGATAATCCCTGGTGTATCAATTAAAGCATGGCCGTCATCCAATGGAATTTCAATCCGATCTAACGTTGTGCCTGGGAATTGTGACGTTGTAATCACGTCTTGCATCCCGTTCGTCTGTTTGATGATCCGGTTAATTAACGTCGATTTACCAACATTAGTCACCCCAACGACGTAGACATCGCGGCCTTTACGTTCGCGATCAATCAAGGCTAATAATTCATCGACCGAATTGCCTTTTTTAGCACTAATCAACATCGTTTCAATGGGATGTAAACCTTGTTCTTTCGCTTCTTTTTGAATCCAATTAATCATCTTATTCGGATTCAAAGCGGTTGGTAAGATATCCACTTTATTCCCAACCAGAATCACGGGATTGTCACCGACAAATCGGTGTAACCCTGGAATAATACTCCCGTTGAAATCAAAAATATCCACCACGTTGACGATTAAAGCGTCACTATCACCAATTTGGTTTAATAAAGCTAAAAAGTCATCATCGCTTAATTGAATATCGCTAATTTCGTTGTAATGACGTAATTTGAAACAACGTTGACAATAAAGTTGGCCTGTTTCCAATCCTTTTTTCAGGACTGAGCTAGGCGTGTACCCTAATTGATTTTTATCCGTTGTTTGAATCTTTGCACCACAGCCGATACAAAATAGTTCTTCTTGTGTTTGTTCTTCTATTGAATCAGTCATTTAAATCCTCCCGCCAAGTTAAGTCAGTATGTTTTTTTAAGAGTTGTTGCATCATATATTTTTCAAAGAATCGATTGATTGACGTATTCCAAGCATCGCTATCGATAATGGGTTTCACTAAAATGGTCCGCACACCAGCGACGTTACCCGCATGCATATCCGTAATCAATTGATCGCCGACCATCACGACTTCGTGCCGTGACAATCCCAATTGTTGATGTGCCTTGGTAATCCCGCCCGCAAGTGGTTTATTCGCCCGTGAAATAAAGGGCAGGTTGAAGGGCGCTACCGCACGTTCAACCCGTTGATGGCTGTTATTAGAAACGACCATTACCGGAATGCCAGCAGCTTCTAGTTGGGCCAACCACGCTTTTAATTGCGGTGTCCCGTTTGGATTATTCCAGGCAATTAGTGTGTTGTCTAAATCCGTCAACACAGCTTTAATCCCATGAGCCTGCAATTGGGCTGGTGTTAAGTCGTAAATTGCATTGACCATCCAGGTTGGTTTAAAGTTATTTAACATGCATTGTCTCCTTTTATCTAGTCACTGGTTAATTATAGGGTATTTGCCACTAAATTGCACCTGTCTACAATTAATTATTTCAGACTCATTAATCCCCGATTATTCGATAAAAAGCCCGTAATAAGTCAAACTAGTCGACTTTTAAACCGCTTTCTGTTACGTTTAAAGAAATTGTAAAGGATGTGTTGTTATGGAAAAATTTGGTTTTAATCAATTTGGTGATCCAACCGTTTTTGAACGCTTTGAACAAGCAGTACCAGTTCCTAAAGAACAACAGGTCCTCATTAAAGTGTTGGCTTTCGGGATCAACCCCTACGATGCACTTTTACGGAGTGGCAATCAACAAACCGTTCGCCCATTACCATTCCCAATTTTCCCAGGCGCAGATGTCGTCGGCGAAATTGTCGAACTAGGCAGCGCCGTTGATGACTACCGCGTCGGTGAAATCGTAATTAACCATCGCAGTCTGGGTGGCTACAGCGAATTTGTAACGGCTTCGACGAATAAGATTATTCGTAAACCCGTTAGTTTAAGCATCGCTGAAGCTGCGGGTTTACCAACCGCTGGCATCACGGCCTACAATACGCTAATGCACTTTACGCATTTCAAACATGGCGATTCAATCGCGATTATGGGTGCTAGTGGTGCTGTAGGTAATTTACTCGTTCAACTCGCCTTAGCGGCTCATCTAGACGTGACCGCCATTGCGCACAGTCGCAATCGCGAATATCTAGAATCATTTGGCGTCCAACATATTCTGGCTTACGACGCACCAGAATCATTAGCGACAATTAACCGTCAAATTAAAATTGGCGTCAACACGAGCCAGAATCCTGAATCAACCCAATTACTCAATCAATTAATTGCACCGAATGGCTATTTTGCCAGTACCACCATTTTACCAACTGAGGACCAGCAATTAGCCGATGTCACCTATCAAATGGTTTATCCACGCAAGGACCAACCGTCTTTAACGGCCCTTCAAGATTTAAGTGAATTAATCGATCAAGGATTAATTCATGTCACCGTTCACGAAACGTTACCATTCACTTTAGACGGCGTGATTACCGCACATCAATTATTAGCCACTCATCACGCCCCTGGTAAAATCATCATTTCGCGTTAATCACTTAATTTTAGCTAATTTAAAAGGCTTCATATTCTAAATAGAATACGAAGCCTTTTTGAATAGCTTAATAACTAATTATTTGTTTAATGCAGCTTTAGCAGCATCTACAACTGATGTAAATGCTGCAGCATCATTAACCGCTAAATCAGCTAACATCTTACGGTTCATATCGATTTCAGCTAAACGTAAGCCGTGCATCAATTGGCTGTATGAAATATCATTCAAACGTGCAGCAGCGTTGATACGAGTAATCCATAATTTACGGAAGTCACGTTTACGTTGACGACGATCCCGGAAAGCATAACGGTATGAAACCATTACTTGAGTATTTGCTGATTTGAATAATAAATGTTTAGCGCCGCGATAACCCTTGGCTAATTTTAAAATCTTTTTACGACGTTTGCGCGTCACTGTTCCACCTTTAACACGTGGCATAAGAAATTCCTCCTTGAATAACAAACAACGTCAATGCGTTGTTGTACTGATCTAATTTTTACTGACGTTCAGATGTCTATTTAAGACCTGTTAACATCCGACGGATCCGACGCATGTCGCTATTTGAAACCATTCCAGATTTTCTTAATTGACGACGTTGTTTCTTACTCTTACCGTGGAAACGGTGACTAGTATAGGCATGGGCGCGTTTTAAACCGCCATTACCGGTACGTTTAAAACGTTTTGCTGAAGCACGATGTGTCTTAAATTTTGGCATGATATTTCCTCCTAATGAATCAGAAACAGGTTTTTATTTTTGGTCTTTAAGCGGTTCTAACATTAAGAACATGCTACGGCCATCCATCTTAGGACGTGCAGTTACTTTCGCAATGTCCGCTGTTTCCTTAGCAAGTCTTTCTAATACGCGTTGACCAATTTCTTTATGCGTAATTGCTCGACCTTTAAAACGAATAGAAGCTTTCACTTTATCGCCTTTGCCAAGGAACTTACGTGCATTGTTCAACTTAGTATTAAAATCGTTCTGTTCAATTGTGGGACTAAGACGAACCTCTTTGAGGTTAATGGTTTTCTGCTTTTTACGAGCATCACGTTGTTTCTTTTGAAGCTCGAAACGATACTTACCATAGTCCATAATACGAGCAACGGGTGGTTTTGCGTTTGGTGACACCAAAACGACATCCATATTAGCTTGTTCAGCTAATGCGATCGCATCTTGAGTACTCTTAATACCAAGTTGTTCGCCATCTTGATCAATTAAACGCAATTCTCGTGCACGAATACCATCGTTAACCATCAAATCTTTTGCTATGACTTTCACCTCCATAAAGTTTAAAGAGAAAATGCAGCTAAGCACTAAAAAACGGGCCCTTTCAACAGAAAGGCCCGCGCGTTCTAATGACTTAATTCGTCCGAATTAGAAACTATCAGCCCAGAGACATCAAGTGTCTACTTAGGCGAGAAGCGGGAACTTCTGCTTTATTTCTCAACAGACATTAGTATACCGAGATTAGATTATGAAGTCAAGCTTTAATTACCATATAAATTATCGAGTAATTGTGTGGCCTTCACTTCATCAATATTATGGGTCCCGGCGAGTTGCATGACAAGTTCTAATTCAGTTTGGAGATAATCAAAGACACTCTTGACCCCTTGGCTCCCGCCCAAGGCTAATCCGTAAATCACTGGCCGACCAATGGCCACGATGTCAGCCCCTGATGCCAACGCTTTAAAGACGTGTTGAGCACGACGAATACCACTATCAAAGACGATTGGCACCCGTTTATTCACGGCTTTAGCGACCACTTGCAATGAATCAAACGCCGCTGGTCCACCATCTAATTGACGACCGCCGTGATTTGACACCCAAATCCCTTTAGCCCCCGCTTGAAGAGCAATTTCAACATCTTCTGCCGTTTGCACCCCTTTTACGAAGACTGGTAAATGCGTGTAATCAGAAATAAATTTGACGTCTCTAGGACTTAGGCTTTGTTTAGCTGATTTATAAACCACGTCCATCGTTTGACCGACACCACTTTGGTAGTCTTCCACAATTGGTAAGCCAACTGGGAACGTAAAATGATTTCGCTTGTCAGTTTCCCGGTTACCACCAACGGTTGCATCCGCCGTTAAAACAATCGCTTTAACGTGATGAGCCATCGCTTCATCTAAGATTTTACGGTTAATGTCATCATCTTTACTCATATAGAGTTGGAACCATTGTGGGCCGCCATGAGCCGCATCCGCCATATCAGCAATGCTTGCTGAGGCAAATGAACTCATTGTTAGAATTGAGCCGTAATCGGCAATCCCTTTTGCCGTGGCAGCTTCACCTTGCGTATTCGCTAGCTTGTGCGCTGCAACGGGGGCCATGATGATTGGTGATGTCAGTTGATCGCCAAATATTTCAGTCTTCGTGTCCGGATTTTCAATGTCTCTTAAAACATGGGGCACAATATATTTATGATTGAATGAGGCAATATTTTCTTTAATCGTATAGAGATCGCCTGCGCCGCTGTAAATATAGCCGTAGCCATCTTGTGGGATCACTTTACCAGCGTCTTCTTCTAATTCATATAAATTAATAATGTTGAGTACCTTTTCTGCTGAACTTGTTACATATTGATTGTTTGCCATTATAAAGACCTCCATCGATCGTGTAATCGTTTACAATTTCATTATAGCGCTTTTATGGTTGTGCACAACCAATTCAACTTATAAATCGTTAATTTCATTAATAATATTCAATTTAACCTAAACTAGTATTAAAGACCACTCGTTTTTAGTCCTTATTAATTGCTAAAATTAATTGATCATTTAATATCATTCCCGCTATCAAAAAAGTCATCATTTCCTAATTAGAAATGATGACTCTTTTAATAGCTTACACCACACCTATAGTTGACTGATTATCATACTGTACGGTGATTTAAACGCTTATTATTAATTATAGATTAACTTTACTTGCGTGTTTCTTACCATCACGACTGTAATTGCCAACTTCAGCAAAAATCGCATTAACAAACATGTCTGAGGCTTCTTCGACGGCATTGTCTTCACCGTATTTACGAACCGAGACCGTTGCTTCGGCCATTTCTTGATCCCCAACAACTAATGTATAAGGAATCTTGCTTGTTTGGGCTTCACGAATCTTATAACCCATTTTTTCGTTGCGATCATCGATCCGAACCCGTAAGCCCTTTTTAACCATAGCATCTTTAACGCCCTTAGCATATTCATAGTGCAAATCATTCTTAACGGGAATAATCACAGCTTGCGTTGGTGCTAACCAAGTTGGGAAAGCGCCTTTGTAGATTTCTGTTAAGTAAGCAGTAAAACGTTCCATCGTTGACACTAAGCCACGATGAATCATGACTGGACGGTGCATTTCACCATCTTCACCAACATATTCCAATTCGAAACGTTCTGGCAACATGAAATCTAATTGAATCGTTGAAAGTGTTTCTTCATTGCCAGTCGCCGTCTTCGTTTGAACGTCTAACTTAGGACCGTAGAAGGCTGCTTCGCCTTCAGCTTCAACATAGTTCAAGCCAAGATCATCCATCGCACCTTTTAACATGTCTTGTGCCTTATTCCACATTTCGTCATCGTCATAATACTTCTCAGTATTCTTAGGATCGCGATAGCTTAAACGGAAAGTATAATCGTTGATGTTAAAGTCAGCATAAACTTGAATCATTAAGTTCAAGATTGATTTGAATTCATTTTGGATTTGATCAGGACGGACAAAAGTATGACCATCATTTAAAGTCATTTCACGAACCCGTTGTAAACCAGATAATGCGCCTGATTTTTCATAACGGTGCATCATGCCAAGTTCAGCTAAGCGAATTGGCAATTCACGGTATGAACGAGGATGATGTTTGTAAACTTGGATATGTGAAGGACAGTTCATTGGGCGTAATTCAAGCATTTCGCCATCACCCATGTCCATTGGTGGGAACATGTCTTCGCGATAATGATCCCAGTGACCTGATTGTTTGTATAAATCAAGGTTTGCTAAGATTGGTGTGTAAACATGTTCGTAACCATTAGCGACTTCTTTGTCGATGATGTAACGTTCAATTGTCCGTCGAATCGTGGCCCCATTTGGTAACCAGTAAGGTAAGCCCGCACCAACTTTAGGATCAACGAAGAATAAATCCAATTGATTCCCAATCACACGGTGATCGCGTTCTTTCGCTTCTTGACGACGTTGTAAATCAGCTTCCAATTCAGCTTGTTTCGGATAAGCCGTGCCATAAACCCGTTGTAACATTTGGTTACTTGATTTACCTTGCCAATAAGCACCGGCCACTGATAATAGTTCAAAGAATTTAACATCGCTAACTTTCGCTAACATTGGTGCTAAAGCGAAATCTGAATAAGTCCCTAATTGATAAACGAGGACTTGATCAGCGTCCACTTTATCCAATAATGCTAATTTATAAGTTTGACCCGCAAACAACGCTTTGGCATCGGCCATAGACATGTTAACGCGTTGAATGGCTTCACCTGATTGAATCAATTTGGCCATCGCTTTTTTAATGTCGGGTAAATCAGTCACGGCTAATTGGCCGTTTTGGTTATCAGTATCATAAAAGAAACCATCTTCAGTGGCGTTGACTTCACCAAATTGCATTTCTGGATAACGTTGTTTTAAAACAGCTGCTAAAACAAACGCAGCGGTATTCCAAATCGCCTTTAAGCTGATTGCTTCATCATCTTTGGTGATGATTTCGATTGCCCCATCTTCTAAAAGTGGTTGATGTAAATCGACCACTTCACCATTGAATTTACCAGCAACTGCTTTTTTAGCTAAGCTTGTACTGATTGATTTCGCAACGTCGAATAGACTAGCTGCTTGATCAAAAGTCTTCTTAGCACCATCTGGAAACGTTAATTGAATTTCTGCCATCTTTTGACACTCCTTTATTTTTGGTTATCAACAATAAAAAAAGTCCCTGAGATACATATAAAAATGTACCTCAGGGACGAATTGATTTCGCGGTTCCACCCATCTTGAACCCAAAAATAATTGGGCTCCAGCTTTAGCGTCTTTAACGGTAACGACCCGATCTTACGATAACTCTCAAAAAGTGGTCCATTAAATGTGCTTTTGAAAAACTTTCAGCGCTGTTTTTCTCTCTGATCAATCCTGCATTCAATAGGTGTCTTTTATCATTGATTAAACTCATTAAACCACTTTCATCGTCGTTATGCAACCCCTAATCAGCTTAATTTAACCGACGATTATGCCCAGATACTTCAACTTCTTTCGCCAAATAACGAACTCGTTGCATAATTCGCCCGGCTTTAACGGGTTCATTATCCCCCCGTTGGCTGGTGGTTAAATGTTGTTCGAGTTCGTCCATCGTAAAGTTGGAACTGAAGAAAGTCGGCAGTTGTTCTTGCATCCGATATTGCAAGATAATCCCAAGCACCTCATCCCGAATCCACGCGCTCAATGCATCAGCCCCAATGTCATCAATCATCAAAATTGGCGCTTTTTTAATCACGTTAACTTTATCTAGCACGTTATTTTGACCAATCGCATTTTTCATTTCAACCGCAAAGGTCGGAAAATGAATCAAGGTGGTTTCAAACCCGTCTAACGCGAGTTCATTGGCCAAAGCGCCTAGCAGATAAGTTTTACCAACCCCGAATTTACCACATAGGTATAAGCCTTGGTGGTAAATCGTTGGAGCGTTTTTGATATCTTCAATAAATTGCAGCGCCGTCACTAACGGTAACTTACGTTCATTGATATCGTATTGGGCCAAATTGGCATCCACAATATCTTTAGGCATATTAATCGATTTAACCCGGGCCTTTAAAGCTTGTTGTTCCCGCTGCTTCATTAGCGAGGCCGTTGGTTCATAACTCACATCAATAAAATGATTGATTAAAACCAGCTTGGGCGCGTATCCGGGCGCTAACGTCGTTTGACCGTTGGCTAATTTCTGTTTTTCATTAACGTATTCGTAGATTTTAGCGGCGCTCCGCGTGACCGTCTCCTGAGTCAGCCGATCCTGATTCGCCTCAATAAAAGCTTGCACATCCGGATCTTGTAAGGCGGATTCAACCAATTGATTGAAACGTTGGTTTAACTGGCGACGATTCATCTGTTCAATGAGTCCTTTTTTCATATCTTCCATTATTCTCCCCGCCCTTCACGAATTTTTTTGAGCAATTGATCGACTTGATTCTGATCGGCCTTAGTTGTTGTTTCCTTGGGTGCCTGATAATCGGGTTGCGCCCACTTCGGCACGGTTTCTTGTTTCGTCGGTTTTGTTTGATAACGATTATTTTGTTTCGTCTTCGCTTTATCAGTTTGCGCGGTTTGGAACTGACGAATCTGCTGAATGGCATCAACCGGTGTTTGAACCCCTTTTTGCGCCCACTGATTAGCAATCCGATCCAACAAGGCTTGCGTCAAACCTTCATAACGTTCAGTAATGTACGCCACTAAAATGTTGAGCACATCGTTACTAAAAATATAGCGTCCTTGCAAATCTTTTAGCGCCCGAATTTCATTTTTAGCGACGTAGCCGTGTTTTTTCTGCTTTAAATCGTTCAAATAATCGACCGGTAGATAGCGTTGGCTGTCTGTTAACCACTGCATTTCTTGTTCGTTAAACTTGGCCTGCTGCCCCTGCTTTTGTAATTCACTTAAGGTATATTTAGAATCAGTCGCTACTTTATTTTGAGCGGCGTGGCGGCGCGTATAGTTGCCCAGAACATTTTGTTCAAGCACCTCCATATTCAACGTATTGTCTCTGGCATCCATCGTCGTGCCCATTAAGTTCGCGAGGGTTATTTCGTCTAAGCCGTAGAAATAATGTAAATTAAATAACCGTTGTTCATTGCGTAGCACTTCGTCGGGTGAAATCTGCCGTTGCCCTAACACATCTTGCAACAGTTCCCAATCAAACGTCTGTAACTCAAGCGCGCTAAAACTAGGTTTATTCGGCGATTTCTGCTGATAAAGGCTCTTCGTTTCTGCCACGCCATCTGGTGTATTTAGCAAATGGTCATTTTGAACGTGGAAGACGGTTAAAAAGTTCTTACTGACTTCTTTATAATCTTGTGAACGTACCGGTTGGAGCTTAAACCGCTCCCGCAATTCGATAAACCGCTTCTCGCCAACCGATTCATACAACACAACGCTCAATAGATCGTCTTTAAAAAAAACATCTGGTTTCATTGGCGCGTATAGTTCATAAACCAATTGGCGGCCTGCTTCACCATTTTTTTGATACGTCCGGATTAAGCCTAATGCCTCTAATTTACTGCGGCCGTCATAGAACGCTGGTAAATCGACACTCAATAAATTCAATAGCGTTGCGTGGGTTTGAAATTGATGTTGGCTCGCAACATCCTTCACTTGACTCCACAATAACAAATAAAGACTATAGGCAACGGCACCCATCAACGGTTGATACAAATACGTCACCACCGTTTGGTCGAAATCAGTTAAGTAGTTTGCTTTCGTCACCAAAAAGCCGTCTTTTGGACTTAAAAAATCAAATGCATCAGCCATAAAAACGTCCTTCCCTTATTTTGATTCTTTTGCTTTTTCTTTTTTCATCATATCTTGTAATTCTTTCATGAAGACATTCATATCTTTGAATTGTCGATAAACACTGGCAAAACGAATATAGGCAATCTCATCAATTTCTGGCAATAGTGCCATCACGTATTCCCCAACGGCTTGTGACGACACTTCATTTTCACCTAATGCTCGAATTTTATTTTCGACATCGTCGACGATTTCCGTCATTTGTTCCATCGTAACCGGCCGTTTTTCAGCCGCCCGAATCAACCCGCGTAATAACTTATCGCGATTAAATTCTTCGCGCGTCCCGTTTTTCTTAATCACCAATAATGGTGTTTGTTCAACGCGTTCAAACGTTGTAAACCGGAAACGACAGTTTTCACATTCACGGCGACGACGAATAACACGCCCCTCATCGGTTGGTCGACTGTCAATCACCCGTGAACTATTTTGATGACAATGCGGACATAACATAGTGACACCTTCTATTCTTAAATTAAGCTTTTATTTTAGTTTAGTATAAACCCATCTTATCTTGGTTATTATACCATGAACACGCAAATTCACTAAATGTTGAATCGTCAAAAATCCCGACCAAAGTTTAATTTAGTCGGGATTTTTTAACTAATCAGTGATTTTCGTTAATAAACTATCAATTTGCGCCTGTAGTGTTGCTAACGACCCTTCATTCTCTAATATATAATCGGCCTGCGCTCGCTTTTCAGCCAACGGCAACTGACTAGCGATTCGTAATTCAGCCGCTTCAGCCGTTAGCTGATTACGGGCCATCAACCGTGCCAATTGCGTCGCATGTGAGACGGCCACCACAGCTACACCATCGAATAATTCGGCGTAACCTTGTTCATACAACAACGGAATATCAACCACCACAACTGAGGCTTGCTTAATCGCGGCCATCTGTGCAATCAAGGCCTGGCGAATAACCGGTGCGGTAATCGCGTTCAACTGCGCTAAGGCTGTCGGTTGTCCAAAAACGAGTTGTCCTAATTTGTGACGATCAACTTGACCATCAATCACTAACGAATCCCCAAAAGTGGCTGCAATTTGTTCTTTAACCGTTTGATTTTCCGCCATCACTTGATGGGCCACTTGATCCGCATCAATCACCGGTACCCCTAGTGTTTTAAAAAGGGTAGAAGCTGCCGATTTGCCCGTCGCAATTCCGCCCGTTAACCCTAAAAAATAGGTCATTAACGCGCCTCTTTTCTAATCTGACAATGCGGACAAAAGTGTGTACCACGTTGGGCGACCTTTATTTTTTCAATCGGCGTCTGACAACGTTCGCACGGTTCCCCTTTTTTACCATAAACATGCAACATCTCTTGGAAAGCACCAGCATGTCCGGTCGCGTTCAAAAAGGTATTGACGGTTGTGCCACCACTATTAATCGCTAATTGCAATTCAGTAATGATGTCATCGTGGAGTTTTTGAACTTCCGCTTGCGTTAATAAATCAGCCGGTGTTTCCGGATGAATCTGGCTCAACCACAATGTTTCATCCACATAAATATTACCTAAGCCGCTCACCACTTTTTGATCCAACAATAACGGTTTGATGGCTTTATGGTGTTTTTGTAACGCTTGATAAAACTGGTGCACGTCAAACGTCGCCGGTGTCGGTTCGGGTCCCAAGGTTTTCAGCCCAGCAACCGTCATTTCTTGGCCGGTTTCAATCAACTGCATCCGGCCAAATTTACGCGTGTCTAAATAACGTAATTGCGTCCCATCAGTCATCTCAAAAATCACGTGGGTGTGCTTGGTGACGGGTGCACTTTGATCATCCACTTCGTATTTACCTTCCATCCGCAGATGGCTAACGACCGTTAAATCGTGATCAAATCGAATCAATAAATATTTGCCCCGCCGATCGACACCGATAATTTGCCGATCCACTAAGCCGTCTAAAAAGACTTCATCAGGATTAACGACAATTTTAGACCATAAAATTTGGATGTCTTTGACGGTTTTACCAATGACTAATTCTGCTAAACCACGCCGAACATTTTCAACCTCTGGTAATTCTGGCATTGTTTTCCACCTTATTTCTTAATATCATACCAAGTGGGGCCAAAACCACTTTCCACTTTTAACGGTACGGCTAAACTAACCGCCGAATCCATCACACTGGGCACCAATTTTTGTAGAATTGGTATTTCTGCTTCTGGTGCTTCAAAAATCAATTCATCATGGACCTGTAACAACATTTTAGCCTGTAAGTTAGCCTTGGTTAATTCTTGTTGCATCAAAATCATGGCCACTTTGATAATATCGGCCGCACTACCTTGAATGGGCGTGTTCATCGCAGTCCGTTCGGCAAACGACCGCAGATTAAAGCTTTTAGCGTGAATATCCGGTAAATACCGACGACGATGGAATAGCGTTTCAACGTAACCTTCTTCACGCGCCTTTTTGACAATATCGACCATGAATTGTTGAACACCTGGATATTGTTCGAAATAGGCTTCAATGAAACTTTTAGCCTGTTGACGGGTAATCCCAATATTTTGCGATAACCCGTAGTCACTAATCCCGTAAACAATCCCAAAGTTTGTCGCTTTCGCTTGACGCCGCATATCTGGTGTCACTTGATCCGCGCTGGTTAAGCCAAAAATCTTCATCGCTGTATTGGCATGGATATCCCGATTTTCTTTAAAGGCTTCTTGCATGTTAACATCACCCGAAATATGGGCTAAAACGCGCAATTCAATTTGGGAATAATCGGAAGAAAATAGTTGCCAACCTGGTTGACTAGGGACAAACGCTTGGCGAATCTTACGCCCTTCGGCCACCCGGACCGGAATATTTTGTAAGTTAGGATCAACCGATGATAAACGACCGGTTTGCGTTAAAGTCTGTAAATAACGCGTATGCACTTTATTGTCTTGATGAATCGATTTCAATAACCCTTCAACGTAGGTCGATTGAATCTTAGCAATCTGGCGATAATCCAAAATGGTTTGGACAATCGGCGCATCTTTACGGAGTTGTTCAAGTACATCAACCGCAGTTGAATAACCCGTTTTGGTTTTCTTAATCACTGGTAAGCCCATTTTTTCAAATAAAATGACCCCTAACTGTTTAGGAGAGTTGATGTTAAAGGTTTCCCCAGCTTCGGCATAAACTTTTTCTTCCAATATCTTTAACGTTTGAATAAATTCAGAACCCATTTGTTGTAAGCAACTGGCATCCACTTTAATACCAGTAATTTCCATCCGCGCTAAGACCAACGCTAACGGTAATTCCATATCAGTGAATAAATCAAATTGTTGATGTTCCTTTAACTGAGCGACTAATTGGGGTTGTAATTGATTAATCGCCGCTGCCTTTTGAACTAAATGTTGATAGAACGTGGTTAGTTCTTCGGGTAGCGCCCGTTTAGCCCCTTTACCGTAAACTTGTTCATCCGTTTGCACGTTTTGATAGTCGTGTAAATTAGCGAGCGTTCCTAAGTCATTACTGTTATTGGTCGTATTTAATAAATATGACGCGAGCAATAAATCAAATTCAACCCCTGCCAATTCAATCCCTAAGCGACTAGCCGCTACTTGATTCCGTTTAACATCAAATACGGCTTTTGTTTGGTCAGCATCTTCCAACCAATCTTTAAAAATTGGTTCTGCTAATAAAGCCACATCATCGCTGACGTACCAGTGTTTTGGCGTACCAACGTAGAAACCAATCATCTCGGCCGTATGATAATTATCCGTTAACATTTCAATCCCAAATGTAGCGGTGCCCGTTAATTCAGAAAGAAGCGTTAAATTATCATTGGTTAAAACCGTATAATCATACGATTCAACTGGCACGGCTTCTTCTGAAGTGACGTTCAACTGATTCAAAAATGATTTGAAATTCATCGCTTGATAGAACGCAATTAAGGTCTCTAAATCCGGACCATTATAAGCGAGATCATCAATACCGACGGTTAACGGCGCATCCCGACGAATCGTGGCCAACATCTTACTCATAAATGCTTGATCGCGATCTTCAATTAAATGTTCTTTTAACTTGCTAGCTTTCATTTCATCGACGTGTTCATAGACCCCTTCGATACTCTCGTGAGCGGCCAATAATTTTAAGGCCGTTTTTTCGCCCACTTTAGTGACGCCCGGATAATTGTCAGAGGTATCACCCATCAAACCCTTTAAATCGATAATCTGACTCGGCAATAATCCCAACTTTTCTTGAACGTGTTCTGGCGTATAGGCTTCGATTTCGTTAACACCTTTAACCGTGATGTTAACGGTCGTCTTATCAGTCGTTAACTGGGTTAAATCGCGGTCACCAGTGACAATATCAACGGTAAAGCCGGCTGCCTCGGCTTCTTTCGCCAAAGTGCCAATAATATCATCCGCTTCAAAATTATCTAAATCATACGATTGAATCCCATACGCACTCAACAATTCTCGAATATACGGAAACTGTTCTGATAATTCGGGCGGCGTTTTAGAGCGGCCCGCTTTATAATCACTAAATTCAGCCGTTCTAAAGGTCGTCTTACCCGCATCGAACGCTACTAACACGTGACTCGGTTCAATTTTTTTCAAAATAATATCAAGCATATTTTTAAACGCATAAATCGCATTAGTATGTAACCCATCTTGATTGGTAAAATGATCTAACGCCTGGTGCATTGCAAAAAAAGCGCGAAAGGCTACACTATTACCATCAATTAATAATAATTTTTTTTGAGAACTCATTTTGTTCCTCCTTGTTGTCAAACCACTATCCCTATTCTATCAAAGATAGTCATCGACCGATACTGATTCGCGTTACAAAAAATCACATGACTTTATCAATCAAGATACCAATTAAAAATCCGATTAGTCCCAAACTCAGGATTAATCGGATTTTTTTATGGCACTTTATTTAGCTTCGGGTCGGTTGCTGTTGATGGTCACCATACGTTCAAAGATTTCTTTACTTTGACCAATGGTTGCTTCAACCTTATCTTCACCAATTTCTTCTTTTAAGTCGTTATAAAGATCGAGATAATAGAATAATAAATGACGATAAACTTGCATCCCGTTATCCGTTAAATGAACACGACGAATTCGTTGATCATTTTCATCAGATTGTTCAGCAATGAACGCCATCTTCCGTAATGAACGGCATTGACGTGAGATTGCAGAACGACTGACTTGCATCTTTTCAGCTAAAGCACTATTTGTTGTTTCATTATTAGCATTTTGAATTTCGTGCATGACCAAAAATTGATCAAAAGATAACCCATATTTCTGGCTTTCCTTACTCATGCATTCACTTAAGTTATTAATTAACCAGCGGTATAACCCCGCAAATTCCATAAAATCTGACCACGTGCTGCCGATTAAATCGGACTTGTCTACTACATCCATATTCTTCCTCCTACAAAATTCTGAGCCCAATAATCCCTAAACGGATTACCGATTTCGAATCTTTATTCCCGCACTTATTCGATAAGCCTCAATATATAATCCTTATCAAAATTTGACACAATTGGTAATAATTATGACTTAAAGCGATAATAATAGTTTATAGCATTAAAAGATATATTTCAACTCACTTTACAGCTCATTTACAAAACAAATAAGTAAGTTCAAAGATAAAAACCTTGCTGTATCAACATTATCATGAAAATGATCTTTGGTTTTAATAAAAAAATTTATTTTTTCTTAATGAAATCAAACCCATTTTCACACTATTTTCAATCATTAAAGCGAATTCATTACGAGTCTCTAGTAAGTAATAGCATGTTTTATTAACAGATGCAAGTACTTAGTCTCCATCAAAAAAAACGACATCAGAAATCTGATTGTCGTTTAATCGTGATTTATTTTAATTATTGTACAATCGTAATTGCGACGCTCCGACGACCCCAACTAACACATTGGCCGACCGTTGGAAAATGAACATCGATAATGTGACCTTTAATCGCACCACCGGTATCACCCGCAATGGCATACCCATAACCTGGCACCATTACCAATGATCCTAACGGAATGACACTTGGGTCAACCGCAATACAGTTCGGGTTCTTCATTAAATCAATCCCAGTTGCGCCGTAACGACCCATACCCGGCGTTGCAATTGAATAGGCAGTTGCTTGGACCTGAATTGTTTGACCGGCCTTACCGCTCGCTTTATCGGCTAAACTAGCCTGTTGCTTAGCGGCAGTATCGCTACTACTTGTATCCGTCACCTTAGCAACGGTCGTAGCGGCTTTGGCTTGTTCAGCAGCCTTAGCAGCTGCTGCCTGTTCTGCCGCAATTTTAGCTTCTTCAGTGCTCTTTTCTTGCGCAATCTTAGCTAATTTATCTCGACTTTGACTTAAGTTAGTCTTCATCTGATCAATTTGCGTTTGCAATGTCGTTGTCTGTTGGTCTAATTCGATTTTTTCTTGATCTAAATTAGTTTTACTCGTTTCTAAACGTTCTTGAACCACTTTCGTATCATGATAGCTTTGGACTAATTCATCCATATTTTGATTATCAGCCGATTGAAGTACCGTTAATGCATACGCCCGGTTGAAGAAATCGCTCAACGAATCAGCTGATAACAACGCGTTAACGACGTTGCGATCGTCAGCACTTTGTTGCAACGATTGTAACCGTTCTTTAGCATAAGTTTCACGTTTCGCTAATAAGACCGCTTGCTTTTTCAAAACCTTTTTAGCATTCGTAATGCTAGCTTCATTATCAGCAATTTTAGTTTTTAATTGATCGACTTTTTGATATTGTGCATTAACACTCGTTAACGTCACCTGAATCTTTGAATTTGTTTCTGAAATATCTTTTTGTGTACTGCTTTCTTGATCTTTTAATTCACTCAAGCTGGCAGCACTAACAGATGTTACCATCGTTACCATTGCAACTAATCCTGTGACAACAATCAACGCTAGTCTTTTAAATCGCATCTTGTTAAACTCCTCCATTCATAACCCAGAGTCGATTATACCCAAGAAGTGGCCCTATTAGATTGCAGATTTATGACGTTATATTACAGTTTAACGACATTTATATTTTTTGTGTAATAAATTTAAACTTTAGCCGACGCTAATCCGGCTTGATAATTGACCGCTCAAACTGTTATCTCTAAAAACAACCAATCCTTCTGTGCAGTTGAACAAAAAATCTCGTCAACCTAGGAGTCAGGTTAAACGAGATTTTAATGAATTGATCATCGATTTTTTAACACTCTGGCCATTTCACGATCTTGTTCTTTGCGTTTTAATGTTTCGCGTTTGTCATATTCATGTTTCCCTTGACCAACACCAATTAACACCTTCGCAAAACCATGTTTTAAATAGACCTTTAACGGGACAATCGTGATACCTTTATTCTTAGTAATGCCCACTAATTTATCAATCTCTTTACGGTGCAATAACAACTTACGATTCCGTAGTGGATCATGATTAAATTGGTTGCCCTGTTCGTAGGGGCTAATATGGACGTTTTCTAAATAAGCTTCACCATTGCGGACCCGGGCAAATCCATCCCGTAAATTAATTTTACCTTTACGAACCGATTTAATCTCGGTCCCAGTCAACACTAATCCGGCTTCAAATGTTTCTAAAATGCTGTAATCATGACCAGCTTTTTTATTTTGAGCAATCAGGTTTGCTGGTTTTTGCGGATGTTTCTTTGCCATTTAATCACCTACTTTTTAAAAGTACGTTTTTGTGAATCTTTGGCTGGCGCTGGGCGCCGACCGTTATTCTTTTTATTGTCAAAATGACGATTGCGTTTGTCGCCACTCTTTTCATTATCACGTGGGCGCATTGGCCGTTTAGGTCTTGGTTCTATTCTACTCAATATCTCAGCAGAAGCCAAGGGAACGTCCTCGGTCTTCAAGAGTTCAAAATCAACTGAATGCGCATCGAGGTCAACATTTGCAACCTTCACTCGAACGGGTTGGCCAATTCGATACATCTTGTGTGTCCGATCGCCAACTAAAGCTAATTGACTCTCAACAAAGCTGTAATAATCGTCTTTCATCTGTGAAATGTGCACAAGTCCTTCAACCGTGGTTGGTAAGGCGATGAACATCCCAAAGCTAGTGACTGAACTGATGACGGCATCGTATTCATTACCAACTTTATCTAACATAAATTCAGCTTTTTTAAGATCAACGACTTCCCGTTCAGTATCAATTGAGCGACGTTCTTCGATTGAAGTTTGTTCACCGATTGGGGCTAGTTTAGGTTCCCACTTCGCCTTTTCTTCAGTTGTCATGCCATTTTTAGCATATTCGTGAATTAAACGATGAACCATTAAATCGGGATAACGACGAATTGGTGATGTGAAATGCGTGTAAAATTCAGCCGCTAAACCAAAATGGCCTAATGATTCGTCTGAATAATGTGCTTGTTGCATACTTCTCAATAACATCGTTGTAATGATGGGTTGTTCTGGTTGACCTTCAATTTGAGTCAAGACTTCTTGTAACATCATTGGTGTCACTTTTTGACTTGAGCCTTGGATCTGAATGCCATAAGCCGTAATAAATTCAAAGAATTTCTTCATCTTTTCGCTATCTGGTGTTTCGTGAATCCGGTATAAGAATGGCGCATGAGCCGTGCTGTAATGTTCAGCAACCGTTTCATTGGCAGCTAACATGAATGATTCAATCATGCGTTCCGATAACCCGCGTGAACGTAATTCGATGTCAATCGCTTTACCGTTTTCATCGACGATAATCTTAGCTTCGTCTTCTTCGAAATCAATTGCACCGCGATTATGGCGTTTCTTCAATAAAATTTCGTGTAATTCAGACATATCTTCAAACATCGGTACTAAGGCCGCGTATTGTTGACGAAGATCAGCATCTTGATCCGTTAAAATATGATTGACGTTATTGTAAGTCATCCGAGCAGTTGATTTAATCACACTTGGGAAAATGTGGTGTTCAACGACTTGACCGTGTTCGTCAATTTCCATTTCACACGTTAAAGCCAAACGTTCAACATCTGGATTTAAAGAACAGATCCCATTTGATAACCGGAAAGGTAACATTGGAATCACACGATCCGTTAAATAAGTACTCGTCCCACGTTCTAGCGCTTCAACATCCAGTGGTGAGCCTTCCGTTACATAATAGCTGACATCGGCAATGTGCACGCCTAAATGGAAATGACCATTCGCTAATTTACGGACATTAACCGCGTCATCGAAATCTTTTGAATCGTCGCCATCAATTGTCACCACGTCTTGGTTCGTTAAATCTTTGCGACCAACTTTATCGGATTCTAAAACCGTATCCGGTACGGATTCAGATTGTAACCGAACTTCTTCAGGGAAGTCTGTTTTAATATCATGTTGATAAACAATCGATAAGACATCGACACCAGGATCGTTTTTATTGCCTAAAACTTGTTTGGCAATCCCGCGCATTTGACCGGGTGCTTCAACACTTGGGTATTTCGTAATATCGACTTGAACCATATCGCCTTTTTGAGGATGTAACCCATTGTCCGTTAAATAAATTAAATAAGTACTCAATTTTTTGGCGTGACTTTGAATGTAACCAATCAAACCGGTTTTTTCTTTTTGAATATCGGAATAAGGCATAAATTCACCGACAATTTCTTCAATCCCACGAGTAATGACGTTGACAATCTTACCTTCAGGGCCACGACGACTATTTTCTTCGGCCTCTTTAACAATTTCAACTTCGACGGTATCGCCGTTCATTGCAAAATTGGTATTCGGTGGCGCGATAAAAATATCGGGATCCGTATTATCAACGGGGAGCGAAACAAACCCAAAACCGCGTTCGTTGGCGTGAAAAACCCCTTCAACACGTCGTTGAGTGGCTGGCATTCTAAACTTGCCGGCTTCATCCATGTTTAATGTTTTAGCGGCTTCTAAATCGGCCATCACTTTAACTAAGTCTTTAAAATCTTGTGAACCACTGACACCAATCCGTTCACTGATTTCTGATACGTTTAATTGTTGCGTTTCATCTGCGGCGAAAATGGCCATAATGGCTGATTTCATTTGTTCAACTTGTGTCATATCAACACCTCTTTCTTGTTTTCAAAGCGCTTAATAAACGCCGTTACGTCTGCTTCTAATTGATGGTGCGCGGTATCAACCGTAATCACGTGACCGGCCTCAGCGTACCAATGATAATCGACTGGACTACCCAGGTCGGTCAACCGTTGTTGCAATTGTTTAGCTTGATTGGGATCAATGACTTGATCGTGGCCTCCCTGCCCAATAAAAACGGGTTTCGGGCCAATCTGATTTAAATCCGTTTGAACTAACTGACCAAACTGTTGGATTTGCGCTAATTGTTGTGGTAATTGTTGGCGAATCTGCGCTAACTTGGCCATTTGTAACGCCTCAGTCACCGCCGTCGCTTGATACACTTTTTGTGCATATTGTTGAAATAACGGGGTCAAACTGGCTGGCACACCCTCTAGAAGCGGCGTGCTAAAAACCCCACCACCAACCACTTCCGGCAGTAATTCAAGTGCTCGCAAAGCAAAAAGCCCGCCTAACGACAACCCGAAAACAAAGATGGGCTTTTTATGGGCCTTGCTTAACTGCTGAATCGCTGTCACGGTTGTTTGCCACCAAAGCGTGACGTTGCCGCCGTTTAAAATATCCAACGGTTCAAACGTCGCGTGACCCGCAAAATTCGGTGCTAATACGGACCAGTTTTGCTTTTCTAAAGAGCGGCCTAACATCCGAACATCATTCGCACTACCGGTATAAGCATGTAGTAAAACGATGCCAATTGAGCCTTGTTCAAAATAATAGGGTTCTGGTAATCGATAACGCATACCACGGCCTCCTACCGGCAAAATTCATTTAAAAAGGTCTCCTGCCATTCAACAGGAGACCGCATCAACGTTCTTATTAGAATTCGATCCGCCTGTTAAATTAGTGTGATGAAAGATACACCAACGCTAACGCAAAGACGAAGAATAAAATGCCTAGGACAACTGTGACTTTTTGCATGAAAGCTTCAAAGCCCCGTGCCTTTTGTTTACCAAATAAATCACCAGCACCGCCTGATAAAGCACTCAAAGCATCTTGCTGTTTACTTGGTTGCATCATGACTGCAATTACAATCAAGATTGAATCGATTAATAATAAGTTCAGGAAAAGATTTTCCAACCTAACCCCTACCTTTCTATCTACACTGTCTTTTAATACTTTAGCATAAAAAGTATTCAGACACCACATTTTTATCAATTATTTCACGAGATTTTCATCGATTTCTTGCAACTGTTGCGCTGCCAATTCAATCTGACGTCTCACCGACGCGCGTAACTGATGTTTGGTCAAAACAACTAGGGTATCGCCCGCGCGAATTAAGGTATCCCCATGCGGAATTAATTCGGTTTCACCCCGCCGAATTGCGATCAATAAACTGGCTTTGGGCCAATCTAATTCGCGCACTTGCCGATCTTCTAACGGTGCGCCGACAAAAACCGGTACTTCTAGTCGATCACTATAACCTTCAGTTTGCGGCGCACTCTTACCAATTAACCGTTGCAATAGTGATTCGTAAATCGGTGCACCGCCCATTAAATCAACGACGACGTACGCGATTAACGATAAAATCGCCAACGGCATCAGATGCGTTAGTGAACCGACCATTTCGGTCACCAACAAGATGGCGGTAAACGGTGCTTTCCCGATGCCGGCGAAATAGCCACCCATTGAAAAAATCATCAAATTAACCACGTAATTCGGTGCCAATAGGCCTAAATGCATCATCGTTAAGCCGTAAACAGCGCCAATTAAAGCGCCTAACGATAGAATCGGTAAAAATATCCCACCCGGTAAGCCGGAACCATACGAAATCATCGAAAAAACAAACCGAATCACTAATAGCGCAATCACGATTTTTAAACTGGGTACCTGTTGCCCTAATTGGGTAATCACGGTATTCCCGCCGCCCAAAATAGTGGGCCAAAAATACCCAATCGGGATCACTAAAATCAACGGCACTAATCCACGGTAGCGTTGCGGTACTTTAAGGCGCGCATAAAATTGTGGCATCCATAACAACACTTTTTGGTAGAGATAACCCGCTAAACCTAAAATAATCCCTAGAATAATCAAATGCCAATATTGATTAATCGGCAAACTTTTGGTGTACGCAATATGTAAAACCGGTGTTAAGCCGAAAAAATTTAACGACACAAAGTTAGCCGCCAACGCACTTGTTAAAGCGGTCAGCCAAACAAGTGGTGAAAAATTATGATAGATCTCTTCTAAAACAAATAACGTGCCAGCAATCGGTGCATTGAAAGCGGCGGATAAGCCAGCCGCGGCCCCACCAGCAATCAACAACCGCCGATCAGTCCCCTTATTGTGTAAGGTTTCAGCGACGCCTTGTCCGACCGCTGCACCGAGTTGAATGGAAGGCCCTTCACGCCCTAGAAACAAACCTGGTGCTAAACTTAACAGCCCACCGACGAATTTTCGCCAAAGAATCGACCACCATTTCAAATCAAATTCACCCGCTAATTGGCCTTCAACTTGTGGAATCCCCGAACCACTGATATTCGGTTCCCGTTTTAATAAATGGGCGACGATTAAACCGCACACCACGCTAATCGCTAACACGACCAGTAAGAGACTTGGCGCCTGTTGTGCGCGTTGGTACAGATTAATCGAAAACGCTAATCCTTTTTCGATTAATAGACGAAAAAGACTGACCACAATCCCCGCTAGTACCCCAACAACTAACCCTTTAATGATAAAGAAAAAACGGGTCTTATTGAAGCGGCTCTCACGTCGTCGGTTATCTTGCATCGCACGCATTCCTCCAAAAATAAATTAATGATAGGTTTATTATAAACCATTTGTCCAACCGATAATGATTAATCGTCTGAAATGCCTCAATTCACCATTTGTCTAATGAATTGCTTCGTGAAAATTAGCGCATTCTAATCTCAACGAAAATTCAATGTTAAAGCCATTAAAAGTGAGTGATAATCACATTTGTAACCGTTTACACTTTTTGAATAATATGTTTAGATAAAGGTGTTCTTAACAATTAATTTCTGGAGGAATCGACATGACAAGAATTGAACGCGATAGCGTTGGCGAAATGAACATTGCAGATACTGCTTATTACGGTGTGAATGCCGCTCGTGCGCAAGAAAATTTCAAAATTACCGATAATTTATTAGACACTGATTTTATTATTAGTCTCGCTGAAATTAAAAAGGCCTGCGCTTTGACCAATCGAGAATTAAACGTTTTAGAACCCGCAATTGCTACTGCGATTGTCCGCGCCTGCGACGATATCATTGGCGGCAAGTTACACGACCAGTTCATCGTTGATCCCCTTCAAGGTGGCGCTGGTACGAGTTCCAATATGAATGCTAACGAAGTGATTGCCAATCGCGCCATCGAATACCTTGGTGGCACTCGTGGTGATTATTCAATCGTCCATCCTAACGATCACGTCAACAAAGGCCAATCAACCAACGACGTTTACCCATCAGCCGGTAAATTAACCTTACTTAAAAAAGTGCCACTATTAATGGCGCAATTGGATTATTTGGAAACGACCCTTTTACAAAAATCGGACCGCTACCAAGACGTCATGAAATTAGGGCGTACCCAACTCAACGATGCGGTTGCCTTATCAGTCGGTGATGAAATTCACGCCTACTACACGGTGATCAGTCGCAATCATCAACGGATTCTAAACGCGACCAATGAATTATTGCGAATCAACTTAGGCGGTACTGCTATCGGGACTGGTCTCAATAGTCATCCTGATTTCCCACAAACGGCCGCTAAAATTCTCCGGGAAATGACTGGTTTTAATTTCTTACCTAGTCAAGATTTAATCGATGGCACCCAAAACGTCGAAAGTTACGCCGTTTTGGCCGACAATCTTAAAACACTAGCACTGAGTCTTTCTAAAATTGCCAATGATATTCGCCTACTCTCTTCAGGTCCCTTATCTGGCATTGGCGAATATCGGATTCCTGCTAAACAAAACGGCAGTTCAATCATGCCCGGTAAAATTAATCCGGTGATTCCTGAAATCGTTAATCAATGCGCATTTGCAGTGATTGGCAACAACACCACGATTTCAATGGCGGTTGAAGCCGGTCAACTCGAATTAAACGCTTTTGAACCGGTTATCTTCTATAAATTACTCGAATCATTCCAATATTTAACACGGGTCATTGACACTTTCGTGACCAACTGCCTAGTCGACCTCGAACCCGATCCGCAACGTTGTCTCGAAAATCTCGAAAACAGCACGTCACTAGCGACCGATTTGTCCAAAGTCGTCGGTTATTCACGAGCGGCCAAAATTGCTAAAGATACGGTTAAATCCAAAGATGATTTCCGCACGACTGCCCTCAAAGATGGCATCCCTGAAAAATTAGTCAAACAATTACATTATTGAAAGGAAGCATTGTCATGACGATTAATGAAGAAGCACTCGCTTTACACGCCGCTAAACAAGGTAAGATTGCGGTGGAAAGTACGGTTCAAATCCAATCGATGCATGATTTAGCCCTTGCATACAGTCCTGGGGTGGCGGAACCCTGTCGCGTTATCCAAAAAGACCCCGAAACCGCCTACCAATACACTGCTAAATCCCATTTAGTCGGCGTCATCAGTGATGGTTCAGCCGTTTTAGGTCTCGGTAATATCGGTGCTCAAGCCGCGATGCCCGTGATGGAAGGCAAATCAATCCTATTCAAACAATTCGGCCAGCTCGATGCTTTTCCGATTTGTTTGGACACTCAAGATCCCGCAGCCATTATTACGGCCGTCCAACAAATTGCCCCTAGTTTTGGTGGCATTAATTTGGAAGATATTGCTTCGCCTAAATGTTTTGAAATCGAAGCTGTTTTGAAAAAGACATTAAACATTCCGGTCTTCCATGACGATCAACACGGCACCGCAGTCGTCGTTGCGGCCGGTTTAATCAACGCGTTAAAATTAGTCCATAAATCAATCGACCAAATTAAAGTCGTCCTCAGCGGCCCGGGTGCGGCCGGGACGGCCATCATCAAGATGCTCCAAAATCTCGGCGTCACCAATATTATCGCCGCCGATCAATTCGGAATTCTGCGCGCTGACGATTCAAATAGTCAGGCCCATAAACGTGAAATTGCCGCAACGACTAATCCAGAACACGTCACCGGTCAACTGACCGACGCAATCGTCGACGCAGACGTCTTTGTTGGTGTTTCTGTCGCAGAAGCGCTAACCCCTGAAATGATTCGCACGATGGCGCCGGATCCAATTATTTTTGCCTTAGCCAATCCGATTCCAGAAGTGATGCCCGAAATTGCCAAAACTGCTGGCGCAGCGATTATTGCAACCGGCCGTTCGGACTATCCGAACCAGATCAATAACGTGCTCGCATTCCCCGGTATTTTCGCAGGTGCCCTCCAAGTGCGGGCCACCGAAATCAATGAAGCCATGAAAGTTGCGGCGGCCTATGCGATTGCCAATTACGTCACGCCAGCCCAACTAACGACCGAACACATCATGCCCGAAATCTTCGAACCGGCCATCAGTGACACTGTCGCCCAAGCTGTGGCTCAAGCGGCGATTGACTCCGGTGTCGCGCAAAAAGGAGTGACTGCCAAATGACCCGAATTGAACACGACGCACTCGGTCCCGTTGAAATTGATGATACCCATCTATGGGGCCCACAAACGCAACGAAGCCTGGAACATTTTAAGATTAGTACCGAAACGATTCCACTCCCCTATATCACGGCCCTAGCCCAAATTAAAAAAGCAGCGGCAATCGTTAATCAACAAGAACATAAACTATCTGACGAACGTCAACAAGCGATTTGCCAGGCAGCCGATGCGATTATTGCTGGTCAACATGACAACGAATTTCCATTGAGCGTTTGGCAAACTGGGAGTGGCACGCAATCGAACATGAACGTCAACGAAGTGATTGCGCATCTCTGTAATCAAACGCATGCCGATTGGATTCATCCGAACGATCACATCAACCTTTCGCAAAGTTCTAACGATACTTTCCCGACCGCGATGCACCTGGCCATCGTCGAAGCGATTAGCACTGAATTGTTACCTGAATGTCAAAAATGGGCCACGCTCTTACAGAAAAAAACCAGTGATTACGCCGCGATTATCAAAATCGGGCGCACCCATTTACAAGACGCCACCCCGCTATCTTTCGGTCAAGAGGTCAGCGGTTGGGCTGGCATGTTGATCAATAATATTCAATTTATCGACCAAGCCCAAGACGCCGTACGCAACTTGGCGATTGGCGGCACCGCCGTTGGAACCGGCATGAACGCCTCACCAACATTTGGCACCGCAATGGCTGAACAACTCAGCCGCCAATATCAGTTGAGCTTCACTAGTGATCCGAATAAGTTCTACGCTTTAACCAGCCATTCTGCCATCAGTTACCTACATGGTGCCTTACGTGCCTTAGCCGGTGACCTACTCAAAATTGCCAACGACATTCGCTGGTTAAGCAGTGGCCCCCGTTGTGGTTTAGGCGAGATTACGATTCCGGCCAATGAACCAGGCAGCTCAATCATGCCGGGCAAAGTTAATCCGACGCAATGTGAAGCCTTAACCATGTTGGCGGTTCAAGTCATGGGCAACGACACCACGATTCAAGTGGCTGCCAGCCAAGGTAACTTCGAATTAAACGTCTTTAAACCAGTGATCGCCTATAATATGATGCAATCCATTCAATTACTAACTGACGGTCTCCGTTCATTCCGACTCAATTGCTTAGTCGGTTTAACGCCAAACGTCGAAAAAATGGCAACCTTATGTGAAAACTCATTAATGTTAGTGACTGCACTAAGTCCCCATATTGGTTATGAACAAAGCGCTAAAATTGCGCAAGCTGCACTGGCCAACCAACAGACGTTAAAAGAAGCGACTCTTGAATTGACCGATATTACTGAAGCCGATTTTGATTTATGGGTCAATCCACAAAATATGATTTAGTTTGTGATAAATACCACTTATACGAGTCATTAGCGCTATATAGCAGTCACATTAATTGGGTGTGACTGCTATTTATCATTGCTATCTCATTAATTTTCGCTTAATATTCTAAGGGTACCTAATTAATATCAAAGGAGATTTTATCATGGCATCAGACACAAAACAATTGCGCTGGTTTAACGTTGCCTTAATTGCCTTCGTCGCCGTTTGGGGATTAGGCAATGTCGTCAACAACTATGCACAACAGGGACTTTCTGTTATTACTTCTTGGATTTTGATCATGCTTTTATATTTCGTGCCTTACGCCTTAATTGTCGGTCAATTAGGTTCCACTTTTAAAGAGGCCAACGGTGGCGTTTCATCTTGGATTAAAGCCACTAGCACCAAACGGCTCGCTTATTACGCCGCTTGGACTTATTGGGTCGTTCACATTCCTTATTTGGCTCAAAAGCCCCAAGGAATTCTGATTGCGATGAGTTGGCTCTTTAAAGGCAATGGTAATTTTGTCAACACGATTTCATCCTTGACGGTTTCGATTATCTGTCTCGCATTATTCTTATTATTCCTCTGGCTATCATCACGCGGGATTGCGACTTTAAACCGAATTGGGAGTATTGCTGGTACGGCCATGTTCATCATGTCGATTCTATTCATTATTCTAGCCGTTTCAGCGCCTTTCATGACTAAGGGTGCGCACATCGCAACGCCTGATATGACGAGTATCAAAACGTACATTCCTAAATTTGATGTCAACTACTTCACCACGATTTCAATGTTAGTTTTTGCCGTGGGTGGTGCTGAAAAAATTTCACCTTACGTCAACAATACGCATAATGCTGCCCGCGAATTTCCGAAAGGGATGTTAGTCCTTGCCGGGATGGTCGCATTTTGTGCGATCTTAGGATCATTCGGGATGGGAATGCTCTTTAATTCCAACCACATTCCATCTGATTTAATGGCAAACGGTGCTTATGAAGCTTTCCGTCGTTTAGGCCTTTATTACCACGTCGGCCCAACTTTCGTAATTCTCTATGCGCTCGCTAATACGCTCGCCCAAGTCTCAGCTTTGGCCTTCTCAATCGATGCACCGCTTAAAATTTTGCTAGGTGATGCCGATAGCAACTTCATTCCTAAAAAATTATCGAAACTCAACGCTAAAGGGATTCCAACCAACGGTTATATTTTAACCGGGACCTTAGTCGGTTTATTGATTGTGATTCCCGCCCTTGGGATTGGCAATATGAATGAGTTATATAACTGGTTATTAAACTTGAACTCAGTTGTTATGCCATTGCGTTATCTATGGGTCTTCTTAGCTTACATGCTCTTAAATAAACAATTAAAGAAATTCAATTCAGAATACCATTTCGTTAAAAATCCGACTGTCGGTATGATTATCGGCGGTTGGTGCTTCTTCTTCACTGCTTTCGCTTGTTTGATGGGGATGGTACCGAAACTCAGTTACGCCGCTAACCCATCAACTTGGTGGTTCCAATTGAGCTTGAACATCATCACGCCAGTCATCTTCATCGCACTGGGCATGATTTTACCAGCCATTGCGCGTCATCAAAATAAAGTGGCTTAATCAAGCTGTGACAGAACTCGGTTATCAATTGAGTATCAAGTTAAAAAATCAGATTATCCCGTATTTAGGATAATCTGATTTTTTTGATTTGAACGGAGATTGATGAGTTTTGGCACGCGTCAATCAAAAATAGCGTTAATCCCGGATCAACTCAGGATTAACGCTATTTTTGATTTGCATTTAATTTATTTTACGACTGATTTTAAACTCACTCAATCGTGTTTTTCGTTGCCAAGGGCGATTGATAAATAACCAACCAACGATTCCGACGAGCACGACATTGCGGATGAAATACCAAATTAATAAGTATTTTTCATGTTTCTCTAACAGGTCATAAGGCACTCGACTGAAAAAGCCATTCATCGTCATCAGGAAGGCCACGTACAAAGTCCCTAAGACTAACAACGGCCATTTCAGCCAGTCCATCGTTACCACTTGATTTTGCTGTTCTAACGAACTCTTTTGATAGATTCGCTGACCTAACCATAAAATAAATACACTGACGATTAAAATACCGATAATTAATGCTAAATAGCGCCCATTTCTGTAAACCACACCAACGTAGTGAGCATCAAGCAACCGATTTAAAAAGACTCGAAGACTCTCAGGTTCTGCGCCATACTGATCAGCTGTCCGGCTCTGAATAAAACGTCGAATATCCTCAAAATTAGAGATACTAAACGTTAAGCTAAATAGGAGCCCGTAAGCACCGACCATCAGGGTAACCAGTTCGCCAACGACTAACCCTAAGAAACACCCTAAGATGTAAAGCGCCATTAGAATAATCAGCAAGGCCAATTCCCGTTGTAATAGGTTGCCAATCTCGATATTCAAATAGGGGTGGTGAACCATTGATTTTAAAATTAAATAATAACTACTCTGGCCAATGACAATGCCCGCCAGGACCATTAACCCAACTAATTTTATTTTGGCCCAATAAATTGATCGCCGCTTGATCGCCAGCCCAAACAAAAAAGCATCAAAATGCGTCCGGCAGTCATAGGTAAAGGTCAGCAGGCCTGCCGTCAAACAAATAACGGCCATTGTAATAGTCATCATAGACGGTACGGCATTATCCCCGTTATCAAAAAAGGTCAAAACCTGTTTTTGAAAGCTTTCAAGCTTCACTTTAGCTGGTTGCTTACCACTGACATCTTGATAACCGATATAGATCGACGGATCGGCCTTATAGTCCTTCACAAATTTGGTTGAATGATAATATTGATTATCCCTTTGCCAAGCCTGGCCTTGTTGTAAGCCAACAGCCGCTTGAATCCCGACCATCAGTAACAATAACCCAATTAGATATTTGAAATAGCGTTGGTGGATAATAGCCGCTAATTGTTGTCGTGTCATTTCAATGTCCCCCTCTTTCTTAAATAAAAACTTGATAGTCCTCTTCCGTGACTAAGTTCGCTTCAAATAAATCCTCTAACGTAATCGGTAAGCTTTCACACAAGACCGGTTCATACGCTTGAATTTGCGCAGCTAATTCATCAGAATAATTAGGGAAATAAACGACCATCACGCGACCGGAGACTGATAAGACTCGACCGGCTTCTTTGAACAACGCCGGTATCGTATTGGTTTTTAACACAATTTGTAATTTACGGTCGGTTTGCCGTAATTGTTCTAATTGATAATCTTTGATAATTTTAGTCTCTTTCAGAATCAGCGTACGATCGATTAATTGATCAAGTTCAACTAAATTATGCGACGTGATTAAAACCGCCGTCTGGGTTTGTCCAACGTGGTCTAGCAAGAGTCGAATAATGTTCTTACGGACAATCACGTCCAACCCGTCAAATGGTTCATCCAATAATAAGTAACGCGCATGGCTACAAACGGCCAAAATAATGTTAAACAACCCCTGCATCCCTTTTGACATCTGTTGATACCGTTGGTGGCCGTCCAGATGATACATCGCCAATAAATCCGTTAGCTGATCGGTATCAAAATCGGGATAGGCTTGCGCATAGTAGCGGCCAATTTGTAATAACTGATTGCCCTTAAAGAACAAATGCGCTTCATCTAAATAAAAGAGTTGCGTGCGCATTTCGGGTTGAACAGCGACGTCCGTTTGATCAATCAAGACCTGTCCGTCATCTAATTGATACGAACCGGCAATACACCGTAATAACGTCGATTTACCGACACCGTTGCGTCCCACTAAACCAATGATTTCGCCCGGCTTTTGGGTAAAACTAATCGCTGTTAATATTGATTTTTTATCAATTGTTTTATGAACGTTTTGAATCGTTAGCATCTGTTTGACCCCTTCCATAACTTGTCGCAAGCCATTCTGTCATTTCAGTTTGTGAAACGCCTAAGTAACTGGCTTCCAAAACAAGTTCATCTAATCTTTCTTGCAGTTGTTGTTGCTTTACGAGATCGCGCTGTTCCGTTTGACGATCAGCAATGTAGGTCCCACGACCTTTCACAGTTACAATCACCCGTTGAACTTCTAATAATTTATAGGCTTTGCTAACCGTATTGGGATTCATCAACAACTGGCGCGCCATTTCGCGGACTGAAGGGATTTGTTCCCCTGGTTGTAAAATGCCTTGCATCACTTGTTCTTTAATCATCAATATAATCTGTTCGTAATAAGGTTTGGCACTCGTTTTATCAATTATCATTCAGCCATTCACCACCTTTTTTTATCACTGTACTACTGTGTACTATTATACGTAGTACACTTGTGAAGTCAACCCTTATAATTTCTCTTAACTATAAGTCACTAAAAAAACAGCCCCCCAAACGAATTTTCATCCGCTGATAAGCTGTTTTACCGATAATTAAAAATGACCGATTATTTTTCTTGAGCAATTGCGTGTTCACGGAGTCGTTTAGCATCCAAGTCCTTCTTAACTTTGCCGAAGATTTTGTCCATATCCCAGAAGTAAATCATAATAAATTGACCAGCAACCACTAACATTGGGAGTCCTAAATTCATGAAAATCATTGAGAAAATTGAAGAGTCTGATTGTGGGCGACCAGCTGCCGCTGCTGCCGCGCTGTAACCGCCTAATGATAATCCTAATCCCAAAATTGCTGAACCAATCCCAGTTCCGACTTTCATCCCGAAACTTGTACAACCGTAAACAAATCCTTCTGCCCGAATACCTGATTTCCATTCACCAAAATCGGCTAAATCCGCTGCCAATGTAAAATTCGCGACAGTGTAGGGTGCAACCCCAAAGGCCCGGAAAACATTTCCAAAATAGTAGAGTAAAACATTGTGGGGATCCATTAAAACAATTCCTGTTGAAATGAAAGTTAATAAGTATCCCACTAAAATTGTGCGTCGTTTACCAAATTTCGCAAAAATTTTAGGCATCATGACAATTGCAATCAGGGTTGGTAAAACAACGATAATTGTATTGGTTCCAAAATAACTCATATTCCCTAAAACATCACGTGCATAGTAAGGTCCAACTGCCCCATAACCTGCGGAAAGTGATCCATTAATAAACAAGAAAATTAATAAGAAAAAGTATTTGCTTGAAGCAACTGATTTAAATGAATCAATCAGGCTATGTTTTTCGCTGGCGCCACCTTCGTTATAATCAAGTGCTACTTTTTCTTTAATCCCGAAGAAACAAATTGCTAATAAGATAAATGCGGCAATCCCATAAACAATTGAAATCAAAGTCCATGCTTCTTGTGATTGAGATCCCCCAAAAGCGTTTAATACCATTGGTGTCCCAACATTTGTAATAATGGCTAAGAATACTGTGAATAAGACCCGGACACTCGAAGCAACACTCCGATCTTGTGAATCGGTTGAAATCCGTGGCAAGGTTGAATGATATGATAGATTAACAATTGTATAACTAATGACAGACATAAAAATATAAGTAATCGCAGCGTAAGCATTTTTGCCAATAGGACTGAACCCAGCTGGTACATTTAATAAGAGCACAATACTAATTGATAATGGAATCGCCCCAATAATAATCCAAGGACGGGTTTTGCCCCAACGGGTTTTCGTTTTTTCAATAACGACGCCCATTAAAATATCGCTGAATGCATCTAGCAAACGTGCGACCAACATCATGACCCCAAAAAATGCTGGTGAAAGCCCAACACTGTCTGTATAGTACAACGTTAGAAAAGTTGATGCTAATCCCCAAACAAGATTACAGCCAACATCACCTAAAGCATAGGCAATTTTTTCAGGAAAGCTGGTTTTAAAAACCCCATCCTGTTCTACAATTTCTTTTGACATGTAAAACGCCCCCTTCGATTCTTCCTACTACCACCAGCAATTGAACAATTAATTAAATAGTTAGTTGTTTCGAATTACCAACCATTTTCGTCAGTATAAATGCATCCGTTTTCATTGTCAACTACTATTTATTTTTATTGATTAATTTCTACTTTTGCTAATATAAATAGCCCGTTTTCCCGCAATCGTTAGACTATCAATACCTCATAAAAATCCTTAACCAGGCTTTAGCTTGTTGACAAATGAAACCGCTATCCATAAACTGTGCGTATAGTTTGTTTATTCCGAAAACCAACTCAATTGACAGACCTTACTAAGGGGGCATTCGTAATGGAACTGTACAAGGATCACACTCAATCACCCAAAAAAAGAGCACAAGATTTATTGGCACGGATGACTATCGATGAAAAAATGGCGCAGGTCACTTCTGCGTACGCTGGTTTCGCTAAAATTGATGACGACATCAAGAATGGCATCGGTGAACTTCCCACTTTGCGGATGGTTGGTTTTAAAACCCTAAAAGAGGCCTTAAAGTGGCGCGACAATTTACAAAAAAGAGTCCTTGCCAATAGTCCCCATAAAATCCCCGCCACTTTTCATATGGAAGGCCTTTGTGGCGCCTATATTCCGGGTGCAACCAGTTTCCCAGCAGGCATCAGTCGTGGGGCTTCATGGGATCCTGAACTGGAACGCCGGATCGGCGAAGTTGTTAGTCGCCAAGAACGCGCGTTAGGCATCACACGCATCCTCGCACCCGTGCTAGATATTTCTAGAGATTCCAGAATGGGCCGCCAAGGTGAAACATATGGTGAAGATCCGACCATCAGTGCTACACTTGGTTCTGAATTTACTAAAGGCATTCAGAATAGTCATTCACAAGGATTAAAAGCCGATGCTGTCGCCAAACATTTCCTTGGTTTTCACAATGCTCAAGGTGGGATTCATGGTGCAAATAGTGATACACCGCCCCGTTTATTACAAGAAATTTATGGTAAATCTTTCCAAGCCGCAATTTCTAATGCCCATTTAAAAGGCGTGATGCCTTGTTACGCATCAATTAATGGTGAACCAGCTTCCTCCTCAAAACCACTCATGACTGGCTTACTGCGTGATGAAATGGGCTTTGACGGCGTTGTCGTTGCTGATTACAGTAGCGTCTCAAATGTTCACAAGGTCCAAAAACTGTATAACAGCTTAGAAGAAGCTGGTTTGCACTGTATGGCTGCTGGCGTTGATTCTGAGTTGCCCGAACGCGACGCTTATAATGAGCAATTAAAAGAACAATTCGAAAACGGAACTGCCGATATTGAAATTCTAAATAAAGCCGTTTTAAGAAATCTAGAATCTAAATTTAGAATGGGATTATTTGAACAGCCCTTCGTGGTGATAAATTCAAGGCTGAATTTTCACAACCGCAAGATCAACAGATTACTCGTCAAAGTGCCTTGGAATCATTAGTGCTATTAAAAAATGATGGTGTTTTGCCAATCAAAAAAGAAGTTAAGCGAATTGCCGTCGTTGGTTGCCACGCTAAAAATGCTAGAAGCTTTTTTGGTGGTTATACGCATCTTAGCATGGTGGAAACTTATTATGCCGCTGCCAACGCAATGGCCGGAACCCGGCGTAAAGATGGCGACCTTGAGGCAACTTCCAAAGTTCCCGGAACACAAATTGAAAGTGATGAAACACCGCAATTTGACGAAATTTTACCTTTATTATCACCACAATCCAAAAACCTATTTGAAGAGATGCAGGTCCAATTTCCAAACGCTGAAATCACCTATGCTTACGGTTATCCAATCGCTGGCGATGATCAATCCCATTTTGATGAAGCATTAAAGCTGATTAGTGAGGCTGATCTATGTGTCATGACTTTAGGTGGCAAAACGGGTTCCAACTCCTTATCAACGATGGGCGAAGGCGTTGACAGCACTGATATTAATCTACCCGTCTGCCAAGATGCCTTCATCAAAAAAGCCGCTAAGTTAAACAAACCATTAATCGGCGTCCATTTACATGGCCGACCCATTTCAAGTGACGCCGCGGATCAGTATCTCAATGCCATTTTAGAAGCTTGGAACCCTTCTGAAGCCGGCGCTTTTGCCATTACCTCAACTTTAAAAGGCACTAATAATCCTAGTGGTAAGCTACCCGTTTCAGTGGCTTATAATGCTGGTCAAATTCCAATCTATTATAACCATCCAAACGGTTCTGCCTACCATCAAGCAAGAAGTATTGGTTTCCAAAACTATGTCGATAGACCGCATACTCCCCGTTATTTCTTCGGCCATGGTTTATCTTATACGCATTACGACTATACCAATCTAACCCTCAGTCAAACGCAAGTTGCCCCTGGTGCCAATCTTAAAATTTCCTTCGATCTAAAAAATAGTGGTTCAGTCGCAGGTACGGAAATTGTTCAACTCTATCTCAGTGATCGCTATGCCTCCATGACAAGACCCGTGATGGAACTCGTCGGTTTTGCAAGAGTGCCACTAAAAGCTGGCGAACAAAAAAAGATTACTTTTACGGTTGAACCCAGTGTCATGGCCTTTCTTGATAAAAATATGCAATGGAAAATTGAAAAAGGCGATATTGATATCAAAGTGGGTGCTTCATCAAATGATATCCGTTGCGAAGGTCACTTTAATATTACGGAAGATTTATTCATTGAAGGTCGTAATCGTGCATTCTCAGCCAAGGCAAACATAGAATAGACGCAAAAAACATCAATCGGCTGACTTTCCGATTGATGTTTTTTGTTATAGTGCTTTAAATTGTTGTTCAAAATAGTCCGCAATTTGAGTCATTAATGCCGGCTGAACAAGGTGGCGCTGACCCTTACCGGTTTTAAATAAAACATTTTGGGCATACGCTTCATTTTGGATTCGTGTATAAAATTGACTCACTTCGGTATACGGAATTTTTTCATCAGCTGTTCCATGCCAAAATAATAATGGCCGCCCCGCAATTTTAGCGGACTGTTGCGCTAAATCATAATGATTTAGCCAACTCGTTAACAAATCTAAATCCGTTGGTAATCGATACTGTTGCCCCGCAACCGACCGTACTAACCCCGCATAAGCTTGCAACGTTGGTGACCCCATAATACACGCGGCCACTTTGATTTCCGGGTGTTGCGTTAACAAAGCCGTCGTAGTCATGCCACCCATCGACACCCCACCAACGCCGATCTGATGATCTTCAATTAACGCTAGTTGTTCAAAATAATCAATTATCAAACTAAATTCGACTAGGTTGGTTTGAATACTCTGCCAAAAAGTCCATGAAGGAATTGGACTAATCGGTTGTAATCGTTCACCATGGTTTAAGGCATCCGGTAAAATCACGCGCAGCCCTTTATCCGCTAATTTACGCGCTTGCGTTAGCACCAATTCTTTCGTCGAACGCCAACCGTGATAATACACGACTAGCGGTAATGCCTGATGGCGCAACGGTTCTGCGACCACTTCTAAAATCGGAATCGTTTGAATTTGGCGCTTTAAGATTAGAACCATCTTGATGACCTCCCAGTATTACATTCACTCCACTATAGAAGATTGTTGATACGCTGTCACTTAATGGTACTTATAGCGCTACTAAGTAAGGTACTTCTAAATATTATTTTTGAACTAGTTTTTTTGCATTTAATTCTGAAATAATTTGGTATACTTAAGATAATTATTATAAAATTACTGATGTATAGAATACTATTAAAAGGTCGTGCACTCAAATGGCTAAAATGTTAAAAATGGAAAGACTTCTTAAAATAGAAACCTATTTGAATGAGAATAAAAAATGTACGGTAATTCAATTAGCCGATGATCTAGGCGTTACATTAGAAACTGTCCGTCGAGATCTAGATACCTTGGAGAAAAAAGGTGTCCTTAAACGCGTTCATGGGGGTGCCTACTTAGTTGATTCAGTTGATAAAGAGGTCCCCATTGATGTCCGTACTGAGATGTTTCAAGAAGAAAAAAATCTATTATCTGAAATTTGTGCGAAACAAATTGTCCGAGGTGATAATATTGCGTTAGACAGTTCAACTACTTCGTTTCATATCGCACAACAAATTAAACAATCTCAAATAAATTGTACTATAATTACTAATTCCATTGAAATTGTCCATTATTTACAAGATGAACCTTATCTAAATTTAATTCTAATCGGTGGCAGATTCAGAGGTATTTCACATTCTTTTATCGGGTCGTCAGCTATTGAAATGATTGATAATTATGTGATTGATAAATTTTTTATAAGCTGTTCTGGTATCTCTAGAGAATGGGGATTAACAGATAACAACCAAAGCGAAGGCGAAGTCCGCAGAAAGTTTATTAACCAATCGAACTTAAATTATCTTGTGGTTGATCGGACTAAATTCGATTTTAGAACGGTCTATAAAATTGTTGATTTTGACAGAATAGACTTCATCATCACAGAGGCTAATTTAAGTAAAGAATGGATTAATTTCTTTGAAAAACAGGAAGTAACCATCTTATCCCAATCAACACTATCTTAATCTCTCTACAAATTAATCAATTATCTTCACAGTAACTAGCAGCGATAATCAAATTCATGGATACTTATTTCATAAATTCAAAATAGACCTAGTGCAAGGTACTGCCCCTTGTAATAGGTCTATTTCTAGTTAACTTCATCAAGCCGCTCCATCAATAATCAAAATTAATTGATTAAAAAACGAAAACCTCTAAATATTTATTTCAAATTTAGAGGTTTTTATTTTTATCACAAATACATTTATTGGGACTCTTCATTCAACATAAAAGATAATATGGACCCAATTATTTATCAATCATTTTTCTACTAAATTAGAGTGTTTACATCCGTAAAATACATATACAATAACGCCTAATAGGGACCAAATAAATATCAATATTTTAGCATCAATATTTAAATTAAAGAATATCATTAACGAAAAGAGTACCGAACAGGCAGGTAATACTGGATACAACGGCATTTTGAATTTAGCCTCTGGCAAATCTTTCCCCTCACGTGGACGTAATGCGTATATTCCCAATGACACGAAGATAAATGCTATCAGCGTTCCAGCAGACACTAAGCTAGATAAAAAATCGAATGGTAAGATTGATCCTAGAATTATTGAAGCAGTTGTTATAACCCATAGCGCGTAATTAGGCATGTGCTTTTTGTTGATAGTCCCTAATTTTTTTGGCAATAACTGATCCCTACCAAATGAATAAATTAGTCTAGAAGAGGCTAATAAAACAGCTATTAAAGCTGAAAACAACCCAACTAACGCAATGACTGATAATAAATTGGCAGCTACATAATGCCCAGTTTCACGCAATGCCCATGAAGCTGGTTCGGCGTTGTTAGTATATGCTGTATATTTAAACATCCCAACCAACACTAAAGATACGACAACAAATAAAAATGTCCCAATTGATAGCGTTCCCAATAATCCAATCGGCATGGCTTTGCTAGGATTTTTGGTTTCTGCAGCATTAGCCGCAATTGCATCAAAACCAACATATGCGATGAAAATCTGAGAAGCTCCTGCTAGTATTCCTTGAACACCGCCAAAACTCGTTCCTGCTTGATGCAATGGTATAAAAGGCGTGTAGTTTTGAACATGTACTTCAGTAATACCAATCACAACAAACAATATAATCACTAACAATTTTACACTCACAATCGTATTTTCAATTTTACTAGCTTGGCTAACCCCTTTTGAAAGTATGACTGCCACTAGTAGAATAGCAAATACAGCAAAAATATCAATCACACTACCCGAACTAGTATTAAAACCACCATTGATGAATTTCGGAATTTTAACGCCTAAGCTTTCTAAAAAGGCTCTCATATATACGGACCAGCCAGAAGCGACAAAAGCGACCGATATAAAGTATTCGGCTAATAAAGACCAACCGACAATCCAACCCCAAAATTCTCCAAATAAGATACTAATCCAAGAAAAAGCAGATCCAGCAAATGGTAGCACTGAAGCCATCTCGCCATAAGCTAAAGCCGACAGGCCAGCACCAATCGCACCGACTAAAAATGAAATAATCACTGCTGGACCAGCATATTTTGCAGCAACGATACCAGGAAGCGTAAAAATTGCCGTTCCGACAACCATTCCAATTCCCAATCCAATTAAGTCGACGGTCCTAATTTCACGCTTTAAGTTTGAATCTTTTTCAATATAATATTCTGGTTTTTGTTTTAAATTTAATCGATGCCATATACGCCCCATTAGCACTCCTTAACACTTTCAATATACGAATATAATGAACTTCTGTGACTGACCTAAGTTGTTTAATAAAAATCTTCCCCACCAAGTTCTTTATAATCTTCCAATGAATAGGGTGAGAAAACCCCTTTATCTGTCACAATAGCACCTATCAATTCAGGACTAGTAATGTCAAATGATGGATAGATTGCCTTGACACCTTCGAGGGTTGTTTTAATCCCTGAAAATTCGAGTACTTGTTTAGGATCTCTAAATTCCATCTTAATGGCATCTTTATTCTTCTTATCCTGATCAGGAATTCCTGTTACAAAATACGGAACGCCAACTCTATTCGCTAAAATAGCAATCTGCTTGGTTCCAATTTTATTTGCAATATGACCATCCATTGCAATTGTATCTGCAGCAGATGTATAAAAATCAATATCGCCATTCTCTAAAACAAAATTAGTCATGTTATCAGTTATAACAGTTGTATCAAATCCGGCTTCTTGAAAACAACTGGACGTTAATCTCGCACCTTGCATGAACGGTCTTGTTTCAGCATTAAAGATTTTTAAATCTTTATTGCTCGCATGGGCGGCTCTAATAATAGCTCCAATGATTGTTTCACCATAACATTGAGTGAGAATACTTGAATTATTTGGAAATTGATCAACCAAATAATTGCCCACCTTTTGCATAGTGAAATATCGACGATTTAAAGAGTCAAGTGTATCATCAAAAGCTGCTGAAATTGCTGATTTTCCATTCTTTAGTGCTTCAATTTGTTTGGCAAGCGTTCTGCTAGTAATTGCAAAATATCGATTAGCGGTCGTCGGACGAGCATTTCCTAATTCCTTAGCGGCCTTTGTTAAAAAATCAATTTGTTCCCGTTGATTCTTATCTTTACATTGATAAGCCGCCAACGCCATCCCCATTCCAACTGCTGTATACGGTCCTGCACTTTGTGTAACCATCTCTTGAATAGCCTTAATAATTTCGTGATAATCAGAACAGTATACAAACTTTTTTTCCATCGGGAAAATTCGTCTGTCTAAAATTCTAACTTGACCATTTTCATACCAAGCCACATTTTCAAAATTCAATAAAAATGGCATTCCTTCATCTTGTCGTATCATAAATTTGTTTCCTCCTTAATGAGGTCATCGATAATAGAATCAATATCAGTCATAACTTCACTTCCATTATGATAGATACTTCTATTTAAGATTAAATTAATTCCGATTTTAATCAATACTTTCCATACCAAATTTTTAGTATTTAAATCTTCTATCTCAGTAACTTCAATAACTTTTGAATCCCCAATCGTACGTCTAATAATTTCAGTACCCGCATATCCCAAAGTATCTGATTCAATATCCTTGATATATTTATTCTTGAAGCTTCGTTCTTTATATAACGGAAATTCTACCAGTGAATCGTAATTTCCCCGCATATTATCAAAAGTTTTATCAAATATTTCTTCAATTGTACGACCTAACCATTGTGTAAACTGACTATCTGAATTTGAACCTTGTTTACTCTGAACTTTATCCACGACATACGGAAATACTAGATTGCCAATAACATTCCCAATATCATAACCCATAGGACCATAAAAACCGAATTCTGGATCAAACACTCTAATCCCCGAATCATTAATAAATATCGAACCCGAATGTAAATCACCATGTAACAACGCTTGTGCATTATTCATAAAACTATTACGTAATTCACTAATATTAGCTTTAAGATACTCATTTTTATATAAATTCTGCTCAACAAAATCGTTCAGTTCTTCATCGTAAATATTTCTATTTTTATAATTATAATATGGTTCTGTTAAAACTAAATCTTCAGTAATATCGCATAATTCGATGTTAATGAATTCTTTAACCAACTCTTTTTTCTTATGTCGATCTAAAACTAAATCGGTTGTAGGCAACAAACTATCCGCTAAATACTTAGCAATTTCTTCAGAGAACCCTTTGAACGTTCTCTTTTTCTGTAATTCTAATCGTAAACTCTTAAAGTCAGAGACGTCTTCCATAATAATAACTGATATTGTTTTATTATAGTCAAAGACCTTTGGAATAACCTCTCCACATAACTCCCTTTGAATTGATAAAATTTCAGATTCGATTAAACTGCGTTTTCTATCTAACGGTCTGCCAGAGGTTCTAATCTCTGCACCTGATTGTTTAACAATTAAAGTTTTATCTTTTGCTTCTAGTCTAAAAATATGATTAATATTACCATCGCTAATTTCTTTTGCACTTAATTCAGATACATCTATATCACCGAAATAATCGGTCCGTTCTAATGTATACGCCTTAACTGTCTCTTCATCTAAAAGAAAATATTTGTTGTAATCCATGATAAATACCCCTTTATACTTGTATTTTTAAGATTCTAATCCTGATTCTTCTTTTAATTGTTCGAAATTTTCATACCCTTCATCTTCACCTTTAATTTTAGGGAAATTAATGAAGATAAATAGTAAACTCATAATCAATGTCAAGTAGCAATACCATACCCAAGGCATGATAGATACAGGTGATACTTTTGCCATAGCCCCTGCGACTAATAGTTGACCTGCATATGGAATAATACCTTGTACGTGTGTCGAGAACATAGAAAGAATCGTTGATACACGTGATCGAGCAAGCTTAAATTTCTTACCAATTGTAACTGCCATCGGACCAACAGCTACAATGGCGATGGTATTATTTGTGGTGGCGACACAAAGTAAGATAATCAATAAACCAATCGATAATTCAGCGCCATGCTTGGTTTTTGTATTTTTGCTTAATTTATCAATCAACCATTGAATACCGCCTAAATATTTCATCATTTCAACTACACCACCGACAAAAATCGCAATCATTGCCATTTCTTCCATGCCGGCCATACCTTTGTTGACATAAGTCATAGAACTAATCCACCCGAAATCTCCGTGCATAACCCCAATCACAATCCCTGATAAGACACCGATAATCATAACTGGCATTACACTTATTCCAATTAATGAAAGAACAATAACCAAAGCATACGGAATAATATTAACCAAATTGAAGGTGTAATTAGCACCTAAAGATACTTCTTTGATGGGATACAATGCCAACATTACAATATTAATAACCAATGCTGGCAGATAACACAAAATGTTTAATTTGAATTTTGATCGCATCGTCACTGCTTGAGATTGAACTGCAGCAATTGCTGAAGCAGAGATAAAAGACATGTTATCCCCAAACATTGCGCCACCTACAACAATCCCAGCCATTAACGCTGGGTTGACCCCAGTTTTGGCTGCGACATCGACAGCTACTGGCATTAACGCTGCAATGGTACCCATTGAAGTGCCCATTGCAAAACTTAAGATACAACCTACAATGAAGATCCCTGGTAAAACCATACTTTGGGGTAAGATACTTAACCCAAGATTAGTCACGGATGAAACCGCATTCATTTTCGAGGCAACACCTTGAAACGCACCAGCCATAATGAATATGACAACCATCATCATTAAGTTTGGTTCGCCACCACCTTTACAAAATTTCATAACTTTCTGTTGGAAAGAGAGCTTCTTTTCGCCTTTTGCTGGTGGTAATGCGAATGAAATAATTCCGGCAATAGTCATTCCCACTAATAACGGCATACTATCAAATTTACCACTAACCAATCCAGCCATGATATATAACATTAAGAAACCGATTAATGGTAAAAGGCCTGCAAATGACCCTTTGACTTCATTTTCTTTTGTTGACATGCATAAACCTCCTTCAGTAGTTACACAAATAATTCTATGATCAAATTAGTACTAACAAATGTCGATTAAGTTTATCAAACTATCTTTATTCATCTAGCATCTTATGCTGGACGAAACCCAACTGTTAAAATAAGACATCCATATGCTCTAAGCTCGCCGGTATTGATTGCAAGCTTAATATTTTCCATACTTTTTGCTTTTTCATAAAATTCAAACCGATCGATCTTTTCTAATGGCACCGTCGGTAGAATTTCTCGGAAATCTTCAAAGATAGTTGGTTCTGATTCCGTTGTCTCTGGGGACATAACAGCCATTGATTCAAAATTAATGGCTGTCTTTAAAACTTCTAGAACCGAAGAAACCGATGGAACGCCCGCTTCTAATCCTAGATATACCTTTTTTGCATTTATATTGGTAGCAGATGCTAATGGATAATTGCCATCAACAAGCAAAATATGATCACCGTGTCCACATGTTGCCAACGCACTCATTATTTCTGGGTGAATTAATTTAGATTTCAGCATAGTTAACTCCTTTGATAAGCCTTAGATTTAATTAATTATCATAATTTAACTTAGAATGCTCTATTTAAAATTTCAACAATATCATTCACATACAATTTCTGATAGTGACCTACAGGACTTTCATCATTATGTGTCGCCCTTTCAGCCATCTTTTTAAATTGTTTTTTGTCTTCTATTCCTAGTGACTGTAAAGAATCTTTCATTCCAAGTTCCTTGAAAAACATTCTGAATTCACCAATCAGAATCTTAATTGCTTCATCCTCACCAACTACTTGAGTATTGACGCCAAATAATCTAGCTGCCAATTGAACAAATTTATCGGGATAATTCTGACTAGTATATTCCATCCAGGCCGGAGTCACGACAGCCATCCCTTCACCATGAACAACACCATATTCAGCACTAATCTCATGTTCAATACGGTGTGAACCCCAATCTGGTTCGCGACCACATTCTAAGAAATTATTATGAGCAGTCACCGCGGCCCACATAATCTCTGCTCTTAATTGATAGTTTTCTGGATCTTTCAATAATTTTTTAGCTGTATTCATCAACGAATACATTACAGATTCCAATAACCGATCCGTTAAATCAACATCTTTCACTAAAGTAAAGTATCGTTCTAACATATGCGACATAATATCGGAAATTCCTACACCAGTTTGATATGCTGGTATTTTTTGAGTATAGACAGGATTCATAATTGTAAAACTAGGAATAATTAAACTCGTCTCAACGCCTAATTTATAATTGTCGTTGTCTATAATAGTTGCATTGGACATTTCAGACCCAGAGGAAGCCGCCGTCGATAAAACACCAACTGGTAACGCATTTTCAACAACTGCTTTTCCAGCAAAGAAATCCCAAGGATCTCCATCGTACAAAGCTCCAAATGAAACAGCTTTTGCAGTATCAATAACAGAGCCGCCACCAACTGCCAGAATAAAATCAATCTTTTTATCTCGAACTAAATCACATAATTGACGAACTAATTTAATTTGAGGATTAGGAACTACTTCACCACATTCAACGTATGAGATGCCTGACTTTTTAAATTTCGTTCTAATCAGTTCAGAAATCCCTAAAAAGTTATAATAATCGCCACTGTATAAAACAAGTGCATTTTTATGTTTACTGTATTGTGCTGTTAAATCACCAACTAATTCTTCTTGACCTTTCCCAAAATATATATGCGCTGGATTATAATAATCAAAATTTTGCATACATAGACCTCCTTTTATTTTTCTGTAACATTACAACTTTTACTAACTACTTATGATTAATATGCAATCGCTGATATGACCTCCTTTTAAAATAACCACACGCCATCCGCTTTTAGAAATCGCTTTCATTTAACAAACTCATATTATCAATTATTCTTTATAAAATCAATGTTTTTCTTTGTTTTTTATTTATTTTTTTTGGTTATTGCAATATATTCGGCTTCATCAGTTTGTATGATCACTTAGATAGTCGTATTGCGTACGTTATTCATTAAATAAATAAACCTTATTTTTTAAGTATTTCTTTCTATTCTAATTTCTATACAATATCATTACTTATATATCTCCGGGACTGTTAAGGCACAAGTGCTTAGTTACAGTAGCCATTTTAGGATATCCAACAAATTTCATTGTATACACATATTCAATATGCTGACCATTCAATATCTCTTATTGCTTACATATCTTAGAATAAATCAAATTATATATTCCTTATTTAAAAACATCAAAACAAGAAAAACAAAGAAAAACATTGATTTTATAAAAAATGCCTGATATTATGTATTTGTGAACTACGTATATTACGAATAGAAAGCTGGAATATAAAGTGAAATATTTAAACGAACGGAATCAAATTGTCGAATTTGGAAAAAAATTAGTTACTGAACGACTTACCACCGGTACCGGTGGTAATATCAGCATTTTTATTCGTTCTGATAATGTCATGTTGATTAGTCCTAGCGGTATTCCATATAACGACACTTTACCTGAAGATATCGTTGTTATGGATTTAAATGGCAATATTTTAGAAGGTTCTAAAAAGCCTTCCAGTGAATATGCAATGCACTCAATTTTTTATAGAAAAACTGCTAATATTAACTCTGTTGTGCACACACATTCAGATTACGCTACCGCAATTTCCTGTCTGCATGAAGATATCGAACCCTTACATTATATTATTGGTTCTGTTGGTGATAAAGTACGTTGCTGTAAATATGAAACGTTTGGTTCTTCAAAATTAGCCGAAGAGGCCTATCTAACAATGCGCAATAATAATGGTATTTTATTAGGTAATCATGGTGTTTTGGCAGTAGGACCAACTTGTGCTGATGCTTTTTCGGTTGCAAAAGATATTGAATTTTTGGCCAAACTAAAAGTCCATGCTGAATCTATCGGCAAACCTGTTCTATTAAATGATGACGATATGAAAATTGTTAAAGAGAAATTTAAAACCTACGGACAACAATAATTAATTAGCAATTTAGCCTATAATTATCGTCTAAGGATTTACACATTTAAATATTTTTTCTAATCAATAAAAAATAGCTTATTATGACCCAAAAAGTCATAATAAGCTATTTTTATTTATACGTATAAACTTCCTATAAGTAGCGCTAGTACGCTACATTTCCTTCGGTGCTTGAACGCCTAATAGATCTAAGGCCGTTTCTAAAACGGTACTGACACTCTTAACCAATGCCAACCGTGCGTTGCGTTGGTCGTCATCCGCTAAAATCTTAGAATTTGCATAATATTTATTGAAAACTTTGGCTAAACGTAACGCATATTTAGCGATTACTGATGGTTCGTATTCCTTGCTAGCACGCACAATGACGTTCGGGAAGTTATTCAACATTTTTAAAACATCCCAAGCATTGCTGTCGGCAACTACTAATTGATCGTCAGCAACGACTTCTTGGTTGGCTTTGCGTAAAATACTTTGCGCACGCGCATTCGTGTATTGTACGTAAGGACCGGTTTCGCCTTCAAAACGCACCACTTCTTCCAAGTTAAAGTCGAAATTATCTAAACGATCATTCTTCAAATCATGGAAAATAACCGCGCCAATCCCGACTTGCTTGGCTACTTCTGCTTTATTCGGTAAGTCAGGATTCTTCGATTCAATTTGTTGACCGGCTAATTTCACCGCATCGTTTAAAACTTCTTCCAACAAGATGACCCGACCACTCCGGGTTGATAATTTCTTACCCCCTTGCGTAATCAAACCAAATGGAATGTGATGAATATCGTCTGACCAGTCATTGCCCATTTCTTTTAAAACAGCTTTTAATTGGCTGAAATGTTCACGTTGTTCGCCACCAACGACGTACAATGATTGCACAAAATGGTAAGTATCATGCCGATACATCGCAGCCGCTAAATCACGTGTCATGTAAAGCGTGGCACCATCTGATTTTCTAATCAACGCTGGGTTTAAGTTATAAGCCGTTAAATCAACAATTTCAGCGCCGCGGCTTTCTTGCAATAACCCTTTAGATTCAATCGCATTAACGACCGTATCCATCTTATCATTGTAAAAAGCTTCACCATTGTATGAATCAAATTTAACGTCCAACATGTCGTAAATCTTTTGGAATTCTTTTAAGGATTCACTTCTGAACCATGACCATAATTCAGTGGCTTCTTCATCGCCACCTTCTAGTTTTCTAAACCAAGCACGCGCTTCATCATCCAATTCAGGATGTTCAACGTCTTCTTGATGGAACTTCACATAATATTTCAATAAGTTAGTGATTGGATCTTCTCTAACAGCTTCTTCACTACCCCATTTTTTGTAAGCCACGATTAACTTACCAAATTGCGTGCCCCAATCACCTAAATGATTAATTTTAATGGGTTGATAGCCTACTTTAGTTAAAATTTTGGCAATTGAATTACCAATCACGGTTGAGCGTAAATGACCCATTGAAATTGGTTTGGCAATGTTAGGTGATGACATATCGATTGGTACGTTACCGCCTTGGCCTAAATCACTTTGACCATAGTTACTCATTTCAGTTAAAACGGTTTTTAAGATTTGATCACTAAACGCCGCTTTATCTAAAAAGAAGTTAATGTAAGGGCCAGTTGCGACCACTTTTTCAAAATCAGTCGCGTCAATTTCAGCGACTAAATCTTGGGCGATTTGTTGAGGCGCTTTATGCAAACTCTTCGCCAAAATGAAGGTTGGAAAGGCATAGTCCCCTAAATCTGACGTCTTAGGGGTTTCAATTAATTTTTCGATTTGGGCTAATTCTAATGTCTCACCTAAAACTGATGCTAACGTATTGGCCACTTGTTGTTTAAAATCCATGTTAAATTCCTCCTTTAATTTCCGAAAAAAAAGTCCCTTCCAAATAAATGAAAGAGACGAGATTTCCCGCGGTACCACTCAAATTGATCAATCGATCCACTTTAAAGTATGCAATTGTTCAATCAAAAGCGCGCCACATCAGTTTGATTATTCGGCTTACACAATCCCGAACTCGCTAGTAATCGCCACTGATATTATTCTTTCGACTGTTCTATCTTGACCCTAGTATAACCAATCCGAATTAATTTTTCAACTATTATTCAGCAGCCAACGCTTCAATTGGATCTAACTTCGCCGCTTTACGGGATGGCGCTAATGCTGCCAGTAAACTAATCAGAATACTGATGACAATTCCAAAAATAATATAACCACTTGAAATATCAACAATCGCCATATGCGTTAACGGTTTCGCAATCGTATTGACAATCACTTGGCCGACTCCCGCGATTAAAGCACCGAGGACACTTGATAATAGACCAATCAAGAACGCTTCCGAAACGAATAAATGGCGAATATCTTTCTTGCGCGCACCAATTGCCCGTAGAATGCCAATTTCTTTGGTCCGTTCAGAAACACTGATGTATAAAACAACAATAATCATAATCGCAGAAACTAAGAGTGAAATACCAGCAATACCCGCTAAGACATAGAAGGCTAACATCAAATAAGTGTTGATCGAGTCTAAAATCGCACCGACCCCCGTAATTTGATAATCTTTATGCGCTTTGCCAGCAACTTGGCTACTATAAGTCTTAATCTTATTTTGCACCGCTTTAACATTCGCCGTTTCATTAATCGTCACCGCGGCAAAATTCGGGGCAAACTCTAATTTTTGAGCAGCGTACATCGCCGCTAGTGTGTTGTAATTAATTGCGTCCGTGCCGGATTTAATAATTCCCGAAACTGTCAACGTCTTTTTCATTTGAACCGGTTGTTGATTCTTCGAAAGCGCGTTGACGTAAACCGTAATCGTCCGGCCGACCATCTGTTTATAATGTTTATTCAATTCCTTAGCGGTCGCTTTGGTTAACAGAATTTCATCTCGCCCAGGTTGATGACCAACCGTAATGTCTGACACCCGTTCGGTCTTATTAAAAGTTTGGAACATTTGAATCGTAGTCCGCTTCTTTAAATAATTAACCTGGACCCCTTGTGCGAAAAAGCCTTTTTCAACTTTTGTTACATTCTTAATCTTTTTAAAACGATTTAAATCTTTCGTTGCTAAATCTCCGGTATCACCAGCTTCGGTCTGTTCTTTGGTGATATTTCGAGCCACTTGGACCGTATTCGGATTAACTTGTGACGAGACCTGATCATTGATGTAGCCGGTCACTCCTTGTCCCAGGCCCAGCATTAAAATCACCGAGAAAATCCCAATCGATGCGCCAAAGATAATCAACAGATTGCGTTTAATATCGTAACGCATGTGTTGCATCGCCATTTTAAACGCCGATGCAAAGCTTAACGGACTATTCTTCTTTGTAGCAACTTCTGCTGGCGCTGGATAAGCCACCTTCAATGACTTGTCATAATCAATTTGACCATCAACCATATGAACGACGCGCGTGCCGTGATCCGCAACTGCTTGGGAATGCGTGACGGCAATCACCAACTTACCATCTTCAGCAATCTTTTGGAGAATTTCGAGAATCTCCGCGGTATTTTGGCTATCCAACGCCCCCGTTGGTTCGTCGGCAATAATCACATCGGGATTGGCCGCTAGTGCCCGTGCAATTGCGACTCGTTGTTTTTGGCCCCCCGACAATTGATTAGGATGTTTATGTACATGGTCTTTCAACCCAACTTGTTCGAGCAAAGCGGTGGCTTTAGCGACCCGTTCTTTGTGCGATAAATTAGTCATTTCGAGTGGCACCATCACATTTTCCAAATTGGTTAAATGACTGATTAAATTAAAACTTTGGAAAATAAAACCAATCGTCTGACTCCGGTACGCATCAAATTTCTTTTCAGACGCATTTTTAAGGGATTCACCGTTGACGATTAATTCACCATCGTATTGGTGATCTAAGCCGCCAATAATATTTAATAAGGTTGATTTACCACCACCGGATTCCCCCAAGATGGAGACAAATTCGCCTCGATCAAAATTGAGATTAATCCCCTTTAAAACTTTAAATTCTTCTTTATTCACGTAATATGACTTGTGAATATTTTTGATTTCTAACAATGTCATTCGATTCACTCCTGCCCATTCAATCGCCTAGAGTTTAAGGCGTTTACTACAGTCATTACTTTACCAAACCACTAATTGGGACACAATCCGCCTAAAGTCTTAACCCTACTGAATAATCAGCATATCATTGGCATCAAATTGCCAGTCCTTGGAGTAAGCCACTTCCCAATAATAACCGTTCAACTCTTTAAAATAGCCACTGTAACCACCCCAGTCGCCCCACGTCAGGGGTTTCACTAAAGTGGCACCGTTGGCCAACGCCCTTTGAAAGACACGATCAGCTTCGGCTACACTCTTCGTATTATAAGCGTAGGTCACGCCATTAAACGTCGTCGGCATTGGGTTCTCCGCTGCATCAAGACCGATATCGGCCAACAACGCTTCGTACGGAAAGAGTTCCAGTTTAGTGCCAAAGTTATTAAAAAAAGCAATCACATCAGCATGTTCGCTAGCCGGTTCATTAAAACCAAGTGCTTGATAGAATTTACGAGACGCCGTTAAATCTAAAACGCCTAAACAAATTAAATGGATGCTATTCATCAATTTGACCCCCTTGATTAGTTGTGAACCCATTATAACTGATAAGGTTTCAAAAGACGATGCTTCGCACTCTGACTAGCACAAAAAAACGATTACCCCCAAAATCGGATAATCGTTTTTCACTTATACTGTTTTATAGAAGCGAGTGACGGGAATCGGACCCGCGACACAAGCTTGGGAAGCTTGAATTTTACCACTAAACTACACTCGCATACCGCTTTAGTACTTGCCTAGTATAGCATATTATTTCGATTTTGTGCATATTTTTTTAAAAAACCGGTTCAAGGACTTAACAAAGCGCTACCCGATAAGGTATACTAAGGTCATTAAGCTAAGATTGGAGTCCTATTGATGGTAGATACGCGTGAAGAAACACCAGTTGCCACTGAATCAACGACAACTGCTTTTCATTGTCCAGCATGCCAAGCCGCTATTGATTACGGTATCAAGCGTTGTCCTACTTGTCAGACTGCCATTTTCTATCGCGATATGTCTGAATCATTTTGGAATGATCGTAAAGTTAAATTACTCAAACAAACCGACGCGATTCATCGCTAAGCCTTAATTTATACAAGCAAATTAGTAAACCACTATTGATAGTGGTTTTTTTAGTGTCCGATTTATTTTAAAATCGCGAACGTCACTGCTGACAAACGATTGGTGGCCCTTTCTTAATCCGATTGCCATTTGTATCCCCCCTAATTGGTTGCTATAATAGCTCACCATACACAGGAGGTTGCCATGTTAGAGAAAAACAAAATGAGTTTATTTAGTTTGGTCATGTTAGGCCTCAGCTCAATTATTGGTTCAGGATGGTTATTTGGTGCTTGGGAAGCGACGACCGTTGCCGGACCGGCCGCCATTATTTCTTGGATTGTCGGAGCAATTGTGATTGGCGCCATCGCTTTTAATTACGTTGAACTCGGCACCATGTTCCCCGAAAGTGGCGGCATGAGTCATTACGCTCAATATAGTCACGGTTCTTTATTAGGTTTTATCGCCGCTTGGGCCAATTGGACCAATCATTTTATGCACAATAGCGCGATTTCAAATCGCGGATTACTCGTCGTTTTCCTATTTATTATCGTCTTTACGTTACTTAATTTTTGGTCAGTTAAATTTCTGACCCGTTTCACGAGCTTTATCGCCGTCTTTAAATTGGGTGTGCCGCTCTTGACGATAATCTTATTGATTTCAACTGGTTGGCATCCCGCTAATTTTGGTCATTCAATGGCGACTTTCATGCCGTATGGTTCCGCTAAAATTTTTGCGGCCACTTCGGTATCGGGGATTATCTTTTCCTATAACGCCTTTCAAACCGTGATCAATGTCGGCAGTGAGATTCAAGATTCCAAACGCAATATTGGGCGCGGCATTGCGATTTCACTCGGCATCAGTATTGTGATTTATCTATTATTACAAGTCACCTTCATTGGCGCGGTCTCACCAACAATCATCGCCAAGACGGGTTGGCACGGGTTAAACTTTCAATCGCCTTTTGCCGATTTAGCAATTTTATTAGGGATTCATTGGTTAGCCGTCTTACTCTATTTAGACGCTTTTGTGTCCCCTTTTGGGACCGGCGTTTCGTTTGTTGCGTCTTGTGCGCGCACCTTTGCCGCCTTGAAACAAAATCAACACATGCCGGCGATCATCGGGCGCTTCAACGCCCAATACCATATCCCGCGGGTTGCGATGGTGATTAACGCGCTCGTTAGCATGTTACTCGTCTCGATTTTTAGAAGCTGGGGGACCTTAGCCAGTGTCATTTCAACGGCGACACTGATTGCCTATCTAACCGGTCCGGTCACCGCAATGTCCTTACGTAAAATGGCCCCGGATTTCAAACGGCCCGTTCAATCGCGTTGGCTCAAAGTCATGGCGCCTTTTTCGTTTGTTCTGGCTAGTTTAGCGACTTATTGGGCGATGTGGCCGACGACGATTAAGGTGATTGGCGTGATTCTGTTAGGGATTCCTTTTTACATCTATTATGAATACCGCCGCCATTGGCAAGATACTTGGGCGCAAGTTAAAGGCAGTTTGTGGCTCATTATCTATCTCGCATTGTTATCGGTGATTTCCTGTGTTGGTAGTACTGCGTTTAATGGTCGTAACTGGCTACATTATCCATATGATTTCGTCATCATCACGGTGCTCGCCTTAATTTTCTATTACTGGGGCGTCGTTAGTCGCTTCCGTTCACAATACTTTGCACAAGCCGAAGCGATTAATCAAACCGTTAAAGATTAAAATTAAACTGCTCGTTGCACACGCACCACTTAAAAAGGGGCATCCGCCAAAAATTCTGGCGAATGACCCTTTTTTATATTGCGGTATACAAAATTGTGCTTCTAACTACTTGCGATTGTTCAATGATGTATAAGCAGACTAGGTGCATTATTAATAATCTCTGCTAGAATGGGGACAATGGCAACAATGAAAGCCCTTTAAAGGAGGCAATAAACCATGCACGTTTTTAAAATTAACTCGACTAAAGCCGATGTCGAATTGCATACCATCCTTTGGGAACCGACCGACCAAACACCCGTCGGTATTCTCCAGATTATCACCGGTATGGCCGAATATATTGAACGCTACACCCCGCTAGCAGAATATCTAACCGCTCAAGGTTGGGTGGTTATCGGCCATGATCATCTGGGACAGGGTCATTCAGTCCAATCCCTTAGCGAATTGGGCTACTTCGGTCAAGATGGTGCAGCGACACTACTGGCGGATAGTTTAAAAATTGGTCAATTCGCTCAAGAACGTTATCCCGAACTCCCCTTGTTCGTTCTAGGCCATTCAATGGGCTCAATGCTCGCGACCCAGTATTTGAAACAAGCGTCCAGTCGATTAAGTGGTGTTATTTTCATCGGGGTAATTGACGTCCCCGCTGTTTTAAAAGTTGGCTTACCGGTCATCCGACTCATCGCTAAAAAGGCGCCACACAAACCGGGGAACGTCCTAAACCGGCTCGCTTTTGGCATCTATCCACAAAAATTTGATCGACGCCGCCCCTTTTCTTGGCTGAGTTACAATTTAGACAACGTTTCCGCCTATGAACAAAATCCCCTTTGTGGTTATACTTTTACCAACAATGGTTTTGCAACCCTCTTTACCATCGCGCAACAGTCCAGACAAACGGATTGGTTCGCCACAAATCAAACTTTCCCAATGCTTGTCTTAAGCGGCCAAGACGATCCGGCCGGTGGTAATGGTCGTCGGGCCCGCCAATTAACCAGTCAGTTTGATCAGGCGCAATTGACTGCCGCGACGGTCCAAATCTTACCACACACTGCCCATGAAATTTTACAAGAAACGACAGCCCCAATCACCTTCCAAAAAATTGCGTCTTGGCTATCTATAATAACTTCTTAATTTCTTTTAAAACCCCATAATTATCATTCGTATCAGCTTGATACGTCGCGTATTGCGCCATTTCAGGCGCCGCATTGCCCATTAGATAACTATATTTCACGGTTTGGAGCATTTCCTTATCATTATAAGTATCCCCAAACGCCATCATTTCGGTGGGTAAAATCTGGAAATGCTCAGCCAATAAATGCATGGCATGGCCCTTATTGACGCCTTGATTCATAATATCAACCCATTCGACGCCCGCGACCGTCACCGAATAATCACTGCCAAATTCTGGACCATAAACCTGTTCATAGAAGGCCTGGCTATTCTTTTCGGGGAAGTAGACGGTAAATTTATCCGCTTCAACCGTGACTTGGGTCAAATCATCAACGTATTCAATATTGGCATAAAATTGACGGAAGATGGCATCTGAATCTTGATATTGCCGTTCGATATAAGCAGCGTCCATCCCACAAATCATCCCGATTCCGGTCTGACTTTCATTCACAAATTGAACCATTCGTTGATAATCATTTAAGGGTAATAAACTCTTAAACAGGATTTCGCCTCGATAGCTGATGACGCCCCCGTTATCCCCGACATAACACATTTGGTCGGCTAATGTCGGAAACATTTGTTTCAGCGTATACAATGGACGACCACTAGCGGCGGTGAACAAGATACCACTTTCGGTCAACGCATGAACCGTTTCGACAAAATCGGGGGGCAGCTGCCCCTGTTCCGTTAATAAAGTATGATCCATATCGGATGCGATTAATTTAATTGCCATTTAGTAAACTCCTTCTCAATAATTACTTCTAATAATATAACGTTTAAATCCAATTCTAGCAACCGATTACATTGATTTTGAAACAAAAAAAGAGACTAACACCCCTTATATGTAGGCGTTAGTCTCTTTTAATACTGTCTTTATTTTAACGTCAACCGTTTCAAACGTAATGCATTTAATAACACCGAAACGGAACTAAAACTCATCGCTGCCCCGGCAATCATTGGGTTTAATAAGGGTCCTCCGAATAGATGTAAGACCCCCATCGCAACTGGAATCCCCAAAACGTTATACGCAAAGGCCCAAAAGAGGTTTTCTTTAATATTGCGCATCGTTTTGCGACTCAACGTCAAAGCTCGTGGCACGTCTTGTAAATCGCTATGCATCAGTACGATATCGGCCGATTCAATCGCCACATCGGTGCCAGAACCAATCGCAATCCCGATATCAGCTTGCGCTAACGCGGGCGCATCGTTGATGCCGTCGCCGACCATCGCCACGATTTGACCGGCTTCTTGTAAAGCTTGCACCTTTTGTGCTTTTTGTGCTGGTAAAACGTCGCTAATGACTTCAGTAATCCCCACGGATGCCGCAATTGCTTGCGCCGTTTCCGCGTTATCGCCCGTCAACATCACGACTTGAACCCCTTGTTGTTGTAATGCTTGAATCGCGGTGGCACTCGTTTCTTTCACTGGATCCGCAACCGCGACCACCCCTTGGAGTTGGCCCGCCTTAGCGAGATACATGGGTGTTTTACCTTGCGCCGCTAATTGCTGAACGGTGGTCTGTTGCTCAGCCGTCACCAGTACATTTTGTTGTTGCATCAATCCCAGATTACCAAAAGCAATCGTTGCTTCAGCCACTTCGGCTAATAACCCAAAGCCGGGAACGGCCGTAAATTGACTGATCGGTAATAAAGCTAAATCCTGATCCGTTGCCGCCTGTTTTAAGGCACTCGCCAACGGATGTTCCGAGCCGACTTCAACACTCGCCGCCAGTTGTAATAATTCAGTCGTGGTCCCTTGAACCACCACCGTATCGGTCACTTGGGGTTGGCCTTGCGTAATCGTCCCAGTTTTATCTAAAACGACTGTTTGCACCCGTTGTGCAGTTTCGAGCGCCGTCCCACTTTTGATTAGAATGCCGTTTTCGGCCCCTTTACCGGTTCCGACCATAATCGCTGTCGGCGTCGCTAAACCGAGCGCACACGGACAGGCAATCACTAAGACCGAAATCGTAATCGTTAAAGCAAATAACCATGATTCTTGGCCCAAGAAATACCAAGCTAAGCCGGAAAAGGCCGCTAGCCCCATCACAATCGGAACGAAAACGCCGGCAATCGTATCGGCTAATTTTGCAATCGGCGCCTTTGAACCTTGAGCTGATTCAACCAATTTAACGATTTGAGCCAAAGCCGTTGCTTCACCGACTTTAGTGGCTTTAAATTGGAAACTACCATTCTTATTGAGACTGGCCCCAATCACCGCATCGCCGACTTGTTTTTCAACTGGTAAACTTTCGCCGGTAATCAACGCTTCATCAATCGCGGAATGGCCGCTAATCACTTGCCCGTCAACCGGAATTTTTTCACCCGGTTTAACCAGAATCACGTCGACCACTTTTAAATCGGCGACCGCCACGGTTTGTTCAACACCATCAATTAAGACCGTCGCTTGCTTCGGCGCTAAATTCATCAACCGTTCAATCGCCGCCGATGTTTTGCCTTTCGAACGCGCTTCAAAATATTTACCCAGCGTGATCAAGGTCAAAATAACACTGGCTGATTCATAATAAAGGCTCATCGTTAGTGCGGTTTGGCCAAACAAAATACCAATCGTCGCAACCAAACTATAACCCCAAGCCGCACTCGTCCCGAGCGCCACTAACGTATCCATATTCGGATGACCTTTGAATAACGCTTTAAAGCCAATTGTGAAAAATGACCGGCCCCAATATAACACCGGTAATGTCAGTAGCAGTTGCGTCCCCGCGAACATCAACGGATGGCTGGTCGGGTGCCAGAGACTTGGTAACGGCGCACCAACCATATGCCCCATTGATAAATGCAGTAGTGGAATCGTCATCAACGCGGACCACCAGAAGCGGTGCCAGAGCACTTGCAAATGAGTCGCCCGTTTATCCTGAATCTTAGCCGCTGTTTGTTGATGATCGACTTGTTCAGTGGCTTGATAACCGGCATCACTAACGGCCGTTTCAATTTCAGCCACAGCCAATTGTTGACTATCGTAATCGACCTGCATTTTCTCAGTCGCTAGGTTGACGGCCGCAGTACGGACGCCTGGTAATTTGCGGGTCGTGCCTTCAATCGTTTGCGCGCAAGAGGCACAAACCATCCCGTCGATATTAAAAGTTTTGGTGGTCATCGCTGACTCCTTTCTCGCCTAATTACTAAGCAATCGTGTATTTCGTATCTTGCAATGCGGCCGCTAACGTCGTTGAGGCGACTGGTTCAGTAACCGTCAACGTCGCTTGCTTTTGGGCTAAATCCATTTGGACGGATTGAACCCCCGCTAATTTTTCAAACCGATCTTGCACCTTTTGCGTACAACCCGTACATTTCATCCCATCAATCTTAACAATTTGTTCCATGATTAAAGCCTCCTATTATTTACATTTGTAAACTTTATCTTTAAAAAAATAGCCGTTGCGAACAACTGCTTTCTTTCGATACATTAAATTTACATCTGTAAACATAAAAAGTCAAGCCTTAAATCTCATAAGTGTTCACGGACTGAGTTAATCGATCGGCGTGCTAAACTAATGACTAGCAAAGGAAGTCCTCACAATGATTGATTACACCGCACTCTACCATCAACTATTAGCCCAACATGGTCCGCAACATTGGTGGCCTGCCGATTCAGTTTGGGAAATGATGATTGGCGCCATTCTCGTTCAAAATACAAATTGGCGCAATGTCGATTATTCGCTGGCCAATTTAAAGCGCGCCACTGATTTACAGCCCGCTCGCATTCTGGCGTTAAGCGCTGACCAACTGATGACGTTAATCCGGCCCAGCGGCTTTTATCGACATAAAAGTCAGGCGCTGGTTGCCCTCCTCAATTTCTTCAAAACGCACGATTATCAGATTAGCCAAATGGACGCGACTTATTCAACGCTTGAATTACGGACCTTATTATTAGCCCTTCCCGGCGTCGGCCCCGAAACCGCTGATGTGTTATTATTATACGTCTTCAACCGGCCAGTCTTTGTTGCCGACACTTACGCCCGCCGACTGGTGTCCCACTACGAACAACGGCCACTTAAAAATTTAACTTACGCCGGGGTCAAACAGCAACTCGAATCGACTCTAACCACTTTGACCGTTCAAGACTTCCAAGAATTTCACGCACTAATTGATGAATTTGGTTCAGAATTACTTGAAACCAATCAAAAAGGCAGCTAATCAGGTCCTAACGTACAGGGCGTGACTGGTTGCCAAGCTGATTCATGAGTCTTTAAATAGATTGGCCCTTAATCGAGGGGCTATTTGGCTGATTAAACCACATTTAATCAATTCGATGAGCACGTATGGGACAAAACCGGTCATCAACGCTACCGGCCACGTTAATTTTAAAAAGAACAATAACCAGACCGTCCCAATTAATAATTGGCTGATGCTGGCCACAAAAGTCACCCCGAATAGCGTTAATGGCTGGCGGCCTAACCAAGCAATACCAATGGTCGTCACGGTACTATACGCCAAAAATCCGATTAGATAGCCACCGGTCGGCCCGACCAACACGCTCATCCCGCTCGTAAAATTGGCAAAGATTGGTAAGCCGAGCAACCCTAACGTTAGGTAGGCTAAAATAATCATGAGATTTAAACGATACGGTAAAATCGTCGCTAATAAGCCAACGACTAACGTTTGGAGCGTCACCGCAATCGTCCAAATTGGTAAGCTAATTTGGGCACTAATGATTAATAACGCTAAGCCCAAACTTGCATAACTGATTTGACGCGCCTTGGATAAAGTCATTTTTTCACTCCTCGCAAACCACTAGGGCTATTTTTAAATAATCGCTTGTTGAGGAAACTATCTTAAAGGGTTGAATCGTTAATAATTGCTGTCGTTCGCTAAATTAAATGAACGCCTTTGTCGACATAAATCACATCACCCGTAATGCCACTGGCTAACGGACTCAATAAGAAACTGGCGGTATTGCCGACTTCTTCAATCGTGACTGATTGGCCATCAACCGTCCGGCGTTCTGATTCGTCCAACAAGGCCCGGTAATCTTTGACCCCAGTGACGGCTAACGTTTTAATCGCGCCGGCGGAAATTGCGTTAACTCGAATATTTTCAGCCCCTAAATCACGCGCTAAATAACGGACACTCGCTTCCAGTGAGGCTTTGGCAATCCCCATCACATTATAATTCGGAATCGCACGTTCTGAACCAAAATAAGTTAATGTCACAATACTACCCGGTTGTTTTAAAATTAGACGACCGTATTTAGCCACTGCGATTAATGAATAAGCGCTGATTTCTTGAGCCAATAAGTAACCCGCGCGCGATGTTTCATAAACAACGCCTTCTAATTCTTCGCGGTTTGCAAAAGCAATTGCGTGAACAATGCCATCAATCATGCCAATCTCGGTTTTAATCGTTTGAAAAGCTGTTTCAATCGCTTGATCATCACTGACATCACACGCTACTAAAGTCGCTTCAGCTGGTAATATTTTAAGTAATTTTTGTTTAATCCGTTCATTTTGATAAGTGTAAATCACGTCGCCACCAGCGGCGATAATCGCTTGTGCGCATCCCCAAGCGATACTTCTTTTATTCGCAACACCCATCACTAATATTTTTTGACCTTTTAACACTTTGCGTCACTTCCTCTTCCTTAAAATTGGCGGAACCGCGCTTGACGCATCTTCAAGAGCGTCTCACTTGGAATCGCCTGTAAATTGGTTAATTGTTCACTCAAAACGCTTTGAATCGCTTGGCAGAATTCAGCTGGATTGTCCGATTCCGGAATAATCCCTTCAATGATCCCCGCCTTCTTCAATGCGGTCGGCGTTAGTTGCATGATTTCAGCGGCTTGATCCGCCAATGAACTGTCTTTCCACAAAATGGAAGCAAAACCTTCCGGTGATAACACCGAATACATACTATTAGTGACCATCCAAACTTGATCGCCACACGCCAACGCCAATGCGCCACCAGAACCGCCTTCCCCGAAAATCAAACTGATAATTGGGGTTTTTAGCGTGCTCATTGTATAGAGGTTATTGGCAATCGCCATCCCCTGACCCGTTTCTTCAGCGTGAGCGCCTGGGTAGGCCCCCGCTGTATTGACTAGCGTAATAATCGGCCGGTTAAATTTCTCGGCGGCCTGCATTAAGCGCAAAGCCTTCCGATAACCAGCCGGTTCGGGACAGCCAAAATGACGCGCGATGCGCTCTTCCGGTGTGGTGCCTTTGTCCGTCGCAATCACAGTCACGGGCTGGCCTTGAAAAGTCGCCACGCCACCAATAATTGCGGGGTCTTCGCCGCCAACCCGGTCGCCATGAAAAACCAGCAAATCGTCAAATAAGCCGGTTAATAATTGTTCCGTGGTGATTTTTTGCGGACTACGGGCCCCCGCCACGATTTCGGCGGCTTGGATTTTAGTTGATTTCATTCGTTAGCCCCGCTTTCATGTAATCTGAGAATTTGACTCAAGACCGCCTTTTGTTGTTCGCGTGGAACGATTTGATCGATGAACCCATTTTGCAGTACGGTTTCGGCATCCTGTAAATCAGCCGGAATTTGTTCGTGCGTCGTTTGTTCAATCACGCGGCGCCCGGCAAATCCAATCAACGCTTTAGGTTCCGCTAGAATAATATCAGCCTGCGTGGCAAAACTAGCCGTCACACCCCCCGTGGTCGGATCAGTCAATAAACTGATGTACAACAGCCCTTGTTCGGCATGGCGTTTAATCGCAGCTGAGGTCTTCGCCATCTGCATCAGCGATAGAATCCCTTCTTGCATCCGCGCGCCACCAGAGGCGGTGATCAGCAGCACTGGTAACTTTTGAATCGTTGCTAATTCAAATAATCGAGTAATCTTTTCACCGGCAATCGTGCCCAAACTACCCATGATAAAATACGGATCCATAATCCCAAGCGCCACCCGGTGACCGTCAATCATGGCGATGCCCGTTAGGACGCTGTCATTTAATTCGGTAATTTGTTGGGCTTGTTTGACTTTTTGCGGATATTTTGGGAATTTTAATGGATTAATGGTTTTAAGCGTCGTATCGAGCGGTTGAAAATCGGCCGCTAGCCACGCTAACCGCGTTTTAGCCCGCGTGCGGAAACCATATCCACATAACGGACAGACTCGGTACAGCCCAATTTCTTTATGGTAAAAAGATTGCTGACATTTAGGACAAGCAATCCATAAACCATCAGGCACCTTTTTGCGACTCGCTTGATTATATTTCAGGTGCGCTTTGCCAATCTGACGCACGGCATTAAATAATTGCATGACACCCTCCTACGTTAATCCGTTAATTTCTGTGATAAATAATCGGTTGTCACCTGACTGGCTTCAAATGTCGGATCAATCAACAATGTTTGTTGGAAAGCTTGGTTCGTTTTAATCCCGGTTACAATCAGTTCGTTTAATAACCGTTGCATTTTCGCAATCGCAATCGCCCGCGTTGGCCCCCAAGTGATTAACTTGCCGATCATCGCATCGTAAAAAGGCGAAATCGTATAACCACTAAAAAGATGGCTATCAATTCGCACCCCAAGATTGCCAATTGGTAAATAGAGATAATCAATCGTCCCTGCTGAAGGCGCAAAATGTTGTTCTGGATTTTCGGCATTCAACCGGCATTCAATGGCAAAACCATTGGGCGTTAACTGGCTTTGTTCAAACGACAAGGGATGCCCCTGTGCGACATTAATCTGTTCGCGAATTAAATCAATCCCGGTCACCATTTCAGTAATCGGATGTTCGACTTGAATCCGCGTATTCATCTCTAGAAAATAAAATTGATGGGCTTGATCCATTAAAAATTCAACGGTACCCGTGTTGACATAATTAATTTGCTCGGCGGCTTGCAAGGCGATGGCACCGAGTTTTTGGCGTTCTTCAGTCGTTAATAAAGTACTGGGCGTTTCTTCCAATACCTTTTGTTTAAAGCGTTGCAATGAACAATCCCGTTCTGGAAAATAGACGCCGTGCCCCTGTTGATCTCTAAAAATTTGGACTTCAATATGTTTAACGTTGGTCATAATTTTTTCTAGATAGAGCGCTTGATTGCCAAACGCTGCGGCACTTTCAGCTTGCGCTTGCGGATACAGTTGATTCAATTGTGCTTCGGATTCAACACGTCGAATCCCTTTGCCACCCCCACCGGCGACGGCTTTTAACAAGACTGGATAACCAATGTCTTGTGCCACCGCTTGGGCTTGCGCCAAATCTTGCACTGGACCGTCACTGCCGGGAATCAACGGCACAACGGCTTGTTGCATGCTTAACTTGGCTTGACTCTTATCGCCCATCAAAGCAATCACTTGACTACTAGGTCCGATGAACGTGATGCCACAAGCTTCACACATTTCTGCGAATTGACTATTCTCGGATAAAAAACCGTAGCCGGGATGAATCGCATCACAACCGGTTCCTAAAGCCGCGGACATGACGTTTTGCATATTCAAATAGGAATCTTGCGCACGATTGCCCCCGATACAAACGGCTTCATCGGCTAACTGCACATGTAAACTATTGTGATCAGCCTGCGAATAAACCGCGACTGACGCAATCTGCATTTCTTTTAACGTTCGAACAATGTGGAGGGCAATTTCGCCACGATTGGCAACCAATACTTTTTTAAACATCTGGTGCCCTCCTTATTCGATGATGAATGTTAATTCTGCGGTACAGGCTTTTTGACCATCAACGGTCGCAATCGCTTTACCTAACCCAATTTTATCTTTTAACTTTTCTAAAGTAACCGTAATTTCTAAAACATCCCCTGGTCGCACAACGCGCCGGAACTTGGCGCTCTTAATGCCACCAAAGTAGACCGTCCGCCCTTTAAATTGGTCTAAAGTCAATAACGCAATCGCGCCGGTTTGCGCCATCGATTCTAAAATCATGACCCCCGGTAACACTGGATTGCCCGGGAAATGGCCTTGGAAAACAGCTTCGTTAATCGTCACATTTTTTTGCGCCACGGCTGATTCACCTGGTACATGCGTTAAGACCCGATCGATTAACAACATCGGATAGCGGTGCGGTAATATCTTTTGAATTTCGACAATATCTAACATGTTTTAGCCTTCTTTCACTTCGAAAAGGGGTTGATGATATTCAACCAGTTCTTCATTGGCGACCAAAACGGCCGTCACAACACCTGCCACTGTACTTTTAACTTCGGTCATCATCTTCATGGCTTCAATTACGCAAACCACCTCGCCAACGGTCACTGATTGACCGATAGTCAGGTAAGCTGATTGATCGGGGGCCGGTTGCAAATAAACACTGCCGACCATCGGCGATTCAATCGTCGTTCCCGATTCACTAACCGTTGGTTGATGAGTCGACGTTGCTTCCTCAGTTGGCAAATCAGGTGTAGCCTCAACCGGCGTCCTCATTGTGGTGACTGCTGACGTCGGTTGTTTATTTAAATATAATTTAACGTCTTCTGTTTCAAGTTGCATTTCTTGGTTGGCCGATTGATTAAATAAGGTCACCATTTCTTTGACTTGTTCGTATTCCATCTTTAGTCACTCCACTTCTTAAACAGCAACACCGCATTGTGACCACCAAAACCAAATGAATTACTCATCCCGTATTGGGCGTCAGGGGCACTCGTTGGCGCCGTAATCAGATTGATCTGACAATGCTCATCGAGTTGTTGCGTCCCGATATTCGGTGGCAAAACACCTTGTTGTAAAGCCGCTAACGTAATGACGGCTTCAACCGCGCCGGCCGCACCCAATAAATGACCCGTCATACTTTTAGTACTGCTGACTGGTACTTGGCTGTCTAAACCAAAGACCCGATTGAGCGCGGCCGATTCAGCGAGTTCATTGGCCATCGTCCCCGTCCCGTGGGCGTTGACATAATCCACTTGGTTGGGTGTAATCTGGCCTTCCTTAAGCGCCATCTGCATCGCTTTAGCTGCAACGCTCCCGTCCGGATTCGGCGACGTCATATGATAAGCATCACAATTCGTGCCGTAACCAACAATTTCACCTAAAATAGTCGCGTTGCGGGCTTGCGCGTGTTCTAAACTTTCTAACACGAGCGTCGCACCGCCTTCGCCCATCACAAAACCTTGACGATTTTGATCAAACGGCAAAGAAGCACGCTGCGGATCGGTCGCCGTTGACAACGTTGATAACGCCGCGAAACCACCAATCCCGATTTCATTAATCGATGCTTCGGCCCCGCCCGTTACCATGACAGTCGCGCGCTTTTCTTTAATCTGGCGATAGGCTTCACCAATAGCGTTGGCCCCACTAGAGCAAGCCGTGACAATTGTCGTACAAATGTTTTGCGCGTTGATTTCAAGGGCAATATTAGCCGATGCCATGTTGCCGATTGATTTTGGCACAAATAACGGTGAAATGTGATCAGCGCCTTTTTCGACCATTCGCATCACTTGTTCTTGAATCGTGGTTAACCCACCAATCCCAGAGCCATAAATCACACCTAAATCTTCAGAATTCGTATTTTCTGGTGTAATCTGCGCCTGTTGCATCGCTGCTAGCGCACTGTCGACTGCGTATTGTGAAAATAAATCCATCCGCTTCGCCTTTTTCTTACCAACCCGAGCAGCCACATCAAAATCTTGAACTTCGGCGGCTAAGGTCACCCCAGTCGCACTGGCATCAAATTTAGTGATCGGACCGATGCCCAAATCACCTTGTAGAATTCGTTTGGTAAAAGTGGCGGTATCGTTGCCTAAAGGTGCGACAACGCCCATACCGGTTACAACTACTCTTGTCATTGTTATCCCTCACTTATATCGTCATGCCACCATCAACTGTTAAGACTTGACCGGTGACGTATTGATTTTCAGCCAAGAAAAGCGCTGCTGATGCGACTTCTTCTGGTTCACCAAACCGATTTAACGGAATTTGTGCCAAAATGGCATCCGTCATCGCTGGTTTTAAGACGGCTGTCATATCGGTCGCAATCATGCCTGGGGCAATCGCATTACACCGGACATGTCGTTTAGCGCCTTCTTTAGCAACTGATTTCGTCAAACCAATAATCCCCGCTTTACTAGCGGCATAGTTGGCTTGACCGGCATTGCCATGTTGACCAATCACACTAGCTAAATTAATAATGCAACCACTGCGTTGGCGTAACATCTTCGTAAAGGCGACTTGGGTGACATTAAACGTCCCCATCAAATTAACATCCACAACCGCTTTAAAATCAGCTGCGGACATCGCCATCAATAATTTATCTTTGGTAATCCCGGCATTATTGACCACAACGTCCAATCGTTCAAACCGTTCGAATGCGGTCGCTACGATTTGGGTCGCCGTCGTTTCATCAGTGACATCGCCTTGCACAAAGACGCATTGGCGGCCAATGGTTTCAATTTCAGTAATCAGTTCAGGATCGACTGTCTGGCGACCATTGAGAATTAAATCATAGCCGGCCTTAGCAAAGGTCACCGCAATCGCGCGACCAATTCCGCGGCTACTGCCGGTGATGGCCACGACTTTAGCTTCGTTTTTCATTAGTGCACCTCTTTCAACGCCGCTAACACGGACGTCAATTGTTTTTGATTACCAATATTAAAACGTTCAACTGTCGGAATCGTTTGCCGGGCAAATTTACTTAACGTCTTCCCCGGACCGACTTCAATTAAGACATCAATTCCCTGTTGGGCTAAAAACTGTAGATTAGCGCTAAAATGGGTCGCGTGGGCCATCTGTTGGACCAACGTCTCCGTTAAAGTCGCCAATTCAAACGGCTGTTGTGTTGTGTTACTAATCACGGGATACAACCCTTGATTTTGCGACGTTTGTTCAATAACCGGTTTAAAAGCTTGCGCCGTTTCAGCAAACAATTGGGTGTGAAAAGCCCCACTGACTTTCAATGATAAACACTTCGTCGTGGGTGCTAGTCGATTTAGTTCGGTTGTGAATTGCTGAATCCCATTTGGTGTGCCACCAACCACAATCTGTTTTGGCGAATTGACATTAGCAATCGCCACCCACTCACCTTGCGCCTGAACAGCTGCACAAATTTGTTGCACTTGCGCAACATTTGGATCAATCAACGCGACCATTTGGCCGGCTTGGTGCTCAATCGCTTGTTGCATCAAACGACCGCGCGTTGCGACTAATGGTAAGCCTCCCGCCATCGAAAAGGTTTGGTTGGCAATCAACGCTGAATATTCCCCTAAACTCAAACCAGCGGCCGCCGTAATCGGCACATTATTCTCCGCTAAGAGTTGGGCAATTCCGACACTCATCGCGACGATTGCCGGTTGCGCATACTGGGTTTGCGCCAATAATTCTGGTGTTTGCATTATTGCGGGTAAATCAAGCCCCGTCACTTGGCTAGCTTGATCAATCACAGCTCGATAAGTCGGTTGATTCTGATATAAATCAAGCCCCATCCCAGCCACTTCGCTGCCCTGACCACTAAATAAAAGTCCAATTTTCTGCATCGTATTGCCCCTTATTTAGCGGCTAATGTTTGTTCAATGTAATCAACCACGTTTTGAACCGTCACGATTGATTCGTCTGGATCTAATTTGACTTCTAAATCATCTTCTAATTGGTTCATGACTTCGAAAATATCAAGACTATCAGCATCCAATTCTTCCCGAATATTAGTTGGTGGTGTCACTTTTTCAATCTCAACGTCCAATTGTTCTGCGATTACTGCTTGTACTTTGTTTAAAATTTCTGCTTGTGTCATGATAAAATCCCCTTGTTTGTTAGTTTATTTTTTTAAATTTTTAATAACGTATGATTTGAATGCCAATCGTCAACCCACCGCCAAAACCGCATAAAACACATAAATCACCGGTTTTAATGCGACCTTGTTGGACTTCTTCGTCCAATAATAATGGAATACTGGCGGCGGAGGTGTTGCCGTAGTGCTGTAGATTCATCGGAAACTTGGACAACGGTTGTTTTAACCGTTTGGCTAATTGCGTAATCAGTCGCGCATTGGCTTGATGAATCAAGAAATGATCGACTTGGTCCAACGAATAGCCCGCCGCCAAAACGGCTTGTTCAAGTTCCACTGGCACCGTTCGTGTCGCAAAATTATAAATTAAACGCCCCGACATTTGGAAGAAGTCGATTGCTAAATGGGTTTGCGTTGGTGCTTGCCAATTCGTTTGACCGGTAACAAGTTGCCCTGAAGTCAGTTGATCGTTCTGCTGACCCAGAGTCACCAATCGTTCGCCTAACCAAGCGTCTGCGGCTAGCGTGCCTTGTAATAACACACCTGCTGCCCCGTCGCCGAAAAGAACAGCACTACTGCGATCCGACCAATCCAACACTTTGGAAATCACTTCGCCACCAATCACCATCACGTAATCATCTTCTGATTGTAGATAACCTTTGGCAACGGATAAAGCGTACGTGAAACCCGAGCAAGCCGCACTAATGTCAAAAGCAAAAGCGTTGACAGCTTCAATGTTCCCCTGTACAATCGCAGCAGTAGCTGGCGTATAGTAATCGGGTGTCATCGTCGCCACGATAATCGCTTTGACTTGACTCGCGGCTAATTGTTGCTGGTTCAATAACTGGCGTGCCACTTGCGTACATAAATCAGATGTATTTTCAGTTTGTGCGATTCGACGTTCTTTAATCCCGGTGCGACTTTCAATCCATTCATTAGATGTTTCTAAGCGTTTTGCTAAATCGTCATTGGTCACAATTTGCTGTGGCACTTGTTGAGCGGTTGCAATCATTTTAAAGGCCATCTTTTAACCCCTATTTTTTTCGAGTTGACTATCACGTGGACCCACAACAAACGTTAATTCTGCTGTGCAGACGTTTTCGCCGTCAACCGTTGCGCTAGTTTGCACAACACCCATATTTGATTTCGTCTTAATTAAGGTCACTGTCAATTGTAATTGATCACCTGGTCGAGCCTTCCGTCCAAAATCAACTTGTTTGGCCGCTCCCAGATAAGCCGTTTTACCGGCATATGCTGGTGATTTCAAAATTAAAATTGAAGCGGTTTGTGCGAGTGCCTCGATGATCAATGTATTGGGCATTTGCGGCTGATCAGGTTGATACCCGCGCATGAACGATTCATTAATCGTTAAAAGCTTAGTGGCCACAATTTTTTTATCCGGTTCCAACGCCTCAACACGATCAATGTAAATGATTGGGTAGCGGTTAGGAATTAGCGCCATTATCTCGGATGTCGTTAATATCGTCATAATTCCCCCTTGTGATTTTATGATAATAAAAATACGATACGGCATATCGCATTTCTATGTCGAGAAGATTATCACATGCTTTTTTAGAAGTCAATGTTAGTTCGCAAGTAGTTTTTAATGATATGAGCCATAACGTACTATTCATGGGCTTTATTCCAAATATTAAATTTCCTAATTACGTCCGTCATCCGCCTATTTCTGATACCACAGTATACTATATATTTTTAGTTTATGTAAAAATACTATTATTTTATTGTTTTTATTGACAATTAATTTAAGCAGTGTAAAATAGCGCGTAAGGTGACGTCCCTTAACTATTATTTTCTTGGAGGATTTAGTTTATGAAAAAAAATGTACGCTTACTAACAACGGCTGCTACAGCGATGATGCTAGCTGGTGTTTTTGCACCACTAACAACGGCGCAAGCAGCAGTTGCCGGTACAAACACCGCGCCAACATCAACTGTCAGCAATCCTAAACAAGCACGAACTGCGATTATCACTGCTAAAGGCACCCTACAAGGACAACTGGTTCCTTACATTAGATGTGTCCCTAATACAGGTAAAGTTACTTTACACTACACCGCCCAAAATTGCGGCTTCGTTGATGGCGATATTGCCTACCTAACGATTAAATTACCAGAACAATTTAAATACCTTGCTAGTCAACCTGAATTCGCATCCTACATCACTGGGGAGATGCGTGAAACCAGATTGTTTGGCGATAACACACAACCGATTAATCCCAGTAACGTAACCGTTTATACTGATCGTATTATTGTTGAAGTCCCAAGATCATTCTGGATTGGCGTTGGCGATGTCAACGCTGATATCGTGATTGATTATGGTCAATTACTAGAAGAGAATCATCACTTACCAGTTGATTCTGCACCAGCTGGTTACGAATTCATTGCGCACTTACAATATTCATCAGCCCCATGGGACCTTCTCAAGGCCCCAATTATTGGTACTAATAACGATACAATCTTCACTTCTGAAACAGACGCCATCTATTAATTATTTGAAATAAATTCCTCCCAAAATTTTATTAAATAATTAAAAATAAATATCATCAATAGGGACTGTCTGTTTCAATGTAAACAGTCCAAAAAGCCCCGAATAACATTTAAAAAATGTTATTCGGGGCTTTTCATTTTTAATTAAGAGCAAGCTCTAATCTACCTCGCAAATGACAGACAAAAAGGCCGTTTCTAATCCTGAAACGGTCTTTTTATGACGGCTATTTATAACTTCGTTAACTTGGTACCCTTATCCTTTGATTTTTCAATCACCTTGTCAGCCCACTTGCCTTTAATCGCTTGGTTTAATGCCTCACTTTGAGTCTTAATCTGTTGCTGAGCCTGGGTACTTTTAGCCTGATAAGTTTTTTTATTTTGCTTTCGATGTGCGTTTTTAACCTGTTCAAAGCCCACCGCGATTGCCTGTTCAATCAAAATCTTTTCTGCTTTTTTGACAGTCTGATTAAAGGCATGTTCGATATCCGTGACATCAATCATCCCGAGTCCCCCTAGCCACACGTAACTGTTCTGCTAGTCTTGCCAGGCGCTTCTGATTCGTCTGAGTTCGTTGCGCATTGCTTTCAGTTAGTTGGGTTTTAGTGTCCCAAACTGTTTTAACCACATCATCGTTACTTTGTTCTACAATTTGATTAATACGTGGTAAAACGTCAGCAGCACCTTCAAGATTTCTCATCTTGGCACAAGCAATCTGATGCATTTGGCCCAACACTTGATTACTTTCACGTTGATACCAATCCAACTTAGCTTCGTCTAATTGCTGTTGGTTAGCACACTCGATAGCCTGCTCTTCTAAAAGACTAATTTGCTGTTTTAACTGATTCGGCTTTAATCCCATGCTTTGAACCCCTTCGCCAACGTTTGATCATTTGCAATTTGTTGATTAATGCCACTCCGGATGTTATTAACGAATATCTTAAATTCAGTCTTTAAAAATTGCGCCTGTTGAATCTGACCTTCGTAATAATCAGTCGGGCCATCGACCACCAATGCTTTGGTGACACCACCACGTGCCAACGCATCGTGCATTTCCTGATGTGATAAATGCGGGCCAACCAAGGCTGCGGTTAATTGGGCTTCTTGCCAGAGCGTTTGTGCTTCAACAATCGCTTTACGCCACATTTTAATCATGTTATTTAAGGCTTCAATGGCTGTCGTTTCGACCGATTTAACCAACGACATCGCTGCAGCCGCATCTAGCAATATCTGCTGACTAGCGGTCAATGTCCCACTTGCTTGATAAGTTTCGTAGAGCACGTTTAACCGCTCTAATTGAACGGCCAACATATCTGAAGCCGATGCCTTGATATTGCCATTTTGATCATATTGATAGCCACCCCACATATGCTGTTTCGTCACGTCGCCCGTTTTCTTCGAATCAACTTCGATGACGGTGCCAACTGCGGGGTCATCATAGCCTAATGCAACCGGATCTTTCGAATCAATATAGTTAAAAATCGACTGCTTTAATTTGGCCACCCGTGCGCGTTGTGCGTCATTCATCAGGCCGTACACATTCGGTCCTTCATACAAAAAAGCTTGCCGAATTCGTTGACCCTTTTCCTCAGAAATGGCCCCCAAAGCATAAGCACCAACAGCCGCCCCCAATGAATGACCATAAACATCGAATTGTGCGTTTCGATAAATGCCCATTTCACGAGATAGGGCTCTGCCCCCCGCTTTTAATTGTGGTGTTGCTTGATCGGCGTTGCCACCCAAACTGTTGGCTAGTTGATTATGGACCCGTTCAGACATGTTTGTGATGGGTGCTTTAACTTTTCCGGTAATTGGTACATCATTCTGAAACCAATCTTGACGCGCATCATGCCCCAATTCATCGGTCCCCGCTAGGTGATTGACCCCGGTTGACCCCCGGTACATAACCGTCACATGCTGCACCTTATCCGGATCAAAGTTGGCTGCATTAGGACTATTCGGCGTGATAACGTAAGCTTGCAGCCCCGTTTTCGGATCATTAATAATATCGGCAATAAACCCAATTCTCACAGTCCCATTTTTTATAGTCATTGGATCCCCTACGTTATATTTCGAATACTCATGTCTAGCAATTTCAATATTTTCAGTATCATTAAATATTTCCTTCATTATTAGACTTTGCCCCTTCCAAAAGTTTATCCAATTGTGCTGAATAACCACTTATGCCAGAATCTTTATCCAACTCATCATCATTATTACTATTCAAAGTAAACCTTACATATAATTTTTTTGATTATTTATGTAGAGGGTCCCGTCTATTCCCCCCATCGGATTATGCTCAATCGTTGAATAATCAACTGAATAGTTTTGAATAATGCCTTCTTTAGTAAAAGCTTTAGAATCTAATTTCAGAATACCATCTTCAAAAATATTGGTTGCTTCTTTACTTTTAACGATGTCGACCATCTCTTGATGAAATGCCTCCTGTTTCTCATGCATATAAACTAACCCTCCTCCAAGTATGATTGCGATTATGACAACACTACTAATGATGATTTTCATTGTTTTAGTCATTTTTTAGTTCTCCATCTTAATTCATTATGATTAAAGTGTCAGATTCGATTGCACACTAATTTCACCAAAATTCTTCTAAAGTCTATCATAATCAGTTGCACGATAGGTCGGATTATCATGAACGTCTTTAAATCAGCCCTCAATGTCGTGCAAATATCGTTTTATTTGATAATCATTGCAAAATAATAGGCACACTAGCATCACTGTTTTAACAGCCTTGCTAACGTGCCTATCTATACTCAAATCATATTTCACAATATAGCTCATAGTTTCAATAACCTTTGATTTTCGTCACTATACGCTACTTTCATCTTTGAAACAGTTTTGCCCTTGATGTAAATTGGCATTTCGGTTAAGGGTTGATTTAACCGCTCACTAACCGTTTCAGCGGATTGTCGCGCAATCTTTTTAGCAGTGCTCTTTTTATGAGCAACTATTTTCAAAGTCGCTACACTGAAATTAGTCGAAATACTTAATTTTTCTAACGCCTTTGTTTGCGCCAATCTTTGTTGTTGAATGGCTTTGAATTGCTTATCTAATTCATTTCGATGGCTTTCTGCTACAAAATCAACCATTAATATTCTGCTCCAATCATTTCTCTAAAAGATTTTGTTGGGTTTTGCGATATTGAGCTTCATTGCTTTCAATCTGCTCTTTGATTGCGCTCTGATGGTGATTAAGTAACTGATCAATCTCATTTCTGGTCGTTGCCAACTGGTTCATTAATGAGGTGTGGTCAACATCGACGGCAACTGCTTGCATCACATAATGATATCGCTGATACAAAGCTTCCAAATCAGTCGCATTTTGTCTTTTTTCAAATTGTACCTGATCGGCCATCGCCACCATTAAACGCTTTGATTGCCGATAATCGGCCTCTAAAACAGCTTGTTTTGTCCTTAATGCTTCTCTTTGACTAGTAACCATTAGCTAAACATCCCCGCTAATTCCTGATCAGTGGCCATCATTCGATCAACCACCAGTTTAATATTGGCTGAAAGCGCCAAGTATTCTTGCCCGACAGCCTGTGCTTGGTCTATTTTAGCCGTCAATTTTTGCGTTGGTTCATCAACGACGGTTTGACGCCTGACGCCACCAGCTTCCAATGCTTGAATCACTTCATTGTCAGATAAATGAGCCCCAATCAGCGCCGCAGACTTGATGGTCTGTTGCCAAAGTGGCTCAAACTCTTCAATTGCCGCATGATACTGTTTAATAATTTGGCCGATACCATCGCCAGCGATTCGATTTAAACTATCCGCCATTGCAATTGCTTCTACCGCATCAACGGCAATTTTTTCAGCATGGGTAAACGTCCCACCCGATTTTTTTAGTGATTTAACTAGTTTCTTAATTGCAGACTGCTTCTCATCAAGCAAATCGATATCGTTCTCCATTTGCGCCTTCAGTTGTTTCGCCTGACCCTTTTGATTAAATTTAAACGTCGACAACATATGCGTATTATGATTTTTTAGCATGCCGCTTGCAGTTGTTTGGCACCAGACTGTCTTTCCAGTGAACCCATCAATCCCCAAAGTTTTAGAATCGGTCTCCGACCATAGATCACCTTGATGCCGATAATTCCTCAATGACTCCGGATGAGCCAATGCCCAAAGCCGTTCAGTATTCGTCATCGCATTCCACGGGTCCGGCGCCGAAAATACAGTTGCCGAAACATGATAATGACTGCCTACCAACAACGCAATCGCGCCTCCTAAAGAATGGCCCGTTGTATCAAGCGTTGCGTTCGGATACTTAGTCTGAACCTGTTGGTAGAATTTTAAAGCCGAATCGAATTGGCTAGCAGTGATATACTTCTGCGATTTTTCGTTGGTTAACATCAAGTTTTTACGATTACCAGCACCGATACCCTGTAAGTCTTCCGCGACATCTTTACGATCACTAAAATTAGTTCCGGCATACGCAACTGTAATCTGCGTATAATCGACATTCCCATTTTGATCAATTGGCGCCACAGCCATCCCTTGGAAACCGTTTGTGTCATACCCATGACTATTTTTAGTATCGTTAGTGTCAACGGTCTTTAGAACTTGATATTTTTGACCACCGTTTTTTGGATAATTTTCATAAACAAATTTTCCACTTCTAATTGGTTTTTTTAATTTTAAAGCATCAGCGTCATAAACAATATTATCTAAACTGGCATATTGCTTTGTTGTCGTCATTTCAACACCGCCTCATCTCCGTTACTATATTTAACTATTACAGAATTTTTAGTTTCCTTTCCTATTTTTTCTTCAGGAAAATCTTTATCGACTCCACCATAGGAACCACCATCTTTCCCTGTTGCAATTTCATACCAGTTATCAGAAATTTTTAATTTCACTTCTATGTACCAAGTACCAAAATCATTTTCAGTTTTTGAAAACTGCCCACCATCTTTATCAAAAATAATCTCTTCTAAATCCGTATACTCATTTCTCAATGAAATTGCAGATTCTCTTTGATATTCCAATTCTTTAGTCACTTTATTGTCCATATAAATCTTTGCCCCCATCCTAATTCCAATCAATAACAAAATGATACCACTTACAATAATCAATATTTTTTTCATAAAAATCACTGGCACCTTTATTTTCATATTTTTTTAATTCTAACATAATAGTTCATATGATTTGCCACTCCGACATGAACGACCAAAAATTTGTTCTCAACGTCATTCAAATATCATTTTTATTGATACGGCAGGCTACATTTCTTGTTAGTATCGCTACACAAAAACAGCAATCACTGTTTTTTTAATAATTGATACACTTTTAACAAAGACATATTGAATCTTATACTATTTAATTTAAAAAAAGCACCAAAACCACTGATATATCAATGGTTTTGGTGCTTTTTATTTTTCTTATAGTGCCCGTGGCAGGATTCGAACCTGTACTTGGAAACCCAAACAGCGACCTGAACGCTGCGCGTCTGCCAGTTCCGCCACACGGGCAAAAATTGCTACAAGACTATTGTACCAGTGTTAGCAAGCCCTGCCAATACCTTTTTACCAATCTTTGGCTTATAATAGAATCAAAATAACTGGAGGGATTCCGATGCAAGTTATTACAACCGAAATGGTGCAAAAAGTGATTGTTAAACGACCCGCCAATAGTCATAAAGGCCAGTTTGGCCGCGTTCTAATCATTGGCGGCAACCAACAATATGGTGGCGCGGCCATGATGAGCGCCGAAGCGGCTGTAAATGCCGGTGCGGGTCTGGTAACGGTGATGACCGATCAAATCAATCTGACTAGCCTACACGCTCGGTTACCCGAAGCGATGTTTGTTGATTATCAAGCGCCCACCAATCAACTCGCACAAACCATTCGAAACGCCGATGTCATCGTGATTGGGCCCGGTCTGGGCTTAACCGCCCACGCCTTAATGTTATTGCAACTCACTTTTAAAACGGTGACGGCGACCCAAACTTTACTAGTGGATGGCTCAGCACTGACCTTAGTCGCTAAACACCACTTACCATTGCCCAACACGCAATTAATCCTAACACCACACCAAATGGAATGGTCGCGCCTCAGCCAGTTACCAATTGCCCACCAGACTATTAGCGCTAATCAACAATCATTAGCCCAGTTAGGTCAACCAATTTTAGTTTTAAAGAAACATCACACTGAAATTTATCACGACCAAGCAGTTTACCAATTAACAATCGGCACCCCCGCTTTAGCGACCGGTGGTAGTGGTGACACGTTAACTGGGATTATTGCCGCCTTTTGCGGTCAATTCCAAACCAGTATCGCAACGGTCAACGCTGCGGTTTATACGCACAGCGCGATTTCAGATCAACTTGCGCAAACCCAATATGTCACTTTACCAACCCAGATTATTCAAGCGCTGCCGGCATTTATGGCAAAGCTGTCCCAATCATAATCAGTAAAAAAGCCAACTCAGTGAGTTGGCTTTTTTGTTATTCTTTTAAGGCTTCAATTTCAGCCGTGGTTAATGCGCGGTATTGCCCAGGTAATAAGTCCGTGGGCAAGGTTAACGACCCCATCGTTAACCTTTGCAACGTCAACACTTCTTTGCCGACTGCGTGAAACATCCGCTTAACTTGATGGAACTTACCCTCATGAATTTCAACGGTAATCAGACTAGTTTGCGTTTGTTCATCCGTTTCGAGAATCATCAATTGCGCTGGTTGCGCTTGAAAATCACTTAATTGGATTCCCGCCGCAAACTGCGCTTGATCCGTTTCCGTCACAATCCCAGCAATTTTAGCCTGATATTTTTTAGAAACATGCTTCTTCGGGCTTAATAATGAGTGGGTTAAATCGCCATCGTTGGTTAATAATAATAGCCCAGTTGTATCTTTATCTAGCCGGCCAACCGGAAATAAATCAGCCCGATAATCGGCCGGTGTTAATAAATCGATGACCGTTTTTTGCGGATCAGTGGTCGCCGAAATCACGCCCGCCGGTTTATTGAGTAACCAATAAAAATCAGTTTGATAATGAATCGGTTCGCCATCGACTTCAACAACAGTCGTTTCAGTCACCTGAAACTTGCCGTTGCCAATCACTTGGCCGTCAACCTGGATTCGGCCGGCCTTAAAAAGGGCTTTTAACGATTGCCGACTCCCCACTTGCATATAACTTAAAAATCGATCGATTCTCATTTTAATTTCAACTTTCTTCTAAAGCGATCCATGTTGGTTCCAAGAACGAAATCAGCTAACCGAGTCTTCAACGCTAAGGCAGCGTAAACACCGGCCCCAATCCCAACACTAATCACCAAGACCAAGACACTTTGTAACCGACTGTATGGGTTGAAAACAAGGTATAACAGCTTAACCGCACCGGCAGTGACGATGTACATGATTCCTGAGAAGATTAAGACCCCTGCTAAACGACGTATGGTTTGTAAGACATCAAAATGGTAGTTGCGACGTAACGCCATCAACATTAAAATCGAACTCGTGGCAAATGCCAAACCAGTGGACGTCAATGGCCCGTACACACGAAAGAAATAAATTGCTGGATATTGCGCTACAATTTTAACAATAAAACCGATCATTAAATAAAAGAGCGCTGTTCGATTTTGATAGAGTCCTTGTAAAATCGCCCCTAAAACCGTGAATAACCCTAATAAAATTGAGATATATGATGAATATTGTAAAACATTGACCCCTAAAGCATCGTAGCCATAAAATAGTGTGTACAATGGACCAGCCACGGCCGCCATCCCACACGCTGCAGGAAGCATGACGAAACTAAAGAGCTGAATAGTACTCCCAATTTGGCGCTTTAATTCCTTTTGATTCCCACGCACATGAGCAGCTGACATCAATGGAATCGCAGTAACCGCCATGGCAGCGGCTAACGAAACCGTAATTGAAATCAATTTATTGGCGTTAACGGCAAATAAAGTATACATATTCCATAATTGATGATCACTCGCAATCACAAAGTCACTCATCATTCGATTAAAACTAAATTGATCAATAATATAGACTAAATTAATACTGGCATCAATCACGATAAACGGAATTGATTGTTTGATAATGCCTTTAAGCAAATCAGTCGTTGAAACTTCAATTGCGTTATTACTATTTTCAATTAACTTTTCAAGCTTTGGTCGTTGTCTTAAATAGTGCCAGACAAGTAATAATAATCCGGCGATTGCCCCGATAAACGCAGCAAACGTTGCTTGTGTAACGGCGGTCACGTAACTCCCTTTGGCAACTTGTGTAATCATAAAAACGGTAATTGTCATGTAGGCAACTCGTGCAACCTGTTCAACAAATTGTGAGATGGCGGACGGTGCCATTTCAGCATAACCTTGGAAAAATCCCCGCATAATACTGAGTAACGGAATAATCAATAAAGGCCAACAGAGTGAATGAAAAACTGGAATCATTCGTGCATCACCTTGAGAAAGAACGGGTGACAATAAATATAAAGCCCCCGCCGAAAGAATCCCCATCACTAACATTAAAATCAATGATTTTTCAAATAACTTTTTCCCAATGCCATATTCGTTCATTTCATTATAATGTGCAATTTGCTTCGATAACGCCCCTGGAATACCGGCCGTCGAAACAACAATTAAAACACTGTAAATCTGATAACCTCGTCCAAATAAATTATTGGCGGCAATAAAATTAACGCCAAACCAAATTGGCCACGGAATAACATAGACAGCCCCTAAAATTCGCGAAAAAATACTGCCAGCTGTCATCCAAGCAGAACCGCGTAACATCTTACTCTGCGAAGAAGTGTCCGTAGTCCCCGTTTCTGGTGAATTGGTCATTTTTCATAACTCCTTGTCTAAACATCGAAAAGCGTCTTCCTACTATTCTAGTTGATTGCCACCATCCTTGCAATTCCTTTAACAAAACTTTAGAAAATATTTCAGGGTGTGAGTTCTCACGAAAGCTTCTGAGCATTAGCCTAGTTCCGTGAATAAAGTCCGTACTTGGGACTTTATTTGCGAAACGTAGCTAAGCACAGGAAGCTGTGAGAATGAGCACGTTTTAGGCAGAGTGCTGTGCAAGCCGTTCAGCTTCTGAGTATAGCCTAGAGTAGTAAATTATGACCGAACTATGGTCATGATTTGCTATTCGTAGCTAAACGGAAGAAGTTGGCTTGAACTGCACGTTTGGGGCAGAGTGCTGATTCGAACGGGAGGCTTTGAGGATTAACATAAGGACAGAACTTATAGTGCTCTTTACCATAAATTATGCCCTGTAGTTAACCGGAAAAGGCTGTTCGAGAAGCACGTTTTGACCAGAGTGCTGTACAAGCCGGGTAGCTTCTGAGTATAGCCTAGAGTAGCGAATTGTGACCGAACTATGGTCATGATTTGCTATTCGTAGCTAAACGGAAGAAGTTGGCTTGAACTGCACGTTTTAGGCAGAGTGCTGCGTACACCGGGTAACTTCTGAGTATAGCCTAAAATCAGAAATTATGACCGGTTTTGAGTCATGATTTTTGATTTGTAGCTAGACGGAAGAAGTTGGTGTACGCAGCACGTTTTCGAAGAGTGCTTATCAAGCGTTCATACTTTGAGCATTAACCTAAGAAACGTTATTATGGTTGCCTTTCACCATAATGACGTTTCTGTAGTTAAGCGGAAAAGTTTGCTTGAGAAGCACGTTTCAGAATACAAATTCTCACACAACATCAAAAAAGCCAACTACTCCTTTTTTCAGGATCAGTTGGCTTTTCAGTTATGCTGCTTTTTTCGTCATTCGAATTAACCACCACGTTAATAAAATACTGATGAAAACCATCGCAGCGCCAAAGATTGGCGTGCTGCCCAAGCCCCACGCGGCAGAAGCTTGACCGCCGACTAGTGAACCGATCGTAATCCCGACATTAAACGCCGAAATATTTAAAGCCGAGGCCAACGGAATATCATTCGGTGCATATTTTTCAGCTAGTTGCACAATATAGAGTTGCAGTCCGGGAACGTTCATAAACGCGAAGAAGCCCATCACTAAAACGTTGATTAAGCCGAACCAGTGTCCATTCAAGGTGACTAAAAAGAAAATTAGGGTCACTAATAATCCGATAAACATCTTTAAAAGCGCCAACAACGGCTGATGATTCGACCATTTACCTCCCAAGGTATTACCAATCGCCACCATTAAACCGTAAATCACTAAAATAATGACGACCGCACTTGGCGACCACCCCATTTTCGTTTCTAAAATCGGCGTCACAAACGTATACACGGTAAAAGTACCCCCGTAGCCCAACGCCGTAATCAATAGCGCTAAAACGATTTGACGATTCATGAAAACCCGTTTAATCCCACTAAAATGACTTGGCTGACCTAATGGTAAATCGTTCGGCACTAAGAACCAGTTGGCGATTAAACCGAGCACCCCGATCCCCGCAATAAAGATAAACGACATATGCCAAGTTGATACTTGTCCAATGAAAGTTCCAAGGGGCACGCCCGTCACGGTTGCAACCGTTAATCCGGTAAACATGACTGCAATCGCACTCGCCCGCCGTTCTGGTTCAACAACATCGGCGGCAATCACTGAAGCGATTGACATAAATATCCCGTGTGCCAAGGCTGAAATGATCCGCCCTAACAAGACAATTGGAAAAATAGGCGCAAAAGCGACGGTTAAATTACCGACGATAAACACTAACATAATCCCTAACAATAAATTTTTACGCGGCCAACGACTGGTTAAAATCACTAGAATTGGGGCACCGATGGTAATCCCCAACGCATACATCGAAACAGTCAAACCGGCTTGACTCATCGTAATCCCAAAATCCTTAATCATCAGTGGCATTAACCCGACACTAATGAACTCGGTCGATCCGATGGCAAAGGCACTGATTGCTAAAGCCAATAACGTTAAATTGGCACGTTGTTTCTGATTCATTTTCCACACTCCTACACTTTTTATTGATGTAGTCTATTATTCAATAGAAGTGGTTACTGCACAATTACGCACTTTTTTGTTATTAGGTTACTCAAAGGTTATAATTGGTTATTATCACAATGAAAAGGTGAATCAAAATTAAAAATGGATGAGAAAATATATAACATCGGCGTTGAAGCGACGATTGAAATCATCGGCGGTAAATGGAAACCAATCATTTTATGCCATCTGCGCAATCAACCCTTACGAACCAGTGAACTGTGCCAGAATATTCCCGGTATCTCCCAAAAAGTGCTCACGCAACAATTGCGCGAATTAGAACGCGATGGGATTATTAATCGTAAAATCTATCCAGAAGTCCCACCTCACGTTGAATATCGTTTGTCCGAATACGGTCAATCACTCAACCAGATTCTCAATCTACTCTGTACTTGGGGTGAACAAAATATCGATCGCCGTCAACAAGCCGGTGAATCGATTAAGGTGTTGCACCACGACCAGATTAATCCACTTTATTAACCAAAAAACTAGCCACCACTATTTTCAAGTGATGGCTAGTTTTTTTGGTGCTGAAGAGTTTGGCAGCTCTAGGTTAATCCTCAAAGCCTGACCAACTTGAATTAGGCACTTCGATCTTAACGTGCTTTTGAGTTGCAACAACTTCCGCTTAACCTAAAATTCCCAATTATCTTAAAAATCAAGATAACTGGGAATTTTCTGTTAATGCTCAGTTGCTAAGCGCAACTCAACACACTTACTTCTTTAACGTGCTTCTGAGCTAGCTTCTTCCGTCTAGCTACAAATCGGACGTCATGACTAAACTTCAGTCACAACGTCCGATTTTAGGCTATACTCAGAAGCTGACCAGCTCAGTCAGCACTTATTTCTTTTAATTTGCTACCACATTAACAATTTTATTTGGTACGACAATTACTTTGCGGACTGTTTTTTCGGCGATGAAGTCGGCGATTTTTTCGTTCGCCATTGCTAGAGCTTCTAGTGCGTCTTTGGCCATGTCTTTTTCAACGGTGACTTTGGCTTTCAACTTACCATTAACTTGTAGAATAACTTCGACTTCGCTATCCACTAGTGCAGCGGGATCGAACGTTGGCCATGCTTCGTAACTGATTGATTCAGTATGCCCGAGCATTGTCCACAATTCTTCCATCATATGCGGTGCAATTGGGGCTAACATCTTAACGAAGCCTTCTGCATAGGCCATTGGGAATGTATCGGCTTTATAAGCATCATTGATGAAGACCATCAATTGCGAAATCGCAACGTTAAAGTGCATGTTTTCGAAATCTTCTGTCACCTTTTTAACGGTTTCGTTGTAAGATTTCTTCAACGTTTCATCATTTGCTTGAACTAATTTACTTGAAACTTGATCTTGTTCGTCGGTATCTTCCTCAGTGTATAAACGCCATACCCGGTCCAAGAACTTCCGTGCGCCGGCTAGGCCCTTTTCACTCCAAGAAATTGACGCGTCCAAAGGTCCCATGAACATTTCGTATAACCGTAACGTATCGGCACCATAGCGATCAACCACGTCATCCGGATTAACCACGTTGCCTTTTGATTTCGACATTTTTTCGTGGTTATCACCTAAAATCATCCCTTGGTTATACAACCGTTGGAATGGTTCTTTGGTTGGCACAACACCGATATCATACAAGAATTTATGCCAGAAACGAACATAAAGTAAATGTAAGACGGCATGTTCAGCACCACCGATATACATATCAACCGGTAACCATTCTTCTAATTTAGCAAAATCAGCTAATTTATCGGGGTTTTTAGGATCAATATAACGGAGGTAATACCATGAACTACCCGCCCATTGTGGCATCGTATTGGTTTCACGACGGCCTTTACGGCCATTTTCATCCGTTACGTTCAACCAATCAGTTAGGTTGGCTAATGGACTTTCGCCAGTTCCTGAAGGTTTGATGTCGCTCGTAATTGGCAATTCAAGTGGTAATTGGTCTTCAGGCACTACTGAACTCGTACCATCTTCCCAATGGATAATTGGAATGGGTTCACCCCAATAGCGTTGGCGTGAGAACAACCAATCACGGAGTTTGTAACTCACTTGTTCGTGACCCGCATCATGTTCTACTAACCACGGAATCATGCATTCAATTGCGGCTTGTTTATCTAATCCATCTAAGAAATCAGAATTAATCATTACGCCAGCTTCGTCATAAACGGCTTCTTCTGGATTGCCACCAGCAACGACTGGTTTAATCGGTAAATCAAACTTCTTCGCAAATTCCCAATCACGCGAATCATGGGCTGGTACGGCCATCACTGCGCCAGTTCCGTAAGTGGCTAACACATAATCCGAAATCCAGATTGGTAATTGTTCGCCATTCACTGGGTTAGTGGCGTAAGCACCAGTGAATGCACCGGTTTTATCTTTCGCCAAATCAGTCCGTTCAAGATCACTTTTGTGTTCGATTTCTTTCAAATAAGCATCAACGGCCGCTTTTTGAGCGGGAGTCGTGATTTTAGCCACCAAAGCATGTTCGGGGGCCATCACAATGTAGCTGACACCGAATAACGTGTCCGGACGCGTCGTAAAGACGGCGACTGAATCAGTTTGCCCTTCAATCGCAAACGTGACTTCAGCGCCCTTAGAACGGCCAATCCAGTTACGTTGCATATCTTTGACACTTTCAGGCCAGTCAACCGTATCTAAATCGTCGATTAACCGATCAGCATAAGCCGTGATTTTCAACATCCATTGACGCATTGGTTTCCGATAAACCGGATAACCGCCCCGTTCTGTTTTGCCGTCAATCACTTCTTCGTTGGCGACAACGGTTCCTAAATCAGGACTCCAGTTAACGGGCACTTCGGCTTCATAAGCCAAACCCTTTTCATACATCTTTTCAAAAATCCATTGCGTCCACTTGTAGAAACTAGGATCAGTCGTATTGACTTCACGATCCCAATCGTAAGAAAAACCAAGTGAATTAATTTGACGTTTAAACGTGTTGATATTTTTTTGCGTAAAATCAATCGGATTATTACCGGTATCTAACGCGTATTGTTCAGCGGGTAAGCCAAACGCATCCCAACCCATGGGGTGTAACACGTTAAAGCCTTGCATCCGTTTCATCCGCGCTAAAATATCAGTTGCGGTATAGCCTTCTGGATGACCAACATGTAGGCCTTGGCCGGATGGATAGGGGAACATATCGAGTGCGTAGAAGTTCTTCTTATTCTGATCTTCTGTGGTTTTAAATGATTTGTGGCTTTGCCAATAAGCTTGCCACTTTTGTTCAACTGCGCGATGATCGTAAGTCATAAAAACACTCCTCTTCTGGTTTATTTAACGAAAAAAAAAAGTCCTATGGTATAAAATACCATAGGACGAATTGACCGCGATGCCACCTAAGTTCTGCCCAACACAAATTGGACAACTCTCTGGCCTTAACGCGGCTCACGTTCCAACTTACTTAATTCAGTCGAAAACTCAAAGGCGAGTTCATCAGTATTAAAGACGTATTCTCACTAACCATACGCTCGCTGAACACTTAATACTGACTACTAATCCTCTTCAACGTTAAATAATTGTACTTAGCATACCAAACTCTTACTTCAATTTCAAGGTTTGACCAACTAAGATTAAATCTGAATGTAAATTATTGATTTGTTTTAATTGCGTGATTGATAATTGATTCTTTTGCGCGATTGACCAGAGACTATCACCAGACTTAACGGTATAAGTCTTCGCTGTCGATGCAGACCCTTGATTATTGTTCGACATACTCGTCGTTGTACTGCCTAATTTTAACACTTGACCCGGATAAATAAAATTATTTTTAATATTGTTTAATTGAACTAATGTTGCCATTGAGATGCCAGATTTATTGGCAATTGCCCAGACTGAATCACCAGATTTAACCGTGTAAGTTTTTCCAGTTTGATTAGTTGTCGTTGAACCCGAACCCGTGTTGCCGGTACTAGTACTACCAGAACCACTTTGACTCACAACTAAGACTTGACCAGGGTAGATAAAGTTATTGCGGATACTATTCCACTTGACTAAATTCGCCATCGAAATGCCGTACTTATTAGCAATCGCCCAAACTGAATCACCGGATTTAACCGTGTATTTCGTGCCAGTTGCGGGTGTCGTTGTGCTGCCCGTATTACCGCTGTTGCTGTTACCACTGCCAGCCGCTGATTTAGAAACGATTAACACATCGCCAGGATGAATCATATTATTTTTGATGTTATTCCAACTAATTAAATCGGTCGTTG
>NZ_LT984417.1:1665939-1736395 GCF_900258455.1 Latilactobacillus fuchuensis
TTAGAAACGATTAACACATCGCCAGGATGAATCATATTATTTTTGATGTTATTCCAACTAATTAAATCGGTCGTTGAGATCCCATATTTATTGGCAATCGCCCAGACTGAATCGCCAGACTTAACCGTGTACTTCGTCCCAGTTGCCGGTGTGGTTGGTGTCGTTGTGCTGCCCGTATTACCGCTGTTACTGTTATCACTGCCAGCGGCTGATTTAGAAACGATTAACACATCGCCAGGATGAATCATATTATTTTTGATGTTATTCCAACTAATTAAATCGGTCGTTGAGATTCCGAATTTATTCGCAATCCCCCAAACTGAATCACCAGACTTAACCGTGTATTTCGTCCCGTTAGTCGGCGTCGTTGTGCCACCATTATTATTGCCGGTATCGCCAGTATTGTTACCAGTACTACTACCCGGTGTGTCATATTGCGTTAAATCATATTGTTGAATCAAACGATTCAAGCTTGACGCATAGTTAGTAGCCGTCGCATAACGCCCTTGTAAATATTGCGTTGCTTGTTGATAACTGCTCGTATAGCTCTTGAAGGCCCCTTGGTAATAAGGCGTTGAACCAAATGATGTATTTTTCAAGACGTGTACGTAATCTTGCAATGATTGGTAGTATGATGGGTATTTTCTAAAAGCCGCTTGAATTTGGTAAATATTACCGTAACCATCATCTTCATTAGTCCACATATAAACTGAGTTACCATTGTATGAGCCTTTGACCCCGAATAAGTTATAATTAGGCGCTTTGCCTAATGAGCTACTCCCAAAGCCAGATTCCAAAGAAGCTTGGGCAATCATGACCGAAGCGTATAAATTATTATCGTTGGCTAATTGCCGTGCTGAACTGGCAATTGAGTTAATGAAAGATTGAGCACTTGTGCTCGCTGCTGACATAATCACTCGAGCAGACGCCGCATTGGCACTTGTACTTTGAACCCCCGCAATCGGCTGGGCTTGCGTAGGTGTTGGTTGGGCTGACGCCACTTTATTAGCATCATTTTCAGTTACTTGTGGTTTAACTGCTGGTTGTTGTGTGGATTGGCTAGTGCCAGTTGTTTGGCTACTTGTTGATTGTGCGCTGCTAGCAACCGTTGAACTAGTCGTACTCGCCACACTTGAGCTAGTCGTAGTAGCCGTTTGATCTTGATTATTTTGAACGTCTTCAGTGGCCGCTTTAGCTTTGCCACTTGAAAAACTAGGCGCAATTGCGGAGCCCATTAAGACACTGGCCCCAGCAAACGTCGTTACGTTCCGCATTTTTTTGATGCGAATCTCGTTTTTTTGTTTATGTAAATTTAATTTCTGAATTGCGATGCGTTGTTTTCTGGTTTCTTTCACTTTTAGACCCTCCAATAAAGTCGATTGCACGATTTAATTGAGCTTCAACTAGTACATAGTATAATATTAATTTCTCGACAAAACAATCTATTTGTTAAACCACTTTAATTATTTGTACTATTACATCAAATTATTGTATGATCGTAGTTAACTAGAAAGGAACACTTTACATGTCGAATCAACAAAAACAAATTTCATTCACACTGACTTGTTTCAGCGCTTTCGTTCTCTTACTCTTTAGTATTACAACTCGCGCCGCTTGGGTCAAGCAATTTGATTATACGATTAATGACTGGCTTCATCAAAATCTATCCTTAAAGTTCAAACCAATTATGATTGGCATCACGACTTTGGGGAATCCAACTAGTATCGTCGGACTTGTTTTAGTGGTTTGCCTAGTCTGTTACTATTACAAATTATATTCGGCCGCTGGTTTCGTGCTCTTCAACGTCACGATTTATACCGGTCTAAACCACGTCATTAAAAGCCTAGTCACCAGACCACGTCCTGCTTATGAACACTTCGTTCACGCGGGTGGCTACAGCTTTCCTAGTGGTCATGCTTCCGGTAGTTTACTTTTTTGGGGGTCATTATGGATCCTAAGTCGCTATTTGATTCAAAATCGGACCTGGCGCCGAGTTTCGACCATCGTCTGTGGACTGTTCCCCTTACTAATCGGTCTCAGTCGTATTTACGTTCAAGTTCACTATCCAACCGATGTCCTCGGCGGCTTTTTATTAGCGGCCGGTTGCTTAAGCCTAACTTGGTTAGCCTTTAAACGACAACAATTATTGCCCACTCTTCACGATTAACATTCAAAGGAGTTTTCACCCATGATTCTGACAGATCCCGTTCAATTCGCCCACCAACTCTTAAACCAAGCCGTTCGCCCCGGTGACACCGTGATTGATGCCACCGTTGGTTACGGTCACGATACCTACTTTTTAGCCGAAAAAGTCGCCGAATTTGGCCATGTTTACGGCTTCGAATTACAAAAACCAGCGCTTGATATTTGCACCGATCGTTTAACTAAAGCTCATTTGCATCAACAAGTGACCCTCTACAATCAAGGCCATGAACGGATTATTACGGCATTAGACCCCGACCTCAAAGTCCAAGCGGCCATTTTTAGTTTGGGCGCTTTGTCGGCCGAGACCGCTAATCAACCGACTTTACCGAATACCACAATTTCGGCTTACCACCAAATCTTATCGCGCTTGAATCGTGGTGGTTTACTGGTTTTCGTGAGTGAAACCCAATTCAACGCCTCCGACGAAGAAATTAATTATTTAGTCGCCGACCTCACTCATTTAAACCCAGACTATTACCAAGTTAGTCGTTATCAAGGAATTAACCACTCAAGCGGCCAAGTCCTCGCTATCGAAAAAAAATAAAAACAACTAAAAACACGAGCCGCCAAAATAACTTTGGCGGCTCGTGTTTTTAATTATACTAGTTTAGACAATCTTAGTGCCATGTGCTTCTGTCAAACCCAATTCAGTCATAATAGCCGTGACATTATCAGCCGTAATACCACCACCAGGCAAGATGACAAGACGACCGTCGGCAATCGTTACGAGTTCTTTTAAGTGAGCTTGATTCAAAGGTTGATCAAGTGGTCCACCATGCGTCAAAATACGTTTCACATCATGTTCGGCTAACCAATCAATTGCTTCAGCTTGTTGTGCTGTTGGAATCTCATCAAACGCCATATGGAAAACGACTTGCATCCCATTAGCGGCGCCAATCAACATCTCCATCGCTTCATCGTCGATTTGATTATCCGGCGTTAAACAACCTAGGACAATTCCATCGGCACCCAATTCTTGGGCTGAAAAGATATCGGCTTCCATAATTTTTAATTCTTGATCATTATAGACAAAATGACCACCGCGGGGACGAATCATGACCATCACTGGCACATCGTGTTCGTGGGCGTAGCGCACGGCTTCAGCCATCACGCCACGACTGACAGTCGTCCCACCAACGGCTAAATTATCGTTTAATTCAATCCGTTTCGCACCTTGGCGAATCGCGGCGGGGATTGCTGTAAAATTCTCAACACAAACTTCTTTGATTAACAATTGAAAAACTCCCTTCAAACTTCAATTAAGCGAATAACATGGCGCCTAATACTAATAATCCCAAGATAATCCGGTACCAACCAAATACTTTGAAATCATGTTTCTTAATGTAGTCCATCAAGAATTTAATCGACACGATTGAAATCGCGAATGACACAACCATTCCGATTATCAGAATGATCGTTTGATCACCCGTGAACGTATTGCCTTCATAGAAGAACTTCCCAATCTTCAACACGCTGACCCCGACCATCGTTGGAATTGCCATGAAGAATGAGAATTCAGCCCCGACAAATCGAGAGGTCCCGATAATAATCGCCCCTAGAATCGTGGCACCGGAACGTGAAGTCCCTGGAATAATCGATAAGGCTTGGAAACACCCAATCCAAAAGGCGGTTAAATAAGGCAACGTATTTAAATCGGTAAATTTCGGCGTAATGCTCTTATTCCGATTCTCAATCACGATGAACAAAATCCCATAAAGAATCAACATGCTGGCAACAACCCAATTATTCATTAAATGGGCATCCATCCAATCATTCAACGGAAAACCAACCACGACTGATGGAATGACGGCAATCACGACTTTAGACCATAACGTCCAAGTTTGTTTCTGTTCTAACCCCGTTTTACGGGGTGAAAATGGGTTCAACTTGTGGAAAAACAGGACGACGACCGCTAAAATCGCGCCGAATTGAATCACATAATTAAACATATCCATGAACGCTTTGGTTTCATCCATCTTTAAGACACTACCGACTAACACTAAATGACCAGTCGAACTAATCGGTAACCATTCGGTAAAGCCTTCGACAATCCCTAATATAATCGTTTTAATCACATTCAACGTAAACACAACACTCTTCCCTTCGTAAATCATAATCGCTTATTAGTATACTGATTTTGAAGCCTGATAACAGCCCCTAATGAATAGCTTAAGCTTTTTTTATTATAAGGTATTTTCATCATAGGCTAAATGCCGCGCTTTTAAAACGGCTCTAAAATCAGCCGGCAACGGACTCTTGACCGTAATGATTTTCTCTTCAAACGGATGATAAAATTGTAATTGCCGACAATGTAATGCCTGGCGCGGCAGTAAATCGTCCGCTTCGCCGTAGAGATTATCGCCAATTAGCGGATGGCCAATTGATTTAAAATGGACGCGAATCTGATGCGTCCGCCCAGTTAATAATTGTAATTTAACGAGCGTTGCATTATCGCCATGCGCCGCTTGCCAATATTCCGTCAACGAACGCTTGCCACCCGGTGCGACCACCCGCCGCATGTAGAAATCTTCCGAACGTTTAATCGGTCGATCAATCCAGGCGTGGTTCGGCATGTCTTCGCGCATATCACCACTGGCAATCGCCACGTAAGTTTTTTGCAGTTCTTTAGATTGCAGCTGCTTATCGACTAAGCTGTGGGCAAAACCGTGTTTGGTGAACATCATCAAACCACTTGTATCGCGGTCTAACCGTGTCACCACATGAACGACCTGACTTTCAGCGTGTTCGTCAATCAAATATTGTTTGACGTAATTGGCCATCGTGTTACTTGGATGTTGGGGCGCTGGCAACGATGCCACAAACGCCGGTTTATCGACCACTAAAAAATGGTCGTCTTCATAAACCACCCGTAAATCCCCTTTGACGGGAATCACGTGTTCGACGGCCACTTCTGGTGCGAGATAGATGGTGACTAAATCATTTTGAACGAGTTTAGCATTTGTATAAGCTTCCTGCCCATTGACTAGAATCGTTCCGCCCGCAAATTTAATTTTGGCTAACTGACTTCTAGATAAACCGTGGTGCCGTAAAAAATTACGAAGGACACAACCTTCTGTTTCTTGATACTGCCAATCAAATTTCATGTTTTGACCCGATAAATGCATCTTCGACACGGTCCCAGAAATAAGTGTGCCGGTAACGTGCAAATTGTATTCTTTCTTTTGCGATTTTAAATTGCATTTCAGCAATTGGTCGATCCTTTGACGTAAATTGATCAATCGTGACCACGTAGTCACTCGTCTTCGACGGTTTCAATAGTAACCATTCATTGGAAGGTAAGATGACCGGCGAGGATAACGTCCGGTAGACCCGGTTGTTAATTGACGCAATTTCAGTCAGTTGCATAGCGTCTAATTGTGGGTGTAAAACGGCGCCGCCAATCGATTTACTGTAGGCGGTTGACCCGGTTGGTGTGGAAACACACAAACCGTCGCCCCTGAAGCTTTCAAAAAAGTTTTCTTTGATGTACACGTCCGTCCGTAACGTTGCCGCATACCGCCGCAACGTCACTTCATTCAACGCGAGTTGGCGCTGGGTTTCACCCGTATCCGCATATTTAATTTTAACTTCGAGTAGCGGATAGCTGATGCTTTGGCCCATATCCTCTTGCAACGCGACCACTAAATCTTCAACTTCAAAGTCACGCCAATCGGTATAGAAGCCGAGATGACCCGTGTGCACACCGATAAACCGGATATGGTCCAGTTGAGTAGCGTATTTATGAAACGCCGATAACAGCGTGCCATCACCACCCACCGAAATCACCACATCCGGGCGTTCGCTTTCCATAATGAAACCGGTACTCGTTAACTTTTTGGTCAACCGATCAGCAACATGTCGTGATGAGTTGCCATCGTTGCTAAAAACCATTACTTTCAATCGGTTCAGTCCCCTTTTAAGTCATTTTTAGGTGTTTCATCAAGCGTCTTTTGCCATTTACCATACGAGAATAATTGTTGTGCTTCTTGAATTTCTTCCCGAATTTCCGACATTTCTTTATCTAACATAAAGGAAGCTTCGGCCGCCCGTTTCAAACGCGCCTTCAAACTGTCTGGAAATTCGCCTTGGTATTTATAATTTAAGGAATGTTCGATTGTGGCCCAAAAGTTCATCGACATCGTCCGAATTTGAATTTCGGCCAATATTTTTTTCTCACCACTAATCAATTGAACCGGATATTCAATCACGATATGGTAAGAACGGTAGCCACTTGGCTTAACGTTCGAAACGTAATCGCGTTCTTCAATAATGGTCATATCGGTCCGTTGGTGTAATAAGCCAACGATTTCATGGATATCTTCCACAAACTGACACATGATCCGCAAACCAGCGATATCTTGCATGTCCTGTTCTAATAGTTCTTCAGTGATGTAGCGTCGTTGCATCTTTTCTTTAATGCTATCGATGGGCTTAACCCGACCGGTTACAAACTCGATAGGGGCATGTTCGTTGTTCTGTTGATATTGTTTACGCATGCCACGTAATTTAATTTTCAACTCACTAACCGCTTGTTCATACGGCATTAGGAATTTTTTCCAATTTTCAACCATCATAGACCCCTCATTCAATCTGTCACATACAGTGCTATTTTACCATAGATTAGTTTTGTTTCGCCACGAAACGTCCGAAATACAAATTCGATTACAATTCCACTTTTTTATGCTAGGATAGTCTTATTGTAAATAAGGAGTTGGATTAGTGACTCAAACCATTGAACGTGAATTTAAAACGTTAATTACCAAAGCACAATTTAGTCAAATTCAAAAGGAACATCCTGAAGCCTTAACGGTGCGCCAGACCAATCATTATTTTGAACTGCCCGGCCACCAATTACGGCAACAAGGCCTAGGCCTGCGGATTCGCCAGTTTGCAGAGACCGCCGAGCAAACCTTAAAAATACCCACTCATTCGGTTCAACGGACCTTAACCGAAATCACCGAAGCGCTTTCATTAGAGACCGCTAAACAACTAATCGAGCAACAGACCATCCAATCCGATGGTCCCATCATGACTTATTTTAATGAGCAAGCATTAAATTGGCCTACACTCTCAGTTTGGGGCTATAGTACAACTGAACGAACAATCATTAATGAGCCACAAGGTCAGTTAATGCTCGATCAAACGCGCTATCCGGATCAATTTATCGATTATGAACTTGAGTTTGAAGTCTCCGACTTCCAAATGGCACAGCCATTTTTCGAACAACTGGTCCAGCGCTATTCAATTAAACCAACACCCGTCATCAACAAAGTCCAACGAGCAAGTCACCATCAAGCACATTAATTGCAAATTGGGTGCACTTTGCTTAAAGTAGTCAAATAGTCTTATCTCATTTTAAAAAATCAATTAGTTTGGGGGAACAGCTTTGTTAGAAGTTTTTTTATTTATTAACCCGATCGGGCAACTTTGTTTACGTTCTGAAGAAGCACTGATTAAAATTATTGAAGAATCGAATGATACTAATATTCATTTTAAATTTATTCCCGTTTTGAATTTAAAAAACGTTGAACATTATATGCATTTTCAAAAATTGAATAGTCATGATTTGGATCTACGCAACCAAGTTTTTGGTACAATCTACCAAGCAGTCCTGGCTTATAAGGCCGCTACTTTCCAAGGCAATAAGAAAAGCCGTGCTTTTTTAATGTGCTTACAGGAATCTTTCCGCCAGTTTGACGCGCCTTTTAACACGACCTTAGTGCTCTCAATTGCCGAAAAAGTCGGTTTAGACACCGAAATGTTACTCGAAGATTGGCACAGCGAACTCGCCAAACAGGCTTTTGATAGTGATCAACAATTGGCCTGTGAAATGAACATTCAAACCAGCCCCTCCGCAGTCGTCTTCAATTACGCTAAAGGCCAACATGATTCGGGTCTATTGATTGAAAATTGTGATTCTTACGATTTATTGAAAGAAGTCTGTAGTCAGCAAACTGACGCCGAAACAACCTACGAAACATTAAGTCGCCAACAATCTAAATTTACCAACGTTGCCTTCCGGGTTTTAACTTAAGCCCCTCATGCCAAAAAAGCCTAACGTTATCTTTAAACTTAACCGTTAAAGATAACGTTAGGCTTTTTATTTAAATTAATTTTTGTTGGTCTTTTAACAGTCGATAGCTGGGCCAATCTTTCAAAATCGTGGCCGGCAATAACGGCTGTTGAAGGCGCGGCGCGTAATCAGCAAAGGTACCGATTGGTTGTCGATCAAGTAGCCACCGTACTCGACTGATAAACTGTCCCGTTTCAAATAATGGTGGCACATAATCAATACAGTAACACCAACGGGGAATCGTCTGTAAGGTCAGTCCTTGTTGATAACACGCTTGTTGCAGACTGACTAGCTGTGGATCCATTCGAACGAGGCGATTTTGAATCACCTGCCGCTGTTGTGCGATGCCGATTGGTGACCATTGATGACTCCCTATCATGCTTGCCGGTTGTGCCATTAAACGTAAGGCTTGCGGTTGGGTTAAATACCGAGTCTGCCAAAAATAGCCTTTGAAATCAATCGTCACAATATGATGGTAGAGTAACCACTTCCGTTGCTGTGGTGCGTAACCGAAGAGATAAAAACCCCATTCCGGTCGATATTGCATAAACGCTAACTGCTGTTGACTCAGCCACCGATATTTCGGCCAAAATCGTTCACCAAGCACCCAGATGACGGTTAACCCGGCCGCTAAATAATCATTCGTCCGTTGTGCCAAACAAGCTGGCGTTAAGGGACTGCACTGATATTCAACAACCACTGATTGCGTACCCCGAGTCACCAAAACATCTGCGCGTTGGTGCTGGCCGATTGGGACCTCGTAGGCGACTTGATAATCACTAGCAATCGCCAACGTCCCAATCGCCCTTTTACCCAGCTGATGGATCTGGCTTTCACCAGTCCCGCCAGTTGGTCGAACATGGGCAAAGTACGGTGCGACTCGTTGACCGCCCTTTAACATGACCGGTTGTTGGCAGTTTGGACAACACAGCGGTTGGGTTTTAGCGACCGCTGCCGTTGCGAGCACTAATTCGCCAGATTCAGTTTGTGCAACTTTCATGATTTCACCTCCCTAATTAATCATTCGCGAACAACCCAATAATTATCGTGTCTGATTAATTAAATAGAGATTTTCATCATCAAAAACAGGCAGCCTCCCAGATTTAGGAGAATGCCTGTTTTTTTGGCCTCTAAATGACCTGACGCTGCTATAAATCAGCAACAATTTGGGGATAAAAAGCCTCTAATTTAGAAGAAGCGCTTCTGGTATTCACACTACAACGTTATTTCACCGACCATCAGATCTTGTTTTGCGGCGCTAGTGCCTAAATACATTTCGTACGTCATCTGTTCTAATTGCCATTCGTTGAGTTCTGGATTAAACCACTTTAGTTTATCAATCAAACAACTAATTTCAATTGTTTTTTCTGCCCCTGGAGCCAGACTGACTCTTTGGAAACCGCGCAAGAGTTTAACGGGCCGATCAATCTTAGAATTCGTAAAACCAACGTATAGTTGCACGACTTCAGTCCCTTCCCGATTCCCCGTATTTTTGATGATTGCTTGGGCTTTAACCTGGTCTTCGGTCTTAAAAAATGTGACCATTGAAATATCAAACGTTGTATACGATAAGCCGTACCCGTACGGTCTTAGTGGCACAACGCCTTCTTTTTCCAACTTAGCGTAACCGTGATAATAATCATAGACTTGCTGATCAGTTTGCCAATTAACTTGTGGTAGGTCGGCTTCAGCGTATGGAATAACGTAGGGGATTTTGCCGGATGGATTGACTTGCCCCGCTATAATTTCACCCAACGCCGTTCCGCCTTCCATGCCAGGATAGTAAGCCATTAAAATTGCGCTGACTTTTGCTTCCCATTCGGTCATGATAATAGTATTGCCACCCACTAATACGACCGTCGAATTCTGATTAACCGGCCCAACCGCTTTAATTAATTGTACTTCATCGGCATGTAACCCTAGGCCGTTGACCCGATCACCACCACGCGCGCCAGTGTAATTCGTCTCCTCACTCTTAGAAACAAATTCGCCCTCATCATCATAGTTATAACCGACAACAAAAATAGTGGCATCAGCCTTTGTTGCTAGCTGTTTGGCGTACTCTAAATCTTGACCATCATACTGGATGACCTCTGCCTTGGGAAAAGCATTCGCAATCCCTTGCAGTGGCGTAATAACATAGGCAGGCCGCACAGCACTCGATCCTTGATCGCCAGTCAATTCTTTATCAGCTAAATGACCAAAAACCACAATTTTTCGGATTCTATTTGCAACAAGGGGTAACACTTGTTCTTTATTTTTTAATAAAGTAATCCCTTCACGTGCAGATTGTAGCGCTAACTGACGGTGCTTTTTAGAACCAACCACAGTTTGATCAGCCGGTACCTTAGAGCGTTCAGCTTCAAAGGCCAATAGCGTCCTTAAAATCCGAAGTGTGGCTTGATCAATTGTTTCTTCTAAAACTTGACCATTACGCACAGCTTCAACCAGTTTATTGCCAAACCATTCTGTCGTACACATTTCAATATCTTGACCCCCATTGGCAGCGGCCACCGTGTCACGAATCCCCCAAAAGAAGTCGCTCATCACGAAACCATCAAAATCCCATTCTTTTTTTAAGACTTGATTTAACAGATAATCAGAATGTCCACAAGGCACACCTTGATAGGCATTATAGGCACTCATAATACTGCCCGCCCCGGCATCAACGCAATCTTTAAAATGCGGTAAGAAAACTTCCCGTTCAGTTCTTTTATCCATTTTGATAGCCACTTTAAAACGTGAACATTCCATCGAATTAAACGCATAGTGCTTAACACAGGCGATTACTGCTTCAGCTTGAACCCCAGTCACTAATGCTGAACCCATTTTACCAAGATGAAAAGATTCTTCGCCGTACGTTTCCTGACTACGCCCCCAACCTGGATTATACGGTAAATTAATGCAAACGCCCGCAAACGTGTTGCCCCCATATGCTTTTGTTTCTAAACCAATCGCGTGCCCTATTTTTTCTTCTAATTCAGTATCAAAAGAAGCCCCGCGCAACATCGAGACTGGAAAACAGGTTGTTTGACCAGTGTCACAAACAACCCCGCGTGGGCCATCCACAAAATTCATCGCTGGAATATTTTTTTCAGGGAGGCCACCTGCGGGATACGGCCTATAATTATAATGTTTCTCCGCATTTGCCTGCATTTCAGCGAGCAACTCTTTTGCCTTTTTATTGCCACTCATCATAAAGACTTTCTCTGTTAACGATAGCTTTTGCAACAACGCATACGCTTGTTGTGTGTAACTTAATCTCTGCGCCTTATCAATCATTATCATTTAGCCTCCTGCACAATTTTTTTAGTCTAGTGACGGCTTCGGATTGATCAAAATCTAAATAACCGTTAACCTGTTCAGTTGCCATTTGATGGACTGATTGTTGTTTAAAGACGAACGGCGTCACCCCGACATCCATTTTAAACAAGCGATAAAACGTATTTTCTGACCCAAATCCGCACTCATCAATGATATATAAAATCGTTTTATCCGTAAAACTTAACATATACTTCGCTTGATCCAATCGATACCGTTGGACTAGCTCTCGAAAACTCTGCCCAGTCGTCTTCTTCAAAAATCGATATAACTTTTTTTCATTGATCCCGAAATCTTTTTGAATTGCTTGGGCAATATCTGAATGTCTGTAATTTTTTTCGACGTATGCGATGATTCTCAGTAGTTGTTCCGAATCATCAGTTTCCTGACCATTAGCGAATTGACGTATCTCGTGTTCGGCATTTTCAAACAATTCTGCTAATAGTTCATATATCTTACTCTTCAATCGATAGTCCGACGCAGCCTTATCTAAGCTAATTAAACCAATCTCGGCCAATATTTTTCTGTATATCTTGATATCAATTTTGGGTTCTAATCCCCTTTGTTGGCTATTCAAAAAAAAGGCATATTGTTGAATGCCATGTTTTGATTCTTGAAAAAACCGTTCATTTAATTGGATAATTAAACAAATATTATCTTGGTTCGTTCGTTTCATCCCGTGGACTAATTTAGGATTAATGAACACTAATTCCCCTGCATTAAACAACCATTCAGTCTTTTCCAACTTTATTTCCAAAGTGCCCTTTAACACCAATATAAATTCACCGTCATAATGCCAATGCATGCTAGAATAATCAATCGACGTGATAAAGATTTTGGCCGGAAAAGTTTGGTAAGACATTTTTTCAAAAAGATAGTGACTCATCGATAGCCTCCTTTCGAAGCAAACGCTTACATTTATTGTAAGCCACTTTATGTTATCTTGTTTTTAAAAACAGTCATCTTGTCTCCCGTTTTAGGACATTCCCAAATCGTTAAATTTATAAAATCAAAATAAAAAAACTTCCCCTACAAAGAGAAGTTTTTCACTCTAGTCCTTAAAATAATAACGCGTTAATTCTAGCGCACTATTATCCATGACTTGTTGACCATATTCCTTCAAAAAATCAGCCGTATAGGGCGTTTTCTGTCCAAATTCATTAGCGACCGCTAAATCATCTTGTAAGAAGGTTTCGGTTGTATTTTCTAAAAAGAAAATTAACTGTGCATAGTATTGGTGTTGATAAACAAATAAATTAGAAACACCACTTTCAATCCGTAACTGTTGGGCTAACGCAATCCAATCATCGAACGATTTAAAGTGCAACACAATTTGGCGCGTTGGATTATCAGCTTGCTTCAGATAATTCATCGTTTCATCATCATCGTCATCCGCTGATTGATCATCGCCCGAATCTCGTTTAAGCAACTGTTTTTTGATGTATTCTGTAATGCCGTCTTGACCTTGCACCATTTCAGAATCGGAATGAGCTTCAACTTGTCCAAAATTAGGGAGATTCTTACTAATTAATAACTCTAAACCTTCGTCATTTGGTAAGACTTGAAAAGTAACCGCCTCGTTATTAGCAAAGGCGTGGTCTTGATCGACTTCTTCCAAAATTAAATAGAAGAAACGTTCAATTTTTTTATGATTACTTAATAGATCAAGCCCGGTAATCCCACGTTCTTCCAAATCGTCATTTTCAAGCAGGACTCGAATTGTGTTATCATCGATTTTTTCCATCTTCATGGGCCATCGCCCCTTTCTACTACTGTCTGATTCACGCAAACAGTCATTGATTGTACTTTGCTTTACCATACCAGTATCGCTAACAACATTCAAGTCTAGCGATTATTCTTTAATCAATAACCATTAAAAAAAGCAGACTATCCCTCAACAGGATAACCTACCTTTCAAACTTGATCCGCAACTAATGACCATGTCCTTATCAACAGCGACTTAGAAGCCTGCCATTAATTGAGCTTGTTGTAATTCCAATGCACGAACTTCACGTGGCAAGAAACGACGAATTTCATCTTCATTGTAACCCACTTGTAAACGTTTCTCATCAAGAATAATTGGCCGGCGTAATAAACCAGGGTTTTCTTGAACCAAGTCTAATAATTCATTAACTGATAAATCATCAATTTTAATATTCAATTCTTGGAAAATCTTCGAACGTGTTGAAATGATTTCTTCAGTACCGTCTTCAGTCATTCGTAAAATCGTTTTAATTTCGTTTTTATTGAGAGGGTCCGAAAAAATATTGCGTTCTTTAAATGGAATGTCATGTTCCTTTAACCACGCCCGGGCTTTACGACAAGATGTACAACTTGGTGATGTGTATAATGTAACCATATGTCTCTCTCCTTTTCTACCATGGAAGCGCCTACGTTTCGTATTCGTTCCATTCTCTCTTACAAAATCTATTATACGCGATTAAGTATCTAAAAACTAGTCTTTCTTAAAAATAAATTAATCGTTTTCCAATAAACTTTAATTAACAAAATTAAAATAAACGTCTAATTAAAGCGTTTAATATCGACATTATAGAACTGAGATGCAATTTTGACTGTTTTATATTTATCAATACAATCATTTTATTATTATCATTAATTATTATTCTAATGAAATTGCACTTATTTTTTGTAAGTTCTGTATATCACTATCTTACGTCAGGCAATTTCAATTGTCAATCCTTGTTTCGCAACTTGAATTGGCAAGTTCGGCAAGACCGCTTGTGCCTGTTCTAGAAGCGTTTCGGCCGTTGCGGTTTGGGGTAAATGAGTTAACAATAATTGTTTAACTTGACTGTCTTCAGCCAAAGCCGCGGACTGGGTCGTCGTCATGTGGGCCATTTTACCGGTTTTATCTTGTAAGAAGTTCGTATCCGTCATCAGTAGATCAGCCTGTTGGGCGAAATTGGCAAGTTCAGGGAAATAAGCCGTATCCGCAGTAAAGACTAATACTTTACCAGTCGACACTTCTTCAATCCGCGTCGCAAATGCGGGCACTGGATGAATCGTTCGTTTAAAAGTGATTTTAAACGGTCCGACTGTCAATACGGTATCCTCTTGATACCCGAATCCCTGCGTGACACCCGGCAAGGTTAAACTGCCAAAATGTAACGGATCTTGTAAATGACCATAGATTGGTAAAATCGGTTCTTTTTTGACACCTTGGTGCAATTGCCAATAATATTGTAATACCCCTAAATCAGCGATGTGATCGTGATGGTAATGCGTCAATAATACGGCGTCTAATTGCAATGGTTCTAAGACCTTTTCGAGTGCCAGTAGTGCACCACTCCCACAATCTAATAACAAATGATAATCACCACTCGTTAGTAAGTAACTGCTCGTGCCGACACCGTTGTAGGGATAACCACCATAATAACCTAAGACTTGTAATTGCATAATACTCAACTCCTCTTCTACGGTCTATCATAGCTTATATTAGCCACGTTGAGTATGGCCTTAATTGATTTTTACCAATATTTAACGCAAAAAATCGCTATGGCTAATAATACTAGCCGATAACGATTTCAGTTTTACTAACTAATTATTGAATGACTTGAATCCGATCTTTTTTGATGTCTTGATAAAACAGTGTGACACTCATAATCAGATAAGGATAGAACCACAAGAAACCGATCCCCGCGGTTAAATAAACGACGATTTCCCAACCGATGAACGATAACACCAGTCCTAATAACCGCAACCAGTGCCCTTTTAAAATCACCGTTGATAACGATAATATCATTTTAATTGAGGCTTGTGGAAATTCAAATTTCAATAACACTAGAATTTGGTAATACGCTAAGATGATTGGTTGAATTAACGTAATCACTAATAAAACAAGTAAAAAGGTCAGTACCAAGAAATAATTGGCTGGCTGTTGACTCAATTTCATGAGATAAGGTGCCGCCGATGTTAAGCCGTTATAGCTGAAGTTTAATACACGTTGCCAACCAATCAGTTGATAAAATGGGATTAAACCGATCAGTAATAAGCCCCAGTTTAAGACTTGTTGAATTAAGTTTAAAATCACCAAATCCGTATAGAATGGCTTTTTGAATAACGGGGTGATGGCATTGATGCCTTTCGTCTTGTGGTAACTTAATTTCAAAGTGGCTAAGAAAACCGCGTTTAGAAAAATAAAATAGAAGAAATAGCTCGCAAAAGTATCCCCCATTTGATACCAGAACGTCCCAGCCCCAAAGAGACCTTCAAGTCCCGCATCAAGTAGCATCGTAATCAGTAACCACCATGCCACCATGGTCGCCAGTTGTTGCCAATGTCCTTTTAATAAAAGTCGCGCTTGTGTTCGATAAGTCTTTAATTGCACAGGAATGCCTCCGGTTTAATAGTGCGTATCTTCATACAACGGTCGATTGACGATACGATTATAGATTTTAGCAGTGAGTAAATAAAACATGAGATAAATCATGATGAAAATCCCACAAACAATGTACACCAATTGTAACCCGGGATTATCTAAAAATAAACTCAATAATCGAATCGCAAAAATGGCGTGCAGGGTTCCGAGAATAATCGGTAATAAAAAGATCATCAGAATCTGGAAATAAATCGAATGTTTGATTTCAGCCATACTCATCCCGATTTTTTTCAACGTTTGATATTGTAAGATTTCTTCTTGGGCTTCTGAGAGCTGTTTCAACATAATAATACTCCCGGTCGCTAGCATGAAGATTAAGGCAATTAAAATCATGATATACAGATAAAAGCCAAAATTAGCGTTGGCCAATGCCTGATTAGGCTTTTTAATCAGCACTTCATTACGGGTATCACCTGTTTGCTGTGGCTTTTTAATGGTTAATCGATAATGATCAATCGGCTTGCCCTTCTCGGTCACCAGATAAGCTTGTTTCTTAGCTGTCTGCGTGTATTTCAATAACGCCGCCATGAACGGTTTATTCTGTTGATCTTTCTTGGTTAAATTCACCGTGTGGATCTGATCGGTAACATCCGCTTGAATCCGTTGATACTGAGCATCCGCAACGACCACCATATTCTGAATTGATTCAAAATAAATTGCGGGGCCGTTAGGAAATAATTTACGCACTCGAATCACCTCTAAATGGGTTAATCCAGATTGATATAAATTTAGCGGCGTGTGATCACGCTGTACTGGTTTTAGTGCCTTACTACGGGGTATTTTCAACATGGTCAGTGGCATATCAACAATCGCTACGGCTTCTTGCGGTTCTAAATGCGTCGCCGGGCGATCAAACTGACTCGCCATCATCTGGTTATATTGAGATAAACCAATCACCGTCGTGGCCCCGTTTTGTTGGTACCCATCTTGAAGTAATGGACTGTTTAATTTAAAATTACCCGCAATAATTTTATAATCAATGACCGTTTTGGACTTAGGTGTCACGTGATAGCGCGCCATTAAAGCTTCAACATCCGATTTTTGTAATTGCGTATAAATTAAATCAGCCGGAATATTTTGCTTCAACTGACTTTGACCATACGTGTAGATCATCGCCGTACTCCCAATTGCCGTAATCGTAACCGCGCTTAAAATCGTGATCATCCATAATGTTTTAGCATTTTTACGAAAGCGATAACTGAGATTAGAAACACTTAATAGATGCGTTCCCCGATAATACAGCCGTTTCCAACGCCGTTCAAATTGTAACCAGATTTGAATATAAGATTGAAAAAAGGCTAAAGTCCCAATGATTTCGAATAGCAGTATCGCTAATAGGTAGAAAAGATCCGCTTCATAGCCAAATTGGCGTTCCATCATTGGCATTAAGGTAAAAATCTTTTCCGCTAAATAATATCCGCCACCAATGAGCGCGATTCCGATGGTCCCCCACAGATAGGTCCAACCAGTCGGATGTTTCATCTTTTTAGCCATCCGAGTTGGATGTAATAAATCGACTAGTCGGTATCTAAAAATTAACGTACTGTTTAAAAAACCAATCATTAGAAACAAAAAACCAAACGTGCCGGTTGTCTGCCGGATCGCCTTCCACGAAATCAGAAACGGCATCGCCACGGCAATTCCCATCATTCGCAATAATAACATCGCGAATAATTTTGATAAAAAAACGCCTAATAATAGACCAATTAAAATGGCAATCAAGCCAATGATTAAACTTTCACCAAAAAAAAGAAAACTAATCTGTAATTTGGTCACACCGATAACGCTTAAAATCCCGATTTCTTGTTTCCGTTTCTTCACAAAGAAAAGATTCGCATATGCTAGGAAAAAAACGACAAATAATAAGATGATAATCCGCGCCATACCAATCGTTCCACCAAATATAAGACGTTCACCAGCCGTTTTCAAATGGGTGAGTACCGGGTCCGTTTCAATTGAGATGAAACAGAAATACACGACAATCGCTGCCACACAAGCAATTAGATAAGCGGCATAGTCCCGAGCCCGGTTCATCGCATTTTTAAAGGTCAGTCTTAACAGCATTATAGCGACCTCCCCCACCAATCGTGGCCTGCATATCAATAATCTGATTAAAGAACTGTTGGCGATCACCGCTCCGTACTATTTCGGCAAATAACTGGCCATCCTTGATAAACAGGATTCGCCGGCAATAACTGGCGGTGAACGCATCGTGGGTCACCAACAAAATGGTCGTCTTCTCTTGCTGGTTAATCTCCGTTAAATACAACAATAACTCCGTTGCCGCCTTTGAGTCTAAACTACCCGTCGGTTCATCCGCTAGCAACAACGCCGGATTAGTAATCATCGCACGCCCGCACGCGACCCGTTGCCGTTGTCCGATTGATACTTCTTCTGGATAGCGTTCCAATAAACCGCTAATTCCGAGAATTCGACTGACTTTATTTAATCGCGATTCAATCACCGCAACGCTTAATTTATCCAACGCTAAAGGTAATAAAATGTTTTCCCGAATCGTTAATGAATTCAATAAATTAAAATCTTGAAAGATGAAGCCTAAATATTGCCGACGAAAATTGGCTAATTTCGCTTCGCGCATCTTGGTCACTTCTTGGTCTTTAATCAACACTCGACCGTGTGTTGGCCGATCAATCGTCGCAATCATGTTTAACAACGTCGTCTTGCCCGCACCGGATGGGCCCATGATACCGACAAATTCACCGGGTTCAATCTCGAATGAAATATCATTGAGCGCGTTGACAACGTTCAGTCGATGACCATAAACCTTAGAAATATGTTGAACCGAAACTACTGCCATGTTTTAAGCGCTCCTTTTAATTTAGTTTCTTATATTCTAGCAAAATTCTGGGCAAAAACCCACCATCCGCTTATCAGACCTTAGACGGTTGTCTTTTGACACTAAAATCGGTATTATGAATTTAATTATGCTTAAGGAGCGATTTAAAATGTTTGAAATTATGATTGTTGAAGATGATCAAACGATTGCTAATTTAATTGCCGAGAATTTAGAAAAATGGCAATTAAAAGCCATCTTACCCAAAGATTTTAACGCTATTTTTGACCAATTCCTCACGGATAAACCCCATTTAATCTTATTAGACATTAATTTACCGGTTTATGACGGCTTTTACTGGTGCCAAAAAATTCGTGAAGTTTCAAAAGTGCCCATCATCTTTATCTCCAGCCGTAATACCAACATGGATATGGTGATGTCGATGAACATGGGTGGCGATGATTTCGTCAATAAACCATTCTCTATGGAAGTCCTGATTGCCAAAATCAATGCGCTATTACGCCGGACCTACAACTATGTTGATCAAAATACCGACGTCATTGAACATAACGGTTTATTGATCAATCTGCAAAGCGGTGGCGCACAAGTTGGCGAAATCACGATTGATTTATCCAAAAATGAATACAAACTACTCCAATTTTTAATGCGCCAACACGGTCAAATTGTCAGCCGCGAAAAATTATTACGCGCGCTTTGGGACGATGAACGGTTTGTCGATGACAACACCCTGACTGTCAATATTAACCGCCTTCGTAAAAAAATCGAACAAGCCGGGCTCGATGATTATATTCAAACTAAAATTGGCCAAGGCTATATCATCCCCTAAGGAGCAATCATGACCTTAAAAAAATTTATTCGCGACCATTTGTTCCATATCGTCTTTTTCTTTGGCGGCATGTTCGTGCTCGACGTCGTTTTATGGCTTGATCCGAGTATGCGTTTTGCTAAATCAACGTTACTTTATCTCGATTTCTTACTGACGATTTTCTTTTGCGCCTTTATCATCGGTCTTTATCTCTACCACCTTAAATGGTACCGCGCAATTCAGATTCGGATGCACGCCCAAGAAGATGGTCTCAATTGGCCGTTAACTGGCGCAACTTCCGCTGAAAAGCAGTTCATCCAAGACTACGTCAATCAACTCCTCGATTATCATCAACAAAGTATCGAACGCTTGATTCACACGCAACAAGACCAAAAAGCCTTCATCGATAGCTGGGTCCACGAAATTAAAGTGCCCTTAGCCGCCACGCAATTACTCGTCGATTCCGTTGAAATGCAAATTCCCGACGAAAAATTCAATCAACTGACCGAAGAACTCGTTCGCATCGAACATTACGTTGAACAAGTGCTCTACTATTCCCGACTGGATAGTTTTTCAAAGGATTATCTGGTTCAAGAAACCGCACTAAAACCCGTTATCAATCAAGTCATTCGCCAGAACAGTCACTATTTCATTCAGAAAAAGCTCCATTTTGAATTAACCGGAGATCAACAAACCGTGTTGACGGACGCTAAATGGCTGAGCTTCATTCTGAATCAAATTATCTCCAATGCGATTAAATATACCCCGGATGACGGGCAAATCAAGATTAGTCTCCACCACGATGCGCTCGGTGTTTGGCTAGATATCCACGATTCCGGGATTGGCATCCCGGCCGCCGATCTACCCCGAATTTTTGATAAAGGTTTTACTGGTCAAAACGGACGCTTATCAAATCGCAATTCAACCGGATTAGGCTTGTACCTCGCCAAGGAACTCAGTTTAAAACTCGGGCATGAACTCTATGTTGAATCAACGGTTGACACCGGCACCACTTTTAAAATTCTGTTTCCCTTTCTAAGTTATTATAATGATCCGGACAGTGACCAACTATTTGGTAAAAATACAAAGTCCTAAAAAAACAGCGCCTAACTCCTTTCGGAATTAGACGCTGCTTTTTCGTGTTGTGGCAATGTTACTTTAAGCTTCTTCTTTTAATGACATTGAAGTCGCAATTTTAACAAATGGAATGTAGATTAAGGTTGAAACGAGTAAGTTGACGGCGGCTAAAACCCCACCTTGCCAGCTGACCGTTGCAATCACACCGCCGATAATTGGTGGTGTCACCCAAGGTGGCATAACCGTTGCAGCCGGCACCATTCCAGATTTAGTGGCAAAGTAGGCGATTGAAACAATCACCATTGGTGTCAAAATATATGGAATGAATAAAATTGGATTTAAGACGATTGGCAAACCAAATGTCAATGGTTCGTTAATGTTGAAAATCCCAGGTGCTGCACTCAAGTTACCGACGATTGAGTATTGTTTGTTCTTACGACCGACTAACCAAATCGCAAAGATTAGACCAAGTGTTGCCCCAGTCCCACCTAAGTTAACAAATGAATCGAAAAAAGGTTTGTTAACGATGTAAGGTGCTGCTTTACCAGCTTTGATAGCAGCAATGTTGGCTGTAATCGCTGGTGCATTAATTGTTTGCATAAATGGTTCGATCATGTTGGCACCATGTAATCCGAAGAACCAGAGGAATGGTGTAATGAAGGCTAATAATAATGCTGAAGGATAGCTGTTAGCAAGCCCTTGGAATGGTTCTTGAACGGCTTTATAGAATGACGTCACAATATTTTCAACGCCAAAGCCTAATAGAATTGTTGCGAATAATGAGAAGACAGCGATTGTAATCATTGAAGGCAATAAAGCCGCGAATGATTGTGCAACTGCTGGCGGTACCCCATCTGGCATCTTGATGACCAAATGTTTGTTACCCAATAAACGACGTAGCATTTCAGTTGAGATCATCGCAACGATTAACGCTACGAACAAGCCCATTGAATCCATGCCAGCTAAACCACCAACGGCGAAGAACGACGCAAGTGAAGTGACACCAGCTGCCAATGGGTTGATCTTGTAAGACTTACCCAAATTATAAGCAACTAAGAATACGATGAAGACTGATAAGATGGCGAACGTGCCGCTCCACGCGTTACCACCAAACTTCGTCCAAATGTAAGCTTTGTCTGCACCGGTACCTGTTGTCTTTGAAAAAAGACCGTTCATAAAATTGGTATATGCCGGTATTGGTAGATTATTAAGCAACGTTGCAAACGCGCCTAAAATCATTAGTGGCATCGTTGTGACGAAAGCGTCACGGATGGCGATTAAATGTCGCTGATTACCTACCTTAGCGGCAATTGGCAAGAAGCGTTTCTCCATGAAACTGATAAATGAATCCATTAAACATCACTCCCTATCTTATCTATTTAAAGATAAATGATTGCTATTACACTTACTATCATACCGAGCCCGGAAAGCGCTGTCAAACATAAAACCCTCGTGTTAAGGGATTACACTTTTTTTCACAATCCAACCAAAAAAGCGTCAATCTCCGACTAACGGGGATTGACGCTACTTTATATATCGCTATGGTATATACCAATATATTTTCTATGAAAATAAATTTTTTTATTATTTATCCTTTGCAAATCGTTTTCAACGGACTAATTTATCCCAAATGACGACTTCGCCACTTGCCAATGATTTTTGCACATCGATAATCCGTTGATTTTTACTGCCTCTAAATTGCAAGGTTAAATCCATTTGATCCTGCATAAACCGACCATCGACTAAAATATCGATTTTAGATAACAGTTCTAATTTGTCATCCGAGTCCAACATCAATTCATCCCAAGTATAACCAGTCCATGACCAGACATCTTTGGTCTGCCCGAAATTGGTCCGAATTCGATTCACTAATGATAAGCAAGTCTCCGTATTTAAAAAGGGTTCACCGCCGAGTAAGGTCAGGCCTTGGACATAAGATTGACCTAAATCAGTCATAATCTGATCCTCGAGCTCGGTCGTGTAAGCTTTGCCGTATTTAAAATTCTGCGCAATCCGGTTATAACACCCGGGACAAGCAAATAAACAGCCACTGACGTATAAACTACAACGCACCCCTTCACCATCGACGAAATTAAAGGGTTTGTAGTCGGCAACGTAATTCTGACTTAATTCAGCTGAAAGCCATTCTTGTGGTTCGGGATTTTTGGGTCCTCGTTTAACAGTCATTTTCTAAAACACCTCTCCAATCAGAAAAATCGCCATTACGGCGATTTCCCTGAATTTTTTTATTGTCTAGCAAAATCGTTATTATCGTTACCAACCGTGATATGCATGTGTTTCACACGACTGGCAATTTCTTTATGCCGACCGTGAACCATTGGCCGTTGTTGTGGATTACCTAAGTAACCACAAGTCCGTTTAACCACGTCACACGTTGCTGGATCCGTATTACCACATTGTGGGCATTGGAAACCCCGTTCAGTTGGTTTAAAATCGCCTTTAAAGCCACATTTGAAACATTGATCAATTGGCGTGTTCGTCCCTAAATAACCGACCCGATCATACGCATAATCCCAAACCGCTTCTAACGCTTTTGGATTTTGACGTAAATTAGGGTATTCGCAATAATGGATAAAACCACCTGAACAATATTTAGGATAATCTTTCTCGAAATCTAATTTTTCAAACGGTGTTGGTGCCTTACGGACATCGTAATGGAAACTATTGGTGTAGTATTCCTTATCCGTAATGTTTTCAACAATCCCGAATTTTTGCGTATCTTTTTGACAGAACGTATTCGTTAGACTTTCAGCCGGTGTGCTATAAACTGAGAAATGGTAACCGTATTCCGTTGACCAGTCCACACAATGGTTATATAAGTCTTTGACCACTTTTAGTGTAAAGTCTTTGGCAGTTGCATCCTTTTCCCAATTGGCGCCAAAGAAGGCCGCGCCGACTTCGTAGAGGCCGATATAGCCAAGAGAAACTGTGGCGCGTGAATTTTTGAAGACTTCATCAACACTGTCGGTTTTCTTTAAACGTTTGCCGAATGCGCCATATTGATACAGAATCGGTGCGTTTTCGGGTTTTGCTTCTTTGGCACGTTCAACCTTGAAGACCAAGGATTCTTTACAAACTTGTAGACGTTGTTCTAGGATTTCCCAGAACTTAGCTTGATCACCAGCCGCTTCAAGGGCGATCCGCGGTAGATTAACCGTCACAACGCCCAAGTTCATCCGACCACTATTGACCTCTTCATTTTGTTCATTTTTCCAACCTTGTAAGAAACTCCGACAACCCATAGGTGCTTTAAATGAGCCTGTCAGTTCAATTAGCTTGTCATACATGAGAACGTCCGGATACATCCGTTTCGTCGCACAGTCGACCGCTAGTTGCTTAATATCGTAATTAGGATCAGTTGGGTTTAAGTTTAAACCTCGTTTGATTGAAAAAACTAACTTAGGAAAGATTGCCGTCCGTTTTTCTTGGCCTAAACCACCAATTCGAATTTGCAAGATGGCTTTTTGAATGGCCCGTTCGATCCAGTTGCTGCCTAACCCAAAACCAAGGGTTGTGAAAGGCGTTTGTCCTTGTGATGAATAAAGGGTATTAATTTCATATTCAAGGGCTTGCATGGCATCATAAATGTCTTTTTCAGTTTTAGCTTGTGCGTAATCATGTTGCTTGTCTGCACCTTCGACCCATTGTTTGGCGTCGATCATGTGTTTATCATAATTTTTTTGAGCAAATGGGGCTAATAATTCATCAACCCGATCGGCAGAACAACCACCGTATTGGCTTGAAGCAACGTTCGCAATAATTTGTGACATTTGCGCCGTTGCGGTTTGAATGGAATGTGGTGGTTCAACTTCAGCATTGCCAATCTTGAAACCATGGTTTAACATTTCGTTAAAATCAATTAAACAGCAGTTGGTCATTGGGCTGTATGGTTGATAATCCAAATCGTGCCAATGAATTTCGCCTTTCAAATGCGCATTAGCCACCTTAGAAGGTAACATCTTCAAGCCCATCGCTTTAGCGACCGTGCCCGCTGTTAAATCGCGTTGTGTATTGAACACTTGACTATCTTTATTGGCGTTTTCGTTCACCACAGTTTGATCTTTTTTCAATAATTTTTGAATGGTGAAATTAATATCGGTCGCTTTATTTCGTGAAAAATCGCGTTGTGTCCGATAATTGATATATTCTTGGGCAAAATCATATTGATGATGTTCTAATAAAGTGTGTTCAACGATATTTTGAATTTCATAAATCTTGATATCTTTATCAAAGCGATTTTTAATTTCAGCAACCACATCGTTAGCGACTGAATTCAAGATTTGATAATCTAACGGTTCAAGTTCCTTTTTGACGTTCTTGGCCGCCTTAATAATGGCTTGTTCAATCTTCTCAGCTGAAAAAGGTAAGATTCGGCCATCCCGTTTGATCACTTTAATCGCTAAAATATTGTTTGCATCTGACATTTCACGCATTTCTAACATCAACAATTTCCCCTTTTAAAAAATTACTATCCCCATCATAGCGAAATAAAAAAAGACAATCAACTATATGTGGTGTATTTTCCAAATAAAAAGGTGGACAACAACTATCTGTTGTATCCACCTAATTGTGTGCAATTTTTTCTTTTGCCCGTCGTTGTCCCGTTCTAATCAGACAGTCCTAAAAAAGAATTGACTTATTTCGTTTTCGTGATTTTTAAAGTCATCGCATTAACCGCCACAACGACTGTCGAGAGTGACATTAAAACAGCCCCCACTGCAGGACTTAAAATTAAACCAATACCGGCGAATAAACCAGCGGCCAATGGGATTGCGACGATGTTATAACCCGCTCCCCACCAAAGGTTTTGTTTCATCTTACGATTGGTGACCCGCGCCAAGTTCAAGAAATTAATGATATCGTGTGGATTACTCTTAACGAGTACAACATCCGCTGAATCAACCGCGACGTCAGTGCCCGCACCGATTGCAATGCCAATATCGGCCCGCGTCAGACTCGGTGCATCGTTGACCCCATCACCAACCATCATGACAACTTGCCCTTTTGCTTGGTAATCTTGAATAATTCGTTCTTTATCTTCCGGTTTTAAATTAGCCTGGAAGTCGATGCCACCAAGTTGTTCAGCTACCTTAGCGGCCACTTGCTGGTTATCGCCAGTCAACATCACCGGCTGAATGCGACGCTTTTTCAAGGCTTGGATAAAAGTAACGGCCTCCGGTTTCAATTGATCTCCTTGGGCGACTAATCCTAAAACCGTTTGATTCTGGAGCAAATAGCTGACCGAATTCCCCATTTGAGCTAATGCATCAAATTGTGATTGGTCAAAAGCGATTTTTTGTTGCAGTAAATAAGTCGCCGTTACAATTTGGTAACTTTGCTGATCAATCGTACCCGTTAAACCCACACCTTGAATCGTTTGTACCTCATCGGCCGATAAACTGGTGATTGAATGCGACTGGTTATACGTCATAATACCAGTTGCTAACGGATGACTTGAATGGCTTTCCAAAGCGCCTAAAAGTTGCATCAAGCGTGTTTCATCTAAGTGTTCATCAAAAACTTTAATCGCGTTAATTTTAAAGTCGCCTTGGGTTAAAGTCCCCGTCTTATCCATCAAAATAGTCGTGACCTGATCCGCCGTTTCTAAAGCTTGGCGATTCCGAATCAGTAACCCGTTGGTGGCCGCAATCGATGTACTCCGGGCAACGACCAACGGAATCGCTAACCCTAATGCGTGGGGACAAGCGATAATGAAGACCGTCACCATTCGTTCAAAGGCGGTATTTAAATCAGCCAAGAACAACCAACTGATAAACGCGATGATGCCGACCACTAATGCCGCGTAAAAGAGATAACTTGCGACTTTATCCGCCAAACTGGCGACTTTAGATTGATCCTGTTGAGCCTGTTTAATCAATTTCATGACTTGGGCCAGGTAACCACTCTCACCAGTCCCGGTGATTCGGACGGTTAAGGTGCCATCACCGTTAACCGTCCCGCCAATCACTTGGTCGCCACTGGTTTTAGCAACGGCCTTAGCCTCACCAGTCACCAAGGCTTCGTTGACCTGACTCTCCCCGGCGATGATTAACCCATCAGCCGGCACTTTTTCACCAGCTGGCACCAAGACGGTTTGACCGATTGATAAAGTTTGCAATGGCACCGTTCGTTGTCGCCCATCAGTATCAATAACCAGCGCTTGACCTGGTAAGAGCGCCGCCATCTTCTCTAAAGCACTACCGGCACTCATCACAGCGTTCATTTCAATCCAGTGACCCAATAACATAATCACGATCAAGGTTGCTAATTCCCAGAAGAAATCCATCACGTGCGTCGCTGAATGTCCAAAATGATTGGCCATAAAAGCGTACAAGCTATAGCCATACGAAACGCTAATCCCCATGGCAATCAACGTCATCATTGCTGGTTGACGTTCAGCTAATTCACTTTTCGCCCCCTTCAAAAAAGGCGCACCGCCGTAAAAGAATAAAAAAGTTGCCAGTACTAATACTAGCCAATCAGACCCGGTAAAAGTCATTTGAAATGGGAGTCGAATACCCATCATTGGCGATAAAATAATAATCGGCACCGCGGCAACTAATGATAACCAAAATTTTTGTTTCAAGTTGCCCATATGCATCATTTGGCCACCGTGCATCATCATATCCTCATCGTGCTCTGAATCGTCCATCTGCATATGGTCCATGTTCATGTGATCCATATTCATATGATCCATGTCGTGACCTGTTTCGTGTTCATTCATCTTCATTAAATGTCCCTCCTATTCACAATCACAATTAGCCGGCAAACAATTACAAGCCACTTTAACCGGTGCCGTTTTCAATTTGGTCGCCAACACCGTTTGTAACTGTTCAATATCCGTTTGACTTAAAGTCGTTGTTTCAACTAGATTAGCCAACGTTTGGCCTTTTTTCATTTCACATAGATGGTCAAATAAACCTTGCGTAGCATGATCCATCGCATCGACTTCCGCTACAGTTGCGGTATAGCTAAACCGCCGACCTTCTTTAGTGGCTGTTAAATAACCTTTTTTCACTAACCGACCAATCAACGTTTTGATGGTTGAGTCTTGCCAATCCCGTTTTTGTTGTAAGATATCGATTAAATCACGACTATTAACCGCCCCTAACGACCAAATCACGCGCATGACTTCCCATTCAGAAGCTGTAATTTCATTATCTGGCATTTCATCACTCTCTTTCGTTTACACTTGTAGATTTATTATAAGTTCAGTTTAACCCGTCACCAATAGCTTGTCAATTAATATGACGCCACAAAAAAAGACCCCCTAAAAATAGGCGGTCTTCAAAGTTAAACGATTATAGATTACTCATGTAATCTTCAACTAATTTTTGATTTTCTTCATTACTTGTATTCACGTTGACAGCTGTTTCAACTAAATCAGCTAATTCAGTTGTGTCTAAACGTTTCATCAAGCTCCGAACGCGTAATACTGAAGTAGCACTCATTGAGAATTCATCTAAGCCCATTCCGACAAGGAGTGGTGCCATGATTGAATCTCCGGCTGCTTCACCACACATACCAGTCCACTTGCCTTCTTTATGAGAAGCGTCAATGACGTTCTTCACAAGACGTAAGATTGCTGGATTGTAAGGTTGGTATAAGTATGAAACACGTTCGTTCATCCGATCAGCAGCCATTGTGTATTGAATCAAGTCATTGGTCCCGATACTGAAGAAATCAACTTCTTTAGCAAATTGGTTAGCCAATACGGCACTGGCAGGAATTTCCACCATCATCCCAACTTGTAAATCATCTGAAACGGCTTGACCGTTAGCAATTAATTTTGCTTTTTCTTCTTCGAGAATCCCTTTGGCTTGACGGAATTCAGCAACAGTTGCAATCATTGGGAACATAATCCGCAACTTACCATAGTTAGAGGCACGCAATAAAGCGCGTAACTGCGTTCTAAAGATATCATCACGATCTAAGCTAATCCGAATTGCTCGGTAGCCTAAAAACGGATTCATTTCTTCAGGAAGTGGTAAGTAAGGTAATTTCTTGTCCCCACCAATGTCCATTGTCCGGACAACGACCGGCTTGCCGCTCATACCTTCTAGAACTGCTTTATAGGCTTCAAACTGATCGTCTTCACTAGGCAATTCAGCTGAATCCATATATAAGAATTCTGTACGGTACAAACCAATTGCTTCAGAGCCGTTATCAACAACACCCTCTAAATCTTTAGGTGTGCCAATATTAGCAGCAACTGTAAAGGCTTTGCCATCTTTTGTCACAGATTTTTCGTTCTTTAGTTTTTCCCATTCCGTTTTTTGAGCTGCAAAATCTTTTGCTTTCGCATCGTATTCAGCAACATCGGCTGCGGTTGGATCTAAAACAACCACACCGTTGATACCGTCGACGATTAATTCTTCGCCAGCTTCAACAGCACTTGTGATTGTTTCAGTCCCAACAATCGCTGGGATTTCTAAAGAACGCGCCATAATCGCAGAATGTGATGTCCGTCCACCAATATCAGTCACAAAAGCCTTCACGAATTTACCATTCAATTGGGCTGTGTCACTAGGTGTTAAGTCATGCGCAATCACGATTACTTCTTCATCAATTAATGCTGGGTTAGGGAGTGTTACCCCTAATAGATGACTGAGAACGCGCTTAGTGACATCTTTGATGTCAGCAGCCCGTTCTTGCATGTATGCGTTATCCGTCATAGCCTCAAAAGTGGCCACAAATAAATCTGCGACCTCTTTCAAAGCTTGCTCAGCATTAACCTTGTCATCTTTGATTTTACCTTCAATTGCACCGGTAAATTCAGGGTCTGCTAAAATCATCATATGTGCGTCGAAAACTTGCGCTTCTTCTTCACCTAATGATTCAGCAGCAATCTTCCGAATGATCTTTAAATCATCCGTGGAATCTTGTAAGGCCTTATGCAAACGATTAATCTCTTTTTCTGAATCCGTAATGGTTGATTTCGAAAATGACAAATCGGGTTGCACTAACATGTAGGCTTTCGCAGTTGCGATTCCGTCACTTGCAGCGATCCCTTGAAGTCTTGTCATTATTCAGATAAACCTTCCTTTTTCATTGTTTCTTCGATAGCGTTGATAGCATCAGCTTCGTCAGCACCTTCAGCAGAAATAGTAACGTCTGCACCTTGACCAACACCAAGAGACATAACGCCCATGATTGATTTCAAGTTAACAGATTTACCTTTATATTCTAAGTTTACATCTGAGTTAAATTTGCTTGCTGTTTGTACCAATAATGTAGCTGGACGAGCGTGGATACCTGTGTCTGCTACTACGTGAAAATCGCGTTTTTCCATGTTAATCGATCCCCTTTTATCTATACAGATTTATTTTTTTAACGAAATGGCTGACCCAAATAGTAGCGTCACCCTTTCGATAGTTAAGATTACCATTTTTTGAAAAATACTACAACTGTTTCGCCAACAAAATTAATCATGGTCTAAACGATACCGCTTTCAGACGCTCGATAAATCACCTGCCCATTTCGTTGTGCAAACCCAACAATTTCTTTTCGATGATCATAATTAACCCAGACTTTCTGAAAATCAAGAAACTCGGTTTTCTCAACAATAATCTCATCTTTTTCGTGATTTAGTAGGGCATTCATCTCTGCTAAAAAATCTCTTTGCATACTCACACCTCACATCTTATTATTTTCATTAGTTATTTCCATCATCATTTTCATTCAGATGACACCTAAACCAATTTTTATTGTACTGAAATTAGCGACCTAAATAAAGTTTTTATTTTCAAGTAAGATTACTTGCAACTTTTTTTAGCGATGCTTATAATTCATTTAAAGGTCAAAGATAGTCAAATACACTTTGATCATCAAATTGATAAGAAAGGTCGTGACAGTCTGATGCTTTGTCAAAATTGTCAGCAAAATCCGGCAACGATCCATCTCTATACGAGCACTAATGGCCAACGACATGCCATTAATTTATGTCAAAACTGTTATCAACTCTTAAAACAACAAGACGGCGCTAACCACCCCACCGGTAGTTATGCCGATCCGTTTGGTTTTGGTAACCTCGATGACTTATTTAAAGCCATGGGGGCAACGCCTAATGAACAAGTAACGCCCAATCAAGGGCCTCAAACCCAAGCTGGTGGTCACAACGGTGGCCGCAATGGTCAAAATGGCGAAAGCTTATTGAGTCAATATGGGGTTAACTTAACCAACCTCGCCAAAGGGGGCCAAATCGACCCCGTTATCGGTCGTGATAAAGAAATCGCACGCGTGATTGAAATTCTCAACCGGCGCACTAAAAATAATCCGGTCTTGATTGGTGAAGCCGGCGTGGGTAAAACCGCAGTGGTCGAAGGCCTAGCGCAAAAAATTGCGGATGGCGATGTCCCAACTAAGTTACAAGACCGCCAAGTCATCCGACTAGACGTGGTTTCTTTAGTCCAAGGAACCGGTATTCGTGGTCAATTTGAACAACGGATGCAACAATTAATAACTGAATTGAAACAAAACAAACAATACATTCTCTTCATTGATGAAATTCACGAAATTGTCGGTGCTGGTAACGCTGAAGGTGGTATGGACGCCGGCAACGTTTTGAAACCCGCTTTAGCGCGTGGTGAACTTCAATTAGTGGGTGCAACCACTAATAATGAATACCGCCAAATCGAAAAAGATGCCGCACTCGCCCGTCGTTTGCAACCGGTCGCCGTCAACGAACCGACCGTTGATGAAACCGTTCAAATTCTTAAAGGATTACAGGAAAAGTATGAAAGTTATCATCACGTTCATTATACGGATGAATCCCTGCAAGCCGCAGCAATGCTTTCTAACCGCTACATCCAAGACCGCTTTTTACCCGATAAGGCCATTGATTTATTGGATGAGGCTGGTTCCAAAAAGAATTTAACGATTACTGTCGTGGATCCTAAAGTCTTGGAAGATAAGATTAAAACAGCTGAGGTCGCCAAACAAACGGCGCTCAAAGAAGAAGACTACGAAAAGGCCGCCTTCTATCGCGATCAAGTTAATAAACTGACTAAAATGCGCGACACAGACAGCCCTGATGAATCACAGGAACCGACAATTACTGAAAAAGATATGGAAAAAATTGTTGAAGAAAAGACGCATATCCCCGTTGGTGAATTGAAAGCCCAGGAACAAGCACAACTGAAAAATCTAGCAACAGATTTAGAAAGTCACGTCATTGGTCAAGACTCTGCAGTCGATAAAGTCGCCCGTTCGATTCGCCGTAATCGGATTGGTTTTAATAAGTCTGGTCGCCCAATTGGCTCCTTCCTCTTCGTCGGTCCAACCGGAGTCGGCAAAACCGAATTAGCGAAACAGATTGCTCAAGAACTTTTTGGTAGTCCCGATTCAATGATTCGCTTTGATATGAGTGAATACATGGAGAAATTCAGTGTCTCAAAACTGATTGGTTCACCGCCTGGCTACGTCGGCTATGAAGAAGCAGGTCAATTAACGGAACAAGTTCGGCGTAATCCGTATAGTTTAGTGTTATTAGATGAAATTGAAAAAGCCCATCCAGACGTGATGCACATGTTCCTCCAAATTTTGGATGATGGTCGTTTAACCGATTCACAAGGCCGTACCGTCAGCTTTAAAGATACGATTATTATCATGACTTCCAACGCGGGTCAAACCGATGCCGAAGCCAACGTTGGTTTTGGGGCCGCGGCATCTGGCCAAACCCATTCAATTTTGAATCAACTTCAAAATTACTTTAAACCAGAATTTTTAAACCGCTTTGACGACATCATCGAATTCCAAGCTTTAAGTAAAGAAAGCCTGTTAAAGATTGTGTCGCTCATGATTAACGAAACAAACGGTATGATTGCCGACCAAGGACTCCACATCGACGTCACGGATGCGGTTAAAACGCGCTTAGTCGATCTCGGTTATAATCCCGAAATGGGGGCGCGGCCACTCCGTCGAGTGATTCAAGAACAAATTGAAGACCGAGTTGCCGATTATTATTTAGACCATCCCGATCACAAACAATTGGTCGCACAACTGACGAATGATCACATTCAAATTACAGAAGTGCCAACTGCCACGGTCTAATCTAAATGGTAATTTCTTTAAGAAACGGTTAAAAATACTTCATATTTAATACTAAACACATGCTAAATGAAGCGTTTTCAGCTATACTAAGGTTAAGACTTAAAGATTAAGGAGTGATTTAAATGCGATTAGTTAATATTACAAATTCATATAAACGGCTCGTTGCACAACAATTAGCAACGACTGCAGCAGATTACGTTAAGGTTTATTCTCTTGGTAAAACAACCGTACTTTATACTCGTTCTTCAAAGTCATCCGAAATTCTTATAGAAAATAAGGTGCGCAATGTCCAACAAAATGAAATTGATTTTGTTCTCGAAAAATTAGCGAACCGAACTGCCAGCAGTGACGACTTAACAATTTTGAATGATGGGCAACTCGTTGAAATTACAATTCCAACCCCATCTTTAACGTCAGCATAGCTAGTCAAAACAAGCTGTGACAGAACTCGGTTATCAATTGAGTATCAAGTTGAATAAGGTGGTTATCCCGAACTAAGGGTAACCACCTTATTTGATTTAAACGGAAATTGATGAGTTCTGGCGCGCGTCGAAGAAGAATATTGACCTAATATCAGACTGCTAAGACTTATGTCACGACCTCGTTTTTGTGTGCCATTTTATGACTTATGGTTAACCTACTACATTTATCTCGAATTCCTACTGTTTATCACGTCTTATTTCGTAAAATTATGATAGACTGTTAATAATGAATAACGTTTTACAAGGAGTTCTTATGAATCTAATTAGTTTGCTTCAATCGTTATTTAAAAAACGACCGAAACCGGTCGTTCATCAACAGCCAGTCCAAGCAACTCGGCCAGAACCCACCACCTCATCCGTTGACCAACCCGTTAACGATGATTTTTTTGACGTCCCTGAGCAACCAGCAACACCGATTGCAGTCGCGCCCCAACCTAAAATTTGCCATGCAACAATCCATTATTTAGATGAACATAATCAACCGCTACGCTCCCCCATTAATTTAACCGGGAACGAGCACACTGCGATTCATCTCCCTTGGTTAAAATTTACGGGTTATTATTTAGCCAACATTCATAACTTACAACAAAATTTCGATCAATCGCCGATTACAATCTGGTTAACTTATTTACCTAAAATGGCAGCGCCCGTTTTTGTCATTCATCGTAATCTCGATGGTGGCCCCTTAGTCAAACCACAACTATTACGCGGTGCCCTAAATGAACCTTATCAAGCCAAACCGTTTGACGGCGGCGTCAATTTCGTGCAACACGTTTCCGCTAACCAAACGGGTCATTTTCAAGAAAAAACCCAAACCGTTGTTTTTGAATATGATCCCTTAAATTTAAAATACGCCGACACTAACGACGTCCGCTACATCCAATTATTAGCCAGTACACCGGTTTATGAAAAGCCCAGTCAAGAAACCAAGCTAACGACTCAGTTACCCAAACATTCAATCTGGCGGCTCTTTGGGACCGCCACAACGACGGCCGGCACGTGTTGGTATAACTTAGGTGGGTATTGGATTTTACCGACTGAACATGAATTATTAGCCACCAATCCCTATCTCAAACAAACTTACCAAGTGCCACCACAGTTTAATCTCGATTATCAAACCATTACGGCTGAAGATGTCACGCTCCAAGGCCATATCTTAGGCTCGACTGTCACTTTATGGCAAGCACCTTATATTGGCCCGGTTCGGTGTCAACTGCAAGAACAACGAGCTGTTAATCTGATTCAAGTCGTTATTTTAGATAATCACAGTCGTTGGTATGAACTCAGCAATCATTATTGGATTCTCGCATCATTAGTCACGGTTGATGAGGTTTAAACTCAGCGTATCAAAAACACAAGCTGTGACAGAACTCGGTTATCAACTGAGTATCAATTTGAAAAGTCGCCTATCCCAACAAGGATAGACGACTTTTTGATTTGAACGGAAATTGATGAGTTCTGGCGCGTGTCAAAAAAATAATGTTCGTTTAATATCAGAATACGACTTATGTCACAATCCTTCTTTTTTAGATCATGCTATCTCAAGCAAACCTTTCCGCTTAACTACGAATCGGGTATCATGAGTAAAAAACACTCATAACACCCGATTCTAGGTTAATCCTCAAAGCCTAACCAACTTGAGTCAGCACTTCTATCCTTAACGTGCTCATTCTCACAGCTTCCTGTGCTTAGCGACGTCTGGCAAACAAAGTCCATAACCCAGACTTTATTCACCAGACTAGGCTAATGCTCAGAAGCTCCCGTGAGAATTCGCACTTCTATCTTTAACGTGCTTCTGAACTAGCTTCTTCCGTCTAGCTACAAATCAGGTATCATGACTAAGACCGTCATAATTCCTGATTTTAGGCTATACTCAGAAGCTGACCAGTTCAGCCAGCACTTCTATAGTTTTGCTGTTAATTCTACTTCTGGGTACTTGTCTGCAAACCAGCGTTCTGCAAATTTATTTTCGAATAGGAACAATGGTGCGTCGTTGATGTCTTTGACCAATAGATTACGGGATGATGACATCTTTTCGTCTAATTGATCTGGATTAATCCAACGAGCCGTTCTTGAGCCGATTGGTTCCATGATGACTTCTGAATTATATTCGTGTTGCATCCGGTATTGGAAGACTTCAAATTGTAGTTGACCGACTGCGCCTAAAATATAGTCGCCGGTTGTATAAGTCTTATACAACTGGATGGCGCCTTCTTGAACCAGTTGTTGAATCCCCTTATGGAATGACTTCTGTTTCATAACGTTTTTAGCCGTGACGCGCATAAAGAGTTCTGGTGTAAATTGTGGTAATTTTTCAAATGAGATCGCCTCTTTACCCGCGTAAATGGTATCCCCAATTTGGAAATTCCCCGTATCATACAACCCAACGATATCACCAGCTACGGCACTCGTAACTTGTTCACGCGTATCAGCCATAAATTCGGTTGAATTATTTAAACGCATCTTTTTACCAGTCCGTGTTAGCGTAATATCGATGCCCCGTTGGAATTCGCCGGAACAAATTCGGACAAACGCAATTCGATCCCGATGAGCCGGGTTCATATTGGCTTGAATCTTAAAGATAAAACCTGAAAAATCAGGCGAAGTCGGTGTGATTTCAGTCGCTTCTTGGGTCAGATGCGCTTCTGGTTGAGGGGCCATATCGACAAATGATTCTAAGAAAGTCTTGACCCCAAAATTAGTCAAAGCTGAACCGAAGAAGATTGGTGTTTGGTCCCCAGTCGCAATCTTAGCGGGATCATAAGCATTCCCTGCTTCACCGATTAATTCGATGTCATCAAGCGCTTGGGTGTACACTGAATCTTCTTTTAACGGGTTGTCACCAGCAATGCGACCAGCTTCATCTAATGCTAAATAGGGTTCTTCAACATCTGTAGGCCGGTAAAGTTCAATCCGCTTCTTAGTAATATCGTAAAGACCACGTAAATCTTTACCCATCCCGATTGGCCAGTTCATCGCACAACCTTCGATATCCAATAATTCTTCCAGTTCAGCGATTAAATCGAGGGGTTCGCGACCATCTCGATCTAATTTATTCATGAACGTAAAGATTGGAATCCCACGCATTTTGCAGACCTTAAATAACTTCTTAGTCTGGGGTTCAATCCCTTTAGCAGAATCAATCACCATGACAGCCGCATCAACAGCCATCAACGTCCGATAAGTATCTTCGGAGAAATCTTCATGCCCTGGGGTGTCCAAAATATTAATCCGTTTACCGGCATAGTCGAATTGCATGACAGAACTCGTGACCGAAATCCCACGTTGTTTTTCAATTTCCATCCAATCGGATTTGGCGAACTGACCACTCTTTTTACCTTTAACGGTTCCGGCTTGCCGAATCACGCCCCCGAATAAAAGTAATTGTTCGGTAATCGTTGTTTTCCCGGCATCGGGATGTGAAATAATTGCGAAAGTACGGCGACGTTGCACCGCTGTTGTTAATTCTGTTGGTGTCATTACTGAGTCCTTTCTTTTGTGCCAAAAATAAGTCAGCCACTTAGGCCTAAAACAACCAGGCCACGTATCCCTATTGGATTCAATAACCTGGTTGGCTTCAATCTTTTTAATTATTACAACAACTAAACGAGTGTTTCCGATTCAGTCTGTTCGGGCAGCTTTAATTTTAAATCGATTAATCGTGAACCCGCTACGGTCCCAGTCGTTAAAGTCAGTCCGTTTGGTAAATCAATCGATTCGGGATGACCGCTGACTGGAATCGCGCCAATCTCAGTAATTACAAAACCAGCAATCGTATCGACATCGGTCACTTGAATATCGGTGCCAAAAGCATCATTAAAATCATCAATTGGCATCCGACCCATCACTGAATAATGGTGTTCATCAATTTTTTGATAGAGTTTTTCAGCTTGATCAGATTCATCATCAATTTCGCCGACAATCTCTTCAAGTAAATCTTCAATCGTTGCTAACCCAACCACACCACCATATTCATCGAACAAAATGGCCATTTGTTGTTGCGTTTTTTTCATTTCAAATAATAAATCATCAATCGTAATTGTTTCGGGTACGAATAATGGCGCCTGCATCACCGTTTCGATTTGCATACTTTGGAAACCGGTTTGCCGCGCTTCTTTTAATAGGTTCTTGATGTGCACAATCCCAATCACTTGATCCTTATCTTCACGATAAACGGGAATCCTTGAAAATGGTTGCGCTAAAATGGCATCAATATTTTGATTATCATCATCTTGAATATCGACCATAAACGCATCGGTTCTAGGCACCATGACTTCACGGGCCATCTTCTTATTCAAGCTAATAATCCCTTCTAGCATCTCATATTCGTCTGATTCTAATACACCAGCACTCTTACTCGATTCAATCATGTGGACCATTTCTTCACGGGTAAATTGCGGTTTGGTCTCGGAGAAATCAATCGGTGTTAATTTCATCAACAGATTGGTTGACATCGATAATAACCAGACAAACGGTCGTAATAAGACCCCCACCAATCGAATCGGTTGCACGGCCATTTTGGCAATCACTTCCGCCCGGTGTAAGGCGACTTGTTTTGGATAAAGTTCACCAAACACGAGTGAGAAATAGGACAAGATAATCGTCACAATCACAACTGACGCTTCATGCGTCCAAGCAGCATCCCCTAATAGCGGTGCTAGTTTGCTCGCAATCGTCGTGGCAGCACTCGCTGATGATAAGAAACCAGCGAACGTAATCGCGACTTGAATGGTCGCTAAGAAATGGTTGGAATGGTTTAACACATCCAATAATAACTTGGCCTTCTTATCTCCATTTTCGGCTTGATTCTCCAGCTTGGTGCGACTTAGTGAAACAACCGCAATCTCCGCTGCCGCAAAAAAAGCATTGATTAACGTTAAAATCAGGATCAACAGTAACTGTCCCCAAATCGAACTTCCAGGGTCAGGATTCATCGGCACATCCACTACCTTTCATTTTACAAATTTATATAAGTCACAAAGGACCTAGTATGCAGTATAGCATAGTCAATTTTAGAAATTCAATACCGGCTACAGTTTACTGGCATCTTTTGCTTTATTTCGTAATTGATTAATATCATATAGATAAACAACGACCGTTTTAGTCACCGCATAAAACGGAATCGCTAAAATCATGCCTAAAATCCCGTAAATATTGCCCGCAACTAATAACAAAATAATAATCGTCAACGGATGAATATCAAGTGAGCGACCAATGACGTTTGGATAAATTAGATTTCCGTCAATTTGTTGCACAATCACAACAACCACGATTACCATGATCGTCTTGGGAATCGAGATTGATAAGCCAATAATCAACGCTGGCGCAATCCCGATATAGGGTCCTAAATAGGGGATGATGTTGGAAACACCGGCAATAAATCCGAGTAGATACGCGTATGGCATGCCAATCATTAAATAACCAATAAACGTAAAGACGCCGACGAATAAACATTCAAGCGCTTGTCCACCGATATAAGCTGAAATTGTGGCCCCCATCTTACGTAATAAATCAGCGACCTGTTGATTGTAGCGTTCGGGCAACATTTTTTGGATGGTTGGTACTAAATGGTGACCATCTTTTAACATATAAAAGAGCATAATTGGCACTGTGAAAACGCCGATTGTGACGCTAGTAATGGCACCAATCATACTACCAAAACTACTCGTAAAACTCTTCATGATGTTTTCAGCAATCTTACCCGGTTTTAAATCGAGTTGATTGATGTACTTATTAAAATCAATATTTTTAAGGTGCGGATTTTGAACCAAATCATTACCCAACTCTTGTAGCTTTTTAGCAAAATCTGGTAAATTCGTCACTAACTGAGCGACTTGATTAACGAGATTCGGGATGACCGTGGCCACGATAAAGATGATCCCGCCAAAAAAGACGATAAAGATAATGGCAATCGCCCAATTACGCGACACCTTTAACTTACCTAACAATTTGATGAGCGGATTAAACAAGTAGAACAATAATCCCGCCCCAATAATCGGGCCAAATAACGTTGAGATAAAAGTCCCAATTGGATCAAATAGAAAACTAATCTTCGTACAGACGAAAATCAACACAGCGACGATTAAAAGTTCAATTGACCAAAACATTAATTTTGAATGACGTAAACGATCAAACATAACATTCTCCTTCACAGTTGGCGTTCTCGAAATCCATAACATTTTATGCTATGATGATGCCAATATTATTTTCATTGTACCAAATTTTAATTCAAACTAACATGATTAACAACAGGGGGTTAATTTTTATGGACATCAAGCAGACAACTGATTTATCAAGTCCTACCTATCGAGACGCATTAAACATCCGTCAAACCGTTTTTGTGGTGGAACAACAAGTCCCCGCCGAACTTGAAATTGATGCCTTTGAGAATCAAGCCCGCTATTTTGTCGGCTACGATCAAGGGCAACCAGTCGCCACTTTACGTTTGATTGATGAAGGGCACGCCTATCACGTTCAACGCGTGGCTGTCGCCAAAACGGCCCGGCATCGTGGTTATGGCCAATTATTAATGCAGTCCGCGGCCGACTTCGCCGAAAAAGTCGGTAAACAATCACTTATCTTAAACGCGCAACTAACTGCCTTACCGTTCTATCAGAAATTAGGCTTTCACGCGACCGCCACGCCAACATTTGTCGAGGCTGGAATTGAGCACCAAGAAATGGCCAAGTCTTTTAAAAACGACTCAAATAGCTTATAATAAACGTCTAAAGTGAGGTCATTAATATGTCGAAACAAAAATCAATCTTAATTAATCTATTTTTTCTAATGATTCCCTATCTACTAACCATTATGATTGCCGCCATCGCGTATGATAGTTTGGTCATCCACAGCAACACATGGGATCGCACCATTTTTGGTGGCATCGTTGCTAGTATCCTACTATATTTTGTTAAAATGCCCGTCGAACGCCCTTTAACCATCATCAACGATTTAACGCCCAGTTTAATCCTTAAAAAATTAACCGCGCTTTTCTTGATTGGTGATTCGACTTTCAAAAAAATCGGCACTTTCATCATCGATTTCGTGCTCTTTTGCGTCGGCACGTACTTAATTCGCCATTTCCTACCACTCCCCTTCATCTCCGGATCATTCCTAGGTTGGTGCGTCGCCGCCCTGTTCATCTCAGTCACAATTGGCTTCAGCATAGGCTTCAACGACTTAACAATCCAACAAGACACATCGGTAGAAAACGATTAAGTGCTAACTACCGATGGTCAAGTTTTGAGCATTAGCCTAGTCTGGTGAATAAAGTCCGGTTTATGGACTTTGTTTGCCAGACGTAGCTAAGCACAGGAAGCTGTGAGTGCAAGCACGTTACGATTGAAGTGTCTGACTCAATTTGATTAGGATTTGAGTATTAACCAGAAAAGGACTACTTGGGTTAGCGCGCTCAACTTCCCCACAAAAAATAACCCCCGCTTTTGCGGAGGTTATTTTTGTTTGGATAAGACTAAATAGGGTTCTAACGGTGGTGCGATAACTCCTGGTAACGGTTATACCAAATATCAATATATTCCTTTGAAAAAGGTCCCTTACCAGTGTTGATCCAATCAACCAAAATTTTGACATTGGCTTTCAATATCCGATCAGTCTCGGCAGAGTAATGCCACTTGGCGCTGTGCGCTTCGTATTCATCAACATCCAACAAGCGTTTCTCACCATTTGGAAAAACCTTCACATCTAGATCATAATCAATGTATTTCAAAGCTTCTTGATCTAAGACATTCGGTGATGCCAAATTGCAGTAATACGAAACGCCGCCTTCGCGAATCATAGCCACAACGTTAAACCAATACTTTTTGTGGAAATAAATAAGTGCCGGCTCCCGAGTAACCCACTTTCTGCCGTCTGATTCTGTAACTAAGGTATGATCGTTACAACCAATCACCGCGTTCTCGCTGGTTTTTAAAACCATCGTATCCCGCCATGTCCGGTGTAAACTCCCATCGTGTTTATAACTTTGAATCGCTATATAGTCGCCTTCTTTAGGAACATTCATCGCGCAACCCAGCTTTCCAAGGTTATGATTCATAATCACCTATCATTATAGCAAAGTCTGCTTAATATACCTAAAACTTTCTACCGTTAATTGGTCTTAATGCGCGCCATTAATTTCTTTTGAACGGTCGGTAACGCAACCATCTGTAAAGCGTCCTCTGAATACCATTGTCCTGGGAAAAAGGCCAAATCAACATCAGCCACTAATTCTGCTTGTAATAATTCAATCGTCCACTTTAAGTGGGTAAAGGTGTGGACAACTGGTTTCAGATTAGTGGGCCGTAATTGTTGCAACGTGATTGCATAAGTCTCCTGAAAGTAGCGTTCAATATAGGTCAAGATTTCTTCTGGCGTCAGGACTTCATCTTCCGGTAAAATATCAGCCGGCACGACTAATGGATAGGTGGTTAAATTCGCCAATAACCCCGTACTCGGTCGTTTCTGTAATAAAACGCCCTGCGGTGACTGAATAATCACCGCCATTAACGCGACTGGTTTAGGCCGTTGCTTTTTAGTCTTAACCGGATAATCGAGTAACGTTCCGTCTTGATAACTTCTAAAAAAAGGTGCTAAATCCGTCTCACCAACCGTCGGATTCTTAGCGGTGCAAACTTGTGAACCAAAATCCATGACCGCTTGATTGAAATCACCCGGTCGATCCTGCGGTATTAACGGTAAAATGGCGTCATAAAAAATTTGACGATTCTTCGGATTAGCGATGTCGGCATCAATCTTTAATAGTCGACTGAAGACCCGAAACGCATTGCCATCAATTGCTGGCACGACTTCACCAAAACAAATACTGGCAATCGCGCCGGCGGTATAAGGCCCAATCCCCGCCAATTTTTCTAACTCAACGGATGTTTGCGGCCATTGACCTTGATAATCATCGACAATCTGGCGCGCTGCTTTTTGTAAATTACGAGCCCGCGAATAATAGCCGAGCCCCTCCCACGTTTTCAAAAGTAACTCTTCTGGCGCAGCCGCTAAATCAACCACAGTAGGGAAAGTCGCTAAAAAACGTTCATAATACGGAATCACCGTTTGGACTTGGGTTTGTTGTAACATAATTTCCGACAACCAGACCCGATACGGTTCTTGATTCAACCGCCAAGGCAACTCCCGACGATGAACGTCATACCACGCCATAAAAGTTGTTTGAAACGCTTGAATCTCACTAGTCGTCATCTGATAAGGCTTGTTCGTCAATGAATCGGTTGATGGCATCAATATTGAATCCCTTCCGATAAAGTGCTTGTTGCATCTTCATCCGTCGTTCTTGTGGTTCGAGTAGTCGGTACCGACGCCATTTTTTGAGACCCAGCGTCTTTAGTGCGTCCTCTTCATCATCCGGATCAGCTTCTAAAGCTAAAGCCTCGATAATTAGACTTAAATCATCCCCAGAAAAGCCTTTTTGCATTAAGCCTTGTTTAATCTTTTGTTGTTGTTCAAAAAAGGAGGAATGGCGGTACTTCTTAGCCAGCTTCTGAGCGGCCGCTAAACCGACTTCGGCCCGATCATCAGCGGTGTAAAGGGTTAAAGCTTGATCGATTTGTGGCCCCTTGACCCCTTTTTGAATCAGCTTTTGGCGAATGACTTTCGGCCCTTTATCGCCCGTGTGCATAACGGTTCGCACATAACTATCGGCATAATCTTGGTCATCGATGTAATGCAGTTCCCGTAATTTAGCCAGACTATGTTCAATGCCATCCGGCGTAATTTCGTGTTCCTGTAAATATTGCCGCAATTCTTTTTCAGTCCGTAATTGCCGACTTAAATAATTCAGCGCTAATTGATAAGCTTTAGCGTCATCGTCGTCTTTTTGAATATCGCGTTGTAAGGTGGCATCCATTTCGAGTCCCTTAGCCAACCGATATTTAATCAGAACACTTTCAGTGACGCCAAATGCAAAGGCCTCATCGATAAAAATGTTGTAGCGCCCTTTTTGTTTCTGTGACGAAATTTTAGTGATTTTAGGCATAGGCCACTCCTATTTCTTGTTTTGGCGAGTTGCTTTGACGTTTAAATAAATCTTGAAGCCAATCACGATGACTGCCAGGATTAGCGTCAAAATAATCATCATTAAATCTTTTTCTTGAAAAGCATAGACCCCGATAGCTAAAACCACGACCATCGCAATTAAAAATTGATTCCGTTCTAAAAAATTCATTGATGTACTCCTTTTAATTTACTGCTTGTAGCATAGCATAAATGCGAAAATCCGACAAAAAATGCCGCCTACGCGTTTAAAGCTGTTATAATAGAAGTCATTCAATTCAAATCATAGGAGCTAATTAAATGCCACAACCAACAACCAACAATGAAGTCGCAGCCGGTCAACGTTTTCCATTAACGATTAAACGAATCGGTATTAACGGAGAAGGGATCGGTTATTACAAACGCAAGATTGTTTTCATCCCCGGTGCCCTACCTGAAGAAGTCGTCGTGGCCGAAGTCACCAACGTGGCCCCCCGTTTCATCGATGCTAAGGTGCATAAAATCCGTAAAATGGCACCCAACCGCGTTGAACCCAAAGACGCGACTTACGGTCAAGTCGGCGGCATTGAACTGGAACATCTCAACTACCCTGGCCAATTAGCCTTCAAAAAAGACGTGGTCGTTCAAGCCCTCGAAAAATTCAAGCCCAACGGTTACGCCCAATACCACATTACTGAAACGGTCGGGATGGCCAATCCTTGGCATTATCGCAATAAAGCTCAATTCCAAGTGCGTGAAATCGATGGTCAGCTAGCAGCTGGTCTCTACGCACCAAGTAGCCACACTTTAATCGACTTGCCTGAATTTGCAACACAAACCGACCTGACGATGCACATTATCCGCACTGTGCTTAAATTAGTCGAAGCACTCGGGATTCCCGTTTATGATGAACAACACAACGCTGGTATTTTGAAAACAATCGTTGTTCGTGAATCCTTCGAAACCGGTCAAGCGCAATTAACGTTGATTACCAATTCGCAAAAACTCCCTAAAAAACAAGCCTTAATCACCGCGATTCAAGAACAATTACCCGAAGTCGTTTCGATTATGCAAAACGTTAACAAAGGTAAAACCGTCATGGTTTGGGGCGATGAAACAATTCATCTAGCCGGCCAAGAAACGATTACTGAAACCTTAAACGGTATTCATTTCGAACTAACGGCGCGGGCTTTCTTCCAATTAAATCCCAAACAAACGGCCAAGATGTACGAAATGGTCGAAGATGCACTCGATTTAAACAGCAATGATCGCTTAGTCGATGCTTATTGTGGTGTCGGTACAATCGGTTTAAGTTTGGCTAACCAAGTCGCCGAAGTCCGCGGGATGGATACGATTCCGGATTCAATCGAAGCCGCGAAACACAACGCTGCCATTAATCAGATTGAAAACACTGAATATTTCGTTGGGGCTGCTGAAGAACTCTTACCACAATGGTTAGACGATGGTTTCCAACCAACCGCTTTGGTTGTTGATCCCCCACGTACTGGTTTAGATCAACAATTAATCGATGCGATTTTATTAAGTCTCCCCGCTAAGTTCGTTTACGTCTCATGTAACCCATCAACCTTAGCCCGTGATTTAAAACAACTCACATCCCGTTATCAAGTGGAACAAATCCAACCATTGGATATGTTCCCCCAAACGGCCCGCGTTGAAGCAGTCGTGACATTAACGTTAAAATAGAGCAATAAAAATAACGACCTTTTGTAGGTCGTTATTTTTGTGCTATTTTTTCCGTAAAAAGAAAGTCACCAACGGATTATCACTCTTCGTGATTAGTGAATCGGTTTTTAAAACTGAAACGACAAACAAGAAAACCCCGATTAAAGCCGCGATCAACGACCATGAGCGCACTTGTAAACCCTGACTAGCACGTGATGCCAATGTGTTAAAGAGCCACAGTACAACGACGCCCCGTCCGTTTAAACCAACATCTCGATAACGACGCATGCTCATCGCTAATGTGGGAATCACTAATGCAATCGTTAAAACTGCAAAAATTAATAGTAATCCAATACTGCTGGTTTGCGGTAAACTCATTTTCAGCATCATCGCCATTACTAAGCGGCCCATCAAGTAAAAGAAAGGAATGAACCAAATGATTAATAGAATCAGCATGACCCACCAATAACCGCTCCGCGTCGTTTGACCGACAAAATCAAAATAACCTTTAAAATAATCACGTAACGCCTGTTTAAACGTCACTTTTTGCGTTGTCCCATTCATTAAAGAACCCTCCAAAAAAATTAATACCTTAATTGTACCGCACTAGCGACCATCTTTGGTACAATTAAACCAGTTAAATGGAGGATGATTTTATGAAAATTTATTTTGCGAATGCTTTATTCTCACAAGCCGATTTTGAATACAATACCCGCTTAGTCGCTGAGTTACGTCAAGCCGACCCGACTTTATCAATTTATCTCCCACAAGAAAATGCGGCAATTAACGATAAGAACGCCTACGCCAATGCCGAAATGATCGCCCAGGCGGATACCGAACAACTAACCGCTAGCGATTTAGTGATTGCGATTCTCGATGGTCCAACAATTGACGTCGGGGTCGCCAGTGAAATCGGGGTCGCTTTTGCGAAACAGATTCCAATCATCGGTCTTTACACCGACAGCCGTCAACAAGGCGCGACTAATACGCAAAAAATTGCGGCCTTACAACAAATCGCTGAGAACCAATTCCACTATCTAAACCTCTATACCGTCGGCTTAATCAAGAGCAACGGGGCGATTGTCAATTCAACCGATGCTTTAATTAAAGCCATTCAAGAACAAACTCATTAAATAGTAAATCGGCCAGACCACTGCACTCAATTGTGGGTCTGGATTTTTTTGACATCAAAAAAGGAATTCAAGTTATCGTTCACTTGAATTCCCCTACGTTGTAGAAAATAGCTTGGTGTGACACTGATGTCGCTGTTTCGAATTCTTAATACTTACACCTCAATCTATATGCTATTCAATTGTAATTAATCGTTCATCTAGCCTACTGTTATCGAATAATCCGATCTGATTTGGTCTAATGACCCTGCTATACAGCTTCAGCGATTACGATTAACGTTGCGTTTACTACCTGAGTGATATACTGTGACGGACATCAGCCTCCGATATATTTGATGATGATTTATACTTCTAGCGTGTTGCACTTAAGTTGGCACTGGGCCCACTCCCTTACAAACTCTTTTCCGTATCAATTGTTCTTGATCATTTACCAAATATCTATCTATGGTACGACAGCTGATTGTTATCAATCAACTGCTATTACTTTAAAGCTAACTTGATTTACTTTAACCAACCAAGCTATCTTTCTACACCCTTAATATACCACCTTATGTAATCGGTTACAACTTAAACGCTCATAAATTTTAAAAAGAATTTTATTCTAAAAAAACAGCCTCTGAATACCGCTATTACGGTATTTAGAGACTGTTCTTTATTTATTAATTAAATGGTTTAACTAATTTTTTTAGACGACTTTTATAACGTGCTTCTCAAGTAGCCTTTTCCGGTTAACTACGAACTGGTCATTATGAGTAAAAACCACTCATAACACCCAGTTCTAGGTTAATCCTCAAAGCCTAATCAACTTGAGTCAACACTTCTATTCTTAACGTGCTTCTGAGTTGCAACAACTTCCGCTTAATCTAAAATAACCGATAATCTTAAGACCAAGATTACCGGTTATTTATAATTAATGCTCAGTTGCTGACCGCAACTCAAAGCACTTCTTCTTTAACGTGCTTCTCAAGCAAACCTTTCCGCCTAACGACAGAAGCGCAATCATGGTCAGTTCACCATAATTGTCCTTCTTAGGTTATGCTCAAGGTTTAACCGCTTGAGTCAGCACTTCGTATATTCTTTCATGTTCCTTCATCCTTGTTAGGACGACTGGTGAGGGGTCGACTGTTAGGTCAATTTCAAAGGCGCTGCCGTCTTCTGGTAGTTCTGTTTGGAATTGGGTTTCGTATTCGGCCATCGTTAATTGTTGGCGTTTGGCTAATAGATCAGCATGTTTCTGGGCTGCTAATTGCGTTTCAAAATTAGGTTGCAAAATAGCCGTAAAGAATTCACTAATTGCACCTGAACCATAACTAAATAAACCAATCCGATCACCGGCTTGCAATTGTTGTGATTGTTCTAGGAGTGACATTAAGCCTAGATATAATGAACCAGTATAGATATTCCCGATTTGGCGGCTATACAACGTACTTTCTTGATAACGCGCCAACAAGTCAGCCTGCTGTGCTTCAGTGGCTTCGGGCAAAATCGTCCGGAGCGCCTTTAAGCCCATTTTTGTGTAAGGTAGATGAAAACATAGTGCTTTAAAATCGGCAATCGTTCGGTCGGTTGTATTGCGATAGTCCGCCCAAGTTTTCTGGAAGAAATCAATGTATTGTTCCGTTGAATATTTACCACGTGCAAAAGCTTCTTTTGAATAGTTAGGCCGCCAGAAATCTTGAACATCCGCGCTATGCACCGTTGTTTGCGGTTCTAAAACCATTAATCGCGGTTGCGCACTGACTAACATAGCAACCGCCCCGGCACCTTGTGTGACTTCACCAGGTGTTTCTAATCCGTAACGTGCGATATCAGAACCAATCACCAACGCTTTTTGATCTGGATGAGCCGTCACATAATCGTACGCGGTCATCAAACCAGCCGTTGCGCCATAACACGCTTCTTTAATTTCAAAAGCACGGGCGTTTTGAAGACCCAGCAAGCGTTGGATATAAAGTGCGCCAGCTTTAGATTGATCGATACCAGATTCAGTCCCTAAAACCAACAATGAAATATTATCGCGATTCTCACCGTCAAGCAGGTCTAACGCTGCATTAACCCCCATCGTCACTGAATCTTGACTAAGTGGTGCAATCGCCATTTGATCTTGACCAATCCCAATCGTAAATTTATCAGGATCAACGCCGCGCGCATTCGCTAACATGACGAGGTCTAAATAAGTATTCGGGGTAAATAACCCCATTTTATCAATTCCGATTTGCATCATTAACTTCCTATCTATTCGTTATTATGCCGTAACTGCGCTAAAAAAGCCGTTGCGGTTGCTGTATTTAAATGTTTTGCTTGGGTTAATTGGGCCACTAATGGTTCAATTTCCGTTTCAGTCGCGCCCACGGCAATCGCTAATGATTTAGCTTGCAATGCCATGTGCCCCTTTTGAATGCCATCAGAGACTAAAGCGCGTAAGGCTGCCAAATTTTGGCCTAAGCCAATCGCTGCAATGACGCCTGCTAATTCACAAGCATTCGTCACCTTCAATAAGCGATGAGCGACTTGCACGGCCGGTAAAATGCCGATTGAGCCGCCGACCATCCCGATTGGTAACGGGATTTCAATCCGCCCCACTAATCGACCATCAGCAGCCAATTGCCAACTGGTCAACGGTTGATACTGGCCGGACTGAGCCGCATAACTATGCGCACCGGCTTCAATGGCCCGCCAATCGTTACCAGTTGCTAAAACAACGGCATCGACACCGTTCATGATGCCTTTATTATGCGTCGCTGCTCGTGGTAAATCAACTTGCGCAAAGCGCGTTGCTTGAACAATTCGCTGAGCGACAATCTCCCCTGCTAGTTGTTTAGTCGCTAACGTGGCTGGCTCTAAGGTGACGGTTGCGACCGTCACGGCACCAAACGCCGCGTTGGTCAGCACACTTAATAGAATAGTGCCCCCTAAATCACTTTGAACTTCGCGGGCGATTGCTTCACAAATGGTGTTGACGATATTAGCACCCATCGCTTCTTGCGTATCAATCGTTAATGCTAATTTCAAAAAGGTTTGATCAACCACCGTGACCTTAATCGCCTGCAACCCGCCACCACGTTTCACAATAGATGGGTGCGCTGCTTGAGCAACCCGCATTAATAAATCTTGATTCGCTAAGACCCAATTTTGAGCAACTTTCAAATCTGGTAAATCGGTTAAAACGACTTCGCCCAACATCGTCCGCTGTTGTTGGTGGGTCTGAAAACCACCATTCAAACGGACCATTTTAGCAGCGTTATTAGCCGCAGCAATCACTGATGGTTCTTCGACAACCATTGGTACTTGATAGGTCTGACCGTTAACCACTACGTCTTGAACGACACCAATCGGCAACTGATATTGGCCAATTTGATTTTCAATCATGCTTCCCGCAATTTCGTCTGACAGCGGTTGTTGTTGCGCTAGAAAAGCGGCGTCTTCTGCCGATAATTGCTCGTGTGCGACTAGCCATGCTAAGCGTTCGGTTCTCGTTAATTGATAAAATTTAGGATCAGTCATTTAACCAAGCCTCGTTTAATTGAATTTCATAAGCAACCCCGAGACCACCACCAATACAAAGTGAGGCAATCCCGGTTGTTTGTTGTGTCCGTCTCAATTGATTAATCAACGTCGTGACAATTCGCGCACCTGAAGCCCCGATTGGATGACCTAATGCCACGGCACCGCCAGCAACATTGACCTTAGCTGGGTCTAAGCCCAACGTTTGTTGAACGGCAAGACTAGAAGCGGCAAAGGCCTCGTTAATTTCAAATAAATCAATGGCTTCTTTGGTTTGACCCGTCTTAGTTAACAATTGTTCAATCGCAGTGACTGGTGAAACACCCATATAATTAGGATCAATACCGACTTCTTGATAGGCGCCTAAAGTCGCTTGATAAACCAGCCCCAATGCTTCTGCCTTATCCTTGGTCATCACGATTAGCGCCGAAGCACCATCGTTAATCCCCGAAGCATTGGCTGCTGTGACGGTCCCATCAGTTTGAAATGCCGATCGCAATTTAGCCATCGCCGCCAAAGTGGTCGTCGGGCGAATGGCTTCATCTTGCGTCACTTCAATCGTTTGTTTCCGAGTTTGAATCCTCACTGGGACGATTTCATCAGCGAACCAACCTTCAGTCGTCGCATGCGCTGCTTTTTGATGTGATTTCAAGGCAAATTCATCTTGCATCTGACGCGTCACTTGATATTTAGCGGCCACGTTTTCCGCTGTGATGCCCATCGGTTGTTGGTTAAACGCATCATTTAAGCCTTCGCTACTAATACTATCAACCATTGTTTGATGACCAAATTGCGTCCCAAAACGCATCCCGGTGTTTAAATAAGGCGCGTTTGACATGCTTTCAGTCCCGCCGACTAAAACAATCTCCACATCGCCCATTAAAATCGCACTTTGCGCTAACCGGAGCGCCTTTAAACCAGAACCACAAACTTCATTAATCGTCATCGCCGTACTACTTTGCCGTAAACCGCTCTTTAGGGCAATTTGTCGAGCGACATTCTGACCTGAGCCTGCCTGCAAGACATTCCCAAAAATGGCTTGGTCAATTTGTTCAGCTGAAATCCCAGCCGTTTCGATTGCTGCTTTAGCCGCAATCGTCCCCAACTCAACAGCGGTTAAACTCGCTAACTGTCCGCCAAACTTACCAATTGGTGTCCGTTTAGCGCTGACAATCACAACTTCTTTCATAACAATCCCTCTTCACTTTCAAGTCTAATTATAACTATAACTAAAATTATCGAATTGGTACACCCAATAATGATTATTTAAGTAATTTTTAGAATTATTTAAAAGTTTTTTCAAAAATAATTACCATTTTAGCACGTTTTTGCATTACTCATCTATGTAAGCAACTCACCGGTGATCTTACAACAAAAATTAGGAGGGACACTCATGGAAACAAATTGGTTAAAATCAAGTATCGCTTTCGAAATGCAAAATAAGGATTACCCAGAGGACACACTTCGTCGCCGCTTTAACGCGGTAACTGAAACGGCTTCTGCGGAATCCATCCAAGCTGTCGGCGAAGCGCTAGCGGCTTTACACCAAGACGATCATTTTTTATCCGCCGAACTCACTACCAAATCAGTTTACTTGGCTTAATCATCTTAAGGAGGTTTTTTAAATGAAACAATTAAATTTAGTTTTTATGAATAGTGCCGATAAAACGCGTGTACTCCGCTTAAGTTATGTCGATGAAAACTTAGGCGCCGATCAAGTCAAAGCCGCGATGGCTAAAATTGCCACTGCCAATCTGTTCGAAAAAGATGACGTGCAACTTTACAAAAAGCCGATTGCCGCTAAATACGTTGAACGCATTGAAACACCAATCTTCAATGACCAAGAAGCTTAATTGCTAATTCCGAGGCCAAACGAATCTTAAATTGATTCGTTTGGCTTTTTAATTTGTTTTGGTGTAAACTTAAGCCACTCAATTTATGATTGGAATAATACTTATGACCGAATCGACCACTAATTTCTGGCCCCAATTAATCAAACTAATCTTAGTCAACAACGGCCTATTAATCGCCGTTCCGTATTTAATTGCTAGCCTATTAACATTGATTAATCACGCTACTAAAAAACGCCTCGCCCAATGGCACCAATCCGCCCAACTCATCGTTGGTGGCTTAGGCGTCTTCATTCACGAATCCAGTCACGCCCTAGCCTGTTTGTTATTTGGCCACCGAATTACGGAGATGCAACTGATTAATTTTAAGTTGCGCGATAATCCAGACCGGTCACTCGGTCACGTCACCCACACTTATCGCACCGGTAAAATTTGGCCGACGATTGGCAATCTGTGGATTGGTTTAGCCCCGATTTTTGGCTGCTCAATCAGCATTCTCGGTTTAACGTGGTTGTTCGCCCGACCGACCTTTACCCTTTGGATGACGTTTGCTTTTAATCCAAGTTGGCACGCCGACCAAATTTGGCCATTGTTCAAAACACTATTGACGACAACTGCGCCGATTGCTTTTCTAATCTGGTTAATCCTGTGCGGGATGATTGCCGTCGGCGGTTTCGATCTATCACGAGCCGATTTCAAGGGAACGATTCCCGGCACCATCGCCACAGTGATCATCGTCACCTTAATCACGATTGGTCTCCAATTAATCGGTCAACCCCAAGCGTTAACCAACCTATTGTTGAAAGGCGCGATTCCATTAATCGTGATTGGGATGATGGCCTTAATCCTATCCACCATAACTTGGTTGCTGATCAACGGTTTATTAGCCTTTCATTATAAAAAGCGCCATTAGGAGGTTTAAAAATGCGTGTCATTGATTTATTGCAACTACTCGTCGATACCCCGAAGAATGCCACAATCTACTTCGAAAATAGTGAACACCAAGTTTGGCCGATTGCCGACTTCACGCTAGCAACCGTTAACGACCAACCACAACTAAGCTTCAACTTAGAAGCGGCTAAGAAACATCCGCTCAAACAATGGGAATTTAGTTTATTACTGAATAAAAAAGACTATTATCAACACTTCGTCTACGTCAATTATCAAGACACCGTTTATCCGTTGTTTGGTTTTAGAGTAGATCAGGATCGAATTCTATTAGGTTAATGAGTGCTGGCTGAGCTGGTCAGCTTCTGAGTATCGCCTAAAATCGGGAATTATGACGGCACTTAGTCATGATTTTCGATTTGTAGCTAGACGGAAGAAGCTAAGCACAAGAAACTGTGAGTGCAAGCACGTTATCAATCAAAATATCTAAATCAATTATTTAACTTCAGCGCAACATTTAAAAGACCCAATTCAAATCTGAATTGGGCCTTTTGCTCGCTTAAGCTTTAAGCGAATCCGCTATCTGTTGTAAATAAGCATGGCTAGCGATCATTTCTTGCGCGTCATTTTGATCCTTCAGTTGGACTTCATAAATCTGACTAGCTGCTGGGTTTAACAGCGGTAATACGCCAGCCCAATTGATTTTGCCAGTGCCCAACGGTAACCCATCGTGCGAGCCACCCATCGAATCAACAATGTGATAATGATGCACATGGGGCCCTAGCGTCTTCAAACTCTGCATTAACGCTTGATTATCGCCGTGCAATTTAATAAAGCAATGACTGATATCGAACGCTAACCGGTAGTTCTTCGCAAAAATCGCTTGATCTAAATTCGGATTACCGTAATAGAAAAGTGGCGAAATCGAGTTTTCAAACACAATATTATGCCCACCAATTTTTTGAAGGTAATCCATGCGTTTAAACAGGACCTGACTAGCTTCCCATAGATGCGCGTAACCGGCCGTCAATTCTTCAATCGGATCATCGTATGAACCGTGGACTAACAATTGGACCGACTCGGCTTGCGCTAATTCCAATAAATCGAGCGTGCTCTGCCATAAGAAACGATAACGCTCCGGCGAAGCCACCTCGCTCATCGATAATTCGAGATGCCGGTTCTGCCAGTTCATGGGATGATGCAACACAATCTGCGTAACGCCATGTTGGCGGACATATTGAATCTTATCCCGTAACACTTTCAAACCTTCTGGTGTCACGTTTTGTTCAACTAAATGAAATTCGAAAACATCTGGATGATATTGTAGCCGATCGGCAATCTGTCGGTCATCAACGCCCGCTTTTAATCCTAATTGTAATGGCATCCCAATCCCCTCTTTCAATGAATCTTGTTATAGTTAGTTTAACACCAAACAAGGTCATTCTGCCGGTAAAATGATTATGTTTTATTTAAAATAATCAACAAAGAACACAATTATACCTCGTCTTCGAGAATAATTGTGTTCTTCGAATTTTAATGTTTGTTTTAATCCTAATTACACATTCAATACCTTCTGTAAGAAATCTTTGGTTCTTGGGTTCTGCGGGTTGTCGAAAATGGCTTCTGGTGCGCCCTGTTCAACGATGTGCCCGTCCGCCATGAAGATCACGCGGTCGGCGACTTCTTTCGCAAAGCCCATTTCATGCGTGACAACGACCATCGTCATCCCCTCTTTAGCGAGCCGTTTCATTACTGCCAAGACATCGCCGACCATTTCAGGATCGAGTGCCGAAGTCGGTTCATCGAACAAGAGAATGTCGGGTTTCATCGCTAATGCGCGCGCAATGGCGACCCGTTGCTTTTGTCCCCCCGATAACGATTGCGTTTTGGCATCGTATTTATCGGATAAACCGACCGTGGCTAATAATTCCTTCGCCACTTTTTCAGCTTCTTCGCTCGTCATTTTCCCGAGTTCAACTGGGGCCAACGTAATATTTTGAGCGACGGTTAAGTTTTCGAATAAGTTAAAATGTTGGAAAACCATCCCAATTTTTTCACGAATTTGGTTTAAATCATTTTTCGAATCATTGACGTTAAACCCATCAATGACGATTTCACCGCCAGTCGGTTCCTCCAAGCGATTTAAACAGCGTAGGAAGGTACTTTTACCGGAACCAGACGGCCCGATTAAAACCACCACTTCATTATTGCCGACGGTTAAATCCAAATCCTTTAACACTTCGTTGCTACCATAATTCTTAATGAGGTGTGACACTTCAATCCGATTCATCATTTAGCCATTCTCCTTTCGACAAACTTAGAAAGCCACGTCAAGAGTGTAATCACGACGAGATAAATCAAGGCGATCATCGCCCAAATCTTGAAGCCTTCTAGGTTACGCGCAATAATAATTTTCCCGGTTTGGGTTAATTCTAAAATCCCGATAATCGATAAAATCGAGGTATCTTTCAAGGTGATAATAAATTGATTAATGAATGACGGCACCATAATCCGAATCCCTTGTGGTAAGACCACGCGCCGCATCGCTTTGCCGTATGACAAGCCTAAACTGCGGGCTGCTTCCATTTGACCGGAATTGACAGCACCAATCCCGCCTTTAACGAAGGCCGCGGTATACGCCCCTTCATTGAGCATTAACGTGATAACGCCTGCGACCATCGCCGGAATCTTTTGACCCGTTAAACTTGGAATCCCCGTATAGATAAATAATGCGAGAACAATCAATGGTAATCCTCGGAAAATGTAGATGACCGTTGTCGAAACGCCCCGGGCCAAACGACTTGGTAGGACACCCATAAGCCCGAAAATTAGTCCAAAAATCGTCGCGAAGAAAATTGAGATGACCGTTAATAACAACGTTTGGCCTAAGCCGCTCAACAACGCATCTTTATTTTCATTCATTAAGCCGAAGAAACTACGATCAGCTTTAGTTTTATTCGCGACTGTCCCTAAATACTTCGCCTGAATCTTAGCATATTGACCGTTCGCTTTTAATTTAGCAAGACCCTGGTTAAATTGTTTCAATAACGCTTGGTTGGTGCCCTTCTTAACGGCAAAACCGTATTCGCCACCGCCAGTTGGTTTCGTGACAATCTTCAAAGCAAGTCCGGTTTTAATCCCATATTGCATCACCGGTTGATCTTCGAAACACGCCACAGAATTACCATTAATCACATCGTTATACATATTATCCGATTCATCAAACGTCACGGTCGTAAACCCATACTTTTTAGCAACTGAATTCGCGTAGTCACTAGCAGACGTCCCAGTCTTAACCGCGACCCGTTTACCCTTTAAGCCAGCTAAGCCAGTGACTTTGCTATCTTTTTGAACCGCCATCACAACGCCGGTTTTATAGTACGGATCTGAAAAATCAAACTTCGCTTTTCGTTCATCAGTAATCGTCATCCCCGCGATGATGCCATCAATCTGTTGCGATTGAACCGCTTGAACCGACGCATTAAAGCCGAGTGGTTTGATGTCGACCTTAAACCCTTCTGATTTAGCGATGCCTTTCATAATATCAATATCAATCCCGACATATTGATTCTGCTCGTTGGCAAATTCAAACGGGGGATAGGTCACATCAGTGCCAATTTGATAAGTCTGCGTTGCGGCTTGGACCTGCTTGGTCGATTGGCCCCCAACCATGAATAAGCCGACTAACAAAAAGCTACTTAGAAATAAGACAATTCTCTTCATGTAAAATCCTCCTTCGATCTGTCAAAAACGCGTTGTCTCTACTCTATTGAATGACACACTTTGTTTTTAATTAGAAAACAATTAGATAAGTTATAATAGTATATTAATAATTATAAGCATAAATTAATATTTTGTCGAATATTTTTTCATTATTGTCACTTTAAATGAATATACATTCCCTTTAAAAGCTGATTTACGGGTAATTAACTAATATCAATTCATTCACATTAATTTCTCATAATAAAAAACACCATCCGTATTGGGATGGTGTTCTATCGTATTTAACATTCTTTTATATCATAGTCCGCTAACTTTTGAAGTAGATCTTCATTGCTTTCAATCACGGATTCAATTAGCTTCATGGTTTCCGAAGAAACATTCTGTGAAGTATCATCAGATTCGCCCCTATTATTTGGTTTAGACTTATCTATTTCATGCTTTTCAACCAAGCTAATCAGTCCAATCTACTTTGATTCTAACGTGCTTTTGAGTTGCAACAACTTCCGCTTAACCAAAAATACCAATTATCTTAAAAAACAAGATAATCAGTATTTTCTGTTAGTGCTCACTTGCTAAACGCAACTCAACGCACTTACTTCTTTAACGTGCTTTTCAAGTAGCCTTTTCCGGTTAACTACGAACTGGGCATCATGAGTATAAAGCACTCATAACACCCAGTTCTAGGTTAATCCTCAAAGCCTGAACAACTTGAGTCAGACACTTACTTCTTCTTTAATTGTTCTGCTAGTTCGATGATGTACTTCTTTAAACCATCTTTGACTTCTGGATGTTTTAAGCCGTATTCAATGCTAGTTTCTAAGTAACCTAACTTGTTACCGACATCGTAACGACGTCCTTTGAATTCATGCGCGAAGACGCGTTGTGTTTTGTTTAATTCATCGATGGCATCGGTTAATTGAATTTCGCCACCTAAACCTGGTTTTTGATTTTCTAAGATATCAAAGATTTCTGGTGTTAATAGGTAACGACCAATAATTGCTAAATCACTAGGTGCTTTATCGATGTCGGGTTTTTCAACGAAGCTCTTAACGTTGTATAAATCGTCTTTAACCTTGTTTTCAGGATTGATGACACCATATTTATCGACTTCAGTATGGGGCACCTTCATGACCGCCAATTGTGAAGCGTGCGTATCTTCATATTCATTAATTAGTTGTTGGCTCAATGGAATCTTATCTTCCATCAAATCATCGCCTAACATCACAACAAAGGGTTCGTCGCCAACGAATGATTTCGCTAAACGAACGGCGTCGCCTAAGCCATTGGGATGTGATTGGCGAATGAAGTAGAGATTAACACCCATATCGGTTGTTTCATTGACCATTTTTAACATTTTAGTTTTATTTTTAGCTTTTAAGTTTTGTTCCAATTCGGGTGCAGAATCAAAATGATCTTCGATTGGGCGCTTACCCTTACCCGTAATGATTAAGATATCTTCAATCCCAGAAGCTTTTGCCTCTTCCACGATAAATTGGATGGTTGGTTTATCAACGATTGGCAACATTTCCTTAGCCATCGCTTTAGTGGCTGGTAAAAAACGGGTGCCTAAGCCTGCTGCTGGAATAACTGCTTTACGTACTTTCATTGTATGTATCCCCCATAAAAATTTTTGTCTAACTATAGTATGCCATATTCAGAACGGTTTGTGACCCCTAAACGCTCAAATTAGACCACTTGATTAGAATTATCTTAATAATCAACGGTCAAATTCTTAGTATCTTTGTATCCGATTCCAATCGTTGCTATGCTCGTATTATCCTAGAGATAGATTGGAGTTTTTTGATGTCTTTTAGACTGCGTACCACACAACCAATTACTACCGGATTAGAATCTTTTGATTTTACCAAGCCACTTTCGTATCCTTACATACAATCGCATCAAAATTCGGCGACCCATGATTCGATGCTGATTCTCCCGTTTAATCAACAGCACCCGACTAAAAAGAGTTTGATTCTCAATCAGGATAACCAATTGCAACTAACGCCTTATTCGACTCGCCAACTGATTCAACACTACAACCACCAACAATTAATCGATTTCTCGCAGACTAGGCATCTTTGTCGCTATTTCGATCATCATCGCAAAATCCCCCAAATCAACGGTGATTATCAATTGCTGCCACTCGGTGGAACTGCACATCAGAATACGAGTTGGGTCGCCTTACATTATGTCGCCGCTTTCGAACAATTCGATTCGCACGTCCTCTTTCGCTTCTTGAACGGTACGACCGCCGAACTCAACTATTACGGTCAACAACTTGAAACTGAAATTCACCATTGCGCCGCGATTGGCCGCATTCTACGTGCTAGCTTACGCTTATGTTCATTGAGCTTTGGCTACGACATTACAATTCATTCCCGTTTCCCCGACAGCATTATCCATCAGTATGACAACTGCACTTGTTCTAGGTGTCAAAAGATTCCTCAGACCACTGCTGATCTGATTCAACTATTAGACGAACTAGAAATCAATAAATCCAATTATATTTATAAAGCCGCGACCCAAGCCTTTCCAGAATGTCCGCTTCACGAATTCGCTTGGTACAACGACGTGAATGTGTTCATTAAACAATTACGCCGATTATAAAAGAACCGATTCTACCCAACACTAAGTCCTTGCCCGTCAAAAGCAGCTAAATATGACGATGGAAAGCAGTAGTGATCCACCTAAATCAGCTAAAACGGACCTTCGACCAATTGATCCGCCCGCGTTACAGTAAGTTTACCGGTAAATCTAACACTGTAAGCTTATAGTAGATAGGACAGTTTCATGACTCAAGAACAGATTCAAGCCGCTTTCACCCTCATCAGTCAAGACGATACCCTAATTCACGGCGTCTTAAAGGCACTCAATGTCTCTCGTAAACGATCAAATTATGATGATTTATACCAAGAAGGCCTGCTTGCCTTCGTCGATGCTTATCAACATTTCCCGGGTAATCCAGAAACTGAACACCACGCGCTAATGGTCTACTGTTTCCAAGCCGTTAAATGGACACTGCTGATGTCCTTCCGCCAAACCAATCAATATAACCAACATATCGGTTTCGTTGATCAACAAGACGACAACAACGACGCCGTTCTGGATTATCTCGATCAGATTAGTAGCCCAGTGAGTAGTGCTGAAGCGAATCTCTTACACCAAGAATGTTTCGAACAACTCTATCAAGCTTGTACGCCGCGCGAACAACGCTTCTTAGTCCTACGCTACTTCTACAACGCCGAACTCAAAGAAATCGCCGCGGACTTAAACGTCACACGGCGAACAGCTAATAATATTAAGTTTAAGATTCAGAAGAAATTTAGTGCGGTGTTGATTGAATAAACTGAATCTACAATGTTTATCGCCAGTGATGAGAAATTCTGTCACTGACGATATTTTTATTTAATCACGAAAAAAACTGCACTCTCCCCGTCAGACAATTGCTCGCTTCCGGATTGCTGAGGCTATTAAAGTATTAATTAGTTTTGGTTGCCCATTTATGACAGGGACGAATGATTAGTAATGCTATTTTTATTGATGGCACAAAAATTCTGAGAGCGTAAAATATCTTGTGTAAATGCATAAAAGATTTCTGAATTGTATAGAAATAGGGAATGCCTTCCCTTATGATATTTAGTAACCACAGAAAACATCACAGGAGGCATTCCCCATGAATGAACTTACCACAGAAATTATCGCTGCACTAGCCCAAAAGCAAGATTTGGACGAAGTTTTTCGTCACCACCTCGAAATTGCGATTAACCAGCTGCTTCAAACCGAATTGGCAGAGTTGTTGGGTTACGAACGCTACTCATACGCTGGGATTAACACTGGTAATAACCGCAACGGCAGTTATGAGCGCTCGTTTGATACGAAGTACGGCCAACTTAACTTAACCATTCCTCGAGATCGCAATGGCCGGTTTGAAAATCATACCTTGCCAGCCTACGGTCGGCACAGTGATAATTTAGAAACAACGGTCATTCAGTTGTATACCAAGGGAATTACCACTGCTGAAATTGCCGAACTCATTGAGAAAATGTACGGTGCTCACTACTCCAAAGCCACGGTTTCCAACATGACTAAAGCCGTCAATGAACAGGTCCAAGCTTTCCAGCAACGTCGACTGGCTTCACAATATGCGGCCATCTTCTTAGATGCCACTTACTTGCCGTTAAAGCGGGATACCGTTCAAAAAGAAGCCGTTCATATTGCGATTGGCATTCGTCCAGATGGTACGAAAGAAGTGCTGAACTACCAAGTGGCGCCAACGGAATCGACTGGAATCTGGACTGAACTGCTGGGAACCTTGATCAAGCAGGGCGTTAAAGATGTGCTGTTGTTTGTGGCCGATGGGTTAGTTGGTTTGGATGAAGGCTTGAATCGGCATTTCCCTAAAGCCAAACGACAACGTTGCCTGGTTCATGTTGGGCGGAATCTGATGAACAAAGTTCGCGTAAAAGACCGCAAGGCCGTGATCAGTGACTTTAAACAAGTTCATCGGGCCGCCAACCGTGAAGCAGCCGAACTGAAACTGAATGAGTTCGCCAACAACTGGCATCAGACCTATCCCAAATTAATCAAAGATCTGCTTAAAATGCCGAATTTACTCACTTTCATGGACTTTCCACCAGCTATCCGGCAATCACTATACTCCACTAACCTGATTGAGAACTTTAATAAGCATCTCAAGCGCACCACCCACCACAAAGAACAATTTCCAACGGAAGATTCACTGGATCGCTTCCTGGTTTCTCAGTTTAATGTTTATAACGAGAAGTCTCTGAAGCGGATCCACCGAGGGTTCAAAGGACTCCAGGACACCTTGGAAGCATCATTTATTTAAGTTAGATACATATTATATGTACGAAGGCATTTCATTTACACAAGATTCTTGACGCTACCTAACCGACGATTGGCACCCGTGAATCACGGGCGATACTTAACATGTTGGTTTGTTTGGTGGCTGGGTTGACCGTTGCGAGAATCATGGTATCCGTCCGACCTTTATAGGTCCGACCCAATTCCCCGGTATCCGTTCCTAATAAGAGAATTGAAAATGGCGTTTTCTTATTCAACGTCACACTTTGGTTCGCTTTACGTTTGTTTTGCGTTTTACCTTTTGTTTTATAAACTGTTTTAGCAGTCTGATTGACATCGTAGTAGACCTTAGCGGCAAATGCGCCCCCGGCTAAGATTAATACCCCGAGAATTACTAGAATGACCTTAGTCACTGTCCAGCCCTTCCGGTGGTGCTTATGATGATGGTGACGTCGTTGACGCTGCTGTTCAGGTTGCTGATTTGTTTCATCAGAATTCATAATGATGTTTCCCCCTTGAAACGCGTTTCGTAAAAGTAATCGTAATATACTCCATTATAGGATAACTAGCGGTAAAAAACAAAATCCTTTTTGGGGTTAATTACTTTTATAAAATTGTTCACAATTTAAATATCAACTATTAGCGACTATTTTAATGTTGTTCTTTACGCCGTTCGATAAAGTCGTACACCTTGCCCCGACTGGTATCGACTCGTCCGTGCAAAGCCTCTTCAACGACGACATTCAAGACCGCGCCGACCATTAGGACAGTGGCAGAATAATTAAGCCAGAGTAACAAAATGATGAAAACACCGATTGTCCCATAACTATTCCACGAGGTCCCAAAGTAGCGCATATACAATGAAAAGCCTTGCGCTAACGCTAACCAACCGACCGTCGTTAGTATTGCACCGGGAATCACACTCCGCATTCGCATTTTAACGTTCGGAATGAAAAAGTAGATAAAAATTAGAATAATAAAAACGACGCTCGCTGTTACGGGCCATTTTAAACTACTAAAAATATTAATATAATGCGGTGGAATCTTAAAGATTGGCGCAATTAATTCGAGCACTTGTTGCCCAAACGTAAATACCAGAATTAGACTAATCAATAATAGTAGTAGGACTAATGTACTCCCCAGCGAGATTAGGCGTTTCAAAACAAAATTCTGAACCTTTTCGACACCGTAAGCGCGGTTAATGCTGTCCTTCAAAGCATTGATTCCTTTACTAGCCGCCCACATTGTCCCGATTACCCCGATTGATAATAAACCGCTGTTCGGTTTGTTGAGTAACGATTGAAGTGTTGGCATAACCCGATTAAAGATGGCGGGTGGCACAGCCGTTTGAACGTAACTGGCAACTGCCATCACATCTAAATGGAAATAAGGTAACGCGTTCCCAATCACGATTAATAATGGAAAGACGGATAATAGTGCAAAATAAGCAATTACTTTTGAACTGTCGCTGATGTTCGCTTCAGATGAACGCAAGATCATTAATTTAATAAAAGCGACTGTTTTTCGCCTTTTTGGTAACGACTGTCGTAGGATCGGCACGTCATGTTGTTTCTCAGTTTTCATAAGACTCCTTATAAACTTAATCATTATACCCTCGTCAAATATTGGCCACAAGAGCGTCAAACGTTATAAAATTGACTATCATCGCCTATTATACATGATTAATCACGCCACTTGATTATTTTCTGAAAACAAAATGACTTTCATTAATACGGTTAAGGATATCGAACCAATCGTTGCAATCAATTTCACAAGCCAATCATAAAAAAGCCACTACCGATTATTGTTTAATCGGTAGTGGCTTTTTTAGGCTGTGCTCAAGGTTTAACCGTTCGAGTCAGCACTCGTCTCTTCTTAACGTGCTTCTCAAGTAGCCTTTTCCGGTTAACTACAAAATCAGCGTTATGATTCAGAGTGCAAATCATAACGCTGATTTTTAGGTTAATCCTCAAAGCCTGACCAACTTGAGTCAGTACTCATCTAGTCTATCAAGTATTTTGGATCTTCGTTGTCGTGGGCCGTTAAGATTTTTGGGCCGTCTTTTGTGATGGCAATGGTGTGTTCATATTGCGCACATGGTGTGCCGTCTGCTGTGACGTAGTATTCCCAATCGTCACCCTTCGCTTCTCTAGAAGCAATATGCCAAGTCCCCATGCTAATCATGGGTTCGATGGTGATCGTCATCCCTTCTTTAAGGCGTAACCCTTTACCAGCTTCACCGTAATGTGGGACGTTTGGTTGTTCGTGCATTGTTGGTTGGATACCGTGACCAATTAATTCGCGGATATCACCATAGTTATTTTCAACTTCGGTAAATTGTTGGATTGCATGACCAATATCACCAATTCGGTTACCAATCACGGCTTGATCAATCCCTAAGTAGAGTGATTTAAGCGTGTCATCCATTAATTTTTGTAATTCGGGTTTCACTTCGCCAACCGCATAAGTCCAGCAAGCGTCACTTTCGTAACCGTCTAGATTAACCGTCATATCAACACTGACAATATCGCCAGTCTTCAGAATCAAGTTCTTGCGGGGTGTGGCATGGGCTACTTCTTCATTAACACTGACACAGGTTGCATATTTGTAACCTTCAAACCCTTTTTCTGAAGCGCGGGCACCGTGACTTTCAATGTAATCATTAGCGAATTCTTCAATGACCCAGCTAGAAATACCTGGTTTGATAATATCAAATAACCCTTGTTGTACACCGGCAATGACGGCACCTGATGCGGCCATCCCTTTAATTTCTCGTTCAGATTTTAATGTAATCAATCTTGTGACCTCCAAGTCGTTCTTTAGAACTATTATACGCTATTTACCCTTAAAATGGTGTTAATCCACTGTTTTTAGCAACTTTTTTCAATCATCGAATCGCTCAGTCCTTTTATTATAGAATGGAATTTGCTATAATATCGGATAGTATTGCAGACATTTTACGGTGAGTTAATCGTAATCGTTTAGATGAAAGGATGACCAATCATGGCAACTGCCAAAGTAGTCTACGCAAGTATGACTGGTAATAATGAAGAAATTGCTGAAATCGTTGAAGAAGCCTTAGAAAATGCGAACGTTTCAGTCGAAACAACCGAAATCTCACAAGCGGATCCTGCTGATTTTGAAGATGCAGATATCTGTATTGTTTGTAGCTATACCTATGGGGACGATGGCGACTTACCTGACGAAGCCGTCGATTTCTACGAAGATTTAAAAGAAGAAGATTTAACGGGCAAGGTTTATGGTGTCTGTGGCTCTGGCGACACCTTCTACGATGAATTCTGTAAAGTCGTTGATGATTTTGCAGCCATCTTCGAACAAACTGGCGCCACTAAAGGGGCTGACGTTGTCAAAGTCGATTTAGCACCCGAAGCTGACGACATTGCTAACCTAGAAAAATTCGTTAGCGAAATCGTCGCTAAGCAACAAAGTCTCTAATTTTTGAAACTGACGACTGACTAGATACCTGGGGTTGCCTGGGTATTTTTTTATATCATCACCTTTGTTGCATGATTAAACTAACTGAGGAGCTTACTATGGCTTTTATCAAACGCATGATATTCAAGTATCGCGACTTTTTAACTTATACCGTTTTTGGTTTCTTAGCTTCCGTCGTTAACATTGCGACTTATTGGGTCTTTCGGCACACGCTGATTTGGCCGTATTTACTCGCGAATACGATGGCTTGGTTGATTGCCAACCTATTTGGCTTTTTTACCAATAAATCATTGGTCTTTCAATCGAAATACACTAGTTTTAGAGCGCTATTTCAAGAAATTATTTCATTTTTCTTTTTCCGCGGCGTCTCGTTCTTTCTAGACAACGGTCTGATGATTGTTGGGATTTCAATGCTCGGTTGGCACAGTATGACCGCTAAGATTGTCGACCAACTAATTGTCGGGATTGTTAATTACATCACAACCAGCTATACGTTCAAAAAATCTGAAAAACAAATGGCCCTACGTGGTCGTATTCTGCGCCATTATCACACAATCCGAAATCGAGGTAAATCATGATTAAAACCACCCAAACCCTTATTCATAAATATCGGGAACAACTGATGTATCTCGTTTTTGGCGTCTTAACAACCTTGGTTAATATGGTCGTCTTCTTCGTCCTAGACCGTTACACTGGCTGGTATTATTTACTAAGCAATACAATCGCGTGGTTTTTATCCGTTCTTTTCGCTTTCTTTACGAATAAAACTTGGGTCTTCCAATCTAAATATACCAACTTCACTGCTTTTATCCGTGAAATGGGTGGTTTCTTCTTCTTTCGTGGTATATCCTATTTAATGGATACCGCTATTATGTTTGTTGGGATTTCATTATTAGCGGGTCCCAACATGGTCGTTAAAATTATCGATCAAGTTGTCGTTATTTTAGCCAATTATATTTTTAGCAAATGGATTTTTAATCAAAAATCGGGGGATTAACATGCGTAAGACCATTTCAATCATTGTACCGTGCTATAACGAACAGGAATCAATTCCACTTTTTTACGCCGCCGTTGAAAAGGTGGCCGCGACACTCACGAATCATCAAATCGAATATTGGTTTGTTAACGATGGTTCAAGTGATCAATCGCTCGCCGAAATGCGGGCTTTACAAACCACTGATGTGGATCACGTTCATTATATTTCTTTCTCACGTAATTTTGGTAAGGAAGCAGCGCTCTACGCAGGATTACAAGCTGCGACTGGTGATTACGTGGCCGTGATGGATGTCGACTTGCAAGATCCGCCCGCACTATTACCGGAAATGATTACCGGTATCGAACAAGACGGTTTCGATTGTGTCGGTACCCGGCGTACAACTCGGGTTGGTGAACCACCAATTCGCTCTTTCTTTGCCAAACAATTCTACCGAATCATCAACCGGATTTCCCAAACTGAAATCGTTGATGGCGCCCGTGATTACCGTTTAATGACCCGTCAAATGGTTGATGCAATCCTCGAAATGTCCGAATATAACCGTTTTTCTAAGGGTATTTTCAGTTGGGTTGGTTTCGACACTAAATATCTTGAATATCAGAATCAAGATCGCGTGGCCGGCACCACTAGTTGGTCTTTCTGGGGACTATTCAAATATTCTTTAGACGGGATCGTTACCTTCTCAGAAACACCGTTGGCCATCGCCTCATTTATCGGCTTCTTCTCGTTTATCATTGCGAGTCTAGCCTTAATTTTTATCATCATTCGCGCCTTAATTTTCGGCGATCCAACCACTGGCTGGCCATCATTGATTTCAGTCATGTTAATGGTTGGCGGCCTACAACTCCTCTGCCTAGGCATTGTCGGTAAATACATCGGTAAAATCTACCTAGAAGTTAAAAATCGCCCGGTATACATTGTTAAAGAAAAGAAATGAGTGCTGACTTAAGTTGGTCAGGCTTTGAGGATTAACCTAAAAATCAGCGTTATGATTTGTACTCTGAATCATAACGCTGATTTTGTAGTTAACCGGAAAAGGCTACTTGAGAAGCACGTTAAGAAGAAATGAGTGCTGACTGAGCTGTTCAGCTTCTGAGTATAGCCTAGATTAGTGAATTATGACCGAGCTTTGGTCATGATTTGCGAATCGTAGCTAGACGGAAGAAGCTAGCTCAGAAGCACGTTAAAGAGAAATGAGTGCTGACTCAAGTTGGTCAGACTTTGAGGATTAACCTAAAAATCAGCGTTATGATTTGCACTCTGAATCATAACGCTGATTTTGTAGTTAAACGGAAAAGGCTACTTGAGAAGCACGTTATAATCGAAGTGCGACTTCTCACGGGTAGTTTCTGAGCATTAACTCAAAAATAAAAGGTAGTATTGCGACCTAGGAATCTAGGTTACAATACTACCTTTTTAAATTATTTTTAAAATTCTTCTGGTTTCTCAGTTGTTTGACCAAAATGATACGCAATTGCATCTAAAATCCGCTTAGAGGCAAAACCATCACCATATGGATTTTTAGCTTGGGCCATGGCATCATAGACTGCTTGATCATCCAATAATTCAACCATGGCGTCATGGACTGCTTCTGGTTGAGTCCCCACTAATTTCAAGGTTCCAGCCGTCACGCCTTCAGGACGTTCAGTTGTATCGCGCAAAACAAGTACTGGTTTGCCTAGTGAAGGGGCTTCTTCTTGAACACCACCTGAATCAGACATAATGAAATAGCTACGAGCTGCTAAATTATGGAAATCAACAACATCTAAGGGATCAATTAAATGAATCCGAGGGTGATTGCCCAAGATACTTTGCGCCGCTTCTTGCACAACTGGATTTAAATGGACCGGGTAAACAATTTCAACATCTTCATGGCTTTCGACCACTTGACGCATCACTTTAAAGACCCGCTTCATTGGTTCTCCCTGATTCTCGCGACGATGCATCGTTACTAGAATCATTCGTTTATCTGCATCAACAACCTTTAGAATATCGTGATTATATTCAGTTTGAACAGTTTGTTTCAAAGCATCAATCGCCGTATTTCCTGTAATAAAGACTGCTTTAGCTGGATGATTCTCTTGTAATAAATTAGCTTTACTTTGACTAGTTGGTGCAAAATAAATATCACTCAATACATCCGTTAATTGACGATTCATTTCTTCAGGGAATGGTGAATATTTATCCCATGTCCGTAAACCGGCTTCAACATGTCCGATGGCTGTTTGATTATAAAAAGCACTGATACTAGCCGCAAAAGTGGTCGTTGTATCGCCATGAACTAACACAATATCAGGTTTTTCAGTGGCAATCACGTGGTCTAAATTCATTAAGACATTACTCGTAATTTCACTCAACGTTTGTCGTTGTTTCATAACGTCTAGATCATAATCCGGTTTAATTTTAAAAATCTCAAGCACTTGATCTAGCATTTGCCGATGTTGTGCGGTCACGACTGTAACTGCTTCAAACTCGGTATGGCGTTTCTTCAATTCTAAAACAAGTGGTGCCATTTTAATTGCCTCTGGACGTGTGCCAAAAACAGTCATTACTTTAATCTTAGACACAAATAAACCTCCTACTAATTCTGATTGCTATCCCTTACTATGCTACACGTTTCACCTACAATTGACAATTAATATTATCATAATTTAAAAAGATTTAGCGATATCATATCTAACCCAAAAGAGAAGTCTCATCCAATTCGGATGGACTTCTCTTTTAATTTGTCACTGGTTCGCCTTCTAAACAACGTTTCAACATCCGTGTCAATAATGCATAGACTTCATCTTCAGATAGTGATACCAAGCTCGTGTTCAATAACGTCGCAATCCCCGCGATAATCACACCCGTTTCGACACTAATTCGTTTACGCTCTGCTTCGGGTTTATTCATCAGTGGCTCGTATTTACGAAGGGCCTGAGTCGCTAGTTGGCTGACGAACGATTTCGTCTTATCTTCACCAAAATGGTTATCAATAAATAACGCTCGATACAACTGTGGTTCAATAGTTGCAAACCGCATATAGCCCATTCCCAAGTTAACCAACGGATTATCGGTCCGTTGCTCTTCACTGACGTACCAAATCAGGCGCGCCTTGGCTTCTTCTAAAACAGCATTCTTAAGATGGTCCATGCTCCCAAATTCCAAATAAATCGGTTGCGTTGAACAGTCTAACTCGGTGGCTAACTTACGCGCCGTGATTGATTTCAAGCCATCGGTCAACACCATTTCATACGCTTTATCCAAAATTTGTTCCGCTTTAATTCGCTTTTTTCGTGCCATCTTAACAACCCCTCAAAATTTCAGTTTACGCCGTTCATTACAGTAACTCTAACACAAATTAAATAACAATGAAAACGTTTTAACTGATATTGCAAGTTTTTTTAGACGGCTTATGCTATGATGAACGTATTAAAAGCATTTAAGGAGGATTTTTTATGACAACTTTTGAACACAATCTTGAAAAATACGCGGCATTAACTGCCAAAACTGGGATTAATGTCCAATCCGGTGACACCATCGTCATCCAAATCGCAGTCACGCAATCACAATTGGCCCGCGATATTACCGCAGCTTGTTACGATCTCGGTGCCGCTGAAGTCATTATTAAATGGCAAGATGATTTAGTTGATCGCCTCAATATGCAACACAAGGATGAAGATCGGTTACTGAATGTCCCCGACTTCCAAACACAAGAATACGATTATTGGCTAGAACACGGCGCTAAACGAATTTCAGTCATGTCGAGTAATCCCGACAACTTAAAAGGCTTAGATAGCGATCGGGTCGCTGCCGTTCAAAAAGCAAACGGCCAAGCCATGCTTAAAGTCCGCCAAGCGACACAAGCCAACAAAAATAGCTGGATTGTCATCGCTGCTGCTAGTCCCGCCTGGGCGCACAAAGTTTTCCCAGACGATGATTTACAAACAGCCACTGATAAATTATGGACTGAAATCTTTAAGACCACTCGGATTGACCAAGCTGATCCAATTAAGGCTTGGGAAGCTCACGGCCATAAACTCCAAGCCAAGGCTGCTGAATTAAACGCTGCCCAATTCAAAGCACTCCACTACACTGCGCCTGGTACTGATATTACAATCGGTCTCCCTGAAAATCATATCTGGATTGGTGGTCCTAATGAAAGTAGCGATGGACGGCCATTCGTGGCCAACATGCCAACTGAAGAAGTCTTCTCAGCTGCCGATGCGAACAACATTAATGGTTATATCTCTTCGACCAAACCGCTCAGCTATGCGGGTAATACGTTAAATAACATGAAATTCACTTTTGAAAATGGTCGCGTCATTAAAGCGACTGCTGAAGAAGGCAACGATGTGCTACAAAAATTATTGCAAACTGACGCGGGTGTTAAGAGTTTAGGCGAAGTGGCTTTAGTTCCTGATCCTTCACCAATCTCACAATCTAAGATTACGTTCTTCAACACACTATTTGATGAAAACGCATCTAACCATCTTGCTTTAGGTTCTGCTTACGCCTTCTCCATTGAAGGGGGCACTAAGATGACCGAGGAACAATTAAAAGCGGCTGGCTTGAACCGTAGTCAAGCCCACGTTGATTTCATGGTTGGCTCTAGTCAAATGAACATTGACGGTATCAAACACGACGGTTCAGTCGTCCCAGTCTTCCGGAATGGTGATTGGGCGGATTAATCAATGATAGTTTGGCTCATGCTTTTAGGTATCGCCGTTTGTTTGACCACTTTTTTCATTGGTCTGACAATCTATAGTGGTTGGCAACGGCAAAATATTAAGGGATTAATCCTGATTTCGCTGATTGGTTTGTTGGCTGTGATTATTTGTTATTACTTTTTTAACCAGGCCCTCCAACAACCCCAGTTATAAATAGAACAAGCTGTGACAGAACTCGGTTATCAATTGAGTATCAAGTTGAAATAACTGATTATCCCGAACTTAGGATAATCAGTTATTTTGATTTGAACGGAAATTGATGAGTTCTGGCGCGCGTCAAAGAAAAATGTTCATTTAATCTCAGAATGTTGAGACTTACGTCGATACCGGTTTTTTTGTGCTTATTAAGAATCGAAAATTTCAAGTTTAAGTTAGCCACTTTTAGTTACTATGTTTTAGGTCTTAGTATCTAGCTATCGAACTGAAATGAGTTGAACCCTGTTTGTT
>NZ_LT984417.1:1736495-1738721 GCF_900258455.1 Latilactobacillus fuchuensis
TCATCTTGATATCGTTTCATTGGAATGCTCCTATCTTGTTTTATTAATTATGGCACAACTGTTCAGAAATTTATGTACCAAATACTAGGATAGGAGCAAACTTATTTACTTTCAACTTAGATAGTAATAAAATTATATTTATCACAAATTAAATTATAAATGCTGTCTCCCCACTCTGGTGAGTTCAGTCATGTTCGATTCATGACTGGGGACTAGCTAAAAATATGAATCTTGGGGATTCTATTTCTAGCTTTGTCTAAATACTGATGACTATAAAAGCTGTATATACTTTGGAGGAGTTATTATGGATAATACAAAATTTTGTATTAAGTGTGGTAAAAATTTACCGATTGACGCTGAATTCTGTCAATTTTGTGGAGCGAAGCAGGAGTCAACCGATAGTTTAAATCAATCATCAATTGAAGTGAATCCAGAAGATAAACCTGGTAAAGATATTATTTTTAATCAAACAGAACCAGTAGATAAAAAAACCAAGTTAAAAAAATATTGGTGGATTTTTGCATTGATAGGTGTTTTAATTACTTTTATCGCCTTTTCACAATTGAAATCCCCTTCCCCTTCAGATGTTGCTTCCGATATCAAAGAAACATTAAACAACGATAACTCTCTCGATGTAACTTCAGTTAAACCTGATAAAGAATCTAAAACAATGCTTGTATATGTGAAAGAGAATATGGCTGTTGATGATTTGTATATGGGTAAAACAAGTACATTTAAAACTGTTGAACGAACTCTTCTTGATTTATCAGAAAAATATAAAGATGATGAATCTGACGATTATGATTTATCGTATATACAAATTTTAAAACCGGGAACCAATGACACCATTTTAATGTCTGTAGATAATGGGAAAATAAAGTATTCTGTGCTCGATGATTTGGAATAGCCTTATCATCCAAACAACCGATAAACGAAGCGCGCGTTAACAATGAAAAGCCTTAAAATATTTGGAGGATTCATGATGCAAGAAAACAATACAAAATTTTGCTTTAAGTGTGGTAAACCAATTACTTTAAACACCGATTTTTGTCCATTCTGTGGTGCAAAACAAGCATCTTCAATTGTTGAAAATAAAAATAACCAATTTTTAATTTGGGGGTGGATAACAGCTGTTTTGGCCTTGTTTATCCCGCTTACCGGAATAGTCTCCTTTGTCCTTTCAATTTTTATTATTAAGAATAAACGAACCACCGCTGGGACTGTGTTGCTTGTATTTACAATAATCTTCTTCTATCTTGGTATGACAGGATTTAGCGACGGTTTCTTCGGTGCAATGTAATACAATATCTTGCTCCCCACTCTGGTGAGTTCAGTCGCGTTCGATTCGTGTCTGGAAATTAAATAATAATTTCAATTCTTTGGGATTCTATTCTAGTTTTGTCTAAATACTGATGACTTTAAAAGCTGTATATTTTTTGGAGGATTTAAAATGAGTAATAAGGTTAAAGGTGCTGACGGAAAAATTTATAAACAAGTTACTACCGAAGGTGAATCCCAAAACCATTCACGTACGGCCGAAATGGTTTTGGGAATCATGGGTGGCGTATTCGGAATTATTGCGGGCGTATTCTCATTCTTCTTAGGTGGCATTGACAGTGCTGTGAGTAGCACATCATCAAGTAGCCTATTTGGATTAGGTATTGGCTGTATTATTGCGAGTATCGTTGCTATTATTCTAGTATGTATGATTAATAAAAATCGTGTAGCTATGGGCTGGATCATCATTATCTGTGGCGTGCTTAACATTGTTTTTGTTTCTGCTTTTGGCATTTTAAGCGGTGCACTAATTATAATCGCTGGTATTCTTGCACTCGTTAGAAAATAAATTTTGGGGGTTCTATGTTATGGCTAAAAAAATTCAAGATGAAAATGGCAATACATTTGTTGAAGTTAAACCTTGGTACAAGCGCTGGTGGATTTGGGTACTGATAGTTGTAGTTATTATTATTGCAATAGCAGCTCTATCTGGTGGAAAAGATGATAACTCTTCAACAAAAAATTCAACTGCTAATGGGCACACAACAACAGATGTAGAAAAAGGAAATTCCAAGAATAGTAACTCTAGTTCAAACTTTCTAACAATTGACTACGCTAAAGTTCCAATTCTTTCCGAAAATTTCAAGTTTAAGTTAGCCACTTTTAGTTACTATGTTTTAGGTCTTAGTATCTAGCTATCGAACTGAAATGAGTTGAACCCTGTTTGTT
>NZ_LT984417.1:1738821-1744322 GCF_900258455.1 Latilactobacillus fuchuensis
TGGTAATCCGAACCTCAAATTACATCAGTTGGTTTAATTCCGACAGAATTAGAACGAGTGTTTAGAAAAAGATGTGCCATTTATTGACATAGGAGCAGAAAGCACTTGTAAACATGCAAACAAAGCCTAATAAATGATATACTAACTATAATAGTTATTTTAGTGACTGGAGGCCATCTTATGGTAATTAATGTAGAAGAAATATTACCGGAATTAGTGAGGACTATTTCTTCAAAATATGAAAAATTAGCTATAATAATATTGGAAAACAAACAAGAAATTACTGAAACAGATTATTTCACTTATTTATCGATTAATTTATCTCTTAGTAAATTGTTAATGAGTACAAATAAACGAGCTTGGGGAGTTTATTCTTCAGAATTTATTACAAATACGGTTAAAAATTCTGATAAGCAAATTGTTTTGATCGATAATTTTGAATTGCTTATGAATCCAGAGTTATCTATAGATATCTTTGAGTTGCTTAAGCAATTAAGTAAGAATAAAGTAATTATTATTACTTGGAGATATGGCTATAAAGATAATTCTTTAATTTATGGAGAACCAGGCCACAACGAATATAGAAAAATAGAACTAAAAGATGAAACAGTCATCGTATAAGGAGTGTAAAGATGCTATATAAAGATTTAGTAAGTTTCGAGCCAATAGATTCAGTAATTCAATTAACAGATGCCAATAGCACTGATAAGGCGATTCAACTTTTAGAAACGTTTGTTATTTCAGATAGAATGGCTGAAACTATTAACGAAATGGTTTTTAAACAATTGCAGTTCACCAAGCCAGAAGATAATAAAGGCCTTTTAATTGTAGGGAACTACGGTAGTGGTAAATCACATTTAATGAGTGTGATTTCTACAATAGCTGAGCATGAAGGTTCTAGCAAGTACATCTCACATGAGAAAGTTGCTGAACATTCTAAAGAAATCGAAGGGCAGTTTAAAGTCATCCGTTTTGAAATTGGTGGTGTTAATCGTCCTCTAAAAGATATTATCATTTCCCAATTAGTTAAAGGGTTTGAAGAAATGGGCGTGACATACAAGTTTCCAGAAGATGACTCTGAACTCACAAACAACAAAGAGTGGTTGCTTGAGATGATGGCAAACTTTAATGATACTTATCCTGAAAAAGGATTGTTACTAGTTGTTGACGAACTTTTAGATTATTTGCGCAGCCGAAAAGAACTTGAATTAACTTTGGACTTAGGCTTTTTACGTGAAATGGGGGAGGTTGCTTATAATAGTCGCTTCCGTTTTATGGCTGGGATTCAGGAAATGCTTTTCGACAATCCTCGCTTTGCATATGTTGCAGATTCTTTGCGCCGAGTAAAAGAAAGATTTGAACAAGTAAGAATAGTGAAGGAAGATATCGCGTATGTTATTTCACAACGTCTTTTGAAGAAAGATGAGCTTCAGAAGGCAAAAATTCGCGAGCATTTATCTACGTTTACGAATCTCTATGAACGATTGAACGAAGATATGGATACATATGTAGAGCTATATCCGATCCATCCAGCTTATCTGACAGCTTTTGAAAAAGTTCATAATATTGAGAAACGCGTAGCTCTAAAAACTATTTCAAGTGAGATGAAAAAAATTATCGAGCAAGAAATACCGTCTGATGACCCTGGCCTGATATCTTATGATAGTTATTGGACTTATATAGAAGACGATCCATCAAATAAAACTATTCCAGAAGTCAGAGAGGTAATCGAAAAGACAGCGATACTCAAAGATAGAATCCATACGACATTCCCAAGTCGCCAACAGCGCTATAAAAAAATGTCCATTCGTATTGTTAATGCTATGGCTCTTGATCGTCTAACAACAGATGATATTTATTCAAAAGTTGGAATGACTTCGGATGAGTTAAAAGATGATCTTTTTCTAACGGTTCCAGGATCAATGGAGATGTTATTAGAGGATGATGATCCAGCAGGATTCTTAAAGTCTAATATAGATGTTGCAATAAAAACGATTATGGAAACTGTAAGCTACCAATATATTTCAATTAATGATATCAATGCTCAATATTATTTAGATTTAAAAAAAGACATTGACGTGGATAGTCTTGTTTCAGACCGGGCTGAAATTATTGAAGCAGATACAATGGATAGGTATTACTTTGACTTGCTTCAAAATGCAATCGCTCTGAATGATTTAACTTACATTTCAGGTTATAAAATATGGGAACATGAGTTACCTTGGGAGGATCGACGAGTAATGCGTAAAGGGTACCTATTCCTAGGGTCGCCTAATGAACGTTCTACTGCCCAACCTGAGCGAGATTTCTATATTTACATGCTACGCCCGTTCGATGAAGTCAGTTTTAAAAATGAGAGAAGAGCGGATGAAGTATTTTTCAAACTAAATACGCAAGACGAATTCTTTTCTAGTACGTTGCGGAAATATGCCGCTGCAAAAGAACAGTATATTGAGACTACTCAAGCGCAAAAACAATTATTTAAGAATAAGTTTGATACCTATTACAAGCAATTAATTAAGTGGTTACATGAAAACTTTGTAGATGCCTTTAAAATTATCTACCAAGGAAAAGAAGGCTTTTTATCAGATTTTGGTATGTTCTTGCCTGCGGAAGACAATTTAAAAGCTTTAGTAAATTATGCGTCTGCTGAATTTTTAACAGATGCTTTTGAAGAAGAATATTCTGAGTACCCAACATTTAAAAAATTTAATCCAGGTTACTTAACTGGTGAAAATATTAAAACAGTTGCGAGTGATGCTCTTCAATATTTAAACGAGCGCAAGACAAAAACTGGTGAGGCAATTCTTAATGGCTTAGTCATGCAAGATGATATGGGAAATATCACAAGTGAATCAATTTCCAATTCAGGCTATTCGAAATGGATACTTAAGTTACTTGCTGATAAAGGAAATGGCAAAGTTGTTAATAGTAAGGAAATTTTTAATCATGAGGCTATACGTGGATCGGGCGATCGCCGACTTTCTATTGAATTTCGTTTAGAACCGGAACTGATAGTCGTAATCATAGGAGCACTATTATCTTCAGGGAAGTTAGAAGTTAATGTTGCTGGGAAAAACTATACTGCGATGAATTATCGCGATTTTGCTGTGATGAATATCGATACACTTTCGGAATTTGACTATATTAAAAATCCTACAGGGCTTCCAGTTGAAGAATTGAGCGCAGTGTTAGAGATGTTCGACGAAAAGACACCTAATTTTGATGAAAAAGTTTTAGAAGGGTTCATCAAGCGTTTAAGTTCAAAAGCTATTGAGGAAGTTAGACACGTACTTCAGATTGTTGAACCTGTTAAACGAGGATTTAGTATATCGAATAACGAAGTGATGGATGCAAATACTAAGCAAGAATACATAACTCGTTTAATGTCGTATAAAGAATTTTGCGAAAAAATTCCACGATATAATAGTGTCGCAAAAATGAAAAATTTTGCTATCAGTTTAGTAGAAATTGATGAGCAGCGTATAAACAAGAAGTTAATTTTACAAATTGAACAAATGAAAAAAAATGTGGATGAAGTTAGTGATTTAGTTGGATATATTACTCAAGCAACATATAATTATGGGCTTGAAAGTCAATGGTCCATTGAAGCGCAACAATCAATTAACATGATTGTTGAAGCTGTTAAAGCAGGCAGAGACTATAAACATCAAATAGAAGATTTGAAAATCATTAAGCTGGATTATATTGATGAGTATTACACTATTCACCAAAAATCTCGGTTAACAAGTAAAGAAGAAGTTCAACGAGATGCTTTACTAGAATCACCAGAAGTCCATATTTTAAAATCCTTGAGTAAGCAAATTGAAATTTTACCCGTCCAACAGCTAGATGATTGGACTAATGAGATACGCTTGTCTAAAACTTGTTTTACTTTAACAAAGGCAGAATTAGAACAGATTCCAACGTGTAAACATTGTAATTTTGAAATTGGAAAATCCGATCGCAGCTCTAAACAAATTATAGAAAATGCGAAAGATGGTTTGTTGAATATTTATGACAATTGGCTGGACATTCTTGTGACGGGACTTGAACAGCCGAATATTGTCTCCAATCGTGAACTGCTTAATAGTAATGAGAAGAAAGCAATTGAAGATTTTATTACTAATAAAGAACTTGTATTTCCAGTTAGTTCGGAGTTTCTAAAAACAGTTAATAATCTATTTAAAGGGTTTGAAAAAGTTGAAATTACTGAAACACAGTTAATACATGCATTAGGAGACGGAAGCCCGATGTCAGTCAGTGAATTAGAAGGCCGGATTCGTCAATTGATTTCAGACGTAACAGATGGAAAAGAAAAAGAAAAAATCAGAATTATGTTTAAGAGGTGAAAGAATGTCTACTAACAACGAACAAATGTCGATGGACTTAAATAACAAAGATGAAAAAGTTATTGTATTGGGCATGGAGTTTAAAAACGACGATGAACGTCGAGAGTATTTTCGTAAAGAGTTGCGTAAAAAACTACCAGAACTTAAGAAAATTGAGGGATATCCTTTAGGCGAGGACGAGAATATTATTGACCTCTCTGATCCACCATTTTATACAGTATGTCCGAATCCGTGGATCGGTAACTTTATTGAGGAATGGGAAAAAGGAAAAAAACATGATGTCGTTTATAAACGGGAACCATTCGCTACAGATGTTAGTGAAGGTAAAAGTGATAAAATATATAATGTTCATAGTTATCACACCAAGGTCCCGCATAAGGCGGTTATGAGATATATTCTTCATTACACCAATCCTGGTGATATTGTACTTGATGGTTTTTCGGGTACTGGAATGACAGGGGTTGCTACAAAATTCTCAAACTCAAGAGAAGAAATAACAAAATTGGGATATTTTGTTGATGAGGAGGGTAATATTTTCGATGAAGATAAGAAAAACATTTCCAAATTAGGAAAAAGACATGCAATTATGAATGATTTATCACCAGCAGCTACATTGATTTCACATAGTTATAATAATAACTTAAATGAAAAAGACTTTAAAAATGAAGTTGACTGTATTCTAAGTGAGTTGGAAAGTAAGACTGAGTGGATGTTCCAAACAGTTAATATATCTGGAAAAAAAGTGCCAATAAATTACTCAGTTTGGAGTGAGGTATTCGTTTGTCATAATTGCTCCAATGAAATAGTTTTTTGGGACATATCCGTCGATGAAGATCAAAAAAAAATGAGAAAAGAAATGTTTTGTCCAAAATGTAATGTTGAAGTTACAAAAAAAAATATGAAGCAAGTTTTTACTATGGAGTACGATATGGTTCTAGAGCGCCCCATCCGAATACCTAAAAAAATCCAGGTTTTAATAAATTATACGGATAATAAAAAGCGCTATAATAAGCGCCCGGAAAAATTTGATGATGATTTACAAATGAAAATTAACGAAAATTTCAAGTTTAAGTTAGCCACTTTTAGTTACTATGTTTTAGGTCTTAGTATCTAGCTATCGAACTGAAATGAGTTGAACCCTGTTTGTTA
>NZ_LT984417.1:1744422-1760271 GCF_900258455.1 Latilactobacillus fuchuensis
TGGTAATCCGAACCTCAAATTACATCAGTTGGTTTAATTCCGACAGAATTAGAACGAGTGTTTAGAAAAAGATGTGCCATTTATTGACATAGGAGCAAACTGACTATAATAATCGCAGTCACCACCGAATTACTATTCAACAGATTAGGAAATACCGACTGCAATAGGACTTGTTTACTATAAACAATTAGGGCCAATGAGAAACCAAGTAGGCTTAACGTCACTGAGTATAACCAAGATGCTTGCCATAACTTTCGCCACAACTGTGACTTTAGTGGATTCCTAATTAGATAATAGGCCACTACAATTAACAGCAAATTAATGCCGAGTATCTTACCACTCTTTAGAAGCAATAATGCAACTGTATGGCGATTTAAGGTGGTCATTGCTTCCAAGTTAATACTATTCGTTAAATTACCGACGATGACCATTAAAACGGTCATCATAATTGCTAAATTCTGTACTAATTTATCTCTTTTTACCATTAATCAATTGACCTTTCTATTCTTAATCCATTTATACATACTCATAATACCAACCGCACTAAATAACAATATTGCAGGCATTATAAAAAAACGGTAGCGCGTTTGAATCTCAATCAACCAATGCACTAAGAAATACCCAATCATAACGATTATGAATAACATTGGTTCAGTTTTTTTCTTGATCATAGTTGCTATAATCCCAACAATCGACATACTCAGCATTAGCGCATAAAAAATGGTTTGATACAGTAAGGTCCCTTGATATATATTCAAACTAACAAACTGTTTTAGATTACTCCACTCTAGTGCAGAATCCCGATATGACCACATTGCTAGACTCTTTTTCATAAAAAGTTTAACTATTTTAAATTTATTAGTAAGCCGTTCTTTTATAAGCTTTTTGCCTACTGCATCTCGCTTTAATCCAATTGGATACCGATCTAATACCTCCAAGTCCTGGTTCGAATAAGTCCCGGTTGTTTCATAGTTCAGCCCGGTGACAAACTTCCAGGTATTCGACCTATTGATTAAACCATACTGACTGATATGAGTTGTTTGAATAATCACATTAGTACCAACCGTCATAAATTGATACCCACCAACAAGTGCAATTATTAAAATTATTTTAGTCAACCAACGTTTATGATAACTGTTTTTATTTTTATAGAATACAATAAATAGAAAAACTGCAATCAATACTAACGGTCCTAATGGTCTCACAATATTACCTAGGCCTAAAAAAATACCGCTCATTAAATATTGAGGCCAAGTATGATATTTAATTAATAAATAGAAACCTAGGTAAAAACAAAATGTCGCTATATACTGATTCGTTAACACAGAACTAAAAAATATATATTGTGGATACAATGCCATTATGATTAGACCAATTAAACCAACCTTTTCATTAAACAATTGTTTACCTGTTAAAAAAACAAGGTAAGTTGTTGCCAAGGATAATATTATATTGATCATTTTAATAATCATAATTGAATGACCTAAAAATTTAATAATCATCGATTGATACAATACAAAACCTAACTGATAGGGCCAGTTTAAGAAATAATTATTCTGCATGAAGGAAAAATCGCCATTGGCTGCTCTTAACGAAGCTTTATGTAATACTAAGAAATCTGAACTTGGTTGCGTTGGCACTTTTATAATCCAGATTAGTTTCACAATAAAACTAATCATTAACATGATACCGATGACTTGCCGGATGCTTAAATACTTACTAAGCAACAAACTAATCATCGTGATTACAATTAATATAATAAAAGTAATCACCACTAGCAAAACTCGGCTGTTCATAAGACTAGTTGCCCCCATCCACAAGGCACCTAGAGCAACGAATCCCCATAAAAATATCGCAATAATACAAATTACTTTAGTTGTTATTTTTTGATTGAACCTTTCTAAATTCATCTCTTAAACACGCTCCATTAATTAACCATTTATTGCACATGCTTATCATTATACCAATAATTATCACAGCAAAACTCTTCTTAGTCTAATTTAACCTTTATTTTATAAGATTCTCGTTATTAACCACTAAAAAACAACTATCTTATCATGCAGATAGTTGTCTCTCTTTAACTTACATACTCACTTAGATACCATTTGCTAAATCTTTTGCAAACTGTGCCTTTGAAATTCCCATTGACTGCAAGTAGCCATATGGGTCTGTATGGTCTACTTCATGATACGTATTTGAAATCCATGAATGAGTCTTAATACCTTTTCCACCTTGATCTAATTTATATGAAATCCCGGCTTGATCCGCTAAGAATCTCAATAATCTGACGTATGATTGATAATCTTTATTAAATGTTGCTTTATTATTCGTTCTAGCAAGTTCAACTTGTGCAAAGGCCTTGGCATTCCCTGTAGGTCCGCAGCCCCAACTCATTTGACCAACTGGTGCAGTTTGAACTATCTTTCCACCATGACCTACCCAATGGGTAACATAGGCACTTGTCCAATGGTTCTTCATATAAGCAATTTCATTTTCCAAAGCATTCGGATTATTAGCTTCTGCTGGTGTCCCAGATTCATGGGCCACAATAATTTCATTCGAACTATGATTGTTGGGTAAACCCGCAATCATGTCCTTATTAACACTGATTGTTTTAGCATGCATATCGGTTGCTGATACATATTGATTAGTCCCGACCCGGTACCAAACACCACCTGTTTTATCGATTGCTTTTTGCGTAATTTGCCAACTTGAATAAATTGGTAATGTTTTCCCTTTATTATTAAAACTGTCCTTAATGACAGCCCCTTTATAATTAGAAACCATTAATACAGTATTATATGCTTGTACCTGTTGAAACATATTTTCATTTTGTGTCGTACTGTCTGCAGAGCTTACATATTGATTAGTCCCTACTCGGTACCATTTTATCCCGTAGATATCAGTCCCAATACTTGAGTATTTCCAACGTGATGTATATTTTAGCTCGCCATTCTTGTTACCCGTTTGGGTCGTTGTTTTGGCACCATTCTTATTTAAAATAGTAATAATTCCATTTTGTGCTTGAAAATTATTAATTTTTTGAGTCTCATCATTCACGACTTTTACATCTGCTGATGAAACATATTCATTACGACTAACTTTATAATACAGTACGCCAGCATTATTAACGACAGTCTTCGATGTTAACCAATTTGATTTAAACTTTAACTTACCGGTTATTTCACCGTCATCTTTAACCAAGTTGCCACCATTACTATTAACAATAGTGATGGTTACTTTATTGATTGCTTGCGGATTTTTAAAGATTGATTGCCCTTCTAAATAGCAATCACTCGCACGAACATATGCATTAGTACCTACTTTATACCACTCTTCGCCAAAAACATCTGATACTTTTTGGAAAGTTTTCCATCTAGAACCATTACTTAATGTTCGACTAACGTTACCTGTACTAGATACTAATGCAGAACCGTTACCTGCTTTTATCTTAACAACCTGTTTAAAAGTAGTGGGTGTTCCCAACATATTAGTCCCTTTTACATAGACATCTTTAGCGGAAATATATTCATTACCACTAACTTTATACCAGGTCTGGCCTTTACTATCAGTTGCTTTTTTACTCGTTAACCAAGACGTTTTAAAGCCTAAACTTTTAGTTATTGCACCTGTTTTTTCATTTATTAAATGTGATCCTTGTTGATTTTTAACTTTTACGGTACTTTTAAAGTTCACAATATTTGATAAAGTCGAGATTTGATTAGCTGTTTGTGTTTCAACCTTACTAGTCGTTTGACTGCTACGACTGGTACTTTGAATTTGTGAACGTTTTTGGCTATCAGTATTTTGATTTGATGATTGCGAATTAGCTTTCGATGCACTGTTTACGCTGTTAGAACTTTCTGAAGCGGTGCTACTCGTTCCAACTTGGCTACTTGGAATTTGTTCCGCATTTTTTTGACTGTTATTACTAACTTCAGTTGCACTAACATTTTGAATGGCACCCAATTGGGTTAAAATTATTGAACTAAACATTAACAACGATATTTTCTTTTTATTCATTTATTAATTCCTCATTTTTTCCAGGTTACTAACCCATCATTAAATTGACTCGCATCACTAAATTTAAATGTCTCATTCTGGACATTCTCCCCTGATCCTTTAACAGTAATCGTTTGTTGAACTGTCAAACTATCTTTAGTTTGCGATATTATCTTGTAAGTTCCTTCATTCGTCATGCCACTTGCATCAGAGACCTGTTTTAAAGTGCCATTTGCACTATAAGTAGTTTTACTATCCGTACTGTGCCAGGTTCCAATTAAGGAGTACATAAACTTTTCTTGCGTTTTATTTGAACTAGTTTCTTCTGCTGAACTAGTTTTTTCATTCTTAGATTCATCCTTCTTCGATTCGCTTTTTTTTGATTCATTTTTCGCAGATTCACGCTTCTTAGAAGTTGTCGCTTTTTTCTGAACTGATTCACTTTCAGTATCCTTATTTTTCACTGGCGTTTTATCTTTATCCACACCACACCCAATTAATGATAGTGTTGCCATTAGAATAATGAAACTTAATCCATATTTTTTCAAATAGAAATCCCCCTTTTCACATCATTAAAAATGTACCATAAATTAAGAAAAATTTAAACAGCTTATTTGAGGCTATTGACCATCAAGCCGTGTAACCTTTCACATTTTCGCCAACAAAATAGCAGTTAACTCACAATACTCTGAGTTAACTGCCTTTTTGTCGGACCTTTGCCCTAATTGTGCCTATCTTTCCAAATAAAATTCAAATCGTTCGCCAACGTATTGGGTGCGGACGTATTCGAATGGTTCACCATTCGCTAAGAATGAGACTTGGCGTAATTTTAAGATGGAACCGTTGCGTTTGATATCTAAGAATTCGGCAATTCGTTCAGAAGCCAACTGCGCCGAAACGGTTTGTTGAGCACCACCGAGCTTGTAGCCGCCTTTTTCTTCCAACGTCTTGTAGAAAGACGTGGTGATCTCAGACTTGCTGAAATCGGCCACCACGCTTTGTGGGACGGTTGCGACTTCGAAACAAATCGGAACATTATCGGCGTAGCGAATCCGTTCCATCCGTAAAACTTGCTGGCCCTCTTCAAGATGGAGCTTCTCAGCTTCACTTAATGACGGGTTAGCAATGTGAAACGAAATCGTCTTACTTGACGGTTGTTTGCCTTGGGCGGTCATCAGTTCCGTAAAACTCGTGACCCCTGACATTTTTTCTTGGACTTTCTGATTGGCAACGTACGTACCGGCACCAATTCGTCGTTCCAAAATACCTTCATCAACCAAGGTCTGCACCGCTTGTCGTAAGGTCATTCGCGACACTTCAAAATTTAAAGCCAGTTCTCGTTCAGAGGGAATTCTGTCGCCAATCGACCACTTGCCGGCTTCAATATCCTTTTTAATCTGATTATGAATTTGAATATAAACAGGTGATTCCATGGGACACACTCCTACTATTTATTAATGTTGGTAACCATTGCCGTAGCTATAAGTTGCTACAAGGTCAAGATCTTGGTTAAAGACGTTCATGTCGGCATCACGGCCAACTTCAATTTTACCTTTATGCGTCAAACCGAATTCTTCAGCTTGGTTAACACTAGACATTAAAACAGCTTCGAAAATGCCACAGTCAGTGAATTTTTGAATATTTTTAAAAGCATCCTTATAGGTTAACACTGATCCAGCTAAAGTGCCATCGACTAAACGGGCTTGTTTGTCTTTAACAATTACTTTTTGGCCGCCAAGTTCACTTTCGCCTTCTGGCATCCCTTTAGCGCGCATTGCATCAGTAATTAAATCAATCCGTTCTGGTCCCTTTAATTCGTAAGCTAATTTAATCATATCAGGTGCAATATGAAAACCATCAGCAATCACTTCGCAATAAATGCTGTCTTCCAATAACGCATGACCAGTCACACCAGGTTCACGATGTTGTAGACGACGTTGTGCATTGTATAAATGCGTAATATGTGTGGCATTGCTACATGTCATTTGTTCGCGAGTAGCATTACTGTGGCCTGCTGAAGGAATGATGTTGTGTGCTAAACAATAGTTTTCAAATTCTTTAGCACCAGGATTTTCAGGGGCATACGTCACTAAACGAATCCGGTTGCCTGAAAGTTCATTCCAGTGTTTCATAATGTCGATATCAGGATTTTTAATATGTTCCTCTGGTTGAGCACCCTTGAAGACGGCTGAAATAAAGGGGCCTTCCAAATGAATCCCTTGGATTACTGGATTCTTTTCAGCAGCAATCTTAACGCCTGACATTGCGTGATTGATGTTTTCAACTGATTGCGTCATTGTTGTCGCAAAAAGGGTTGTGACCCCTTCATTTTGCATCATCTTTGTCGCCATTTCGTTGATTTGGTCAGCTTCGCCATCCATCGTATCGAAACCATAACCACCATGACAATGGACATCAATAAATCCGGGAACAACTGTTTCTCCCTTCATATCACGAACTTCTTCATTAGCTTGGGCTTTGTATTCAAACATTGGTCCAACGGCTAAAATCTTATCATCGAATCGGATATACCCGTCTTCGATTACTTGGTCACCTGTATAGATTACCGCGTGTTTTAAAACTTTTACTGCCATTATCCATCCACCTCTATTATTTGATTACCTTCAGTATAAATGGTATAGACCAAAAAATCAAGGGTCGCTATTAGAATATTTAAACCGTTTTCTTTAAAATTTGTTACACTTAGGCTATCAATAATTAATGGAGGATTATGCAATGTTAAAAATTGGCGTGCTTGGTTTAGGCAACATCGCGCAAAAAGCGTATTTGCCGGTAATGGCTCAAATGCAAGACCGGGTTGACTGGTATTTATGTACGCGTCAACCGGCTAAATTAGCCCAATTACAAGCCCAATATCATTTTTCCCACGCGACCGATTCAATCGATGACCTACTAACGAGTCATTTAGACGCACTCTTTATCCACACCCCGACACCCACTCATTACGCGCTCGTGCGCCAGGCGTTGGAAAACGGCTTACACGTTTTTATCGACAAACCGTTGAGCGAAAAACCATTTGAAGTCGCCGCTTTATACCAACTCGCTAAGCAACAAAACCGGTTATTGATGGTGGGTTTTAATCGGCGTTTTGCCCCCATGATCCAACAATTAGCGGCACTGCCCGCTAAGCATTTAATCGAGGTCACTAAAACCCGCGTTGATACGCTACAACCGACACCATTTGCGATTTATGATCTAATGGTTCATCCCCTAGACACCGCACTCTATCTGGCTGGCGATATCGGGCTCGATTATCAAGTCCACACCTATTGTCAACAGACAGATCATCACGAACTACTTTTAGCGCGCATCCAACTTGAAACGCCGCATCAATTGATCACCGTGACGTTGGATATGCAAAGTGGCACTAATCAAGAAATCGCAACCGTCCAGACGCCAACCGGTCGTTACACGGTCAACAATTTAACCGAGCTGGTTCACCAACAAGCAACTGGTCAACAGCTCGAAACCGTCGCCGATTGGGTACCAACGCTGACCAATCGTGGTTTTGCGCCAATGATTGACGCGTTTATTAGTGCGATTGAAAATCAGCAACCCTCACCGGTCTCGACGGCCAGCAGTCGGTTAAGCCATGAATTATGCCAACAACTGATAGAAGACGCTAAGCTTCGCTAGAAGAACCAAAAACAACCGAGTAACGCCATTAATTTGGCATTACTCGGTTGTTTTTAATTAATCTAATAAACGCGCTCCTGCGCCAGCTTCTTCCGTCTAGCGACACCTATCAAATCATGACCAAAATCCGGCCATAATTCGTTAGGCTAGGCTATACTCAGAAGCTAAACAGCTCAGTCACGCTCTTGATTTTCTAAGTCTTTTGCGATTGTTGCGTCGATGCCTTTGACGACGGCGGTCATTAGGCCGGCTTCTTCCATTGCTAATAGACCGGCAACGGTTGTGCCACCTGGTGATGAGACTTGGTCAACTAAATCCCACGGTGAATCGTCACTCATCAAAACGTTTTGGGCACTGCCTAAGACGGCTTGGGCCGCAATTTCAGTCGCAGCATCCTTTTTCAAACCATGCTTAACGCCGGCGCGCGCCATCGCGTCGATAAATAAATAAACAAAGGCGGGTGAACTACCCGCTAAAGCGCTGAAAGTGGTAAAATCTTTTTCACCGATTTCAACGACACCCCCTAATTGGGCTAAAATTGCTTTAACGGCCGTTAATCGGTCTTCGGTTACTTGTGAATTACCCACCACTGCTGTGATACCGGCTTGATTCGCCACGTTGACGTTCGGCATAATTCTGAGGATTGGTAAATCTGATTGACCGACTTGTTCGGCTAATTTATCTAATGATAATCCTGCAGCAACCGAGACCATCACTGTTTTGTGCGCTTTAAAGGCCGCAGCCGTTTCTTCAAGGACTTGGGGGACAATGTACGGTTTAACCGCTAGAAAAACAATATCGGCTTCCGCCACCAAAGTTGCATTGTCCGCAACCGGTGTTAATTGATATTCTTTTGCAACGGCTTCATAAGTTGTGGCGTGTGCACTATGGACCAAAATATCAGTTGATGTTATTTTTTGAGCCTTAATCAACCCTTTAATCATTGCTTGTGCCATATTACCGACACCAATAAATCCAATTTTCATAAGTGCACCTCTTCCTATATTTCTTTCAAAGGATAACGAACTAGCCCTATAAAGTCAATTATTTAAAATCGATGCAACAAAAAAGCGTTAAGCAATTACAGCTTAACGCTTTTTTCTGATGCTCTAAATTGGGCTAGCTGGATTCGAACCAGCGCATGACAGGATCAAAACCTGTTGCCTTACCGCTTGGCCATAGCCCAATAAAAAATGGAGGAGAGTGGATTCGAACCACCGAACCCGAAGGAGCGGATTTACAGTCCGCCGCGTTTAGCCTCTTCGCTACTCCTCCATACGTTTCATCTCATCGATTCAACTATATTATCTTACAAAATTATGGGCCTAATTGCAACCCTAAAATGCAAAAAAAACTTGATTATGTATAAATAATCAAGTTTTTTTAATATGATCGATTTAGTCGACACCTTCCATTAACTTGTGAATTGGTTTCACGAAGAAAATGAGGATAATCCCGAAGATGACACTGACAATCCCGATGGTTAAAAAGTATTTAATTTCAGTTTGTGGTGAATATAAACGAACGAGTTGTGCGTTAATCGCTTGGCCCGCAGCATCCGCTAAGAACCACATACTCATCATTTGTGATTGGAACGCTTTGGGTGCTAATTTCGTCGTAATCGACAAACCGATTGGTGAGATTAACATTTCCGCAATTTCGACGATGAACCATGATCCGAGTAACCAGAAAGGACTTACCCGACCAGCCGTACCGTGTAATAACCCAGGAAGGGCCATCACCATGTACGAAACCCCTGCAAACATAAGACCGACCGCAAATTTACCAGGTGCAGACGGTTGTTTCTTCCAAGTACTCCACAACCAAACGAAGAATGGCGTTAATAGCATGATGAAGAATGGGTTCAATGATTGGAAATTAGACGCAGCTAAGTGCATACTCCCAAGATGTAGGATGGTCCGATCTTCAGCAAACAAAGCCAAGACGACGGAACCAGATTCTTCAATGCCCCAGAAAACTGCGGCAGCGATGAATAACGGAATGTAAGCCAATACCCGTGAACGTTCTTTTTTAGTGACTTTTTGGCTTGATAGCATCCGTGAAAAATAGATAATTGGTAACGCAATTGCTACAATTGAAATGGCTAAAACAATGTTATCGATGTTTAAATGGCCAGTGAATTGTAATGCAAGCACCGCAGCGATAATTACGATGACGCCAATCACGATTTTACGAATCACACTCTTTAATTCACCAGCATCAATTGGATCATTTGGTTTTGAGTTTTCTTTATTAAATTGACTCCGACCGCGCCAGTATTGGATTAAACCGAAGAACATACCGACGGCCGCTAATGAGAAACCGATGTGGAAGTTAAATGACATCCCAATGGTCCCAACGACTAATGGGGCTACAAATGACCCCAGGTTAATCCCGAAGACGAACATACTGAAACCAGCATCCCGCCGGCGATCATTTTCACTATAGAGACTCCCAACCATTTCAGAAACATTCGGTTTTAATAACCCAGTCCCCGCGACAATCAAAGCGATTGAGATAAATAAAGCCGTCGCGCCCATCGGAATCGATAGGACAATGTGGCCCAACATGATGAGGACCCCACCAATGAAGACAGTCTTGAAACTACCCCAGAGACGATCACTCATCCAACCACCAACAACACTGGCTAAGTAAACCAATGAACCGTAAATGGCCATGACTGACATTGCCGTAGTCTTATCAAAACCAAGACCACCTTTATCTAATGCAAAATACATATAAAATAGTAAAATCGCACGCATCCCGTAATAACTGAATCGTTCCCACATTTCTGTGAAGAATAACGTCGATAGGCCATGCGGTTGACCAAAGAATGTTTTTTCGTGTTTCTCTTCCATTATAAATACCCCACCTAATACTTTATCGTTTTGGAAACTAAGAATTTGATAGCGACTATTAAAAATAGACAATTCCATCTCTGTAATTTTGGCTATCCAAGAATTTTCTTATCATTTGCTTAGAATCTATAAAGGCTATTATAATCTTATTTTAATCTTAAATCAATTATTTTTTCAATAAAATGCTTGATTTCGTTATCATTTACATTGTTTTTTTCAAAATCAGTTCAGCTTAATTTAATTAACTAACTAAACTAACTGATAATTGCCTAAGTATTCCCATCTATTTTTAATTAACGCTTTTCGGTGTACAATATTAATAGAAAGTAGGTAAAAATGAATGACCCCTTTTAAATTACTCACCCTTGAAAATCAATTAACGGATCGCTGGCTCAACTATTACGAAGCCGTCTATCAAAATCATGAACACCAATTAATTCACTACCATTTTGTCAGTCGCCAAGCTGACTTAACCGTCAACACTTTAAAACAACCTTTAAAAGCGGCGGCGGTTGGCATTTTTTGTTTGAACCAGGATGCGAGCCAAGTCCTCCTCGTTAAACAATTCCGTTTGCCACTCAACGACTACATTTATGGCAGTCCCGCTGGTTTAATCGATCCCGGCGAAACCGTTGCGCAAACGATTCAGCGTGAAATTCAAGAAGAAACCGGTTATCAACACGTTACGGTCCAACAAATCTTTAAACCCAGTTATTCGACGCCCGGGATTACCGACGGTGCCATCACTCAGGCTATTTGTGTGATTACCGATGCAACTCCCGGAAAAGCTCATTTAGAAGCCGCAGAAGCCCTTGATGCCGTTTGGGTCGATCGTCAAACCGCCCAATCTATTTTGGACCATGAAAAAGTTTCTGGTCGAACTCAATTGCTCCTTTGGCAATGGGTTAATCACGGCCTAATGCTGCATTAACCATTAAAACGCGTCACGAATCGATTAGCTGATTCGTGACGCGTTTTTAATTAAACATGATTAACGGACCATCTTTTTATTAGCCGTCGTCAATTCTTTATCCGCTTCTTCAAGCGTTTCAAAATACCGTCGATTCTTAATCACAAAAATAAAACAAATTAGAATCATTAACGCCGCAAAATAAAAAGTCCAATGCGCGCTCCAATGCTCAGCAATTTTCCCCGCAACAAACGGTGCAATTGCCCCACCGGTAAACCGGATAAAACTATAAGCTGATGAAGCCACGCTACGTTCAATGGCATCATTTTCCATCGCAACGGTTGTCAATAAAGTGTTAACTAAACCTTGGAAGAAACCGGCCACAATCACGCCAGCTGCTACTAAAACTGGTTGGTCGGCATTAATCCCAATGACGATCAGACAAATCAGAAAAAGCCCTAATCCGACTAACAACGCGACCAGTGTATTGGTCACCCGTTCGAGGAAGGGTGCCACAAAGACGGATGCCATGGCCAATAGCGCGCCCCAACCAAAGAAGACGAGCCCGACTTGCATCGCCGTTAAACCGACTAATAAAAATGGCGCGTACGCAAGAATTGTAAAAAAGCCAAAGTTATATAATAATGCAATGATCCCAACTGACCGTAATTTATGATTTTTTAACGCCCGCGCACCGTCAAAAAAGCGCGCTTTTTTCTTTGCTTTAGCGATTGGTTCCAACATCAGCGTAATCGCAATCGCGGCAATCGTCATTAAAATTGCCACGCCATAAAACGGAAAACGCCAAGATAAACTGCCCAACACACCACCGACTAACGGTCCAATCGCCATCCCAACGCCCATCGAAGCTTCATACAAAATAATTGCTTTTTCGGACTCATCTGACATGACTGCGATAATTGCGGATAACGCCGTCGATAAGAATAACGCATTACCTAATCCCCAACCAGCCCGCAAAGCGATCAGCTGGGTAATCGTTTGTGAACGTCCCGCTAACGCTGAGAATATCACGATAATGATTAAACCAACACTGATCGTCTTTTTAGCACCGATTCGAGTCGCAATGAATCCTGTAAATAACATGATAATCCCGGTCACTAGCATGTAACTCGTGAATAATAATGTGGTTTGCGCGGGTGTCGCGTTTAATTTAACCGCAATCGTCTTTAGAATTGGATCCACCAATCCGATGCCCATGAAGGCGACCATACACGTGAACGCAACTGCGTAAGCCGATTTTAACCCCTTATTTTTGTGTGCTGCCATTAATTCATCACTCACTCTCTTTTTGCCTAATTTACACCATTTTACATAACCTGTCAATAATGACACTAAATAATGACATGATTTAGCAAAATAAACATGGTATACTGACAATAATCAATCGATTAGAGGACGAATTTCATGAATACACTTAGTTACATTTTACTATGCATGTTAGTCCGTAAACCCTGTAGTGGTTACGAATTAAAACAATATTTAACCCTTTTTTGGGAATCTCATCATAGCCAAATTTATACCGCACTCGGGAAACTCCACGAACAAGGCTACGTCACTGTGGAAAATGATGCCACTCACAAACAGAAAAAGATTTATCATCTAACTGAAACTGGAAAAGCAATCGTTGCCGAATGGTTAGTCGAAGAAAACAAGGCCCCATCACAACGCGATGAATTCTTAGCCAAAGTATACGTGATTGCCTTAATGGATCATCAACAGGCCACCGAATTACTACAAGATCGGTTACAACACTATCGGAAAATGGTAAAAAAGTACGAACAAAAAACCGAAGAATACGACGCTATTACGGATACAATTGAAAAAGAACGCAACTTAGGCCGCTACCTAATCTTAGAGCGACGGCTCATCATGTGCACCGCAGAAGTCGAGTGGTGTGTCTGGGCCCAATCAACCATCGACCAGCTAAATACCAACTAAAAAAGATACGGTTCGCGTCAACTGGTGTTTGGCTTGAAAATAGCCATTAATAAAAGCACCCAATAATCCAGATGAAAAGCGTTATTATATTTTAGAATTTTCCGCTCTGATTTTATTTAACCAAAATTATTGCTACTAAAAAAACCATAATCATGATATATCAATGATTATGGTTTTTTGAATTGTCGATAAACCTAATTATACCGGCTACAAAGTTAGAATTACGATTTATCCTTTTTATTCGCCTTCAACATTGGTCATGTTCAAAGAAATCGAATCGTATTTGAGAATTTCACTTTTAATCGATTTTTTACTTGCCGGTAATGCTTTTAAAATACCAGTCGTATCATAGAATTCGGAACCAATTTCTGTCGTATATTCATATTTAGTCGCATCATTGGTAAACAACGAAGTTCCCATGAAATAATTCTTTTCATCTTCAATATTTAACATATCTAAAATTGTCGGTGTCAGTAGAAGCGAATTGCGCCCTTTGACATCAATCTCTTGATGTTTGCTATTCGGATATTTAATCATCAACGGCACCGTTGATGCAAAAGCAGTCCGTTTATCATCGAAAGTCGATGCATACTCTGGTGAGGCATAACTAGCGTGATCAGTCGTTAAGATTAAAATCGTGTTATCTTTAAGATCACTATTTTCAAATTTTTTATAGAATGCACTAAATGCTTCGTCAAAATTATGGAATTTATTGAGGACTGCATTTTTACCATCGCCATATTGACTGTCCGTATCCCAACCATTATGTGTTTGTAACGTATAGGTCGATAACATGAACTTCTTATCCTTTTGATTTAAAGAATTAGCCTGGTTAAACAATAAATTAAGATTGTCTTTGTCTGATAGAAAAGTACCCGAGCCACTGCCTTCCCACTGACTCGAATCACCAGAGATAACTTTATCAAAGCCTAAATTATTAAGATAGGGTGTAAACTGTTTATGCTTTGGTTCTGGATTAATCATTTCAGTTGTATAACCATTTTTATTCAGAATTTCTGGCAACCCAATCAGTTTGGTATTGAGCCGTTGCTTCATCTGTTTCGCTGTCGTTGCACCTTCATAGCCTTCATTAAATTGATAGCTAGAATATAATTGACCACGAATACCACGATAGGTTGGCGCCGTATGGTTATAATAATTACGAACATCAATCGACTCACTCGCAAATTGATTGATTGCTGGCATTAAATCTGGATACTTATCGTCTTCCAAAACTTTCCTAGAAGTTCCCTCGGCAAATATGACGATAACATTCATATTATCAAGATTCTTTTTATTGATACCACTTTTAATATTTTTATTCTCAAAAGCCTTCAATATTTTTGTGTGATTTTCAGATTTCATCGCATGTTCAATTGCATAGTCCTTTTGATAATCCTGCATCAAAGCGTAACTGGCTTTAATAGCCGTATTGGGCTTAAACATAACGATGGCAGTCAATGCTACCAATACACCGACAATTGAACCTGCTGTAAACAATCTATGGTGTTTTAACAAACCAAAACGCATTGGTAAAAAAGTAAGCAGAATTGCAACAACCGTTAAAACAACATATTTCGGTAAGCTAGGCCCTAACGCATGAATATTATTAATATTTTCAAACATGGTTTTAGTGGTGAATGTTCCTGAGAGTAATCGAACCCACTCTTGCGCAACGATGATTAAAAAGAGTAATGAACTTAAAAGATAGGCCGGATATTTAAAAAATTTAATTGGTAACTGAGTAATCAAGATAATAATAGCAATTTCAACGAGCTCCGCTGCTAAATGTGAATACGTATGGTTTAATATATTGGGAATAACAACTAATAGACTGATCAGCAGGACCTTTATAGTCGTTAATAAACTTAAACTCTTTGGGTTCTTAACTAATTGATTAATTTTTGACATCTAAATAAACTCGATTCCATATAATATTGATAATTTTTTGAACAATGTCTAAAAAAAACGAGACTTGCAATATGCTAGTTAACTCATTTCTTTCAATTATAATTCTACGAATACCTACGATTATAGCACATAATAATCAATGCCACTTAACACAACTTGATGAAAAGTATTAACTTTCCTTAAGATTTCGTAGTATCATCTTCCCCCCATAAACAACAAAAAAAGTCCTAAATTAATTAGGACTTTAAAACGAGAATCTATAATGCCGGCTGCAGGAGTCGAACCTGTGACCCTCGGTTTACGATACCGATGCTCTACCAACTGAGCTAAGCCGGCAAAAATGATGACCCGTACGGGATTTGAACCCATGATACCGCCGTGAAAGGGCGGTGTCTTAACCACTTGACCAACGGGCCGAAATAAAAAACGATTGATTTATATCAACCGTTACCTGACTCCGGTTGTCAGGCTCGAACTGACGACATCATGATTAACAGTCATGCGCTCTACCAACTGAGCTAAACCGGAATAACAGCGTGGCAACGTCCTATC
>NZ_LT984417.1:1760371-1787978 GCF_900258455.1 Latilactobacillus fuchuensis
CTTGTCTATTGAAAGTTAGTGGTAACTTCAATATAACATGAAATTCACGTGGCGTTTTTTAGTTAGCGGTGGCTAACTTCATTATAAAATTCACCGCTTATTAAGAATCATTAAAAACTAATTGGTTAATTAATTTTACACGATGATTTCTTTGTGACGAATTTCGTTAAATCAATTGATAACGTTTCTCAATTAGGTATAATATAATTAAACTTATCATGTTAGGAGCAATTATCTGATGAAAGAAATCACGACTACCAAACCACTAAACCCGCATCTTTGTTTATCTGAACGTTTGAATATTATTCGCGCGGGCGTCTTAGGCGCCAACGACGGTATTATCTCCGTCGCCGGGATTGTCGTCGGCGTTGCCAGTGCTCATCAGAGTCAATACACCCTCTTTTTAGCCGGCGTTTCTGGCATGCTTGCGGGCGCCTTTTCAATGGGTGGCGGTGAATACGTTTCGGTTAGTACCCAACGTGATACTCAAAAATCAATGATGCGCCTGCAAAAGGAAGCCATCCAAAATGAATACGCTGATGAAGTCGCTAGTTTAACCCGGACTTATGAATCTAAAGGGTTACCCACACCACTTGCCAGCCAAGTCGCAAACGCTTTTATGCAAAAAGATAGTTTGGACATCACCTTACGTGAAAAATACAACATTGAACTCCACCACTATTTCAACCCGTGGCACGCCGCCTTTTCATCCTTCTTCTCATTCATGTTTGGCGCGCTCTTACCGCTACTGGCGATTACGTTGATTCCTTATCCCTATAAAGTCAGCGGCACGATTAGCGCGGTCATTCTAGCGCTAATTATGACTGGTTTTACCAGTGCCTCGCTCGGCCACGCTAACCGTTTAAAAGGTATTTTACGGAACGTCTCAATCGGTCTGTTAACGATGTTCGTCACCTATCTGATTGGCAGCGCAATCGGCTAATCTGCAATCAATTCTAAACCTAGCTAATCTCAAGAAAATCTTGATGATTAGCTTTTTTTGATGACTTAAACAACAAAAAAAGCCCAACCGAAGTTGGACTTTGAATTTAATTTGATTATTTAACTTCTGGCGTACTGAACCATTCGATACGTTCTTTAACAAGATCAGTAATAGCTTGAGTACCAGGTGCAAATAACTTACGAGGATCAAAGCCTTTACCTTGTTGATCTTTGCCAGCTTGGATATATTCGCGAGTTGCTTTAGCAAATACTAATTGACATTCAGTATTAACGTTAACTTTTGAAATACCCATTGAGATAGCTTTGATGATTTGTTCCTTAGGAATACCTGAACCACCGTGTAATACTAAAGGAATCTTGATAACTGCAGCTAATTCTTCAAGACGTTCGAAGCTTAAGCCTTTCCAGTTAGCAGGGTATACACCATGAATATTACCAATACCAACTGCTAAATAATCAGGACCAGCAGCTGCTAATTGTTTAGCTTCTTCAACGTCAGCTAATTCGCCAGCGCCAACGATACCGTCTTCTTCACCGCCAATTGAACCAACTTCGGCTTCAACTGAGATGCCTTTAGCATGTGCTAAAGCAACGATTTCTTTTGTCTTTTCTAAGTTTTCTGCAAATGGTAAATCATGACCATCAAACATAACTGAGTTGTAACCAACTTCGATACATTCTTTAGCAGCTTCGTAGTTACCGTGATCTAAATGCATGATAACGGGAACAGTGATGTTCATTGCTTTAACAGTTTGTTCAACTAAGTTTAAGCATAATTCGTAACCGCCCATATATTTAGCAGCACCCATTGATGTTTGGATCAAGATAGGTGTGTTTGTTTCTTGACCTGCAGCCAAGATAGCGCGTGTCCATTCAAGGTTGTTTGTGTTGAATGCACCAACAGCGTAATGACCTTCACGAGCAGCTTTGAAAATTTCTGTACCATTAACTAATGACATGAAAAAGCCTCCAGATTAATTGCAACTTTTTGAAGTTGCGATTTTTGAATACGAATCTATTTTAACATATTTTTAGCAAATAAGAATCAACTTTGCTAACTTTCTGAAAATGAAAACGTAACCAATTATTTCACAAAAAAAGGCTGAGCGAATTCACTCAGACCTTCTTGATGCTAAAATCGGCTATTACCAATGTCCCCGGCCAGAATCGAACTGGCAACCTATCGCTTAGGAGGCGATTGCTCTATCCAGTTGAGCCACGAGAACGCTACAAATAATATTGTCGCATTCAAGGGATTAATTGTAAAGTCGATTTATTCAATCGGTTATTGATTTAAAGCTTGGTGCATTGTTTCTTCCCCTAAGGTTAAAACAGCTCCCGCAGCGATTAAAATCGCGGCCGTGAAGATGCCAAAAATAATCGGTAAGCTAACTTGACGGCCGATTAAGGTGCCGACCATCAATGGTCCAACAATCCCGCCAATTCGGCCGACAGCGGCCGCTAAGCCACTGCCGCTACCACGGACGGCTGTTGGGTATTGTTCTGGCGTATAAGCATACAACGCGCCCCAAGCCCCTAAATTGAAAAAGGATAATAACGCTCCGGCTAAAATTAATAACCCGACACTATTCGCCGTCCCAAAAGCTAACGCGCTGACTGCGGTCCCAATTAAGAAAGTCCCAAGCACCAATTTACGACCCCATTTTTCAATCAACCATGCGGCAACGAAATAGCCGGGTAACTGCGCTAAGGTCATGATTAAGACGTATTCAAAGCTGTGCACTAAACTGAATCCTTTTAGCACCATGACACTTGGTAGCCATAAAAACATCCCGTAATATGAAAAGACAACTAAGAACCAAACCAACCACAACATGATGGTTCTTCGGCGATACGTTTCTGACCAAAGGGTTGCTAAACGTTGCCCTAACGGAATTTTCCGGTTAATTAACTGCGGTTCGTGTTCCTGTTTAATATGTTTCCGCAAGATCAACGTGTAAACAGCGGGTAACGACGTGATCAACAAGACCACTCGCCAACCCCACGTTGGAATCACAAAGTAAGCTAGTAAACTTGCGACTAACCAACCAGCCGCCCAAAAGCTTTCCAATAAGACCACTGCACGACCGCGTGTTTCGGCCGGCGTGTTTTCAGAAATCAAAGTTGACGCCACTGGCAATTCGCCACCAAGGCCAGCCCCAACTAATAACCGTAAAACTAAAAATAAACTCAATGAGGTACTAAAAGCCGAAATCCCATTACCAATTGAAAATAACAATAACGAACATAATAGACTATTCTTGCGCCCAATTTTATCCGCGAGAATCCCAAAAACAACGGCGCCAATTGCCATTCCGACCGAACTGATACTCCCAATTAAGCCCATTTGGCTACTATTGAGTTGCCATTCTTTCGCTAAGGCCGCGATGACGAAAGAAAGTAAGCCAACATCCATTGCATCAAATAACCAAGCCCCACCTGCTGCCCATAATAATGTCCTGTGTTCTTTTTGCATCTGTCATTCCCCTTATCCATACCCTTTTATGTGACTACAGGCATTATCATACGGAAAAACCAGACACGTGTCAAGACACCTATTTATTTTTCGTAACGCACACCAAGTTCCGATAGCGCCGCTAATATCCGTTCAAAATCCTGTTCTGATGCACATTCCATCGTATGCAAATGAACACCATTCGTTAACGTTGCTAATAACCGTTGTTGTGGATTAGCTTTAATTTTTTGCATAAATTGATTGACATCTGTCAAGGTCGCAATCCCTAATTGGCCCGTTAATTCACCGTATAAGGGATGATCAACCGTCACATCGACGACTCGACCCCCATTTTTAACAATTGCCAGCAATTCAGCACGCGTTTTGGCGGGCGTATGTTGGCAAACAACTTGCCCACGGTAATATTGTTGCCGTTGTTGGACCGTCTGAATATAATAACCGCTGACCGTCGCAATCACGTTGGCCCCCTGTGCGCGAAGTAACGCAATATCGCCCACAATTGTTTGACGACTCACTTCGTATTGCTTGGCCAACGTTTTAGCGCTAATCGGTTGCGCACTATCCTGAATAGCGGCTAAGACGGCCGCACGTCTTTCTTGAGTTGTCATATTTACGCCTCCGTTAATTTAGTTAGTGCTTATTTTAAGCGTCATCGACTAAAAAAGCTATCCCAAAAAATGGCATAGCTTGTCTAGTTTAAATTATTTCACCGTTACTTTGAATCACTTTTTGATACCAATAGAAACTATCTTTTGGATACCGGTTCAATTCTTTTTCATCCGTTTCGTCGCGATCGACGTAAACAAAACCGTACCGTTTTTGATAACCGTTCGTCCAACTTAATAAATCGGTAAAACTCCAAGTCGTATAACCGATAACGCGAACGCCATCGGTAATGGCTTCTTGAATCGCTTGAACATGGGCTTTCAAGAATGCAATCCGATAAGTATCATGAATTTCACCGTCAGTTTCAAGCGTGTCATAAGCACCCAATCCGTTTTCAGTAATCAGAACTGGTAGGTGATAGCGACTTTCAATCCGGCGTAACGCGATTCGCAAACCTTCAGGATCAATATTCCAATCCCAATCGGTTTGTTGCATGTACGGATTCTCAGCCGTCTTATAAGCGCCAGGCACGCCACTAGCTTGGCTTGTTCCCTTTTTACCAGACGTATTCTGTTTCGTCAAACCAACACCATCTTCTAGCGAATTCGCCGTTACCGTATTCGTTTGATAATAATTCATCCCCATAAAATCAGGATGCGCTAATGGGTCACTCAGTAACGCTTGGTCGGCTTCTGTGACTTCAGGGGCAATTCCTTGGTTTTTCAGATAAGTCATCACTAAGGCTGGATAACGGCCCCACGCGTAAACGTCTAACCATAAGTCAGCGCTCAATTGTTCCGCATTGTCCGCAGCCACCTGGTTAACCGGATTTGCATCTAACGCATAGGTTGGGCTGTAGGCAAAACTAGGTCCAATACCGCCTTGATACCCTTTTTCGTGGAATAATTTAATCGCACTCGCATTGGCCAAATTAGCCATGTGATTGGCTTGATAAGTCCGTTTAGCGTCCATCACTGCTGGCGGATGCTCCGCCGTTAAATAGCCGTGGGTAATAAACACATTTTGTTCATTCAAAGTGACCCAATGACTGACTCGATCACCAAAACGTTCGAATAATAACTGCGCATACGCTGTAAAATCATCGACTATCTGACGTGATTCCCAGCCACCGTATTCATCTTGGAGCGCTTGCGGTAAATCCCAATGATAAATCGTGACAATCGGTTCAATATGATTGGCTAACAGTTCGTCAATCAACTGGCTATAAAATTTAATGCCAGCTTCATTAACCGTCCCACGACCAGTTGGCAAGACTCGAGGCCAAGAGATTGAGAAACGATACGCTTTTAAACCGGCTTTGGCCATCAAAGCGACATCTTCACGGTAACGGTGAAAATGATCAACGGCAACGTCGCCGTTTGTCTCTTTAAATGTTTTTCCCGGAATCCGTACAAACTGATCCCAGACTGATAGCCCTTTTCCTTCGGCCTGATAAGCCCCTTCGATTTGATACGCTGCTGATGCTGACCCCCACAAAAAATTCGTGGGGAAAGGTGCTAATTTAGGATATTCCATCTTAATTTGCTCACTTTCAAAATGATTTATAAAGGCGGAGACGCGCTTCTACACACAGGTTCCTGTGCTTAGCTACGTTTCGAAAACTAAGTCTATAACCCGGACTTTATTCACGGAACTAGGCTAATGCTCAGAATCTATTCGTGTGTATCAGCGCTCTATTTTTAAACGCGCTTCTCGAACAGCCTTTTCCGGTTAACGACAGGATTCAAATTATGGTTAAGTTCAACCATAATTCGCATCCTTAGGTTAATCCTCAAAGCCTACCCGTTCGAGTCAGCGCTCTATTCTGAAACGCGCTTTTCCTTACAGATTCCTGTGCTTAGCTACGTTTCGTAAACAAAGTCCATAGCCCGGACTTTATTCACGGAACTAGGCTAATGCTCAGAATCTACCGTAAGCAAAAGCGCTCTATTCTGTGTACGATTTTTCAATCTGTTTTAGCATTTTTTTGAAACCGCGTTTGCGCATGAAGCCCATGATGACACCCATGAAGGCGTCGTTGGCTTGTTGTAATTTACCGCTGGCTTTGGCGCTTTCGCGATAGATAACTTGAATTGAATCGGCATTGTTGGCAAAAATATCATAACTCGCTTGATAGGTACCCCGGGGCGAACTTGTTTCATAATGGTAGCTTTGATCTTTAATCAACTGAGTGACTTTAATCGTTGCTTTGCCATTGTTGCCAAAACTTTTATCGTACGCATAATTCATTAATTGCGCAGCCGTCATCGTCTGGCCCGTTTGTTTGCGAATATCAAATAACACAGAATCAATGACTTTTTGATAAAAATAACTAGCTGGGATATTTAACGTTTGTTTAATTTCCATTGATAATCACCTCATCTGATTTAAATTTCTGAAATTATTGAACAACCCCTGCTTGGAAGAATAAGACAGCGCCCCATGATTGGGCTTTAATGGTCGCCTTAGCTACCTTAACGGCTGCTTCTAAGTCAGTCTGGTTGGTTTCAAACAATAATTTCATTGGTGCTTCTTTTTTGACGTACTTGAACGTGACACCATCTTGGTTATACCCATCAAGCAATGCAATAATTTGCTCTTGTTGAATGGGGGCATTTAGAAATATCATCTGCTAATCTCCTTTTAAGAAAAAAGGATTGGCTGACAATTCAGCCAACCCCGATTTAATTATTTCGTTTAATAAGTATGAACTTCAAGGCCAGCCATTTTACGGTAAACGTCAACCACTTCGCCAGCTAAATCGCGGAAAGTAATCGCATTCATTAAATGATCTTGTGAATGAACCGTTAATAAAGTCACTTCAATATGGTCGCCACTAGCTTCTTTCGTTAACATGCCAGTTTGTGAATTGTGTGCTTCAGAAAGTGCTGCATCAGCTTCTTTTAATTTAGCGGCGGCTGTTTCAAAATCGCCTTTTTTAGCGGCTTGAATTGCTTCCATTGAGCTACTTTTAGCGTTCCCGCCGTTGATAATTAAACCCATGATTGCTTCTAAATTTTGTTCTTCTGCCATTATAAAATCCTCCTCGATTTCTCTGATGATGCCAATGCTGGTCAATTATTCCTATCAAGTCTTTAAAGGGCTTACAAAAATAACCACTCTGTTAATCCTTAAACGTACCAATCAGAAAGTCTAGCCAATTAAAACTGATACTCTTATTGTAACCGCTTCAAAAATTTTGTCAATTAATTCCGCCAGTATTTGTTATTTAACAGCTAGGCCAATTAAAAAAAGCCCTAATCATTTACAATGATTTTAGGGCTTTTAGGTCTAGACCGTTAGTCGATATTTTTTTTGTGATAACCTTTGTTCTTTTGGTTACGATTGCGATTCTTCTTGTGTTTTGGCTTTAAATTCTCAGGTTGTACCCGACTTGGTTTAACCGGATTCAGCCGTTTTACCGGTTGTTTAGGCGCATCTGTTTTCGTAACGCTGACCGCTACCTTTTCAGTACCATCTGTTATTTTTTCAGTAACTTGTTCCTTTTGAATGGGTTCTGGTTTAGGCGCTACTGGGCGCGTTTCTTCCAAATGATCGCCCACTAAATAACGCGTGACTAAATCATATTCAGGCGCTAATAACTTCCGTAAATTACGGCCATCATGTTGGTTACCCAACGTTAAGACCGTGCCTTCACGACCCATCCGACCAGTCCGACCGGCCCGATGAATATAAGTAATCTTAGCATTCGGCACGTCAAAATTAATCACGTATGGTAAATCAGTGATATCCAATCCCCGACCCGCAACATCCGTCGCCAATAAGAGTTGAATCTTATTTTCGCGGAAATCTTTTAAGGCCTTTTGACGTTCTGTTTGCCGGCCTTGACCAGAAAGTGATGCGTAAGTCACTTTTTGATGGCCTAAAGTCCGCGCCGCTTGTAATAGTTGCGCTGATTGGTTAAAAATAACCAAACCGCGGAAATGTTTTTGATGGGCTAAATGCCGCAAGACATTCACTTTTTGGGCATTGCCGGTTGGAATGAAGGCGTGGAGCACTTCGCCACCGGTCCGATCGACATCGCGGACATCAATCGTTTCAACTTCGACGCCAAACCATTTTTCCAATTCCGTTAAAATTTCAGTTGAAGTCGCTGAAAAGAAGCCTAATTGGACATCGGCAGGTGATTCTTGCACAATGTGGCGGGTTTCAGTTAAACCATTATCGGTCAACAACTCATCGGCTTCATCCATGACAATTGCTTGTAAGCCATAGAATTTAATTTTGCGTTGTTCGTTTAATTCTAATAAACGACCAGTTGTTGCAACGATAATCTCGGGTTTTTCTTTCAACCTTTCGATTTGCCGTTTAACGTTGGCTTTACCCGTAATCGCCTGTACTTTACAGTCAATCGCTTTAGCGTAAGGTAGAATCACATCCCGGGTTTGAATCACGAGTTCTTGGGATGGCGCCAAAATTAAGATTTGCAAGCCTTCGCCAGGCATCACCTTCTCTAACAAAGGTAATGAAAAAGCTAGCGTTTTCCCAGAACCGGTTGGTGCTAGGCCCAGGATTGATCGATCATTTTTTAATGGTTGTTCAACGGCTAGTTGAATGGGCGATTGTTCTTTAAAACCTTGTTCGTCCCATAATGCTTGAAATGCTGGTGAAACGCTCATGTATTGCCTCCGTTAATCTGCATCAAACACAATGCCAGCAGATTGACGTAATTGGTAGACGACCTGATTGACTGTTTGACTGAGTTGTAATAGTTCATGATACCGTTTTGTGTCGCGATTAGCAATAATCTCAGCAAAAATTGTCGCTTCGGCCACCATCGGATTGGCAAGTGGCGCTTGGCCTAAAGCCGTTTTTTGCGCGCCGTCATTTTCGTAACGACTGACCGTGCCAATCGTACCCGCATTATCCAACACAATCGTCGTTTGACCGCTATAAATTTCGGAATTCAAATAAGAATCAACCGTCTTACCGAAGATCAACGTGACATCAAAATCAGCGTAATGCAAGGTCGCAACGCCTTTACCATCGACACCGGTTGGCAAAATTTCAGCTTGATAATCAACAGATTCAGGAGCGCCAAACCAGCTGACCGCATCGTAAACCACATAGACGCCTAAATCTTGCAACGCCCCACCTGAAAAATGACGCGAGAAAATATTTGGTTCTTCCCCGGCTAAAACGGCATCGTAACGGGATGAATATTTCATGTAGGCCAATGTCGCACCATTGATTGTTGGCAAGGCTTGAATCGCTGCTTGCGCAATTTTGAAATTGGCTTCATGCACATGGCGCGCTGCTTCAAATAAAAATTGATCAGGTCGATCTTTAAGGATCGCTTGAATCGTCGCCATTTCAGTCGGATTACTGAAGGCTGGCTTTTCAACGATCACATTTTTGCCCGCTTCAAGTGCCTGTTTAGCTTGTTCAAAATGCAAGCTGTTGGGAGACGCAATATAGACGGTCGCAAAATCACCCGCGATGAAAAAAGTGGCGAGATCGGTATAATCTTGTGCCGCACCTGCTTCATAGTCGGTTCTAAATTGTTGGGCTTTGGCAGCAGTCCGTGAATAGACTGCAGTTAATTCAAACGCTTCAGCTGTTCGGGCCGCTTCCACGAACTGTCCCGTAATCCAATTGGTCCCAATAATGCCTAATTTTTGCATGACATTCAACTCCTCATTTAAGTAAGTTCAGTATACGGGAAATAGGTCTGAAATCCCATCAAAACGTTTACAAAATATTTTATTGAAAAATCAACCTTAAGTCCGAGAACAATATCCACAAAAAGAAAGTCATTCGTGCTAAAATAGAACTATATTGAGGTGTGATTATGAGAATTTTTCGTTTTAAAAAACCAAAGGAACTTTTTGAACAGACCATTCACCAATATCAGCAAAAAGTGCGAACGGCTCAAGCCAGTAAAGTCGCAAGTTTTTATGCCGGTAATTGGTCTTTTAACGACGAACAAACCCATAAGACACACACGTTGAAGATTATGCCTAACCTCCTCGTCCAAATTGATAATAAACCACTCTCCGGTAACGTCATTCAATTGACCGAAGATGAATTGATTTTTTTAGACCATTTTGGTTACCAATTAAAAATTACCTGCGAAGATCAACATCCCGTTTCAATTTATGATGAAGCTGAAGATACTGATTATCCAATCGAATAAATGAGGATACATCACAAAAGAAGTCCCAATCTCAAAAAATGAGATTGGGACTTCTTTTGTGATGCTAGGTTAATCCTCAAAGCCTAACCATTCGAGTCAGCACTTATTTTCCTTTAACGCGCTTTTGAATTGCAACAACTTCCGCTTAACCTAAAATACCAATTATCTTAAGTTCGAGATAACTGGTATTTTCTGTTAATGCTCAATTGCTAAACGCAATCCAACGCACTTATTTTCTCTTAACGCGCTTCTCAGCCAACTTCTTCCGTCTAGCTACAAGTCAGGCATTATGCCTTAAAACCGTCATAACACCCAACTTTAGGCAATACTCAGAAGCTGAACAGCTCAGTCAGCGCTCAGTTTTTTTAACGCCTTTCTTGGGACTTCATTTCGATCGACTTTTTGCCATGAGACGACGCCTTTTAGTGAATTGACTCTTAATTGGAGATAGGCTGCATGCTTTAATGGCGTTGACTTGACACCGTTGAAATCCACTTTTTTTAGGCGGCCTTGGTCATCATACGCTTTTTGTTGATATTGATAGCTGACGTGGTTTTCACCTTGATCGTCTTGTTCAACTTTTTTCTGACCAACCGTCGTAATCTGGGTGTAGTACATCTTACCGCTATAATATTGTTGGTAGATGCCCCAACTGCCACCGATGAAAAAAAGGACGATGGCGGTTAATAACCACCAGCCTTTGCGTCTAAATAAACGATTCAATTGATTCATTAAAAGGTTCCTTTCTGAACTTGGCGCCATTGGGCTTTGGTTCCCGTAAAGACCGCCAATTGATAAGTTGCTTGTCGATCTTGTTGCGGTAACGGACTGGCTAACGTGTATTGCCAAAAGCCACTGGTTTGCGTTGCTTTAGGGGCAGCACTTGTTGTTTGCCACAATGGATATTGCCCCTTAGCTGGCCGGTAACGGTTAACGATTGCTGGGGTTCCACCCAGTAGACAATCTTTTTGATAATGTTGATTAATTAACGCAATGAGTTGAGCGACCGCCTTTTGCGTTTTCTTGGTCGCCGGTTTTTTCTGTTGATATTGGCCGTAATATTCGAGATAAATCATGATTGGTAAGTTGCCGCTATCTTGGCCCACCGATTTAAAGAGCTGCGCCGCTTGCTGTTCCGGGGTACTGTCGAAGCTAAAATAATGATAGATGCCGACTTGCAGTCCTGAACCAACCGCCCGACTATAATTACTGTCAAAATAATCGTCTTTATAACTCGCACCCTCGGTCGCCTTTAGATAGACGAATTGAACGTCTTCTTTTTTTAACTTTTGAAAATCCTGATAACCATCTTCCTGACTGACTTTTAAGCCTAACACTGGGTACTGATTAACGTTGGGGCGATCCGTACGTTGCCAAAACCACCAACTTAGCCCGCCTGCCAATATGATTAACAGACAAACAATCAGGCCTATTTTGCGCCAATAATGTTTTTGAAAACTATCTTGAAAGATCGGTTTGAACCTTTGTCCCATGACTGTTCACCATTTTCATCGTAATATCTTTCAGTTTACTATTGATACTCGATTTCAACAAGCAACCTAACAATTTTGTTCGTCGACTGCTTTATTTGTTTGCGTTTTCACTAGAATCAGCTACAATATGGTCAAGGAGGCGTTATTATGCTAGATGATCGGTTACTAGGCCAACGATTCTCATTACCAGATGACAAATCAACTGGCACAATCGCTTTTTTTGGCGTGTTATACCACTACCAAGTCACGGGTGAACCTTCAGCGGGTCTTTTAGTTGAAGTCACGGCTGTCACACCGCTATACTTAGTCGTAACAGCACACCAAGCTGTTTTAGATTATTAAATTATTTTTAGAGAAGGGGTTTTATCATGGGCATTTTCTTAACCATCTTATTAATTGTTATTTTAGTCCTAGTCGCCATCACACTGTTTTCATCATTCGCTTTGATTCACACTGGGGAAGTTGGGATTCTAGAACGGCTTGGGGTTTACGTTAAAACGTTGGAACCCGGCTTTCACATTGTGATTCCCTTTTTGTACCACATCACGGAAATCGTCAACATGAAACAGATTCCATTAAAGGTTGCTGAACAAGAAGTGATTACCAAAGATAACGTCGTCGTCATGATTTCAGAAACATTGAAATACCACATTACCGACGTTAACTCATACGTTTATAAAAATAAAGATTCCGTTTTAAGTATGGTCCAAGACACCCGCGCACAACTTCGGGGGATCATTGGCAACATGGATTTGAACGATGTCTTAAACGGCACCGAACAGATTAACCACACTCTCTTTGAACAACTGAGCGAAGTGACGGCCGGTTACGGTTTGAACGTCGATCGGGTCAACATCGATTCGATCCAAGTCGCGCATGACATTCAAGATTCAATGAACAAATTACTCCGCGCTTCTCGTGAAAAAGAAGCCAATATTATGGAAGCGGAAGGTTTGAAAGCCGCTGCGATTCGTAAAGCCGAAGGGGTTAAGGAAGCTAACATCCTTGAAGCCGAGGCCAACAAACAAACACAGATTTTGGAAGCCGAAGGGAAAGCCCAAAGTCAACGGACCGTTGCCGAAGCGGTTAAGGATCAAATTAATTTGATCAATTCTAGTTTGGTCAACAACGGTGAACTTTATTTACAATTCAAGAATATTGAAGCGATGGAACACGTCGCAGCTGGCCAGAATAACACAATTGTCTTACCTAACAAATCAATCGACAGCCTAGGCACTTTGCCAGCCATTGGCCAACTCTTAAAAGATCAAACGAAATAAGTAAGTGTGTTGAGTTGCGGGTAGCAACCGAGCATTAACAGAAAATCCCCCAGTTATCTTGATTTTAAGATAATTGGGGGATTTTAGGTTAAGCGGAGGTTGTTGCAACTCAAAAGCACGTTAAAGGAAAATGAGCGCTGAGACACACGAATAGGTTCTGAGCATTAGCCTAGTCTGGTGAATAAAATCCGGTTTATGGACTTTATTTACCAGACGTAGCTAAGCGCAGGAACCTGTGTGGAGAAGCGCGTTAAAAAAACTGAGCACTGACTCAGCCGGTTAACTTCTGAGTATAGCCTAAAATCGAGCGTTGTGACTGGGCTTTAGTCATGACGCTCGATTTGTAGCTAGACGGAAGAAGTTGGCTGAGAAGCGCGTTAAAGAAACAACGAAATAAGTGCTAAAAAAACAGCGGCGAATTAAAAAAATTCGTCGCTGTTTTTTTCTGTCCCGCTATTCCGATTCATTGTTCTGCGTACCCGTTCGTGGCGGTTGATTGCGATTCGTCGTTTTAGTCAACACGTATTGTTCAATCAGACTAATAATCTGCTGATTTTGCGGTAAATCAGAATGTTGCGCATTATCACCGGTTACCGTAATCTCGGTATAACTCTTAGCCTGACCTTGATAAATATATTTACCAGCTTCCACACTGCGCGCGGGCACAATCCCATCATTTTCGTAATTTTCAGTCCCCGCAATTGAATACATCGCAAAGTTGGTTGGTATCTTTTCACGATTTTTAATAAAATCAGTCAACATTTGTGACTTGTGCGCTAATGACGTTTCACTAAAATTATACGGTGAGCCGATCGTCATCAGTTTCTTAACCGTAATATCATCGCGGTCAAAATAATTCTCTAAAAACGCCGTATAGATCAGCCCGCCGTTGGAATGGCCAATCGCTTTAAAATTATTAAACTGATATCGTTTGGCGAGTGCGTTAAAGGCGATTGAAAACCACTTCGCCTGTTTCTTAATATTGCTGTAACCATCTTTATTATTTTCAAACCCCACGACGATGAAGGGTTCATTATCACCCGAGCGGATTGAGCCTGAATAACTAATTTTATTATCGGTATGCACCGTCAATTTCAAAAGACTGTGCCGATTACCCCGTTTGGTGTTCAGTTTAGTCACTAATTGATCAAAGCGATTTTGTGTGGCGCTACTGCCCGGAATAAAAATCACCGGGGACATCCGTGAATCATGTCGTTTGGCTAACGTGGTCACATTTTGATGCGTCCACTTCGCAGCTGGCCAAAGTAGCGCACCTACGCCGATTACTCCTACTAGTAAACAAATTAAACTCCATTTTTTAACCGTTGCTGACATCGTGGCCACCCCCTTGTTCATTTAACCGATTAGCGCATTGAACAAACGGCCGATAAATCAGCACGCCAATTACAATATTCAGCAAGACGACTGCCAGTGCGCCCCAGTTACCATTCGTCCCGACAAACGCTTGTAATAAGCTAGGTGTCCCCAACGGCACGTTATATACAACTGCCGGTATTAAGTGGCACGCAATTGCCACCGCCGCCACGCCCATGTTGACTAAGGGCACTAATAGAAATGGAATGAGATACAAACCGTTCCCTAAAATCGGTAATCCGACTAACACCGTGCTATTAAAGTTAAACAAGACCGGCAATAAGGACCACCGACTAATCAGATGTTGATTGGTTTGGCGGCTAAATAAGAAGATGGCAATGATCAACGCCAACGTGCCACCCGTGCCCCCAATGGCGCCAAACGGTTCATAAAGCGTGCCTAATGAAAACGGATAAGGCACATTCCAAATTGAATGGTGTGCCAAGGCATAATTCAAATTAGCATTGGTCGCAATCCCGTCTCGTCCGAACTGCGCTAATGTCGGCATGCTCGTTAAACCAAAGAACGTTAGAACACTTGCCAACAGAGTCACGCCCAGCGTAAACGGCAAGGTCGCTTGGTTAGCATTCACCGATTGTAATTTTAAGATCACCTGATCCGGTAACACCGAAATCGCCAACCAATTCAACAATAAACTCAACAAGACAGCGATACTTAATACTAAAATAATCGCGCCGATTGAATCAAGGGTCCGGCTCAAAGTCGCCTCCGCTAAAACCGGCGTTTGCCGTTGTTGATGGGCCAATTTTTTGAACGCGAAACCGACTAAATAACCGACTAATAGCCCCATAAACAGGCCACCCATACCCAACATGCCTTGCGTAAACGTCAATTCATTGTTGGCCGTGTAGCGGACCGCCAACATTAAATAGGCTAACAAACCGGTCAGTCCCGCCAGTTGTTCATCCCGCGCATAATACTTGGCCGTATAGCGCGCCATACTGAATGCGGCCAGCGCGGCAACAATCCCCAACGTCAATCCCGTTAAATGGTTAAAAATAATTGCCAAAAATTGGTGTTTGCCCAGCCACGTTGACCAATTAAAAATGGTCGCTAAAAAACTATCACGATTTAACACCGTTAATTGAATCACCTGGCTTAAACTACCGACTAACACAAACGGAAATAATAACATTAAACTTTTCTGCAAAACTTGGTATAAACCGTGTTGCCGCAAACGCAATATCCAATGAACTAACCAATCATTATTAACCATGGTTTCCCCAACTTCCTAACCCTCGATATACCTTGGCTTCATTCTAGCGGAAATCATCATATTTTGCACTGATTAATACCGTCCAAGACGATCACAATTGCACTTCAAAAAAAATAACCAATTATCTTTAAGCCCAAGATAATTGGTTATTGTTCATGACGACTACTCAAAAGCCTGACCAACCCGAGTTAGCGCTCATTGCCTTAACGTGCTTCTGCGTTGCAACAACTTCCGCTTAACCTAAAATCGCCAATTATCTTAAGTTCAAGATAACCGGCGATTTTCTGTTAATGCTCAGTTGCTAACCGCAACGCAACACACTTATTTCTTTAACGCGCTTCTCAGCTAGCTTCTTCCGTCTAGCTACAAATCTGGCATTATGACTAAAGACCCAGTCATAATGTCAGATTTTAGGCTATACTCAGAAGCTGAACAGCTGAGTCAGCGCTCATTTTTCTTTAACGCGCTTCTGCACACAAGCTCCTCCGCTTAGCTACGTTTCGCAAACAAAGTCCACAACCCGGACTTTATTCACGGAACTAGGCTAATGCTCAGAGCTTTCCCGTGTGCAGTCAGCACTTATTTTTTCTTAACGCGCTTCTCAGCTAGCTTCTTCCGTCTAGCTACAAATCTGACATTATGACTAAAGACCCAGTCATAATGTCAGATTCTAGGCTATACTCAGAAGCTGAACAGCTGAGTCAGCGCTCAGTTTTATAATCCGCACTTTAGTTGGATGCCACAATTTGTGCAGGTGCTGCAGCCGCCTATTTCTTGGATGGTGCCTTTTTTGCAGATTGGGCATGGATTGCCGATTGCGAGTGGGTCGTTTTCATCGACGACTGGTAATTCAGTTGTTGCAGTCGTTTGACTATCCGCATTTGCTTGATCATCGTCTTTCAAAATTAAAACTTGTGAATCACGACTGCCATCGACGTAGACCGTGCCTCCTTTGGCCCCACCAAAGTAAAGTGCCTTGTAAATATCCGAAACTTGATCAACTCGATAACCACGTGGTGCGTTAACTGTTTTAGAAATCGAACTATCGACCCAGCGTTGAATCGTGCATTGCACGCTGACGTGCGCTTCTGGTGATAAGGACATCGCCGAGACAAAATAATCAGGTAAGTGTTGCGCATCGGCTTCCGGATGTTGGGCTAAATAATCTTCAACAATCTGGGCGTTAACTTCGATAAACTTACCGAGCCGCCCACTTCTAAAATACGAAAATGAGAAGTAAGGTTCGAGACCAGTTGAAACACCGACCATCGTGCCCGTTGAACCCGTTGGTGCGACGGTTAAGAGATGCGAATTCCGAATCCCATATTTTAGAATATCGGCTTTCAATGTTTCTGGCATTTGCCGCATATAACCGGTTTCGATAAAACGATGGCGTAATGCTTGAGTTGCTGCTTCAGTTTTACCGACTAAGAATGGAAAAATCCCTTTTTCTTTGGCCAATTCAACTGAAGTTTCGTAAGCTGTCACCGCAATTTTTTCGAAAACTTGATCAATTAATCGATTGCCTTGGCTAGAACCATATTTTTGACCACAATCAATCAACAAGTCAGCTAAGCCCATCACACCCAAACCAACCCGGCGTTCATGCTTCGCTTGAATTTCATTTTTATCGAAGAAATACGGCGTCGCATCAATCACATTATCTTGGAACCGCACACTATTCTTCACGGTTTGCGCTAACTTCTCGAAATCAACCGTTTGGGTTTGCTTATTCACCATGTTGGCCAAATTGATTGACGCTAAATTACAGACCGAATAGGGGGTTAGCGGCTGTTCACCACACGGATTAGTCGCAACCACCTTTTGACCGTAAGCCGTCGCATTGGTCATGGCATTGGCATTGTCGATGAAGAAAATCCCAGGTTCTGCTGAATAAGTCGCACAAGTCGTGATCAAATCCCACAATTGGCGGGCTTTAATGGTTTGATAAATATGCACCGCGTGGCCTTGAGCCACCCATTCGCGCACATCGCCACAGTCTTGCCATTGCGTATCATAAACCTGCATTTCGGCTTGATCGTAATGGGCCACATCAGGGAAGCGTAATTGATAGTCGCCATCGCTAATCACCGCGTCCATGAATTCTTTAGTGATGCAGACCGAAATATTAGCGCCAGACAAAAAGTCCTTATCGCGCACGTCGTAAGTCCCATTTAAGGTTAACTTCTGTTGTAACCGTTGGATTTGTTCCGCCGGTAAATCAGTTTTCTTAGCCAATAGAAATTCAGTGTATTCTTTTTGAGCTGGATCAAGTGGCGTGAAAACTAATTTTTCATCAATCAATTGTTTGATAATCGGATTCGTGTTTTCCGCTTGAATTTTACGTAAAACATCTGGATTTTGCATCTTTGATAAAATAAATTCAAAAATATCGGGATGCCAATCCGCCATCATAATCATTTGCGCACCACGCCGACTGCCGCCTTGTTGGACCAATTGGGTTAGATTGGCTAAATCATTTAACCACGATACGGCGCCGGACGATTTACCGTTGACGCCCCGGACAATCGTATCCTTCGGCCGCAATGTTGATCCGTTCGTCCCGACTCCGCCACCGCGACTCATAATTTCCATGACTTCTTGTCGGTGTTTGGCTAAACCTTCGCGTGAATCCGCGATAAATGGCATCACATAACAATTAAAATAAGTCGCTTGCGACTGTGTGCCAGAACCGTATAACACTCGACCAGCCGGGATTAAATCTTGATTTAACAATAATTTGTAGAACGTTTGTTGCGTCTGCTCTTGGTGTTTTGTTTCTTGGCGTGCCATTTCGGTTGAAACCCGTTTGGCAATTTGTTCGTAGAATAATTCTAACGGTTTTTCAACCGCTAACCGTTCGCGCATCACTAACCCAGTCGCAGCTTCTTGAGAATCAGTTAAACTACTCCGATAATCTGGTGTGACCGCAATCGTCAATTGATCACCTTCGATAGCGGTCACAAACCCTAACCCCTTGGTTGGATAAGTCGGATCCGGATTCGTGGTCAGCACCACTAAATCACCGACCGTGATTGTTTCGCCACTAATATCTTTATAAGCATAGCGATCGAGCATAATCATCCGTGAAATCCCGTCGAACGTCATCTGCATGTCAGGCGTAATCGGAAAAATCACTGGAAATTGTTGAATATCTTGGTTCAATTTATCAATATTAACTGTTGCTTCAATTGTCATCGTTAGTAGCCTCCAAATAAAAAAAGACACAACATATTGTGTCTTTAATAAATTCTACTACCCTATACAGATATTTTCAACCAATTATCGCATAATTTTAGCGTTGACATTTCTCTTCAAAAATAAGACTACCACAAATCTTAACTGAGAAGCACAATCAGTTGGTAACAATTTAATCTGTTCAAACTAATCATCGATCGCGCTAACCATTAACGATTATTCTTTACTGACCTTTTTAGCTTTTTTAGGTGTTTTAATTTCTTTTTCAAAAATAAAACTATTCCCTTTCCGACTGACTTGGAGACCACTTTTCTGTCCAATCAAGTAATAACTTTTTGCAGCATTACGAATTAGCGCTTTACAATCGTGTTCTTCCCTTTGTTCTTTATATTTTTCACTGTCTACTTTGATATAGTGATTTTTTTGTGTATAAACAGCTTGATATAACTGTTTTTGAACCGGTGTAATTGGTAATGTTTTTTTAATCTCATCAGATTTCGCATCGTACAATTCAGTGATTGTTGTGACGGATTTCTTTTCCTGATCCAAATATTTTTCAATCAACTTAATAATTTCCTGATTAGGACCAACGTAATAAGCCAAAGATGAATATAGCTGGCTAAGCGTTTCGCCGTCGTGTACTAATTTTTCTTTAACGGCTAGCTGGGTTAAGTCCTTGGCAAAAACTAATAGGGATTTGGCTGCCATATTCTTAATCTTTTGAATATCACCCATTTCATTTTGTTGGACGGCATGTAAAACATTCTTAAGTTGCCGTTGAACAACCGCTGCATTATTTAACGTATCGCTGACAGAATTGGCTGTATTCCCCTTAGCTTCCCAATTAAACATCACGAAACTCGCGGCGCTCATGTTCCGCCATAACTCTTTTAAATCATTTCTAAATTCAGCTTCATAAGTGATAACTTCTTGTTGCATATATTGATAATCAGCAATCATTTCCTTTTTATCAGTCACGACACTTTCAGAAACCTTAAACCGAAAATTATCGTCCACTAAAATATCGAACTCATCTAACAAATTCAACATTTGCTTAACTGATTCCAAAGCCGTATTCTTTTTCACTTGATAATACCGAATACCTGCGATTAATAATGAAATAACAACCCCAATTGCTTGAATCCAATCTGCCATTTTAAAACACTCCTCTTTTATTTCTTCAATTGATAATCTTAATATTGTTCAAGTGTAGCCACTAAATTAGCGCGAAATTTTGGGACAAATGATGTTGGCGAAACCACCTCAATATTCGCACCTTGACCCAACAACCACAACATAGCGCCGTCTTCATAAGCTCGGGCTTCAATTAAGACCTCATTGTCCCCTGTTTGACGAATCATTTTTGATTCTGGAAACCGGTCCAAGGCAGTCTGAGGGTTAATCCGACATTTAAACCTAAAAGTCGTTAAATCACCCATCGCCAATAAATAGGTCTGTTTTCGATAATCTTGCAACGAATAATGATTCATCTTTCGATGACAATCACCTGCATGAACGGCCGTGATATCAACAATTCGATCCAAACGATACAGTAAATACTTGGTTTGATGCTCTCGACACATCGCCACATAAAAATAAGCATTATCGAAAAATAACGTTTCCGGTTGCGCAACGTGCTTTTTAACGGGATCCCCAATCTCGCCAGTCTGATAATCAAACGTCAGCCGTTGATGTTCAGCAATCGCCGTCAGAATTTGAGCCATTCGTTCTAAAATAACGGGATGATTGGCTAACGGTAAATAACTTTGTTGCGCCATTTGGATGGCTTGTTTAAATTAATCCCGATCGATTGGTAACAAACCTTGCACTAAAGTGGTCAGTAATTTGGTTAATTCAGTCCTAGACAACGCTCGACTAGCAATCACAATCTGACCAATTGCAATCGCATCTGTTAATCGATTCGCCGTCATTTCGCTCACCAGACTATACTGGGTTGTTTCAGTTAGCAACTGTGGTCGGATCTGTTTTCGGACCAAATCGTATTTAAAATTGGTTTCGGTTAAAGCTGCCGTGATGTCTCGCATATCTCGTTGAAAAGTCCGTTTTGATTTGCCATCTTCGTAATGATGCTGCCAAGTGTCAAATGTGACGGTTTCACCTTTCAGCATTCGTAAAATAACTTCAAGTACTCGTTGATTGCTGCTGATGGCCATGATTTATCCGCTCCTTATCTATATTTAATAAACGTAGTCTATCAAATCTAACTGTCATCATTTGACGTTTTAAACCATTCAGCCGATTTTTCTCAAGAAAATAAAAAACACCTCAATCGACAAGCGATTAAGGTGTTTACTTCGTTATTTGATTATTGACGAACTAATTTAGTCACTGATTCGACGTGTAACGTTTGTGGGAACATGTCGACGGGTTGTGTCCATTCAGCATGGTAACCTTGCGCTGCTAATAGCTCTAAATCACGCGCTAAGGTTGCTGGGTTACAGCTGACGTAAACCATCTTAGCGGGTTTTAATTCGCCGACAGCGTCGATAAAGCTGCTTTCCAAGCCTTTACGTGGTGGGTCAACAATTAAAGCATCGACTTTTAGGTCGTCTGCTTGCCATTGAGCCATGACTTCTTCAGCTTTGCCTAATGTAAATTCAACATTGTCAATCTCGTTGATTTTAGCATTGTGGCGGGCATCTAAGACGGCTGATTCAACGACTTCGACACCGTAAACCTTCTTCGCATGCTTCGCAACGGCTAATGAAATCGTCCCGATTCCTGAATAAGCATCAATCACGGTTTCGTTACCCGTTAATTCAGCGGCTTCAATGGCCTTTTGATAAAGGACTTCTGTTTGAAGTGGATTAACTTGGTAGAATGATTGCGTTGAAATTTCAAATTTCAAGCCCATTAATTCATCGCGAATAAAGTCGCGACCAGCGATTAATTTCGTTTCATCCCCAAAAATAACGTTCGTTTGAGCGGCATTGACGTTTTGCATGATACTAACGACTTCTGGTAATGCTTTTTTGATTTCAATCGCAATTTCGCGAGCGGCTGGCAATCGTTTGCTCCGAGTGATGAAGACAATCATCATTTCGTGGCTGTAATAACCGCGACGAACCATGATGGTTTTCAAAACACCCTTATGTGTATCTTCATTGTAAGGATCGATGTAGAAACGACGTAAGATATCGCAAACCACTTTAATCGCTTCGTCAATCTTAGGATCTTGAATATAGAAATCTTCCATTGGCATCACTTGGTGACTGTGTTTCCGATAGAAACCGGTCATCAATTGACCATCGATAAAACGAACAGGCACTTGCGCTTTATTCCGGTAGCCAGTTGGATTTTCCATCCCTAAAACAGGTTCAACTGGGATTTCTAAATGAGCTTTTTGGAAGACGTTCAAAACTTGATTCCGTTTGAAGTCTAATTGGGCTGGGTAAGCCAAATGTTGTAATGGCGCAATCCCAGTTTGTGAGTAAACATTTGCTTTAGATTCAACACGGTCGGGGCTCTTCTTCAATAACTTGACTAAGCGGGCAAAACCGTATTGTTTATTGACCTTTATCACTTCGATTTCGGCTTGTTCATCGGGTAAAACGCCTTCGATAAACAAAGGGTAGTTGTCAATTTTGGCAACGCCCATTCCTTCGTACGTTAAATCCATAATATCAACGGTTAATGTTTCATTTTTACGAACAGGTGCATTAATTTTCATAGTAACCTCTTTTTGTATTGTGTAAAAAATCTGGTATAAGCCTTTGCATATACCAGATTTTTCTGCGATTGTTAATTATCTAGTTTAACCTATTTTGCCATCGCCGTCGATATCTTCTTTCGAAATTTCTTCGACTTCCTTGACGAATTGGTTCTCAGCTAGTAATTCTTCAGGCGTTTCCGTGGTAATTGCGTGATCCGGAATCGCTTCTTTATTGACGTACATTTCAATGTGTTGTTGTAAGTTGGTGAACGTCATTGGCGCATCGCCACCATATTCGCCATCCAAATTAATCATCATCTGATCACTTTCAATCGGACGGGCGACTAATTTAGAGGTCTTGGTATAAATAACCCGTGGATCGTTGACGTGTTTCCCACCTTTAACGACTAACGCCATCAAGTGCAGTAGTTCAGCCATATTCGCCGTCTTAACGACGATTAATGAGAAGTTGCCATCATCTAATTGCGCGTCAGGGGCAATCTGTTCAAAACCACCGACCGAATTCGTTAAACCGAGTAGGAACAATGAGGCTTCGCCATCGTAAACCCCTTCGTCATATTCCAAATGCATTTTAATCGGTTTAATTTGGGGTAACATTTCAGCACCCTTAACGATATACGCTAAATAACCAAAAATGGATTTAAAATCAGATGGGACTTCATAGGTCAGTTCAGTTAAGAATCCCCCACCGGCAATGTTCATAAAATATTTGTCATTGGCTTGCCCGATGTCCATCTTCAACGTTTCGTTTTTAAGAATGACTTTAGCCGCATCAACCGGATTATCCCGCGGTATCTTAAGCGCCCGCGCGTAATCGTTAGTCGTCCCCGCTGGAATCACCGCCATCATGGGACGTTTATCTAATCCGGCAATCCCGTTGACGACTTCATTAATCGTGCCGTCACCACCAGCCGCGACGACCAACGCAAAACCGTCTTTAGCGGCCCGTGTTGCTTCATGTTTAGCTGATTCTGGTTCTGCAGTTGTTTGATACGCACTCGCTTCATAACCCGCTTGTTCTAGAATAGCTAGAATGTCAGCCACACTTCGTTTCATGACTTCATGGCCAGAAGTTGGGTTATAGATCAATCGTGCCCGTTTTTGCATATGAATCTCCTATCAATCGTTAAATTATCGTTTATTTAATGCTGCCATCAATAATTCATTGACCACTTTCGGATTTGCTTGACCACGGGTTTCTTTCATAATCTTACCGACTAAGAAACCAACGGCCCGGTCTTTCCCGTTTTTGAAATCATCAATTGATTGTTGATTATCATCTAAAATACCGGTGATGATTGGGTTTAATTGCGCAGGATCTGATAATTGCACCATGCCCTTAGCTTCCACCCAAGCTTTTGGATCAGTATCATTTTGGATGATTTCTTGGAATACTTTTTTAGCAATCTTCGAAGAAATCACACCATCTTTAATTAAGTTAATCATTTCAGCCAAATGTGCTGGTGTTAAGGCTGTTTCTTGTAAATCAATTTGTTTATCATTTAAATAGGCATTCACTTCACCCATCAACCAGTTAGAGACTTGTTTAGGCGCTGCGCCATCATTGACTGCCGCTTCGAAGAAATCTGACATTTCTTTGGTGTTGGTTAAAATACCAGCATCGTATTCTGGTAAATCTAATTCATCAACGTAGCGGGCACGTCGTTTAGCAGGCATTTCAGGTAAATGATCGGTCACTTCTTGTAACCAGTCATCGCTAATGTGCATTGGTGGTAAATCGGGTTCTGGGAAGTACCGATAATCATCGGCCCCTTCTTTAACCCGCATCAAGAATGTTTCGCCTGATTTTTCATCAAAACGACGCGTTTCAGGCCGGATTGTTTCGCCGGCAATTAAAAGTGCTGCTTGGCGTTTAATTTCGTAAGCTAACCCTAAACGAACGTGGTTAAAGGAGTTCAAGTTTTTCAATTCAGACTTAACACCATACTTCGTCGCACCGATTGGCCGGATCGAAATGTTGGTATCAACCCGCATCGAACCTTCTTCCATCTTAACGTCAGAAGCGCCCGTAAATTGAACGATTTGACGTAAGGTTTCAAGATAAGCATAGGCTTCTTCAGGCGTCGTCATATCAGGTTTTGAAACGATTTCAATTAAAGCGGTCCCCTGACGGTTTAAATCGACGTATGAGTAGCCATCGGTGCCATGGGTGTTTTTACCGGCATCTTCTTCAATATGCAGTTCAGCAATCCCAATTTGCTTTTGTTGGCCATCAACGTCAATTTCGATATAGCCATCTTGACCCAATGGTTGTTCGTATTGCGTCACTTGGTAAGCTTTCGGATTATCAGGATAGAAATAATTCTTACGATCAAAATGCGTATCCCGGGCAATGTTGGCGTGAAGCGCAGTTGCGACCATCATCCCTAACGTATAAGCGCCTTTGTTAATCGTTGGCAACGTCCCAGGATAACCCCAGTCGATCACGTTGGTATTCGTATTGGCTTCAGCACCGTAATTGACGGGTGAAGGACTGTACATCTTAGAGTTAGTCTTTAATTCGATATGGACTTCTAAACCAATGGTTGTTTCAAAATTCATTAGGCTTGGCCTCCTTTAAAACTAGGAACTTGTTGATGAAAATCAGTGGCTTGTTCAAAGGCATAACCAGCACGATAAACAGTTTCTTCATCAAAGGCTTTCCCAATAATTTGTAAACCAACTGGCATCCCATCGGCAAAACCAGCTGGCACTGACATCGCTGGTAACCCAGCCATATTCGCTGGAATCGTTAAAATATCATTCATATACATTGTGACTGGATCAGTGACTTTATCGCCTAATTCAAAGGCCGTTGTTGGTGCTGTAGGACCGACTACTAAATCGTAATCCGCAAAAACTTGTTCAAAATCACGAATAATTAAAGTCCGCATTTGACCAGCCTTCTTGAAATAAGCATCGTAGAAACCTGATGATAAAGCGAACGTCCCGAGCATAATCCGTCGTTTAACTTCATCGCCAAAGCCTTCAGAACGTGATTTCACGTAAACTTCTTCTAAGGTCTTAGCTTCTGGTGAACGATAACCATAACGAATACCATCGTAACGTGACAAGTTTGAAGAAGCTTCACTTGAAGCGATAATGTAATAAGTTTGGACCGCATATTGTGAATGTGGCAAGCTGACTTCATCGACGGTTGCGCCCAACGACTTGAAGGTTTCAATCGCCGCTTCAATCTGCGCTTTAACGCCGGGTTCAACCCCTTCAGCCATATATTCTTTAGCAACCGCAATCTTCATGCCCTTAATATCACCATTTAAAGCAGCCCGGTAATTGGGAACAGGCAAGTTGGCACTGGTACTATCTTTTTCATCATGCCCACTAATCGCTTCCAAAACTGTAGCGTTATCCGCCACGTTGCGACTGAAAACGCCGACTTGGTCTAAACTTGAAGCAAAGGCAATCGCGCCCCAACGTGAAACACGACCATATGTTGGTTTGATTCCCACAATCCCGTTAAAAGCAGCGGGTTGGCGAATCGAACCACCGGTATCCGTTCCGAGTGCTGCAACGACTTCACCAGAAGCAACGGCTGCCGCTGAACCACCTGAAGAACCACCAGGGACTTTCGTTAAGTCCCAAGGATTCTTCGTCTTTTTAAAGGCGGAGGTTTCAGTTGATGAACCCATTGCGAATTCATCTAAATTGGTTTTACCAATCATGATGGCTTCTTTGGCTTTTAATTTTTCAACGACCGTTGCGTCAAAAACGGGTTTGAAGTTCGCTAACATCTTGCTGGCAGCAGTCGTGATAACGCCGTCCGTCAATAAATTATCTTTAATCCCAATTGGCATGCCGGCTAATAAATTAGCCACATCGATTGGTTGTTCATCAATTTTAGCGGCAGCGGCTTGTGCGCCTTCTGCATCAACCCGTAAAAAGGCATCGACTTGTTGGTCAGTCGTTTCAATTTGGGCGACTGTTTCAGTGACTAATTGACTGGCCGTTAGTTCACCAGCCACTAGTTTAGCGTGTAAGCTCTCTAAATCTTCGTATAAATAATTCAAGATTAAGCTTCCTCCTTGTCCATGATTGCGGGTACTTTTAATAAACCGTTGGCTGAATCTGGTGCATTTTGCATCAAGACATCGCGACTTGGACCCGTTTGTGCGATATCGTCACGCATGACATTTTGTAAACCATTGACGTGAGTCGTCACGGGGACACCCGTTGTATCAACTGCGTTTAATTCATCAGTCATCTTCATAATATCGGCTAATTGATCCGTGAACTGAGCCAATTCAGCATCGCTAAAGGCTAATTTAGAAAGTTCAGCGACATGCTGGACTTGTTTTTTATCAATCATGTGTAAACCCCTTTTCTAATTCAGTCACTACTTATCCATTTTGTTTAATTCTACCATATATTGCCGACGATTAAAGCGACTCATCTCGTAATTTTAGTGTTTTTATGATTTCTTATTTTTTAATATTCATTATGAAAACGCTTCTTTTCAGTTGCTATTTACATTTCACAATACTTAATCTCCTAAAATTAATTGTTATTCAAGATTTTTATAATGTTTATCAATTGATTATCATTAGTTTGAAATTATATAATTAAGTATGAAATCGTTATCATAAGTATCAGAAGGGAGTTCTTACCCATGTTTAAGTTAGCCTTATTAATACTCATGTTCAGTTTATTAAGCACTCAATCCATCGTAAGCGCACAAACCGCTAATTCAACGGTTGGCTTCACAATCACGGCACCGCCAACAGACCCCGCCGTTCAAGAACAACGACGTCAACAACAGGCTAAGCATCACGCGGCCTGGTTGGCGCTCGATTTGCATTCAGACACGCCGGTTGAAGTGGTTGAAACGATTAATGGTCAAACAACTCACTATTGGGAATATCCGGATGGCACGATTAGCGATATGCCACCGACCACTTTCCACCCCATGCCCGCCAACCACAAAATTGGTCCCACTCACGAAAGTTATCAACAACTTATTAGTCGATTAACACCGGTCACCGAAGACGTACTAACTTTTAATCAATTTTTAAATGGTTCTACAATATCTGTTGTTGGTGATAGAAAATTCTATCACTGGCGGCAGTTTTTTTATATGATTGTATAAAAAAAGGAACGCAACTTCCTATTAT
>NZ_LT984417.1:1788078-1822775 GCF_900258455.1 Latilactobacillus fuchuensis
ATTATTCGTTCTCAAGTTCCAAAACAAAAAAAGAAGTAATTGTCATAGATGACAATTACTTCCACATTGAAACCACCAACAACAGTTGACAGAGAACCTTTTAAATTCATAATATTCAAATCAAAAAAGCTGATTATCCTGATGGTTCGGGATAATCAGCTTTTTCAACTTGATAGGCAATTGATAACGTGCTTCTCAGCTTGTTAATAGCTTCCAAAGACGTGGGTCGTGAAGCTATTGCTCCCCGAGGCCCGACCGACGTAGGATTGAATCCCTTCAACCGAACTAATCGAAATATCCAACGGAATATTGCGCGGTAAATACTTATCCGCAGCGGTTGCAATGTACTGTGTAAAACTCATAATTTCGGTTTCACTGTAGAATTGCGTATTAATTGTCACGTTCAAACCGGATAAGACGCCTTCTTCATAATGCGCTTGCGCCGTCACCCCACTTAAGTTCGGGAAGAACGTTTGAATTTGTTCTTTAAAACTGGTGAACGCATCGGCATCACTTTGATTGACCGCTTTTTCATCACCGGTAATTGGGAAAACTTGATTTTCTTGATTCATTGAATGCCAAGAATCAATGGTCGTGCTGCCATTTTTACTGACCCCGTACGCGAAATAGGTCCCACCGACTAAACTATCCTTAGTCGCTTGTTTGTAAAGTCCAATCACAATCGTGGCCTGACTCATCCCTTTTTTCTGACGCATCCGGGCCAACACTTTATTGGCCATCTGTTTACCCTGTTGTTCCATCATCGCCGTTGAAATCTTGGTTTGATAGGTCGCACCATATTGTTCTTTGGTATAATAATCAACTTGGTTCATCCCAAGCCCAATACTCATCCCAGAAAGCGTGCCATCTTGGCTCAAATAATCTTGTTCTAAGATTTGTTGGAGATACAATGGATTCCGTTTAGTCGGTTCAGTCTGCCCGTTATCTTCAGGATTCAATCCGACCGTATTGGTTTTTGATTTACGCGCTAACCATTTTTGAGCTTCCGTCGTCTTTAAACTTTGGCCCTCTTGAAAAATATATTTGGACGTTGGAAATTGTTCTTTGGATAAGGTTAATAAACCATTTTCAAGACTCTTAACATCAAACGACGTGTTGCTTTGTTCTGATGTTAACCCTCGTGTTTGGCTTGTTTTATATTGGCCATTCGTGATGACACCTTCGTACATGCTGTCAGTCACCTTACCGGTTGTTTGTAACTTTTTAGTGGATTTACTAGATGTGTCTGATGACGAACTGCTTTGAATGCTCGTACAACCCGCTAATAATAGCAATGCTGCCGTTGCAACGACCCATAATTTATATTTTGCCACTGAAAATGGTGCCTCCTTAGTCCTAATTGCTTCTTATTATACCCAATTTAGATCGATTAAGCCAAATAACCTGCTAATTCAGCTTCTGTGATGATTGGAATCGATAACGCTTCAGCCTTCGCCAATTTGCTACCCGCGTCAGCCCCAACAATCAGAAAATCAGTTTTCTTGGAAACCGAACCGGTCACTTTGGCCCCGTTAGCTTCCAATTGTTGTTTCAAATCATCGCGCGTATACTGCGTCAATTTACCCGTTAGTACAACGGTCCGACCGTTAAAGAAGCTATCACTATCGCTAGCCTGCTCTTGGGTTACGCCGGTGTAAGTTAAATTAACGCCAACCGCTACGAGTTCCTGCATCAACGTCTGCACTTGGCTATCAGCTAAGTAAGTCACTAAACTGTCAGCAATAATCAAGCCAATCGTATCAACTTCGATCATCTCGTCAGCCGTCGCAGTCATTAGCGCGTCCATCGTTTTGAAATGTTCCGCTAATAAGCGTGCAGCCTTGGCACCGACGTGTCGGACCCCTAACCCAAATAATAACCTTTCTAACGAGTTCTGACGACTAGCATCAATCGCTTTTAATAAATTATTAATAGATTTTTCTTTAAAATTATCAAGTTGCGCTAAATCAGTCGCCGTTAATCGGTACAAATCCGCGACATCTTTCACTAATTGCTGTTCCCACAACTGTTCGATAATCCGGGGGCCTAACCCGTCGATGTTCATCGCATTGCGCGATGCAAAATGGGTTAACTGTTCCTGAACTTGCGCTGGACACATCGGATTAATACACCGTAAGGCCACTTCTTCATCCAGATGGACTAATTCATGCTGACAAGACGGACAATGCGTTGGCGCTTGATAAGGTTCACTATTTGCGGGTCGTTTTGCCAAGACGACTTGCGAAATTTCCGGAATAATATCGCCGGCTTTATGCAACAAGACCGTATCGAACAAACGAACATCTTTGGCGGCAATTAAATCCGCATTATGCAAGGAAGCTCGCGCAACCGTAGTGCCCGCTAATTGAACGGGATCCATAACAGCGGTCGGGGTCACAACCCCGGTCCGTCCAATCGTCCATTCGATTTCGCGGACGACCGTTGCCGCTTCTTCTGGCGGAAATTTATAAGCAATTTCCCAGCGTGGAATTTTAACCGTATTGCCTAATTGGCGTTGCAGTGCCAAATCGTTAACCTTTAAGACAATCCCGTCAATTCCGTAGGCTAAGTCATCCCGCGTCGTTTGGTACCGGTCAATGAACGCTTGAACCTCGGTCATATCCTGACAAACGGTCGCGGTCGGATTAACGTTAAAGCCGAGTTCAGCTAAGACCGTCAAGGCCTGTGCTTGGGTCGTCGCCTGAACGTCATCAAACGTCACAATTGTGTACATAAACGCACTTAGATTTCGGGATTCTGCCACTTTGGCATCTAGCTGGCGTAAACTGCCGGCCGCCGCGTTCCGTGGATTGGCAAACGGTGCTAGGCCGTCAGCTTCTCGTTGTTGATTCAAATCCGCAAAAGAAGCCTTAGGCATAAAACATTCGCCGCGCACTTCAATTGAAACCGGTTTGGTTAACGTCATCGGAATCGCTTTAATCGTTTTTAAATTCTGCGTAATATCTTCGCCAATCGTTCCGTTGCCTCGCGTAGCCCCGCGTACAAATTGACCTTGGTCATAAATCAAATCAATTGCCAGGCCATCAATCTTGAGCTCCACGTTGTATTCAATCGCTTGTGCCGTATTTCTTCGTAACCGATCATCAAATGCTGCGAGTTCTTCGGGTGAAAAAACATCACCCATCGACAACATCGGCACCGTATGGGTAACTTTCTTAAACCCCGGTAACACATCACCACCGACTTTTTGGGTCGGTGAATCATTGGTGACGATTGCGGGAAAGACCGCCTCCAATTGTTCTAAATCTTGGTAGGCTTCATCGTAGACGTGATCTTCAACCACTGGTGCGTCTTTTGTATAGTAAGCGTCACTATAAGTGGCCAGCGATTGCCGTAATGCTTGCGCAGCGATTGCCGCTTCTTCTTGTGTATATTGATCAATTGATTTGGCTAATCCCATCTCGGTCCTCCTACCGTTAATCGGTGACTTTTTCAATTGGCGCAAAGCTAGCAAGTAGTCGTTTAACGCCTTGTTCTTTAAACGCAATATCGAGTTCTTGGTCATTGCCTGAGCCGTTGACTTTCACAACGGTGCCAATGCCCCATTTTTTATGTTGCACTTTTTGACCCGCTTGCCAGCTACCACTATTATCGCCACCAGTTGTATCGGCAATCTTATGACTCGTCGTGGCTTGGCCTTGACCATAAGTGGTCGCCGTTGCCCGGGCATAACTATTCTGACGACCAAACGGTACTTTACGTTCGGGAATACTACCAGCGTTTCCGTTGGCGTAATCCAATAATTTATCATCAATTTCGCCGATAAAACGCGACGCTTGGTTACTTTGTTGACGTCCATATAACATTCGTGAATAAGCATTGGTTAGATATAACTTACTTTCGGCCCGCGTAATGCCGACATAGGCCAATCGTCGCTCTTCTTCGAGTTCGTCTTCTTCCATTAACGCTCGTGATAATGGGAAAATGCCTTCTTCAAGCCCCATCAAAAAGACAACCGGAAATTCAAGTCCCTTAGCCGCATGTAATGTCATCATCGTGACTTCACTGGCTTCTTCTTCAACGGAATCTAAATCCGACACCAATGATAATTCGGCCAAGAAATCCACAAATAAATCACTATCATCTTCTTCGGGTTCGTAATGTGCGTCAAACTGGGTCGTCACTGATAATAATTCTTCAATATTTTCAAGACGACTTTGTGATTCGAGCGTATTTTCGATTTCTAACGCTTTTTTATAACCTGTTTTAGCCAATAATTCTTCAGTTAACTGAGTAACGTTTAAGAATTCGCGCATCTTAGTTAAATCACCAATCACGTTGCCAAAATCAATTAAGGTCTTGCGACTCTTAGCCGGAATGGTTGATAATTCAGCATTTTGGGCCGCTTCTAAAAGTGACCATTGATGATCTTCTGCAAATTGATTGAGTTTTTCTAACGTTCCGGGGCCAATCCCACGTTTAGGACTGTTGACCACCCGTTCAAAACTCATCGAATCGGATGCATTAACGACTAATCGTAAATAAGCCAAAATATCTTTAATTTCTTTACGATCGTAGAATTTATGCCCACCGACCATTTTATACGGCATGTTAGCTTTGACGAAGGATTCTTCAATCACCCGTGATTGAGCGTTGGTTCGGTATAACACGGCAAAATCACCAAAGTGGCGATGATTGGTCGTTATTTCTTCTTGAATCTTGGTGATGACAAATAGGGATTCATCCCGTTCACTTTGACCACGGTAATACGTGATCAACTCGCCATCTTGATTATCCGTCCACAATTCTTTAGGCTTACGGTATTGATTATGATTAATCACCCCGTTAGCAGCTTCCAAAATGGTTTTCGTTGAACGGTAATTTTGTTCCAACATCACTGATTTAGCGGCTGGATAATCATGTTCGAAATTCATGATATTATCCATATTAGCGCCCCGCCAACCGTAGATACTTTGATCGGCATCCCCAACGACACACAGATTTTGATACTTTTCAGCCAACATATTAACTAACGTATATTGGGCTTCATTGGTATCTTGGTATTCATCAACGTGAATGTATTGAAATTTATCTTGATAATAAACTAAGGTTTCTTTATTTTCTTTAAATAACCGGATTGTTTGCATGATTAAATCATCAAAATCTAACGCTTGATTTTGATGGAGTCGTTTTTGATATTCGGCATAACATTGCGCCACAATTTTTTCAAAAGGACTGTTGGCTAACCCGACGTAATCGGCCGGCGTTTGTAATTCATTTTTAGCGTTACTAATCGTCCCTAAAATCGCTTTAGGTTCGAACTTCTTCGTATCGATGTTTAAATCTCGACAAACGTGTTTCATCAACGTTAATTGTTCGGACGGATCGGCAATCGTGAACGCGCGATTATAACCGATCTGTTCAATTTCACGTCGTAGAATCCGGACGCATAAAGCATGGAAGGTCGAGACCCAAACATCTTGACCATTATCGCCCAATAAAGCACAAACCCGTTCACGCATTTCACGCGCCGCTTTATTGGTAAACGTAATCGCTAGAATGCGCCAAGGTAAGACGTGTTTTTCTTCAATTAAATAAGCCACGCGGTGGGTTAAAACCCGCGTCTTGCCACTACCGGCACCGGCCATAATTAATAATGGGCCTTCCGTTGCTAAGACCGCTTCAGCTTGCTTATCGTTCATTCCTTTTAACAATTCTTGTTCAGACAAAATCTTCATCCTTCCGTAAATGCAATCAGCCTATAGTATACCAAATTAGCTAACTAGAAAAAAGCGAACAGCAATCACTAAAATAGAAATTGAATTCGCCAATTTTATCGCTTGACCTGGGACGCGTTTCATAAATTATACTCAGTTTATCAACAGAAAGGTGGATATCATGATGATTAAATATATTGTTTCCGATTTAGATGGCACACTCTTAGATCAAGCTGGGCAACTTTCCGAAAAAAATAGTTCGGCGTTAACAAAAACCGAATTGCCAGTAACTCTGGTCTCTGCCCGTGCACCGCAAACGATGATGCCGAGCATTCAACAATTAGCGTTAACTGGTCCACAGATTGCCTTTAATGGTGGCGTCATTTTCAAAGCGAGTGGTGATTTCCCACTGATTCTGGCTGAACATCCGCTAAAACGTCGCACTGCGCAACAATTAGTCGCCGCACTTCAAACTGAATTCCCAGAAATCAGTCTGAGCGGCTATGATTTACAGAATTGGTACGTTCAAGGCATCGATGACCAAGTGACCGCAGAAGCAACCTTAACCCATCAATCGCCACGTTTAATCAATCTGTCACAATTATTAACCAATCCAGTTTTGAAACTCTTCAAATTAGTCGTTGCGAGCGATGATCCCGAACGACTCGCGCAAATTAATACCTTTATTAACGATTTGGCGTTAACTGATATTGCCGTCCAACAATCACAAACGCAATCACTCGAAATAACCGCCGACTGTGCCACTAAAGAACAGGCGTTAGCGACCATTTTAGAGGCGGAACAATTAACAGCGGAACAAGTCGCTGCTTTTGGCGATGGCCCCAACGATCAAGCGATGTTACAGTCGGTTGCCCACCCAATTGCGATGCAAAATGCCGTCGAATCGGTCCAAGCAATCAGTCAATTCGTTACCAAATCGAATGTGCACGATGGCGTTAGTTATGGTATAAAGAAATATATCACCAAATTTAATCGAAAAGTAGGTTAAAACCATGCCAACCATTCGCGATATTGCGCGTCAAAGTGGCTATTCAGTTTCCACCGTTTCACGCGTTTTAAATCATCAGAAATACGTTTCAAAACCAGCACAACAAGCCGTTGAAAAAGTGATTAAAGCGCTTGATTACGTGCCCAACAGCTTAGCGCGGGATTTAAGTTTCGGGCAAAATAAAAATATCGGGGTCGTTTTACCCCACAACGACCATCCCTATTTTAATCAACTGTTAAACGGGATTATGGACGCCGCCTTTACGAGTGGTTACCACATCGTTTTACTCCCGTCCGAATATAATCAAACCGTTGAATTAGATTATCTAGAACAACTCAAACGCAAAAATTTCTCCGCACTCATTTTCACCTCCCACGGTCTGCCCTTATCAGTCTTGGCGCAATACGCCCAGTACGGTCAAATTGTCTGCTGTGAAGACACCGGCGACTATCATCTGTCAGCCGTTTATTCTAATCGCGAACCAGCCTACTTAGCCGCCTTTAAACACTTGGCGACATTAAAGGTCCGACAAATTGCAATTTTATTGAGTCGTAATTTAGAACAAAGTCCGACCAGTTCAGCGATTATGGCGGCTTATCAACAGGTTTTCCACCATAAACCGGCAGAAAAATTAGTGATTGGTGGGATGACTAGTTTTAACGATGGTTATCAAGCCGCTAAAACGTTGCATGCACGGCAATCCGACATCGATTGTTTCTTTACCAACGGTGATGACATTGCGACCGGCGTGCGTCAATATTATCTCGATCAAGGTTTAACCTCGCCGCTACTATTCGGTCAAGAAAACCAGCTCTCCAGTTTCTTACTGCAATTTCCAACCATTGACCACCATTTCTTCACCGTCGGTCAAAAAGCATTTGAAGTGGCTTTGAGTACTGAACACCAAAAATTTAGTTTCGAATCGGAACTGATTGTGCCTAAATGACATAACAAGCTGTGACAAAACTCGGTTGTCAATTGAGTATCAAGTTAAAAATGCGGCCTATCCAGAACTTAGGATAGACCGCATTTTAAATTTGAACGGAAATTGATGAGTTATGGCACGCGTCAAAGCCTAAACCGTTCGAATCAGCACTCTTAATCAAAACGTGCTTCTGAGTTGCAACATCTTCCGCTTAACCTAAAATTGCCAATTATCTTAAGTTCAAGATAACTGGTAATTTCTGTTAATGCTCAGCTGCTACCCTCAACTCACAGCACTCTTAATCTAAACGTGCTTCTGAACTAGCTTCTTCCGTCTAGCTACGATTAGCAAACTATGACCAAATTCCGGTCATAATTCACTAATCTAGGCTATACTCAGAAGCTGACCAGTTCAGTCAGCACTCTTAATCTAAAACGTGCTTCTACTTACAAGTTCCTGTGCTTAGCTACGTTTCGCAAACGAAGTCCACAACCGGGACTTCATTCACGGAACTAGGCTAATGCTCGGAACTAACCGTAAGTATCAGCACTCTTTTCTGAAACGCGTTTTTACTTACAGCTTCCTGTGCTTAGTTACGTTAGGTAAACAAAGTCTATAACCCAGACTTTATTCACCTAACTAGACTAATGCTCAGAAGCACCCGTAAGTAAAATCGCTCTTAATCTAAACGTGCTTCTCAAGTAACCTTTTCCGGTTAACTACAAAATAGGCATCATGAGTAAAAAACACTCATAATGCCTATTTTTAGGTTAATCCTCAAAGCCTAACCGACTTGAGTCAGCACTCTTAATCAAATACTCTTTCAAATATTTCTGCTATTCTTTGTAGGTGCCAGTGGTAATCGAAGGCGTCGTCTAAGTCAGTTGGTGTTAATTGGCTTGTGACTTTTGGATCGGCTTCTAATAATTGGCGGAAATCCTTTTGTTCGTCCCACGCTAATGCGGTTTTGGGTTGCACCAAATCGTAGGCCGATTCACGGCTTAAACCGGAATCAACCAGCTTCAATAAAACACGTTGGCTGTAAATTAAACCGTGCGTTAGGTTCATATCGGCTTGCATTTTTTCAGGAAAAACCGTTAACGTATCAATAATTTTCGTAAAACGTTGTAGGATATAATCCAATAAAATCGTCGTATCGGGTAGGATAATTCGTTCAGCTGAACTATGTGAAATATCCCGTTCGTGCCATAGAGAGACGTCTTCCATCCCGGTAATCATGTGTCCACGAATGACACGGGCTAAGCCACTGACGTTTTCAGAACCGATTGGATTCCGTTTATGAGGCATTGCTGAGGAGCCTTTTTGACCCTTCGCGAAAAATTCTTCGACTTCACGGACTTCGGTGCGTTGTAGATGGCGAATTTCGGTTGCAAAATGTTCAATCGAAGTCGCCACGACCGCCATTGCATTGATGTAGTCCGCATGTAAATCACGCGGTAAAACTTGGGTCGATACATCTTGCGCCCGAATGCCTAATTGATTAGTCACGTAAGCTTCAATCTCGGTTGGAATATTCGCAAAGGTGCCAACCGCGCCACTCATCTTACCAGCTTCAACACCTTGGGCCGCCCGTTCAAAGCGGTCTTGATTGCGTTTCATTTCAGCATACCAAGTCGCCATTTTTAAACCAAACGTCGTGGGTTCAGCGTGGACCCCGTGTGTCCGCCCAATCATGACCGTATTCTGGTATTCATAAGCTTTCTGTTTTAAGACGGCCATCAATTTTTCAATGTCCGCCCGAATTAAATCATTTGCTTGTTTCAAGATATACCCTTGGGCCGTATCGACCACGTCGGTTGAGGTCAAGCCATAGTGAACCCATTTTTTCTCAGCGCCAAGTGATTCAGAAACGGCGCGGGTGAAAGCCACCACGTCATGGTGGGTCATCTTTTCTAATCGATTAATTTCGTCGACGTCAAATTGTGCATTAGCACGAATCTTCGTCGCATCTTCGACTGGAATATCACCGAGTTGCGCCCAAGCTTCTACCGCTAAAATTTCAACTTCTAGCCAAGCTTGATAGCGATTTTCAGTGGTCCAAATCGCACCCATCTCTGGGCGAGTATAGCGTTCTAACATATTAATTCCTCCAAAAATTACACTTATGCGTGATATAAATCAGCGGCTTCTAATTTTTCCAACAAAGGATTGACGGCTGCCCCAATAGCGGTCAGGCTTCCAAATTGTTGGCGATCTTGTAGATGATACAAATTAAAATACCAATCTGGTTTAATTTTCATCTGCGTCTTCACTAGCGGCAAGCTCGCTTCTTGAATGTTCAACGTCACACCAGCGTTATTCAACCGCGCTTCACCAAGCGCTAATTGGCAAATCGCCTTTAAATGGTATTCATACTGTGAAAAATTCAACGTGCGTTCCAAAACGTTGCCCGAAATATGCGGCGTTGGTACCAGCCGCTTAACGTAAATATTCATATCTGGTGTTAAGAAAAATTCAATCCCAAAGACCCCAACGTAATCCAATTTCTGACCGATTAGATTCGCCAACCGATTGATTTCAGCCGCAACGGTCTGATCAATCCGTGCCGGCACGATTGATAATCGTAATTGATGATCTTGGTAATCATTTTCAACAATCGGCAAGACAGTCAAATCACCTTGCACGTCTTTAGCAACCATCACGGATAATTCTTGCGCATCAGGAATCCAAGATTCTAATAGATAGGAACCTAGTTGTAAGAAATCTGTCAATTGGTCTAAATCTGCCGGTTCTTTAATAAAGCGTTGATATTGTTTACCAAAGCCCTTTTGGATCGGTTTTAAAATACAAGGATAACCAATTGAATCGATGCCTTGTTGAATATCTTCGACATCCACCACCGTGGTTGATGGTGGAATGTTAATGTTTAAATCATCTAAGAAAACCCGTTCCAAATAACGGTCCTGAGTGACGGACAGCACACTGCTGCCTTGCGGTAAATAATAGTTCTGTGCAAGCTGCTCCAGCAATGTTTCATCTAATAATTCGTCTGTATAAGTTAAGACTTGGCAAATATCACCTAATCGCGCTAAGTCTGCATACTGGTTTGGATCACCCTCAACTTGCGCATCTAAAATGCTAGCAAGCGGTGTGTCTTGAATCTGCGCGTTGACGATCATCGCCACTTTATAACCCATTTTTTTAGCCGCGAGTGCTAGTAAAAAAGCTCGTTGGTCATTTCCGATAATTCCGATCATCTGTCCTGGATAAATAACTGGCATCTGTTTCCCTGCTTTCTTATCCGACTAATCATGGATAACTAATTACTCTTTATTATAACCAACTTAACCCCTATCTGCACAATACTTTGCCATTGTTAAGCTTTTTTTAGCAAAAAAAAGAAGCCTTTCAGCTTCTTCTCTCGTTTATTGATGATCTTCAACAAAAACGACTTCGCCATTTTCAAAAGCAGCAATCCGTGCTAATGACTCCACGTGGATTCCGCGAGCGTCTAATAATTCGCGCCCTTTTTGGAATGTCTTTTCAATCACAATCCCAACGCCTTCAAGTTGTGCATTGGCTTGCTCAATGATTTCTAGTAAACCTTCAACCGCTTGTCCATTGGCTAAGAAATCGTCAATCACTAGCACACGGTCGTTTTCATCAATAAATTTCTTAGAAATCGAAATGTGATTATTGACTTTCTTAGTGTATGAATAAACGGTTGCGCTGTACATATTATCTTGTAACGTTAAACTCTTGTGCTTTCTAGCAAAAACAACGGGAACGTGAAATGCAAGACCAGTAAGAACTGCAGGGGCAATCCCAGATGATTCAACGGTTAAAATCTTAGTGATGTGAGCATCTTTGAATAATCGATAGAATTCTTCACCCATCGCTGCCATCAAATCAGGGTCAACTTGATGATTCAAAAAATTATCAACCTTTAAAACATCTTCGCCTAATACTTGACCATCTTTTTTAATTCGTTCCTCTAATAATTGCACACAAAGCACTCCCTTAGTCTTATTTTCATGCTATTTTCTGAAATAGAATTAAAAATAGGTTACCATAAAAAAAAGCACGCAACAAGCTAAATTATGCGATTTAGCCGATTGTCATGCACTTTTTAATGATTATTGATCATATTGATTTAATTGATAGGTTTTAACAATTTCAATCAACTTTGCCGGATAGTCCGGATCCGTCGCGTAACCGTCCTGCTTTAACGCGTTAGCGGCTTGCTGATAATCCGTCGCCGCAATCACGTGTTGGTACTGATTCGGATTCCACGTCGTCCCTTTGGCGAACAGCAACACGTGGTCCAACATCGATGCCTGATAATCGTCGTAGACTCTAAACCGCGCGGTCGTCGTAATCCATTGACCGTTTAAATACTCTTTAGTCGTCATCTCTTTGGTGTTGGCCGGGTCATCCCCCTTAATTCCAAAGTAATTATGATAATCGGCCGCTAACGTACTTTTACCCCAATCACTTTCCAAAATGGCCTGGGCTAGCGTGATACTTGGTAACACGTGATAGTCGGTTTGTAATTTCTGCGCGTAAGGCACCATTTTCTTAATAAACTGCTGTTTTTGATTGGCTTTAGAGAGTTGTTCTTGCTTCGCTTCTTTTTCTAAGCGGGCTTGCATCTGCTCACCGTGGTATTGAACCAATAAAACGAGTCCGACACCAATTGTAAAAAGGGCCACCAAAACAACCACTAACCAATCTGTTGGTTGTCGTTTTTTGGATTGATAGGATTTACTGGTTCGGCGCTTTTTCTTCGGTGTTTTTCTTTTTTTAGTTGCCAATAATCTGCCTCATTTGAATTCAATCTATTCACCCATTGTACACAAAAAATAACAGCTAACCAACGATTTGCATAAACAACATTAATTCCTATTCAATCACATTCTTGCTATAATATGGCATGTATTCGATTTCAATATAAAGGACTGATTAATTTTGACAACACTCAACTGGGGTATTATGGGCCTGGGCAACATCGCCGGCAGTTTCGCCACCTATTTCGATCAACCTGATGGTCAAGTTTACGGGGCCGCTTCACGGTCACTCGAGAAAGCGACCGCATTTACCACTAAATACGGTATTCCGCACGCTTATGGTAGTTATGCCGAAATGTTAGCCGATCCCGCCATCGATATCATCTACATCGCGACACCGCATAATTTTCATTTTGAAGGGATTATGGCCAGTTTAAACGCCGGCAAACACGTCTTTAGTGAGAAGGCGATTACCATGAACCGCCACGAATTAGCAGCCGCTAAGGCGCTTGCCGCTGAAAAAAATTTGGTGTTGGCCGAAGCGATGACCATTTATCACATGCCACTTTTTGATGAAATTGAAGCCCAACAAAAAGCCCGTCAGTTAGGCGCTTTAAAATCAATACAAGTCGCCTTTGGTAGCTATAAAGAACTTGACCCAACGAACCGTTTCTTCAATCCAGCTCTCGCTGGCGGCGCCATGTTAGACATTGGGGTTTACGCTTTAGCCTTTGCTCGCCGGATGTTGACGGCCAAACCTGAATTAATCGCGACCCAATGGGTACCCGCTGAATCGGGCGTCGATCAACAATCGACCTTATTATTAAATAACGCACACGATGAAATGGTGACAGTTACTTTAAATTTACACGCTAAGATGCCAAAACAAGGCGTGCTCGTTTACGAAAATGGCTACGTCACAGTCAATGACTATCCCCGCCCTGATCAAGCAACGCTAACCTTACCAGATGGCCAGACAGAAACGATTCAAGCTGGTGATGCCACTAACGCCATGAATTACGAAGTCCACGACTTCCAAGAAACCGTTCGTGGTCATCAACCTAATCACACCCTTGAACTCACAAGTGATGTGATGGACATCATGACTGATGCCCGCGCACAATGGGGGTTTGTCTATCCGTTCGAAAAGCCCGAAGATTTGAAATAACACAGACCATATTAATAGGCGTTTGATTTCAAAAACGAAATCAAACGCCTATTTTTTATAGCATAACCCGACCATCGTTATCAGAGCGATGATTATTACTGTCTAGTCCGTTGACATACTAAGTTTCAGATTAGTGCCTTGGTCAAAACCAACATCTCTTGTAATTGAATCCCATTTTCAACGATTGGCGTTTGATATTGATCAAAGAACCGGGGCCGAATGTCACTAAAGCGGAAGCCCTGATGCATGTAAAATGCAATGGCTTCAAAGCTAGCATCCCCAGTGCCAACCACTAATTGCTGATAATCCTGATTACTGAGTTGTTCGGTTAGTAGTTCAATTGCTTGCCGACCATAACCGTGGCGCCGATATTCTGGTAAAATGCCCAGATTTTTAATTTCAATCCGGTTAGCCCCAGCCGGTACATAATGTAATGCGCCAACGGTTTGACCGTTATCTTGCAACAACCACAATTGCCCGTAGCTTAAATAACGTTGGACCATCGCTTCTTCCGCATCGCCAATCAATAAATAAGTCATCAATGCATGGCGCTTTTGGACCGCAATTTTTTGATAAGTTAACATGTTCATGCCTACTTTCTAATCCACAAAAAAAGCGACTGTTTCCAGCCGCTTTGGTTAATTTAATATATTAAAGTTTGTTAACGTTAACAGCTTGTGGGCCGCGATCGCTTTCTTCGATATCGAAAGAAACGCTTTGACCTTCTTCAAGCGTCTTGTAACCGTCGCCTTGGATAGCTGAGAAATGTACGAATACATCACTACCATCTTCGCGAGTTACAAAGCCATAACCTTTTTCTGCGTTAAACCATTTTACAGTTCCGTTTTCCATGAGAAAAATCCTCCTTGTGTCGTAATGACACGTATATATTTGTGTATTTCTGTCGGTACAATGGAAGAAAGTTCTTTTGAAAACTATCGAACCATAACCTTTCAAAAAGTACAAACATAGTGTAACACAGAAAAAAAACATTAACAAGCACTTCAATTGAAAAAAATAAAACGTTTTCTATTCAGTTTTATCAAACCATTTCAATTTAATGTCTCGCAATATTTCGGTTTTTAACTAATAGGAAATCATTTGGCATTTTCGCCTTTTTACGCTAAGATAGAAACATATCCTCAAACCATTGGAGTGCATTAATCATGTTAAAAAAATTAAAACGATTCCTGCCCGTTCTAGCGCTCGTCTTCCTCTTAGCGAGTTGCGATCAACCGCTCAACACCAAACAACAAGTCAAAGAAGATCTTAAATCACTCCAACAAATTTCGGCGACCCAACAAACGGCGCTAACGGCGCTTGAATCGGCCGGTCAGAGTGAATCGGTCACCTATCTTAAAATCCAAGAACAATATCCCGACAAAAACCTATTAGAAGTGCCGACGACCAAAATGGCCCAAGCAACGGCCAAACGAGCTGACGCTTATCAGACCTTGAAAGACCAACAAAAAGCGCTCAAACCAGTTGCACAACGTTTATTGAAAGTCGCCAAACAAGACAACGCTGATTTACCGACTGAAGCCATTAAAGATTTAAATCAAAGCATTAAGATTTCAACACTCGATTACACGACCCTTTCTAATTTTTATCAAGCGGCTGTTACTGCAGAAGCTGATTTCTATGCCGACCATCAAGATGCCGATGCAGACCCAACCGATTTAGAATCTCCGATTAATCGTTTGAATCAGTTTTATAGCTCAGTTTACCAACAAGCCGAAATCGCTAAAGTCAATATCAACACCGTGACGGCGCAACTCAAGAAAGTGCAAACGGGCCTAAAGTAAAGCAACGCATGAAAACCACCAAAACTAATTGGCGATTTTCATGCGTTTTTATCGCCCGCTAATCTTAGCGTACTATTTTGAGTGACAAAGCCCAACTTTTGGTAGAGTTTTGTCGCAGCTTGATTGTTCCCCAACGTTGTCAATTCCAGATAAGCAAGCTGTTGCACTTGCTGCCATGCCTGAGCCGCTTGAATCAACTGACTAGCCGTCCCATTCCGCCGTGTTTTGGGTTGCACAAAGATAGCGGTCAAATACGCAAAATAATGTGGCATAAACAACGGCGAATCCGTAGTGCGCGCCGTGGTCACGTGGCAGAACCCAGCTATTTGTTGATCACTTAGTCGTTGCACATACACCGCTTGATTGGGGTCGGTCAGCATTTTCTCCCATTCAAAAAAATCAGGACTGTAATTTGCTTGATAAGTGGTTGGTTGTAATTGATGCATTTCAGTCGTTAACTGTTGATACTGACGCGTTAATGCCGCAATATCGGTTAAAGTCGCTAATTCAATCATCTTGAATCCTCCTGGTTATTAAATAACAATTGACTTCAAAACAAAATTCTCTTATACTAATGTACGTGGCATTAAGTCATAATGCAAGTATCGCGGGTGTGGCGGAATGGCAGACGCGCAAGATTAAGGATCTTGTCGGGAGTTTTCCCGGTGGAAGTTCGAGTCTTCTCACCCGCATTTATTTTTAACCGGAACGAGGTCTTTAGGACCTCGTTTTTTTGTGCGCTTAAAGCGATTGATTGAATCTAAACCGGGAAATGGCTATAATATCATTAAATCAACATGAGAGGAATATCCCTATGACTCATAAAAATTCATCCGCCTATCGTATTAGTATTCTAGCGATTTTAACGGCGTTACTATTAGTTCAAAGTTTCGTGCCAATGGTTGGCTATATCAACATCATCCCCGGATTACCGGCAGTCACGACCGTCCACTTAACCGTCATTCTTGGTGCTGTCATTCTTGGCACACGTGGCGGTTCAACGCTGGGGTTAATCTGGGGAATTCTATCCCTCATCCAAGCTTACACCGCCCCAGGCGATCCGTTGTCCTTACTGATTTTTCAAAATCCGATTATCGCGATTTTACCCCGGGTCTTAGTCGGCACCGTTGCGGGATTTACTTTTGAACACTTACAACATTCTCGAATTACCAAACCCGGCGCAATGGCTTTGGCCGGTGTCTTAGGTGCCTTGGTGAATACGACGTTAGTTATTTTGCTAACGTGGGTTTTCTACAGCCATCAAGCATCTGGCATGTACCATACCGATCCTAGCCGTTTAATCATCGTGATGTTAGCGGCGGTTGCCGTTAATGCCGTCATGGAAGCTATCCTAGCAGCCATTGTGACCCCCTTAATTGGCACACCACTCATGCGGTTTAGACGTCAATAAATAATTAAATAGCAAGCTGTGACAGAACTCGGTTATCAATTGAGTATCAAGTTGAAAAGGCTGGTTATCCCGAACTAAGGATAACCAGCCTTTTCAACTTGAACGGAAATTGATGAGTTCTGGCGCGCGTCAATAAATAATGTTCGTTTAAATATCAGAGTATGACGACTTGTGTCACAACCTCATTTTTATGCGTTAATTTCAGTCTTGAGATGCACTAATCGGCCACGACACAATCGACAGACATACCGGTCAACATTAATTTGACGTTGTCGTTGATAGACCTGACCGCAACTTTGACAACGATACGTTTCAATCTTACGGGTTTTAACTTTTTTTAAACTGGCCGGTGCATATCGTGCACCACCAACTTGTTGCAACAATTGTTTAAAAGCAACATCTCGATGACGATAACCTTGATGACCTAAATGCAAATGATAATGACACAACTCGTGTTTAATCACACCGACCAAAGTTGCCTGATCATGTTCCGTTAACATCTTGGGATTGATATCAATATGATGGTCGCCCAGATGATACCGGCCCCCCGTCGTCTTTAGTCGTCGGTTAAAATTGGCCTGGTGCTCAAAAGGCCGCTGAAATACAGTCAGTGAGATAGTCTGAATCAATTGCGTCAGTTCTTGATCCGTCATCTTAGTCGTTGGCTTTAGGGGCCTTCATGGTTAATTGCACCCGTTCCCGTTCTTGATCAACACTCAGCACCCAGACTTGGACAATATCGCCGACCACGACTTCATCAGAGGGGTGTTTCACAAAATGATTGGCCAATTGTGAAATGTGGACTAACCCATCGTGTTTAACACCGATATCTACAAACGCGCCGAAATCAATCACGTTGCGGACAGTCCCTTCCAAGGCCATATTTGGTTTCAAATCAGCCATCGTCAAAACGTCTTGGCGTAACAAAGGGGCCGTCATTTGATCCCGTAAATCTCGACCCGGTTTCTGCAAACCGTCTAAGACATCTTGTAAGGTTTCAGCACCGAGTTCTAAATCGGCCATCAATGTTTCAAACGACTGTTGTTGAATCGCTTGTTGTAGTTCCGGTGTACCTAAGGCCGCCAAAGTTAACTTGACAGTTTTTAGAATGGCTTTAGCCGCAACGTAACTTTCAGGATGAATATCGGTGTTATCAAGTGGATTCGTGCCGTTAATAATCCGTAAAAAACCAATCGCTTGTTCATAAGCTTTAGGTCCTAAGCGTGGCACCTTTTTCAAGTCACTGCGTTTTTGATATAACCCATTATCATCACGATACTGCACAATATTTTGCGCCGTCGTGCCGGTTAAACCTGAAATTTTCTGTAATAATTGTGGACTGGCCGTATTGACGTTAACGCCGACACTATTAACCACATCTTCAATCACGGTATCCAATTGCGCCGTCAATTCTTTTTGCGCCACATCGTGTTGGTATTGGCCCACACCAACTGCTTGTGGGTCGATCTTAATCAATTCTGCCAATGGATCCTGTAGACGGCGGGCAATACTAATCGCGCTCCGTTCTTCGACGTGTAGCTCTGGGAATTCAGCACGCGCCGTATCACTCGCCGAATAAACTGAGGCTCCCGCTTCATTGACAATTACGTAAAAAATTTCCTGGGAAATTGTTTTTAAAATATCCGCGACAAATTCTTCAGATTCCCGACTAGCGGTTCCATTACCAATCGCAATCATTTCAACGTGGTATTTGAGTAGAAAATTTTTAAATTCATCAGTGGCAGCTGCCCGTTGTTTGGCCGAAGCCGGTTTATGCGGATAGATAACCAACTTGTCTAAGAACTTACCCGTGCCATCAACTATGGCCAATTTACAGCCTGTCCTATAAGCCGGATCAAAACCTAACACGACTTTGCCCTTTAATGGCGGTTGTAATAATAAATGCTTCAAATTATCGCCGAAAACGGCAATCGCTTGGTGATCGGCCTTGGTTTTTAATTGTTTTCGTAATTCACGGTCAATCGCTGGTCCAATAAAGCGTTTATAGGCGTCGTCAATCGCCATTTGAATCAACGCCGTACTAGCAGTTTGTTGCCCCCTGAATAACGCTTGGGCAATATGCCCCGTAATCATCGCATCGTTAATTTGAATTTTAACTTTCAGAATACCCTCGCGTTCGCCACGCGCAATCGCTAAGTATTGATGATCAGCGACTTTAGCCAAGGGCGCCGTAAAGTCATAATAGATTTGATAAACCTGTTTGTCATCTTTTTCGTCATCTTTAGATTGGCTAACTAATTCGCCATTACGCCAAGTGTATTGACGTGTCCATTCTCTAAAAGTAGCAACTTCACTGATTTTTTCGGCTAGAATTTCATGAACACCCGCTAAAACGGCCGTTTGGTCCGTTAAATCCTGTTCAGGATTAATAAATTCAGCCGCCTTGGCTTGCAACGTCGCTTCCGACCAATTAGGTATTTTTTCAATCGTGTCGGCTAACGGTTCTAAACCAGCTTCCTTGGCAATCGTGGCTTTCGTTCGGCGTTTTTGTTTATACGGTAAGTACAAATCTTCCAAAACTTGCAGTTGTTTAGCTGTTTCGATTTGTTTTTGTAATTGTGGCGTTAATTTCTGTTGTTCCGTGATATTTTTAATAATATCAGCTCGACGTTTTTCTAACGTCGTTAAATAGTCAAACGTACTTTCGATTTCACGAATTTGAACTTCGTCTAAACTCCCCGTTCGTTCCTTCCGATAACGCGCCACAAAGGGGACGGTGTTGCCTTCGGCGAGCAATCCTAAAGTGGCTTTAATTTGTTTCGGTTGGTATTGCGTTAATTGGGCAGTTACTAATTGTTGAATGTCAGTCATACTCGTTATCTCCTCATCATTTTGATGCAATCAAAAAAACAGCTTCCACGCTGGAAACTGTTCTCATCTACTTTAAGCGAGCGTTGAAATTTTTTCAATATATTTAGAAAATTGATCAGTCGCTGCATCTTGACGCATTTCTGACGCCACAAAAGCCTGCATGTCGATTGTTTGATCATCGTGCATACTTGTAATCAAATCTTCGCAAGCTTGAATGAAGTCGCTATAAGCGCCCATTAAGCGTTGATTATTCCCCATCAAGCGAGCAGGAACGGCAACGGTCTTAAACTTAGCCAATGCTTCGTGATATTGATCAACGCCATCGCGGAAAATTTGAGCAGTTGTTTGATAATCTTGTTCGCTCATTTCAGCCAATTTACCATTTGATAAAGCTTCTTTCAAAGGTGCGAAATACTTACTCATGCCTTCTTGGGCTTTTTCAGTTGTATCGATTAAATCGTTAACGGCTTGACCGTAGTGCGCCATCTTTTGTTGTGTTTTATTCATGTTAATCCTCCTAATATCCTATGCTTTAGTATACTAATTCTAATAACGGCTTGCAATTAAAAGTTTGAAATCGACCGATGCGTTCTGCATCCAAAAAAGCCAACCATAGTTAAATTCACCATGATTGACCCATTTTTGATGAAAAACGTGCTTCTCAGCCAACTTCTTCCGTCTAGCTACAAAGCAGCAATCATGGGTAAAACCGCCCATAATTGTCGCTTTTAGGTTAATCCTCAAAGCCTGATCAGTTCGACCCAGCACTCTTTCTTAAACGTGCCTCCACTCGCAAATCCCTGTGCTTAGCGACGTTGCATCAACAAAGCCCAAAACTCGGACTTTATTGATGCAACTAGGCTAATGCTCGAAATTTACCCGCGAGCTGCGGCACTCTTTCTTTGGAAGAATTTCACTATTTCTACGATGACGATTAATAAGAATGAAGCAGCGATGACAATGCCCCATTGATATAAATCTAAATGTGAAACGTGGAATAAGCCGTTTAGACCCGGTACCATAATCGTTGCTGCCAATAGGACAAATGATGCTAGGACAGCCCAGTTAAATGATTTATTTCTGAATAACCCGACCGTAAAGATTGATTGGTGGACTGATTTAACGTTAAACGCGTGGAAGAGTTGAATCAACCCTAACGTTGCATACGCCATCGTCAAGGCATCCGCATGTGCTAAACCACTTGCTTGATGCACGGGATAGGTGATTGCTAACGCATAAACCGCTAACGTAATCCCACCTTCTAATAACCCTTGATAGATAATCGCTTGGAAAACGCCACCCGAGAAGAAATTCGATTTACGACCACGTGGTTTTTGATCCATAATACCGGGTTCAGTCGGTTCAACTCCCAAGGCAATCGCTGGGAACGTATCTGTGACTAAATTAATCCACAAGATATGCACTGGTTGTAAAATCTGCCAACCTAATATGGTCATCATGAAGAGGGTTAAAACTTCACCCAAGTTTGCTGATAAGAGATATTGAATTGATTTTTGGATATTGGCAAAGACTTTTCGGCCTTCTTTAACCGCAACGACAATCGTTGAGAAATTATCATCCGCTAAGACCATATCACTGGCCCCTTTAGACACTTCAGTCCCCGTAATCCCCATACCAATCCCGATATCCGCTGATTTCAAGGCCGGCGCATCATTGACACCATCACCGGTCATGGCAACCACTTTACCGTGTTTCTGCCAAGCTTTCACGATCCGGACCTTATGTTCTGGTGCCACCCGTGCATAAACCGCGTATTGTTCAACTTGATCAGCAAATTGTTGATCATCTAATTGATCCAATTCAGCACCCGTAATCACGGCAGCATCAGCGTGTTCATCGTCTTTAATGATTCCTAAACGAAGCGCAATCGCTTCAGCTGTATCGCGATGATCGCCAGTTATCATTAAAGTCCGAATCCCGGCTGAATGCGCATCAGTAACGGCTTGTTTGGCTTCTGGCCGTTCAGGATCAATCATCCCGACTAACCCGGCAAAGACTAATGATTCTTCTAAACTTTCATCAACCGTTGTTGGTTTTTCAGGCAAAATTCGGTAAGCTAACGCCAAAACCCGTAAGGCTTGTTTGGCCAGGTTGTGGTTGGTTTGTAATAAGAAGTCTTTTTCAGTTTCATCAAAGACTTGGATTTCGCCATTTTGATCGATATAATGACTAACTCGTTTGAATAATTCATCGGGTGCGCCTTTGGTCGTCATTAAGAATTGACCATCGGCTTGTTGATGAATAGTCGACATTAATTTCCGTTCTGAATCAAACGGTACTTCAGCCACTCGTGGCAAGTCCGTTAAAGTTTGTTGTAGATTAAAGTCTTTCAATTGACCGTAAGCCACTAACGCCGTTTCAGTCGGGTCGCCAATCATTTGGCCTTCTTCAGTAATCTTGGTGTCGTTGGCTAAATTCATAATCTTCAACGTTAAATTATCAGCTGGCAATGCAGCCGATGCATCTTGTAATTGATTATTGGTAAAGATTTTTTCGACAGTCATTTGGTTCATGGTTAATGTCCCGGTTTTATCAGACGCGATAATGTCGGTACTGCCTAACGTTTCAACCGCTGGTAGCTTACGGACAAGTGCCTTCCGTTTCACCATTTTTTGCGTTCCTAAAGCTAAAATAATCGTGACAATTGCTGGCAAGCCTTCTGGGATTGCCGCAACCGCTAACGAAATCGCCGTTAATAACATATTAATTGGTGATTGCGCGTGGCGTAGATAACCGACCACGAAGACAATCGCTGCAATAATTAAAATCATAATCGTTAATGTTTTACCTAATTGACTCAAGTTCATTTGTAACGGTGTCGTTGTTTCATCCGCTTGGTTTAACATACCCGCAATCCGACCAACTTCGGTTTGCATCCCAATTGCAGTGACAACGCCTAGTCCACGACCGTAAGTGACGTTACTATTCATAAACGCCATATTCGTCCGGTCGCCAATACCACTTTCAGCATCGGTCAATACACCAATTTGTTTGTCGACTGGCACTGATTCACCGGTTAAGGCCGATTCTTCAATCTTTAAGGCCGCTGATTCAATCAAGCGCAAATCGGCCGGGACAATATCGCCAGCTTCTAATAAAACGATATCGCCAACGACTAAATCTTCACTCTTAATTTTAACAATCTGACCGTTTCGACGCACGTGTGCATCGGGGGTTGCCATTTCCTTTAGGGCATCGATCGCCTGTTCCGCTTTGGCTTCTTGGAAAACGCCAAAAACCGCATTTAGAATCACCACGGCTAAAATAATAAACGCATCCGGCCATTCATGTGCTAAAAAGCCAGCAATCATCGCTGCCACTAATAAAACAATAATCATGAAATCTTTAAACTGTTCTAAAAAACGAATCACTAAGCCTTTCCGTTTCTTTTCAGTTAACTGATTCTTCCCATTTTGTTCTAACCGAGTCGCAACTTGTGTCGTGCTTAACCCTTCAGAACTGGTCTCCAAAGCCGTTAAGGTCTGCTCCGGTGATTGTGTAAAGTATTGTGTTTCCGTCATGTATTACGCCTCCTATTATAAACTCAGGGGTAAAAAAAGAGACTTACAGGAATTCAAAGAATTCCCATAAGTCTCACTAATTAAGATAACACCAGAATATTGTCTTGTTGGTGGCGTTATCGCAGCTAGGCTGCCAGTTACTCCCTTATCGTTAATCCTATTATAAGGCATAACCAATTCAAAACGCAAGTAATTTGTTATAAAAAGATTGCAAACTTGAGCGATATTAACGATGAACGTGTGCTCACTTTAAACGTGCCTTGGTTCGCAGACTTCTGCGCCTAGCTACGTTTCGCAAACAAAGTCTTTCCAAGGCTTTGTTTGCGAAACTAGTCTAATGCTCAAAGTCTATTCGCGAGCCGCAGCACTCTTCCATAACGCGCTTTTTAGTTGCAACAACCTCCGCTTAACCTAAAATCGCCAATTATCTTAAGTTCAAGATAATCAGCGGTTTTCTGTTAATGCTCAGTTGCTAAACGCAACTAAACACGCTTACTTCCTCTAAACGTGCTTCTCGAACTAGTCTTTTCCGGTTAACTACAAATCACGGCTTATGACTAAAAAGCAAGTCATAAGCCGTGATTTTAGGCTATACTCAGAAGCTAACCGGTTTAATCAGCACTCTTCCAGAATGTATCAAATACCGTTATTGGTAAATGACGTTTGTGTTCTGTTTTTTGGTACCAATTTTCAATTTTTTCGGCCGCCGTCTCTGAAACTTCTCGGCCTTCTAAATAGTCATCAATTTCTTGATAAGTCACACCTAACGCTAATTCATCCGGTAGCGCTGGTCGGTCTTCTTCTAAGTCGGCAGTCGGCACTTTCTTGTATAAATGCGTTGGTGCCCCTAATTCAGCCAACAATGCCTGGCCTTGGCGTTTATCTAACCGGAAAAGGGGCGCCAAATCAGCGCCACCATCACCAAATTTCGTGTAAAAACCGGTGATTGATTCAGCAGAATGATCGGTGCCTAAAACAACTCCCTGATTTTCACCGGCAATCCCGTATTGCGCAATCATCCGCACGCGCGCTTTGATATTGCCTTTATTGAAATCACTGACGGTCACACCGGTTTCAGCTAAAGCAGCCACCATCGTATCAACCGATGTTTTAATATTGACCCGCTTCGTTTGGTCCGCTTGCATAAAGTCAATCGCCGCCATTGCGTCTGATTCATCCGCTTGTTCACCATAGGGTAAGCGAACGGCGATAAATTGATAAGCTTGATTGCCCGTTTCAGTCCGCATTTCTTGCATTGCTTTTTCAGCCAACGCGCCAACCAAAGTTGAATCTTGGCCCCCTGAAATTCCCAACACATACGTTTTTAAAAACGTATTTTGGTATAAATAATCCTTTAAAAAATCGACTGAACGCCGAATTTCAACTGCCGGATCAATCGTTGGTTGTGTTTTTAAGGCTGCAATAATCGCTGTTTGTAATGGTCGCATCTTCATTCTCCTTTAGACTAACTACCATCAGTCTATTACGCTTCAATCTTTTAAAAATGTAAGTTCTGAACATCTTCACGAACTTGATGGATTAAATTCATCTTATGATCCCAAGCCCGTTGTGATAAATCAACTGGGTAATCTTGTGGGTTCAAATTCCGTTTGTATTCATCCCATAGCGAATTCAAATTCTCGGTACAGAATTTTTTGATGGCATTGATTTCAGGCAATGTATAAACCCGTTGGCCCCGATCAAAAATCGTCCGTAGAATAGGGCGTGCATCAAAATCCGTCACCGTTTTGTTGATGTACGTATAGTTGGGGTGGAACATATAAATCGACTCTTGTTCCAACGGATCTTCATCCCACAACGTGATATAATCGCCTTCTGACTTATGATCGACCTGTTTAGTAATCCGCCAAACTTGCTTACGCCCAGGCGTCGATACCTTTTCAGCATTGCTCGATAATTTAATCGTGTCTTCCATTTGACCGTCCGCATTTTCAATCGACACCATCTTATAAACCGCGCCTAAAGCCGGTTGGTCATAAGCGGTAATTAATTTAGTCCCAATGCCCCAAACATCAATTTTGGCTTCTTGCATCTTCAAGTTTTGAATCGTTTTTTCATCTAAATCATTGGATGCATAAACTTTAGCATCGGTGAAACCCGCTTCATCCAATTGTTGGCGAACCCGTTTAGAAATATACGCCATGTCACCACTGTCAATCCGGACGCCTTGGAAATTAATCTTGTCGCCCATTTCCTTAGCAACCCGAATCGCGCTAGGCACCCCGCTTTTTAACGTATCATAAGTATCCACTAAAAAGACACAGTCGCGATGAGTTTCTGCATAAGCGCGAAAAGCGCCATAATCATTCCGGTAAGTTTGGACCAACGAGTGCGCATGTGTGCCACTCGCGGGAATCCCAAAAATCTTCGAAGCACGCACATTACTCGTTGCATCGAAACCACCAATGTAAGCCGCCCGTGTGCCCCATAAAGCAGCGTCTAATTCTTGCGCGCGGCGTGTCCCAAATTCCATGATTGGATCTTTACCAACCACCATTTTAATCCGCGCGGCTTTCGTTGCAATCAACGTTTGATAATTGACAATATTCAACAACGCCGTTTCCACTAACTGACATTGCGCTAGTGAGCCTTCAACCTGTAGAATCGGTTCATTGCCAAAAACCAGTTCACCTTCAACCGCGGAGCGAATCGTTAAATCAAACTTCAAATTTTCGAGATAGTCTAAAAAATCAGCCGGATAACCAATTTCATCACGCAGATAGGTAATATCGCTTTCCGTAAAATGTAAATTTTCTAAATAATTGACAATTCGTTCTAAGCCAGCAAAAATAGCATAACCATTTTCAAACGGTAATTTGCGGAAGTAACATTCGAAAACTGCTGTTCGATTGTGCAAGCCCTTCTTGAAATAAGTTAACATCATATTGAGCTGATACAAGTCTGTGTGTAATAACAAACTATCATCAGGATATAATTTTTGCATTTCGCGCTCCTAATTGTAGACATATTTGGTATTAACTATATCATAAAATAAAACGTGCAAACAAAAAAAGACAGTAAAAAACCGTCTTTTTTTGTTCAGCTCAATAATTTTTGATAACATTTTGCTTTTGCTTTTGATGTCGTTCTAATTTTGAACCATTTATTAATTTTACGTTTAAGTGGTTTCTGACCTTCCATCCAAGTTCCTGTAAAAACATGGATGGTTGACGAGTTGCCAGATGGATTACATAAAATACCGGATGGATAGACATGAATGCCTGTCTCTAAAGTCTGTTCTTGATTACCTAACTGACAATGGTACTTATCAATTAGAATATCAGAAACGGTTTTTGTATTAACATTTTTCATTTGATCGTTTTTATCAAATGAAAATGACTCTCCTTCAAAATCATTCAGCATATCCTTAACAAATGGATGTCCTTGCTCAGCACCAAAAGCAGCAGTAAATGGATAATCTGGATTCTCAAAACCAACAAACGCCTTATTCTGTAGAAACTGTTCTAAATTATCTAATACCAATACATCGGTATCTAGATAGATACCACCTTCATGATAAATAACGTAAGCACGAATGAAATCACTCACATAGGCCCACTTTTTTTGTTCATAAGCAGTCTTAATATAATCATTCATGTTCATATCAAAATTATTTTCATTCCATTCAATAATTTCATAATCTTTTAAATGAACTTGCCAAGTTGCCATACACCGTTTAACATCAGCTGACTTTTCTTTGCCGCCAACCCAAACGTAATGAATTTTTTTAGGAATCATAATTAATCTCTCATTTCTAATTCGACATAAGGCTCAATATTTAAAAAGTGGCAGATGGTCTCCCACTGTTTTCTATTTTCTTTCGTTACTTGAATCTTTGTGAACCCCTGTTGCATTTCTTCAAATAGTTCAATGTAAAATGTCTCTAACTGACCATCAATCATTTTTTGATTAAACGGCCGCATATCTGCACCTTTATAAATCGGTAAATCCTCTGGTATTGTCAGTTGCAAGGTCCGTTCGCCAGTAAATTGATAATAACTAACCAGCGCTTTTAAGTACGGCTGTTTATTAAAGTCAGAGACTCTTTTTTGAATAGCAAAACCAATTACTTCACTTGCCTTGATCTTATTAGTTTGCTTTTTAATAGCGATTGGCCAATAAATTGATAACAACTTAAGTTTATTAAACAATCTAAAAATACGATATTGTAATTTATATTCTGGAACACGATATTGCCCCAATAAACTAACCAATGTTCTCAGTTCACCATTTAAGACGTTTAAATTGCCCACTTCAGAATTAATATAATTATCTTCGTAAACCCGGTAGTTGATAACATCGAAATTAGCATTCTCTAAATTTAAGGTTTTGACATATCCATCCTCAAAATCAAGCCAATTAGGTGTATTCCACAATAAATAGTTATTCCTCACTTGATTGGTAAAGACTTCAGTTTTCCAAAATGCAAAATCTAAATATAAATTACGACCTAACCATAGTGTTTGCATTTTTACTTGCCGACTATTGCCTAGATAATCTAACGTAGTCTGTCCCTGTATTTTTTGTCCATTACTATCGACACACTTAATATTCGCCAACAAACCATCCGTCTCATCATTTGATAACGCTTGGTTGGCCCGCAATAAAACTCTATCATTCTGGAAAGTATCGTCTGAATGAATGATATAGACAAAGTCACCGGATACCGATTGACTCCCCAAGCTTAAAGCATTCAACTGATCACTGTTATTTTGATAGATATATTTTATTTGTTTTTCTAAATGATACCGTCGAATGTATTCATTAATCACTAATTTAGTATCATCAGTTGAACCATCATCAACGATAATCAATTCCCAATCAGTATACTTCTGTCGTCTGATAGATTCTAAAGACTCTATAATCGTATCTTGATCATTATACGTTGGCATTAACAAACTAAATTTACGTTTGGTCAAAGTTGATTGTCTTTTTACTCTAACTAGTAATTGACCTTCAATAAAGGCCAAAATAAACGTTTCAGTTAGAAAATCCATCACATTACCACTATATAATGAAACACCTAATATCCCTAATATTCCTAATAGGAAGGCCGTATTTCTAAAAGTGAATTTCGTTTTAAAATGTCGTAATATTTCATACATTAAATAAATGACACCCAAAATATACGGTAATACCAATAAAACAACACCAATTAATCCCATTGAATAATATTGAGAAATAAAATCTCTTTCAACATTAAATATATTGTTCATCCTAGTGTAAGTAATTCCCAATAAGTCATCCTTAGGATTATCATTAATTGATTTAACCCGGTCTAACATGGCAATCTCTAACTTTCGGAAACTAGTCCGATCTTGAATCGGCCATTTCATAATCTCTTTCCAAAAATTAGGATCATCATAATAAGGATAAGAAACTTCAATAAATCTTGCATTAATAGAATACTCACCATAATGCTTTCTAATATACTTGATTAGGGGTGTTTCCTTATGTTTCTTTGTATTATCTTCTTTACTCTTCTCTTCTAATTTCTTTTCACGTTCTTTTACCTTATCTTGATTGCCGTCACGCTCTTGTTGAATTTGAGCATCAAAATTAGTCCGATTAATGGCCGGTGAATCGGGATAGATGACCCCACTCAGAATAATAAATAGAAATAAAACACCTAAAGTTAACGGTTTAAACACCAAATCCTTTTTGATAAATGTGAAAAACAAATACATACATGTTATAACGACTAATAACCCGATACATCCTAACGTTGATACTTTCGTCCCTAACATGAACATCGCCAATACTTGTAGCAAACATAAAATAATGTTTTTGGCATTCAGATGTTTAACAAGGTAATAGAACATTAAAGGCAATAATAAGACCTCTAGTGCCGCTGTTGAATTAGCAAAGTTAAAAAAGCCCTTCGATGCCAATTGAAAATAACTACCATGTCGATTATCAAAGAACCAATTGAAAATATTCCCTGTAATACGCTGATTCGTATAGGATGCCAAACTAATCTTAAACAAATTAGTTACCACAATACTACCGGATACTAACGCAACCAACCACGAAACAATTGATTCTAATTCATTATCTGTAAATCTAACGTTATACGAAATAACTAATACAATCAATGGTAGTACCATTCTAATTATGTAGAAAAGTTCCCCAGTTATTGAGTAGCCAAAATTACCATCCACTAATGAATGAAATTGCATCGCATTCAAATGATGAACAATAAAATATAAAAGTAATAACCCTGTATAAATCCCGATAAATAATCGTAATTTATTGTTTTTATTAGCCCACAAAAACATAACACTAATGATACCCACAAGTACTATTCTAAGAATAGTCGCCGGCGAAAACTTTAGAAGTATCGAAATTGGTGGTTGATATAAATAAAATATATCTAAAAATGGTTGAATTAAAATAAACCAAAATAAAGTTGTTTTTAACTTTGAATACACAATACGTCCTCCCAAAATTACATATTAGTGCTTAAAAATACAGTATACCCTTTAATTGTCGATTGACAGAGATTATCGATTGAAAAATTAGCTTGAGCATGTACTCTTAATCTATCCCCTATCGGTTGTAATGTCCCTGTTTGCCAGTTAGCATACGCTTCTAGTAAAGCCGTTTTTAACGCTATCATATCTTGAGTCGGAACAATCCATCCATAATTATCATCTGGAATTAATTGACGCATATCACCTACATCAGTTGCAATAACTGGCACCCCATAATTGGCTGCCTCTAATAATACTAATGGAAAACTTTCGCTTAATGAACTGAGCACCGCTAAATCGGTTTTTAGATAATATTGATTAATTTCGGTTTGCGTTAGCATTCCAGTAAAATTAACCTGCTGATCAATTTTTAAATCCGATGTCAATTTCTGTAAATCATTCTTTAATTCGCCTTCCCCTATGATGGTCAACTGTGCTTCTTTAATCGCTGCCTCCTTGAAGGCATTCAATAATATTGAATGTCCTTTAACCGGGTGCAACCGACCAACAATTACAATTTCAAATTTATCATGTGGTTGTCGCTCAGGTACCACGGTTTGAAACCTAATGCCATTATAAATAACTCTAATTTTATTTTCCGCTATTCCTAACGCTAAGAGCACATTTTTAAAATTTTGGGTGACCGCAAAAATACCATCTGCTTTTTTTAAACTTCTGATATTTAATTTAGTAAATAACCAACCTAATACACCACGTTGCATAAAATCTAACCGGGGATCACTATGAACCGTTATGATCCATTTCGCCTTAATTTTATTTCTAATTAAACTTAAAAACAAGTTAGCCCGAGCACCATGCGTATGGACTAAATCAAAATCACCTGCATTAATATACGCAACCAATTCTTTGAGCAATCCAAAATCATAGCGACTACTCTTACCCATAATTTTCACTTTAATGCCTTTTTTTTTGGCAGCAGCAGCAACTGGACCGTCAGCAAACGTCAATAATTCAACTTCGTCTTTTGGAAATTGACTTAAAAGACCAATAATATGGCTTAACCCGCCACCATTTTCTAGTCCAGCATTGATGTGTAAAACTCTCAAATGGCTTACCCCTTTCCAACTTTTTTAACTTCTTGAATGAACTTAGGTAATACTAACATACGCTTGAACCGAGTTGGCTCCTTCAGCAGTCGATAGAACCATTCTAAATGTAGTCGTTGCATCCAGACAGGCGCACGTTTGGTCACACCTGAAAAAACGTCAAAACTGCCACCAATTCCCATCAAATACCCCTTATCCAATTGATGTTTTAAACCAGTCAAGAAGTACTCTTGCTTGGGGAAACCAAGCGCAGCAAAAACCATATCCGGCGCTTTATCAATGATATCCGTTTGAATTGTTAAATCTTCTATATCGAAATAACCATTATGATAACCAACTAACTGAATATCAGGATAATCTTCAGCAATTCTCTGAACAGCAAGTTCGATGATTTCTTGTTTAGCCCCCACTAAATAAACACTTAGTTTTTTTTGATTTGCTAAGTTTAATAACGCTAAAAAAAGATCATAACCTGTGACACGTTCTTTAATCGGCGTTTTTAACATCTGACCAGCTTTAATAACACCGATGCCATCAGCCGTGATATAATCAGCTTCATTTAATAATAATTTTTGATATTTTGGTGTCTCTTTAGCATACATTACAATTTCTGGATTGGCCGTTACAACCAGTGTTTTTTGTTGTTGCTCAATTCTTTCTTGAAACTTCGCTATAAATTCAGATTCTGTATAATTATCAAATGGTACGTTTAAAATGTCAACTTTCACTTCTTAATGACCTCTTTTCTTAATAACATTTCCCAATATTTGGCGAACATCTGTTGCCAATTCAAATTTACCCAGCCAGAATAAGCCAAAATAAATGCCTAAAATAATAATTGATTTAAAGGCCATATTCAAAAATGCATTTGGAATTAAATTAGGCATAAAATATCCAATTATAAACGTTATCCCCGCTAATAAAAAATATTTTGGCGTATCTTTAAAGATATAGCGCGCATTATAGTACTCGCGAACAATCCAAATTCTTAACAAACAAACAACTGCTTCAACCGTTAAAATATTAATGGTTGCACCCAAAGCCCCTAAAATTGGATCAAACGTAAAGTTTAAAATCAGACTTAAAATCGCACCAATGATTAACGGAATCGCAAATTCTTTATCTTTACGAATTGCTAAAGCAAATTGATTTGAAAAGACGCCACCAATTGGAATTAGGATAATTGAAAAGCTAATAAAAAACATCAAATGAGTCATCGGTGTAAATTGGCTACCAAAAAACCAAGGAACGAATTCTTTCGTATTACACATCACAGTGACCATGAACGCCAATCCTAAAGCCAAAGTTGTCTCATATGATTTTTTCAAAAAAAGTTGTTGATCTTTTTCAGAGCTAGCTGCCATTTTAGGCATCATGACAACCGTGATTGATGTAATGACACCTAGTATAATATTAGCAATTCGTTGCGACTGGTCATAATAGGATACTTGAGTAGTACTCTGGAATAATCCCAGAATAGGTTTATCTAGAGAGGTATACACCTGGGTTGCTATTTGCGGCACAATTAAAGTCGCAATTACAACCATTGATGCTTTCAAATGGTAATATCGACCAACAAAATGGGGAACGTATTTGCGAATCTGTAACCAGAATACAGAATTCCCTAATAAATTGCCCATCGACATAATTAACATATATAACCCTAAATCAGCTGGATCATGAACAAAGATAAAGATCAAAACAACACTGAACAATTTGATAATTGTATTTCGAAAAACCACTCTTCCAAATTCTGCAATCCCCTGAAAGAACCATGAGATATCAATCATGGTTCCTAATAAGAATGGCAATTGTAATAAGAAATACATGTAATATTTAGGTTTGAATACAAAACAAACAATTACAAAGATAATGATTGTAATCGCGCTCAACGTTGCTTGGATTAGCCATAAGCCCCAAAAAGCTGATTCAAATTCCGATTGGTCTTTATCAGCACGCAATCTTGCAATTGTTCTTGTGCCAATCTGCCCCATTGCTGAAGCACAAAAGACCATAATAAACTGGATTGTAAAGTTAACTGAACTATTAATCCCTAGCGGCCCAGGTCCCAATACACGTGATAAATACGGGGCAGTTATTAAAGGAACAATCACTAAGAAGACTTGATATATTGCATTATAAAAGAAATCTTTAAATAATTTTCTCATTTTAACTCCATTATTTACAATCTTGAACTAAATCTTGAATTAGCTGCTTCCAAATTTGTTCAGATGAATTATTTTTCAAATAGGTATCTTGATAGATCATTTTTCTAATTTGATTACGCTCATCATGTAAGTCTAATTTAAACAAATCGACTAACGCTTGATTAAACTCTTGCATACTCTTAGCAACTAAACCAGGTGCAAATGTCTGATATGGTGTTAACAGGAATCCCCGTCTAGCTTCATAATTTTTTAAATCATTTGCTAAGAATAACAATGGCTTGTCCATCAATAAATAATCAAAATAAACACTTGAATAGTCAGTCATTAAAGCATCCGTAACGGCCAGATATTCATATAAATCATGTTGATTTGTTTGTAACCAATTTCCTTTAATCACTTTAACGTGCTTTAATTGGTTCAAAGCTGTCACATCAACTTGTTTTTCCTCAACTGGATGCAATTTAGCAATAATAATAATATTTTCACGGGCCAACAACGCTTCGAATTGATTGCTCTCAAAATTAGTCAGTCCAAAAATATTACCGTTTTTTAACATATCTGATAAATTTTGGTTATTATCTTCCATTCTAAATGTCGGCAGATAAAAAAGAAGGCGTGGTTCCTTTTTTATAACAGCTTGATCAAATAACCCTACCAATTCTAATTTACGTTCAGCCTTTTGTTGTTCATCGATTTGAAAAAAATCATTTCTTGGAAAACCTAAATGAACAAACTTATTATCAGCAATCCCTTCACAAGCGCTCATTAATGTATCATACATATCTGAAGAAGATGTGATGTAATCTACTGATTTCGACCAATGCTGATGACCTTTTTCTAAATCAATAATATTAGCATTTTTAGCTAAAAATCCCATTCTTTTTAATGGTATACCGTGCCATAATTGGATATACGTCTGCCGTTTGGAAACTTTGTACGGATCGTGCGTTCCGATGATGACTTGCGAAGAGGCTAATTTTAACCATATTGCCAATTTTAGATGACTACTTGGAAAATTTTCAAGTAACCAAACATCTTTATAGTGCAACTCTTCTTTTAAATACCGAAATAACGCTAATCCATTCGAACCAGCATAGCCAGAACCATTGATGATACAAATTTGCCCTCGCTTAACCGGGACTACCTTCAATAAGAGTTTCATCATTTCCATATAAAGTGTAAATAATTTATTTTTTAACAAGCGCATCACTTATCCCATTCTTATGATATATGTTATTCATTATAGCAAAAATAAGCGGACACCGTTATTTCATTTAATATTTTTAACAAAAGTTAGTAATCACTTGAATTATCCCGCTAAATCAACTATGCTTTTATCATTACTACCAACAAGGAGCTTTCTAATGACACGAATTTTAACTTATGGCACTTTTGATCTATTACATTGGGGTCACGTACGCCTTTTAGAACGTGCAAAATCTCTTGGTGATGAACTAATCGTCGGTCTTTCAACCGATGAATTTAATGCTGAAAAGCACAAGGAAGCCTATCATAATTACGATCATCGTAAATATATTTTAGAAGCTATCCGCTATGTTGATCACGTTATTCCCGAAAAAGATTGGGATCAAAAAATTAAAGATGTCCAAAAATATGACATTGATATCTTCGTCATGGGTGATGATTGGGCCGGTAAATTTGATTTTCTTAAAGATTATTGTCAAGTTATCTATTTACCTCGAACTGATGGCATTTCAACAACTAAAATTAAAACTGATTTAGAAGAATTATAATGGTGAATTTTATAATGAAGTTAGCCACCGCTAACTAAAAAACGCCACGTGAATTTCATGTTATATTGAAGTTACCACTAACTTTCAATAGACAAG
>NZ_LT984417.1:1822875-1825630 GCF_900258455.1 Latilactobacillus fuchuensis
TCATCTTGATATCGTTTCATTGGAATGCTCCTATCTTGTTTTATTAATTATGGCACAACTGTTCAGAAATTTATGTACCAAATACTAGGATAGGAGCAGTTTACTTAGTCCGTATTTGAATAACGGATTGGATAACATTAAGAATCAAGCGCTATTGATATTGGATAGTGTGTTTTTAGCCTTATTTGCAGTAGCACCTATGTTAGTTAGATTAATACCATCTTTAAGCAGCGTTATGTTACCCTTTAACGATTTTATGTGGGCACTATTAATTTATTTGTTGGTATTTAGTTGTCTGCGATTAAAAAATATCACAAATAAAAAGTTATTATGTAACGTTAAAATTGGTAGTTCTTTATTAATAGGGATATTAATGGGCATAGTTATATTGGATCGTTGGTTAGGCTTTTATTCAGGTCTAGCATTAGCTAAAATAGTTTTAACGGGGTCTAATAACGTCTTTCTGTTATTCATAATGATGGCCTTCTGGCAATTGTCTAAACGTTGGTGGCAAGTTAATCAAGAACAATTACTAACATTGTTTGGCATCTGTTTGATAGCTGATCATTTCTTATTGATGCCCGCTATAAGTGCGTATGTATTAAAGATAACATCATTTGATAATGCGTTCACTGTACTTTGGAAAGCTGTTCTTTTTACCGTGGTTATCTATGCAGTTGTAAGATTAATTAATAAGACTATTAAAGGTAACCAGGGATGGGGGTCCAGAACATGGACGTACTATGGGGGCTTCATCGCGGCCCTGATTCTATATCTAGGGATGACAGTTAGCAACTTTAACTATCATTATTTAACGATTGTTTACACTAATCATGATAAATTGCTGTTGAATTTATTAAATTTATTATTATTATTCTTATTGTATCTCAGTATAGTAGCTATTTTTAATCGATTAATTTTGTCAGTTGGGATTTTTAGTTTGGTTGGGATTATCTATATTGTGGCTAATCAGCTAAAAATTAATGCGCGAAATGAGCCAATTCTACCAATTGAATTTAGTAATATTTTTAATATACCAGATTTATTAAAAATTATTCAACCAATCCAGGTTTTTTTAATGGTTATTATTGTTGTCGTTGGTATTGGTGCAATCGGTTTTGTCCAATATCGTCTGAAAGGTAAAGCGATATTTAAATGGTATGAACGGAGCCTATTCTTAGTTATGACGGCAGTGCTATTTAGCGTATGTGCCTATTTTATACCAGACTACACGCCTAAATTTTCTGATTATCAAGATACGGCCTTTAATCGATTTTTAAAGGATATTCAATATAAGCCAGTTCAAACAACACCGTCGGTCCAAATGCAGTATAATGGACAAATTGTCGGATTGGTTAGTATGGCACGTGTTAAGGTAATGGATAAACCAAAAGGTTATAGCCAAGCGAAGGTTAATGCGATTGTTAAAAAATATGAAACAGAAGCAACGACAATCAATCAAGATCGGACAGGCAAAGTTGGCGATCAAACTGTTATCTATGTTTTAAGTGAAAGTTTAGCCAATCCCAATCGGATACCCGGTGTTAAATTATCGCAGAATCCGTTAAGTTATTTAGATCAGATTAAGCAAAAAAACACGTCAGGCCTGATGGATAGTTACGGTTACGGTGGTGGAACGGCTAATATTGAATTTGAGGCGTTGACGAGTTTATCGATGAATAATTTTGCACCAAGTATGTCAATTCCTTATTTATATTTAGTTCCCAAACTGAAAAATATTCCAACAGTGATGGATGATTTTTCAACTAAAAATGCGATTCATCCGTTTACGCCAACTATTTATAGTCGGAATCGTGTTTTTAAGAAGTTTGGGTTTCAACATTTCTATAATTTGGATAGCGATGATAAATTAACATACACTAAAAAAATTCAAAATTCAGATTATATTTCAGATGATTCTGCTTTTAAAGAAACGTTAAAACAGGTTGGTCGTACTAAAAAAGGTCAATTCATTCAATTAACAACGATGCAGAATCATATGCCATACTTAGCGAATGATTATCAAAATACGATTAAAGTTTCCGGCGATTTGACAAAGAGCAGTCAGGCAGAATTAGAAACGTATACACAAGGAATCAGTTTTACAGACAAAGCACTAAAACAATTTATTAATAAGGTTAATAAAATTGATAAAAAAGTAACTGTTGTCTTTTATGGTGATCATCTGCCATCTGTGTATAATTTCAAAACGGATAATGATTCAAAACAGTCGAAATATGATCAATTATTGCATCAGACTGATTTCTTTATCTATAGTAATTTTAAGAGCCCAGTGGTGTCTCAAAATAAAGTTGTTAGTCCATATATGTTTACCCCGATGATGTTAGCGCAGACTAATAGTAAAGTATCACCTTACTATGCATTGTTAACAGATGTTTGGCAAAAAACACCAGCGTCTGAACGCCAAAAGACAATGGATAGTGATGGTAACTATATAACGACCAAGGTTTTGAATAAAGAAACCAAACAAATAATGAAAGATTATAAATTAATTCAGTATGATATTACCAACGGAAATCAGTATACGTATCAGACGGATTTCTATAAAACTAAATAATATAATCGATAAAAACAAGCTAACGGCTAGTCCATAAATCTGGATTAACAGTTAGCTTGTTTAGTTGATATTATAATTCTTCCGAAAATTTCAAGTTTAAGTTAGCCACTTTTAGTTACTATGTTTTAGGTCTTAGTATCTAGCTATCGAACTGAAATGAGTTGAACCCTGTTTGTT
>NZ_LT984417.1:1825730-1827813 GCF_900258455.1 Latilactobacillus fuchuensis
GCTGGCACAGCTACCGCAAGTCGCTCACCTCCACTTGTCAATTTTGAATCGACTGAGTCTGGCGCTTGCAATTAACGACTGCCTATTACTATATTACGCAAAGCGAGATACTTTTTTGTGTCCGGTATCAAGAACACAAAAAACAATAATCCGTAAAGTTGTCTTGAAAGTTGCAAGTCCCCCATCCGACTTATATACTATAAATATAAGGAATTGCAGTATATAAGGAGGCGGCTCATAACAATGAATACTTTAGCCCAACTGGAACATGACTTTCCAACATTTATTTACAAAACCGCACAAGAATATGGTTTGTCTAAAGATAAAATTCAGGCGTTAACAAATGATGGCACCATTGAAAAGATTGACCGTGGTGTCTATATTTTCCCGGGCTACCTACTCGATGAATTTAGCTTGATCAGTCAAAAGTTCTCACGTGGTGTTTTCTCATTGGTCAGTGCCTTGATTATTCATGACTTAACTGATGAAATGCCACTTCATTATGATCTTACCTTTCCCCAAGGATATCATCCAAGCGCTGCATCGCTGAAAAAATATCCTATTAAGGCACGCTATCTATCGAAAAATCGCTATTTACTTGGTATCGAAACTAGCCGAACCGAAAATAGTGGCACGGTTCAAGTTTATTCTAAAGAACGAACCTTATTAGATACTTGGGAATCAAAACAAATCCAACCATACATTAAAAATGATGCGCTTAAAAAATATCTAGCAAGTTCACCTAGCGCAGAAAAGTTTAAAAGTTTAACCAAAATCAAGGATGAATTATACCCAAACAGTTCCTTGCTAAAAGTAATGGAGGTTTACATGCAATGAGTGAAGTTGATAAAGTTCTACCGCTAATCAGCAAGCGCGCCCGTGAACTTGGCTACAATATTCAACATTTTCAGAAACTATTTTTTCTGGAACACTTTTTAAAACAGATCTCTGAATCTAATTATCGTCATTACTTTGTTCTTAAAGGTGGCTTTGAAATTCAAAGCTTGGTTGGAATTGAAAATAGAATGACCCAGGATCTTGATGCAATCTATGTGGGCCATCCTTACAACCAGATAAATTAACAACCGTTTTGAATGAGGTCTTCGAACAATCTACAGATTATGTTAGTTTTACAATCAAGTCGATTGAGCAAAAACAGCTTGATGATGATTATCCCGGAATTCGTGTTAATCTGTTGGCACAAATGGGGAAAAGTAAAGTCAGTATAAAGTTAGATATTTCAAAAGGTAACCCCTATGAGACGATTCCAATCATGCTTAATCACCAAAGCATTTTAAACGCAGATGACAAATTTCCAATTTATGGTATTCCCATTGAAAAAATCTTGGCAGATAAGTTATCAGCATTTCTAAATCATGGTATGCTAAATACTCGTGCTAAGGATCTATTTAATGTTTATTCATTGTCCATTCTCTATCGAACTGACATTGATCTTGTGCTTTTAAAAAAAGAATTTTTCAAAAGTGCGGCGTTTGACCATATCCCAAACAAAATAATTGAAAATCGCTTAAGCGAAATCAGTGCCCTATCCGATTCTGAAAGCTTGCGCGCTTCATGGCAACAGTACCAGCAACAATATGACTACGCAGAGTCAATCAGCTACACAACAGCATTAGACGCGCTTTTCAATTTAATGCAGGAAATTGAAAATTAATACTCTAAAACGAGTTCGAAAGATTACACAATATTGTTGTATTGAATTAGACCATCACTTTGATAATTCATAGCCATTCTAATTTAATTTATTTCTCGTGATTTCCCCCAACTTAGATGCTATAATGAAACCATGCAAAAAAAGCGCAAGGTGTCGTTACCACCTCGCGCAACAGTAGTCGTATTGCAACTTTGATCAGCCGCTATTTAGCGGCTTTTTTTATGCAATTTTTTCAGTTCAAGAATCTGTTTCCAGATTTTCAAACCTAATTGAATTGCGACAAGGACTTGAATTAACAAGCTCATCAGCGATTCTCCATTGTTTTATTTAATCGCGTTTCAGCACTCATCAATCTCCGTCCAAGTCAAAATACGCCGTCATCTAAGTTCAGATGATGGCGTATTTTGG
>NZ_LT984417.1:1827913-1833909 GCF_900258455.1 Latilactobacillus fuchuensis
GCTGGCACAGCTACCGCAAGTCGCTCACCTCCACTTGTCAATTTTGAATCGACTGAGTCTGGCGCTTGCAATTAACGACTGCCTATTACTATATTACGTAAAGTGCGTTACTTTTTTGTCTAACCTATATAGCTACACAAAAAAACACCCTCCCACAAAAGTGAGACGGTGTTTCGAAATATTGATATATAAGAATATATTAACGTTTTGAGAATTGTGATGCTTTACGAGCTTTCTTAAGACCTGGTTTCTTACGTTCCTTCATACGAGGGTCACGTGTTAACATGCCAGCGCGTTTAAGAGCTGGACGGAAGTCAGGATCTACAGTTAGCAATGCACGTGAAATACCGTGACGGATTGCGCCGGCTTGACCAGAGAATCCACCACCGTTAACGTTTACCAAGATATCATAGCTATCTGTTGTTTCAGTAATTGTTAAAGGTTGTTTCATATCTAAAATCAAGTTAGCAAATGGGATATAGTCAACAACGTCTTTGTTGTTGATAGTGATTTTACCAGTACCGGGTACTAAACGTACACGAGCTACTGAATTTTTACGACGACCTGTACCGCTGTAAGTTACTTGAGCCACTATAGTTTCCTCCTTAAATAATGTCCGTGATGTCTAAGACTTCTGGATTTTGTGCTTGGTGTTTATGTTCGCCACCAGCGTAAACGTGTAATTTCAAGAATTGGTTATGACCCAAAGTATTCTTTGGTAACATACCTTTCACTGACATTTCGATTAAACGATCAGGTGTCTTTTCACGAATTTCGCCAGCTGAACGAGTCTTTAAACCACCAGGATGATTACTATGGTGATGATATAACTTGTCAGTTGCTTTTTTACCTGTTAATTTGATCTTTTCAGCATTGATCACGATGACGTTGTCACCTGTGTCAACGTTTGGTGTAAATGTTGGTTTATTTTTACCGCGTAAGATAGAAGCGACTACTGTTGATAAGCGACCCAATGCAATATCTGTTGCATCGATCACATACCATTTACGTTCTACTTCGCCTGGTTTAGCCATGTAAGTTGTACGCACGATTTATTCCTCCAATATTCTGTGTTTGTTTGACACTCAATAAGTTCCGGGGCCTATCGTGGGGCAAACAATACCAGATACTATAGTACCCTAATTTATTGATTAAGTCAATTGAATCTCAATTATTTTCATCAGTTTTATAATAAACTTCTTTCAAATATAAACCGCTAGCTGGCGCGGTTGAACGAGCCTCTTGTCGATCCTTGACTTCGTACAATCGTAAAAAGTCGTGGACGTCGCGGCGGCCATTGCCAATCTCCAATAAAGTGGCGACTAAAATCCGGACCATGTTGTACAAAAAGCCGTTGCCGTAAAACTCAAAAATCAGTTCGTTAGCTGACTCGTCGTATTCAACAGTCGCGTCATAAATCGTCCGCACTTTATTCTTAATCACCCCACCAGACGCTGCAAAGCTCGTATAATCGTGTGTACCCATCACATCAGGCATTGCCGCCTGAATACGACTGACATCGATTGGATACGGGTAGTGGCCCGTATAACGCCGTTTAAACGGATTGGTGTAATGACCAAGATCAACACGATACAAATACCGTTTACCACTGGTACCGAATCGTGCGTGGAAATCAGGAGCCGCCAGCTGACTGTCGACAACCTCCATATCAAGCGGTAGGAGGCTGTTCAATGCGCGTAGCATACTTGTAGCCGGCAAGAGCTTGGGATAGTCGAAATGGACAACCTGACCGTATGCATGGACCCCGGAGTCCGTGCGACCAGAACCATAGACTGCGACCGCCTCACCTTTACTCATTTTCATTAATGCTTTCTCGAGCGTGCCCTGGACGGTGCGCTGATTCGGTTGGCTTTGAAAACCCGCAAAATCAGTCCCATCGTAAGCAACGGTGACGCGATAACGTTGTGTCATACTATCCCTCATCTTAATTCAATGTTACTTTCTATTTTAGACGCTTTTCTGAAAAGTAGCAATCGCTTTTTGATAATTAGTCAGATTTAATCATATCGATAACATTGTTCTATATTGTATAATTATAGTTGAAAGGAGGTGTTCATGATGAAGTTTGGTTATGCTCGCGTCTCTTCCGCCGGTCAAAGCCTTGCAACCCAAATCGCACAGCTCAAGGCTGAGAAGTGCGATGTCATCTATAGCGAGAAGTTTACCGGCACAACAGTCCATCGACCACAATTCGAACGGCTGCTCAACCGCGTCCAGACTGGCGACACGATTGTCGTTACCAAGCTAGACCGATTTGCCCGCAACACCAAAGAAGCACTCGAAATTATTCAAGAACTCTTAGAAGCCCAAATCAAGATTCACATTCTGAATATGGGAATTATCGAAGATACGCCCTCGGGTCGCCTAATCTTCACGCTCTTTAGTGCGTTCGCCCAATTCGAACGGGATATGATTATCACCCGCACGCAAGAAGGCAAAGTCAACGCGCGACTAACGAATCCGGACTATCGCGAAGGACGCCAACTGACGTATACCGATCAGGAAATTCGGGATGCCCTCCATCTTCGACAAAACGGCGCAACGTTCGGATCAATCAGTCGAAAAACCGGCATTAGTGTCTCGACATTAAAACGCCGATTCAAATTACTACCATCTTAAAAAGCCTGCGCACCGGCAGGCTTTCTTTAATATTAACGACCCGGGATTCGATCTAAGACATGATTAGTTTGTTCTTGGAGCAATCCCAAATCAACGCCCTGGTCTGCCATGAAATCTTCACTAAACCACTGGAGATAGCCCAGATCCATCGCAGCTAAATCCGATTTACCTTCCGCCGTTAAAACCAGATGGACTTTCCGTTGATCGCTTGGATCATTATGTTTTTTGACAATTTTGTTCTTCTTAAAGAGGACGTTTAACTTCCGCGAAACAGCTGGCCGCGAAATCCCAAACGCATTGGCTAACAACGTCGGTTCATCGCAGTGATCAACAATTATATATTTCATGATTAAATATTGACCGTAATTGACATCGTATTGACTGGCAATAAAATCCATCTTCTGTTCGAGCTTCGTCACCTTGAGATACCATTCTTGAAAACTACGATAGGCGCCTTCGTTATTATCCATGTTGTTTTTCCTCATTCTTTCCCCCGTAAACACTATGTAACAAAAGTGGTCGCTAGCAAGTTTCGAGGCGAGCTACCGACCACTTCTTTTAATTGCAAATCACTTAACAATGCGGAATTCATCAACATTTATCGTAATTTAGCCTCATTATTCGAAGCTGTTTCATCTTACAACCACTTGATTGTTGTTCAATTTCTAATTAACAAACTTATAAATATTCCGATACAATAAAATAACCAACAAGTCCTCGATTGATTATCGAAAACTTGTTGGTTATTTAGATTAATCTCTGCTACGAGATACTTTAAACACTATTTCACTAATTTTTTCGTTTCTTGAAAGCCATTCCGACAATCGCGATCAGTAACGCGCCAACTACAGCTAGTAAACCGTTAGCTTGTTTAACCCCAGTTTGTGGTAATTTCTGGCGGTCATCAGCGACTTTAGTCGTTTTAGCCGCTGGTGCCACTTTTTCTGAAGGCGTTTGGTCGGTCGTTGTCTTCGGTTGCTTAACAGGTTGCTTAGGTTGTTCAATCGGTGTCGTTGATGCTTCCGGTTTAGTAACCGTCTTCGCATAAACGTAAGTGACCGACTGAGCCGCATCCGTTAATGTTCCGTTCGGATTCCCAATCACTTTTTGGAAGGTGTAACCGTCAACTGCGAGTTGAACGGCTTGGTAATTATCGCCAACATTACCGGTTAACGTCGCTGATTTTGCAAGCTGATTGCCCGCTTCATCTTGGTAATTAACCGTCACGTTACCGGCTTGAACCGGATTCTTCGTGTAAACGTAAGTGACTGTTTGAGCCGCGTTACTAAACGTGCCAGTCGGTGTGCCAATCACTTGTTTAAAGGTATAACCATCAATAGGTGTCTGAACCGCTTGATAGCCTGACCCAACATTACCGCTTAACGTCGCTGGATTGGCAATCTGCTTGCCAGCTTCGTCTTGATAATTGACCGTCACGTTAGCCCCTTGAACAGGATCTTTCGTATAGATATAGGTCACAGTTGGTGCATCTGTAGTGAAGTTACCGGTTGGTGCGCCCGTAACTGACTTATAACTGTACCCTGCAACGGCCTTTTGAATGGCATGATATGGTGTACCAATATTGCCGGTTAAGATCTCAGTTCCCGCAATTGTTTGACCATTTTCATCGACATATTTAACCGTTTGATTAGCGATTTTAACCGGTTTATCGGCATCTTTCGTGTATACGTAAGTGACCGTTTGAGCATTAGCCGTAAAACGACCATCCGGTGCGCCAGTCACGGCTTTGTAATGATAGCCAGTGATTGTTGCTTGAACAGCGTGATAACTAGTATCAATATTGCCAGTCAAGATGGCTGAAGCGGCTAATTGTTTGCCGGCTTCGTCTTGGTAATTGACCGTCACGTTAGCGCCGGCGACTGGGTTCTTCGTATAGACATAAGTGACCGTTTGCGCGGCATTACTGAAAGTGCCTGTTGGTTGACCAATCACTTGTTTGTACGTGTAACCAGTAATTGAGGCTTGAACTGCTTGATAGGCAGCCCCGACATTACCGGTTAAGATTGCTGGTTTCGCAAGTTGGTTGCCAGATTCATCTTGGTAGTTAACAGTGACGTTAGCGCCTGCGACTGGGTTCTTCGTATAGACATAAGTGACCGTTTGCGGTTTGTCCGTAAAGGTTCCTTTGGCATTATCCGTTACTTGTTTATACGTGTAACCATCGATTGAAGCTTGAACTGCTTGATAGGCGGCTCCGACATTACCAGTTAAGGCTTTAGCGGGAGCAATTTCGTTGCCAGATTCATCGACATATTTAACTGTCACATTATCAGCTTTTTTAACATAATGATACGTAATGGTTTGGACATCATCCGTGAATACATCATCGGCTGTCGCGTTGGTTTTGACCATCGCGTAGCCCTCGACTTTTGCTTCTTCGGCGTTGACCTTATCACCAACATTACCACTTAATGTCTTAGACTCAGCCAATTTTTTACCATCTGCATCGACATAGTTAACCGTAACGTCTTTGCCGATTTTAGCATACTGATACGTAATTGTTTGCGCATCATCCGTAAATACATCATTCGCGGTTGCATTAGTTTTGACCATTGCGTAACCGGCAACTTTGGCTTCTTCGGCGTTGACTTTATCACCAACATTACCGCTTAACGTTTTAGAAGTAGCTAGTTTTTTACCAGCTGCGTCTACATAGTTAACCGTAACGTCCTTGCCGATTTTAGCATAGTGATAAGTAATCGTTTGCGCATCATCTGTGAATACATCGTCGTCGGTTGCATTAGTTTTGACCATTGCATAACCGGCAACTTTGACCGCTTCACTATTAACCTTATCACCGACATTACCACTTAACGTTTTAGAAGTAGCGAGTTCTTTACCAGCTGCATCGACATAGTTAACCGTAACGTCCTTGCCGATTTTAGCATAGTGATAAGTAATCGTTTGGACATCATCCGTGAATACATCATCGGCGGTCGCGTTGGTTTTGACCATCGCGTAGCCACCGACTTTTGCTTCTTCGGCGTTGACTTTATCACCAACATTACCACTTAGCGTTTTAGAAGTAGCTAGTTTTTTACCGGCCGCATCCACATAGTTAACCGTAACGTCCTTGCCGATTTTGGCATAGTGGTACGTGATTGTTTGCGCATCATCCGTAAATACATCGTCGGCGGTTGCGTTGGTTTTGACCATCGCATAACCGGCAATTTTGGTTGCTTCACTATTGACCTTATCGCCGACATTACCGCTTAGCGTTTTAGAAGTAGCTAGTTTTTTACCAGCTGCGTCTACATAGTTAACCGTAACGTCCTTGCCGATTTTAGCATAGTGATAAGTAATCGTTTGGACATCATCCGTAAATACATCGTCGG
>NZ_LT984417.1:1834009-1841360 GCF_900258455.1 Latilactobacillus fuchuensis
CTTGCCGATTTTAGCATAGTGATAAGTAATCGTTTGGACATCATCCGTAAATACATCGTCGGCTGTCGCGTTGGTTTTGACCATTGCGTAACCGGCAATTTTGGTTGCTTCACTATTGACCTTATCGCCGACATTACCGCTTAGCGTTTTAGAAGTAGCTAGTTCTTTGCCAGCTGCGTCTACATAGTTAACCGTAACGTCTTTGCCGATTTTGGCATAGTGATAAGTAATCGTTTGGACATCATCCGTGAATACGTCATCGGCTGTCGCGTTGGTTTTGACCATCGCATAACCGGCAACTTTGGCTTCTTCGGCGTTGACTTTATCACCAATATTACCGCTTAACGTTTTAGACTCAGCTAGTTTTTTACCGGCTGCATCCACATAGTTAACCGTAACGTCCTTACCGATTTTGGCATAGTGATAAGTAATCGTCTGGACATCATCTGTGAATACATCATCGGCGGTCGCGTTGGTTTTGACCATTGCGTAACCGGCAACTTTTGCTTCTTCGGCGTTGACCTTATCACCAACATTACCGCTTAACGTCTTAGACTCAGCTAGTTTTTTGCCATCTGCATCGACATAATTAACGGTGACGTCTTTACCGATTTTGGCATAAATATAGGTCACGGTTTGAGCCGTTTCACTGAGCGTCCCGGTTTCATTACCGGTCACTTTTTTGAAGTCATAACCTGATACTTCTTTTTTAACAGCTGTATAGGGATCACCGATATTCCCAGTAAACGTTTTGGACTCAACAATTTTGTTGCCTGATTCGTCTACATAGTTAACCGTAACGTCCTTGCCGATTTTGGCATAATGGTACGTGATTGTTTGCGCATCATCCGTAAATACATCGTCGGCGGTCGCGTTGGTTTTGACCATCGCATAACCGGCCACTTTTGCTTCTTCGGCGTTGACTTTATCACCAACATTACCGCTTAACGTCTTAGAAGTAGCGAGTTCTTTGCCGGCTGCGTCTACATAGTTAACCGTAACATCCTTGCCGATTTTGGCATAGTGATACGTGATTGTTTGGACATCATCCGTAAATACATCATTCGCGGTCGCATTGGTTTTGACCATTGCGTAACCGGCAACTTTCAACGCTTCACTATTAACTTTATCACCAACATTACCACCTAACGTCTTAGACTCAGCTAGTTTTTTACCAGCTGCATCGACATAGTTAACGGTGACGTCTTTACCGATTTTGGCATAATGGTACGTAATTATTTGCGCATCATCCGTAAATACATCGTCGGCTGTCGCGTTGGTTTTGACCATTGCGTAACCGGCAACTTTTGCTTCTTCAGAGTTGACCTTATCACCAACATTACCGCTTAACGTTTTAGAAGTAGCGAGTTCTTTGCCAGCTGCATCGACATAGTTAACCGTAACGTCCTTGCCGATTTTGGCATAAACATAGGTCACGGTTTGAGCTGTTTCACTGAAAGTTCCGGTTGCATTATCATTAGCGACTTTTTTAAATGCATAACCCATAATCTCTTTTTTTACGGTTGCATAGGGGTCATCGACATTCCCCGTTAACGTTTCAGAAGCAGCTATTTGCTTACCGTCTGTGTCTTCATAATTGACCGTAATATTCTTAGCCGGAACTGGAATTTTCGTGTAATGATAAGTAATCATCTGCGGTGTATCCGCAAATTTACCGGTTTGATTATCTTCACCTACAGTCGCAGTATAACCCGCTATATCCTTATGAACTGCATGGTAATCATCACCAACATCGCCGGTTAAGGTTTCAGTTGTATCGCCATTCGCATCAGTAATAGCCTTGCCATCTTGATCAACATATTTAACCGCCACATCTTTTGCGAAACGCTTAACAGTTATGGTATAAGTTTGACCTTTTAACTTCGCACTAGGATCATTCGTAAAGCCGTTCAGTGGTGTCAAAATAACAGCCGTATCATTTAGATTACCACGATTAATTGTTAATGACTTCTCATCATAAATTGCGGGATTTAATCCCAACGATGTCAGTGTATCAACCAATCCAACACGCGAATAGGTTGAGCCCGAATCGCCAGTTGTTACAACTGATGCTCTAACTACTTCTCTAGTATAAGGATCAATTACATCATACTGATCGTCTACTTGTGGCGTGAATAACTTTACTATTTTTTCGTAACCATATGCTGCGATACCACACACATATTCATCATCTGCCTCTGTAATCCCAACTTTTTGTGTCGCAATTAACGGGTAATAAGAAATAGAACCATCATATTCAACGTTTTGACCATCACCAGCCCCCATAAACAGGATGTCTTGCTCCATATCATCTTTTGTTTCAGCATTCAATAGGATCTGCGTTAAATTTGAATCTTTTCCAGCTACTCGAATCGGAATTGTCATTAAACTATTTTCAGGATATTCGCGTTTAACAACATACGCACCTGTACTTGGAACAATTTGATACACCTCACGTCCTGTAGTAACTGTGTCCTTCAACTGACGAATGCTCAACGTTCCATTATGGATAATAGGCCCCGTTGCTGGATTAATCGGCTTAGTTTGAATATACCGATCCAGACTTTTCTGCATGGCATCTATGCCACCATCAACGGTTAACCCCTTAGGAATCACAATATAAATACTTTCTAAATACTGTGTTTCTTCACTACTATAAAGATGTAAATCTAACGTCCCCATCCCACCAAACGCGACATATTGTGCTGCGGTAACAAACATATTAGAAATATGGTGCACATTATTGGTTGGTAACGGTGTCGCTTTTGTAGCGGTTTCATTCGTATTCTGCGTCACATCCGATTGCGGTTGACCAGTGGCGGTCGTTGCCGAAACAATCGTTGCTGGATTCACCATCGCAAGCGCTGCGAGAACCGAAACCCCTTTTACAAATTTTTTCATAAACATTTTACCCCCGAAATACTTTTTTAATCGTTAAGTACTGTTAATATTGATGTTAATACACTTAATATACAACATTAATCATATACGTGCAATAGTATTACGACCGTGTAAATAGCGTCCAATGCACGTATATCAGTAATCTAGCGCGCTTTCTAGCTCCATCTAATGGTAGTATAAAAAATTAAAAATAGTCAATTCATTTCCGATAGCTTATCGAAAATAAATTGACTATTTTAATTGGTTTGCCTAATTAATTACGTCGTTTCTTGAAGACCATCCCAACGGTAGCAATTAGAAGCGCACCAATTATCCCTAATAAACTACTTACTTTAGCAACACTAGTTTGTGGTAATTGTTGTTTATGCTTAGCACCCGTTTTTTGAACCGGTTGTGGTTGCGTTTTAAGATTGTTAGTTGGGGTGGTTGATTGAATACCTTGCTTATCAGATTTAGTTCCTGATGGATCAATCACCTGCGTTGGTTTAGTCGCGTTCTTCGTATAGATGTACGTGACTGTTTGCGCTTTGTCACTGAATTGACCAGTGGCATTACCGACAACTTGTTTGTAAGTGTAACCCGTAATTGATGCTTGAACCGCTTGATAGCTTACCCCAACATTGCCGGTTAACGTTTTAGAAGCGGCAATTTGGTTGCCATCTACATCTTGATAGTTGACGGTAACATCTCCGGATTGAACCGGATTTTTCGTGTAAATGTACGTCACGGTTTGGGCTACAGTTCCAAAAGTGCCGGTTGGGTTACCACTAACTTGTTTATACGTGTACCCTGCAATTGGTGTTTGAACCGCTTGGTAGGTTGCACCCACATTGCCGGTCAACGTTCTAGAAGCGGCAATTTGGTTGCCATCTGCATCTTGGTAATTGACGGTGATATTAGCCCCTTGCACGGGATTTTTCGTATAGATATAGGTCACAACTGGGGCGCTTTCTGCGAATAAGCCATCAGGTGCACCCGTGATCGTCTTATAATGGTAACCCGCGATTGTCTTTTGGGTCGTATGATATGGCGTGCCAACATTACCGGTTAAAATTTCGGTACTTGCAATGGTTTGACCATTTTCATCAACATATTTAACCGTTTGATTGGCAGTTTTAATCGGTACACTTGGATCATCTTTCGTATAAACGTAAGTGATTGTTTGTGCGCTAGTGGTAAAACGACCGTCTGGTTCACCCGTGACTGCTTTGAAATGATAGCCAGTGATTGCCTTTTGAACGGCATGATAACTGTCATCGACATTGCCGGTTAAGGTCTCTGAAGCTGCAATTTGCTTGCCCGCTTCATCTTGATAGTTAACCGTGACATTGCCAGCTACAACTGGGTTCTTCGTGTAAACGTAGGTCACCGTTTGGGCTGTATCACTGAATTGACCAGCGGCGTTACCGTTGACTTGTTTAAATGTGTAACCGGCAATTGACGCTTGAACCGCTTGATAGTCAGTTCCGACATTGCCAGTTAACGTTTTAGAAGGCGCAATCTGGTTACCGTCGACGTCTTGGTAGTTGACGGTAACATCAGCCCCTTTAACAGGGTCTTTCGTGTAGACGTAGATCACCGTTTGAGCTGTATCACCGAGTGTCCCGTTTTCTTGACCCGTCACTGCTTTAAACGTGTAACCTGAAATGTCTTTTTTAACCGTTGTATATGAATCACCAACATTACCAGTGATTGTTTCAGAATCAGCTAATTGCTGACCATCAGCATCTTCATACTTAACGGTGAGATCTTTAGCATTTTTGATGTAATGATACGTAATCGTTTGGGCCTTATCTGTAAATTGACCAGTTTGATCCGCTTCACCTTTGACAGCGGCATAACCTGATATTGTCTTTTGAGTTGCGTGATAATCATCGCCGACATTGCCCTTTAATAGCTCTGTCGTATCACCATCAGCATCACTGATTGTTTTACCATCTTGATCGACGTATTTAACAGTGACATTATCAGCAATTTTAGCATAGTGGTACGTAATCGTTTGGGTCTTATCTGTAAACTTTCCATCTGGGGTCCCATCGGTCTTGACAACCGTATAACCAGAAACTGACGCTTCTTTTGCATTAATCGGGTCATTAACAAACCCAGTTAACGTCGTAGGATCAGCCAACTTGTTACCCGATTGATCAACATAGTTGACCGTGACGTTGCCAGCGACATTGTGGGTATAAATCAGCGTCGTCGTTTGTGGATCTTTGGTTAAATTGACCCCCACTTCACCCTGAACGTTAGACAACGTGTACCCGTCAATTGGTTTCATATAATCGGCAACAGAAAAGAAATCATCGATATTTCCACTAACAATTTCTGGATCTGCAATTTTATTGCCCGCTTCATCCGCGTATTTAATGGTCCAATCAGCCGCTGGAACGATTGGTGTTTTCTGATAATAATAAGTTACTGTCTGAGCTTGATTGGTCAATGTGCCATCAGTCGCATCGTCAATTGTCTTGCCAGCTATCGAACGTTCAACTTTAGTCATTTTATACCCATCAAATGACTGTGCATCCGTCGTATAGGCATCCCCGATGTCCCCTTTTTTGAGCACTGGCGCGGCTAATTGTGTCGTCACTGGTCCATAAAGACCGCCCTTGCTGTAGACATATTTAACCGTCACGTCTTTCGCAAACCGTTTAGCGGATAGCGTATAAGTATGGCCGGCCAAATGTGTGTAGGGATCATTACTTAATGCGTCCTGCGATGTCAACGGCACAGCAGTATCATTCAAATTACCTTGGTCGATTGTCAACGATTTTTCGTCATAAACCGTTGAGTCAATGCCGAGTGCAGCCAATGTATCGACTTTACCAACTCGCGAATAGGTTGTCCCGAGGGCCCCTGAAATCGTAGGCACGTGTTTGATAATTTCCTTAGTATTCGCGTCTATCACGGTGTAGTTATCGTCCACATTTGCGGCAAATAACGTTAAACTTCTCTGAATACCGGGATAAGCAATTCCCCGGACGTATTGATCATCAGTCCCTTGAATGCCTACACTCGTTGCTGTGACTTGCGGATATTTATTGAGCACGGTATCATCGAAAGCCACATTTTGGCCATCACCAGCCCCGACAAATAACATATCTTGTTTAATATCAGCCGTCGTATTTGCATTAAAAAGGATTTGTTTCAATCCTGAAGTCTCAGCACTTGAGCGAACTGGCACATTCATCAATGCCGGATTACCGGCCCCAGTCTCTGTAAATTCCCCAGCGGTTACATAGGCACCAGCGCTTGGCGTCACTTCATAAACTTCACGGCCATCCGTATTAGCCAACTGTTGAACCGTTAATGTTCCGTTGTGAATAATGGTATCGGCATCCGAGTTAAGTGGTTTAATTTGGGTGTATTGCGCTAGACTCTTCTGCATAGCAGCTAAGCCCCCATCGACTGTCAAGCCTGTCGGCATCACAATATAGATATTGCTTAAATATTGTGTTTTTTGACTGCTATAGAGATTTAAGTTTAATTCCCCAAGCCCACTATAGGCCATATAGCTTTCTGTCGGCTCAACATACAGATTAGAAAGATGCCGTATGTTATCTGTGGGCAATCCCGTAGTGGTTGCATTTGGTGTAGCGGTTTCATTTGTACTTTGTGTGACATCTGGCTGTGTTTGATTAATAGCCGTCGCAGCCGAAGCAATCGTTGCTGGATTGACCATCGCTAGCGCTGCGAAAACTGAAACTCCTTTTACAAATTTTTTCATAAATAATTACTCCCGAAATACTTTTTTATCGTTAAATTACCAATATCGACACATCAAGTGTACAGCATTAATTATTTTTATGCAATACTATTATAAGCAATTAATTTAGGGCCGTGACTGGATGATGCACTTATTCATTTGACTGATAATCTATTATAAAAAAATAGCCGGTGTATTGCGATAAATGATCGCAATACACTGGCTATTCAAGTCATCAACAATTCATTAAAATTGAATGAATCGATTTTATTAATTTTTTCGTCTCTTGAAAACCATTCCAACGACAGCCATTAGCAACGCCCCAATTGCACCTAATAGGCCGTTCACTTTAGCAACACCAGTTTGTGGTAATTGCTGTTTATGCTTAGCTGCTGACTTAGTCGTCTGATTAGTTTGACCTTGCTTAGCAACCATCTTTAAACCGGATTGTTGTTGAGGTTTAAGCTTGCTTGTTGCTGGTATTAACTGATTCCCTTGATTATCAGTTTTTGTCCCTGATTGATCAATCACCTGAATAGGCTTAGTCACATTTTTCGTATAGACATAAGTCACTGTTTGAGCCTTGTCGCTGAATTGACCAGTGGCATTGCCGTTGACTTGTTTAAACGTGTAACCGTCGACTGATGCTTGAACCGCTTGATAGTCAGTTCCGACATTGCCAGTTAACGTTTTAGAAGCGGCAATTTGCTTGCCTTCGGCGTCTTGGTAGTTGACCGTGACATT
>NZ_LT984417.1:1841460-1854913 GCF_900258455.1 Latilactobacillus fuchuensis
ACGTTTTAGAAGCGGCAATTTGCTTGCCTTCGGCGTCTTGGTAGTTGACCGTGACATTCCCGACTTTGGCAGGATTTTTCGTGTAGACGTAAGTCACTGTTTGGGTCTTGTCACTGAATTGACCAGTCGTATTCCCCTTAACTTGTTTAAACGTGTAGCCGTCGATTGACGCTTGAACCGCTTGATAAGCAGTTCCGACATTACCAGTTAACGTTTTAGAAGCGGCGATTTGCTTACCATCGGCGTCTTGGTAGTTGACCGTAACATTCCCGACTTTGGCAGGATTTTTCGTGTAGACGTAAGTCACTGTTTGGGCAGTTTCACCGAGTGTCCCAGTTTCTTGACCAGTCACCATTTTGAACGTATAACCTTTAATATCTTTCTGAGCGACTGTATAAGAATCACCGACATTACCAGTGATTGTTTCAGAATCAGCTAACTTGTTGCCATCAGCATCTTCATACTTAACGGTCACGGCCTTAGCAATTTTAGTGTATTGATAGGTAATGGTTTGTGCCTCATCCGTGAATTGGTCATTAGCGGTTGCATTGGTCTTTGTCATCACATAACCGTCAATTTTCACTTCTTTTGTATTGACCGGATCACCAACATTGCCCTTCAACGTCACTGAATCTGCCAATTTTTTACCGGTGGCATCCACGTACTTAACCGTCACGTCCTGACCAATCTTGGCGTATTGATACGTAATAGTTTGCGCATTATCCGAGAATTGATCATTGGTGGTCGCATTGGTTTTAATCATCACATAACCGTCGATTTTGACAGCTTCTGTATTGACCGGGTCGCCAACATTCCCACTCAGCGTCCTAGAATCAGCTAATTTATCGCCAGCGGCATCCACATAGTTAACCGTCACGTCTTGGCCAATTTTGGCGTAGACATACGTAACGGTTTGGCTATAATCCGTGAATATGGCCCCCTCTTTTGCATTGGTTCTCACAACTGTATAGCCTTCAACTGCTGCTTCTTTAGCATTAATCAAATCACCAAAATCACCTTTTAGTGTGACCGAATCAGCTAGTTTGTTACCAGCGGCATCGACATAATTAACCGTCACATCCAGACCAATTCTAGCGTATCGATATGAAATAGCTTGGTAGTCATTCGTGAATTTATGTCCCTTAGTTGCATCAGGATTCAAAATTCGATAGCCATCAATGTCTAATGGGTCAGCATCAATCTGATCATCGACATTGCCTTTTAGGACTGTCGAGTCAACAAGTTGATTACCCATTATATCGGTGTAATTAATCGTAACCGATTTGGCAATCTTCGCGTATTGATACGTAATCGTTTGCGCCTTATCCGTAAATTGGTCATTGCCCGTTGCATTGGTTTTCGTCACCACGTAACCATCAAGATCCGCTTCTTTGGCGTTGACTAAATCACCAATATTACCCTTCAACGTGACTGAATCAGCCATTTTTTTACCAGTGGCATCCACGTAATTGACCGTGACATCCTGACCAATTTTCGCGTATTGATAAGTAATCGTTTGCGCCTTATTGGTAAATTCATCATCGGCCTTCGCATTGGTCTTCGTCACCGCATAACCGTCAATCTTCGCGGCTGTTGCGTTGACCTTGTCGCCGATAATCCCCGTCAACGTTTTAGAATCAGCCAGTTGATTGCCATCAGCATCGACATAGTTAACCGTGACATCTTCACCTTTTTTGCCGTAGACGTACGTAATCGTTTGGGCCTTATCCGTAAATTTGTCATCAGCCTTTGCATTCGTCTTCGTCACCGCATAACCATCAATCTTCGCAGCTACTGCGTTAACCAAATCGCCAACCTTACCAGTTAACGTTTCAGAAGGGGCCAACTGTTTACCGTCGGCATCGACGTAATTGACCGTGACATTCTGACCTGCTTTTGCGTATTGATACGTAATCGTTTGGGCCGTATCTGTGAATTGCCCGGTGTGATTATCTTTATCTGAAGAAATATAACCGGGAATGTCCTTATACGACGCAGTATAGTTGTCCCCGACATCACCCTTTAGGACTTCTGTTGTATCAACGCCTTTAGCATCCTTGATACGTTTACCATCTTGATCGAGGTATTCAACCGTAACACTTTTTCCAAAACGTTTAACCGTCATTGTATAGGTCTGACCCTCTAACATGATATAGGGATTATCTGTAAATCCAGCCGTTGGATCACTGGGGTTTAAAGTGAGATTGGTATCAGCCAACGTTCCACGATCAATCGTTAACGTTTTTTCATCATAGGCCGCTACGTCTACCCCAAATATACCTAATGTATCACAGAATCCTACTCGTGAATATGTGTCGCCTATGTCGCCGGCACGCACCCGCGTACCGATTATTTGCTTAGTGTCTGCGTCTACGAGATTATAGGTATCTTTAATCGAGGCACTAATCGCTGCTAAATTTCTTTGAGGCCCCCAAACACCACGAACATATGTATCTGCAGTACCCGTAATGCCAACACTTGCTGCCGTTATTTGCGAATAGTTCCCACTAGCATCGTACGCCACATTCGTCCCATCACCCGCACCGGCAAACAAGATATTATCACCCATGTCATTAGGTCCGAAAGCGTTGAGTATTAGCCCAGGTGTATCAATAGCCGAGCGAATCGGGATGACCATTGGTATTTGTTCCTTATTTTCGTTTTGAACAACATAGCTACCTTCGCCCGGAACAACTTCATAGACTTCACGGCCATCTGCTGTATTAGCCAACTGTTTAACACTTAACGTCCCATCATCAGTGCCATTATTATGAATCTTAACCATTTTACGATACTGGTCTAAACTAGCCTGCATAGCGGTTAATCCACCTTCAATTGTATAGCCCTTCGGCATCACAATATAGGTGTTGGTTAGGTATTGTGTCTGTTCGCCACTATATACATATAGATTCAACTGGCCTACGCAACCTTGTGCCAACATATACCCAAATTTAGGATTCTCAGCAAATAGGTTTGACAGATGGTGCTCCTGGCTAGTCGGCTTTGTACTTGTAGCGGTTTCATTCGTACTCTGTGTGACATCTGGCTGTGTTTGATTAGTCGTTGCTGCCGAAGCAATTGTTGCTGGATTGATGGTTGCTAACGCCGCAAGAACCGATACCCCTTTAATAAATTTTTTCATAAATAGTTACCCCCGAAATACTTTTTTATTGATATAATTGCCTACCTTAACGTATCTAGTATACAGCGTTTATTATAAATACACAATAATATCATAAGCAATTAATTTAGGGGTGCAATTCATAGGGCGTCATTTACTTGTGGCAATTACTAACTTATTCTTTCGGTAAATGGTCAATAATCATCGCCATTTGTTTGGTGACTTCATCAAACAGCGGAACGTCAAATTTTTCAAACATCATATCTGATTCGGCGGTAAATAATTCTTGATATGCACGATTCAACTGACCAAGATGGTATTCGCCTTTAACGGTCAATTCAATCGTCACTTTGCGTTGATCGTCTTCATCATTGTTGCGTTGTTTGGTAATCTTACCGCTTTTCGCTAAACTATTGAGTTTACGCGACATCGCGGGTGATGAAACACCAAAAGCCGCCGCTAATTGTGTTGGTTCGTTGCAATGTTCTTCCGCCACCTTCTTCAATAATAAGTATTGGTTGAAATTCAGATCATACCGTTTCGCCACGATATTCATCTTATCCTCTAATTGAATCATGATATTAAACCATTCAAGGTAACGCCGGTAGCCTCTTGCTCTATCTCGCATCATTATTTCTCCATTTTCTTCTATTATAAATCGGTAATGATTGGTGCTATGTATCCCCCGACTAGCGGGAGACTAGATTGTAGGGGAGTGAAAATTAGTGAGCTTTAACGCGCTAACTTAGGCTAATACTCAGAAGCTGACCAGCTTGATGAGCACTCATTTATTAAACTGCTGTTGATGCTAGTGTCCATGTTAGGTTTGCTTGGTATGTGGCGTTGCTTACTGCTGCGCCGGTTGGCATTGTTAATTTGATGTTACTTGGTGTCCAACCGAAGACGTTTGCGCCTTGACCTTCGCCATCTTCTGCTGTCACAATGTTAACATCTTTATTTTGGTTATTCAAAGTTAAACCGACGTTATCTTTAAATGAACCGGCAATTGCGCCTTGGCCAATTTTCGTGGCTGTTTCTGTGCCCTTATTGCTTGTTGCCCAGTCTGCATCTTGACCTTCACCTGTTAAACCAAAAATATCAGCGGTTTGTGCGTATGCTGTGTGGTTGAATGATAAATGGGCATCATCAATTGTATCAGTTGTGCTGCGGTTACCATCGGTGCTAACTGCTGCTAAACCATTGTCCGCTTTAACGCTTAATGTCCATTTACCAGAAGCCGCTGTGTTGTTGGCATCAGCGTTAGTCCGAGCAACTTGTTTGTCGACAACTGTTGCCCAAGCAGTGCCTTTAACGGCTGCCAGTTCTGAATCTTTCGTATTGAGGGTTGCCGTTAAGTTGGTTGCACCACTTTGATCAGCGTAGCTTGCTTGACGATTATTGTCAGCTTTGCCGTCATTTTGACCATTCGCAGAGAATACTGGATAAGCTGTATCCAATAAATTATGATTCCCAAAATCAAGGACGTGAGGCACCATTTGTAAACGTAAGTAGCCGGTGTTGGCATTGTGGCTGTTGTCCCCAAACGAAATCCCCATTTTTGTGCGATCATTTTGTGGCAATGCAGTGCCATCATTATCATCAACGCCACCGTTTAAAGTTGCGGCGAAAGTGGCACTTGGTGCGGCCATCATTAATACTGCGGCGCTTGCTAATACGGTGCTTGTCATCTTTGCGAATTTCATTTGAAATTCCTCCCTAGTTTTGTTTGCACATTTTGTGCGATTTTTTGTTTCAACCGATTGTCACCAATCGAATGATAACCTGTGTTTGGGTGGTCCGGTGTGGCGCTGTCCTACATCGTAATCGTCGTGTAGGTGTTGTAATTGTGATAACTAATCACAGCCAACGTCAGACTGGTCAAGAATATGATTGATAGTGTCACCACCAGCGCAATCATGAACCATGTGGTCGTTTTAAAATTAATTCGGTGTTTAAGTTTCAACATGCTGTTTCCCGCTTTCGTTTATAATATCGATAACTCATGAAGCCACTTAAGCTACTGACGCTGATCCCTGCAAGGCCAATTAAAAGGCGATGGCGTTGATAATCCGCATTGCGTTGATTAATATAAGTCGCTTGGCGTTTGGTAATCCGAACCGTTTTAACGATTTTCCGAGTTAATTGCGGGCTTTTAACGCGCAATGTCATCCGGTAGATTCCTGGCACGAGTCGCTTGCCGCCCAACAACAGTTCGACATCGAATTGCGAATTCGGTGCGACTTTGCGTTGGGTTAGTCGACGCTGGTAATGGACCAGTTGCCAGCGCTTGTTTTGCAATTGAACGTCAATTGTCGCCGGTTTTAAATAGGCCGGATTCGGATTAACGATGGCCACCGCAATGGCGGCCCGCTGCGCTTTTAACTTCGTTTTAATTCGCGGTGAACGTGGCGCGCGGTATTGTTTGGTGGTCAATGGTTGGCCGTTTAGCACCAAACCCACTGCGTATACATAATGATTTTGAATCGTCTTTTTCGGATTCGGTTGAACGGCGCTCAAGTTGATAGCGACGGCCTTTTGACCATTGAATAATGATTGGACCGCCGCAATCTGGATGGTTAACCATTTGGTTTCGTTCGGTTGTAATTTGGTGGTCGCCGGCACACTGACGAGCTGGCTACCAGGTTGCTGTAACAATTGGCGATTAATCGGCTGATGGCCTAAATAATCGATCGTCGCATTGGTCAACGTCGTCGCATCTTGCACTTGACCCGTGATTGTCAACGGTTGCGCGGTCGGATTAAAAAGCTGCAAGCGAACCGTCCGTGCTTGGTTGGCCTTGAGCGGTAGGTTGTAATAACCAAGATGCGGACCTCCCAGATTATCCGCCGGTAATTCTGGTCGAATCTGAAAAGTCGCTTTATTGGTCGTTGGTAATCCCTGTTTAGCCGCTTGAACCGGCTGGCTAATGACCCCCACAGCCATTAACCAACCCAGACTCAGAAAGATGATTTGCTTAATCATCCGCGGCGCCTCAATTGTCGGTATAAACCGTAACTCGCGGCCATTAAGCCCGTCCCACTGATGGCACTGACAATTCCCCAGCGATTAAGTGGTCGTTTGCTAGCCTTTTGGTTAATTTTCCGGACCCCTTTTTGTGTGACCTTGAACGTTTCTTTAAAATGCCAGGTCATCGGTAATTGATTCCAGAAATTCTGGCCGGTGACTTCGACGTTGACATGGTAGGTGCCTGGTCGGAGCGTCCGGTATTGCCATGACAGTGGTAAAACGACTGTCGAATTGGGTGCGATACTTGATTTCTCTTTTTCAAAAACTTGTTTATTCTTGAAGAGCCCCTTTTTGGTGATGACCGCTTTAAACGCGACATCTTTAATAATCATCGGTTGCGTGTTGCGCAACTTAATCCCCAGTGCCGGATGGCCGTCCGCTAACATCGGCTTGGTCTCCGTGTATTTTAATTCCGGATAAATCCGGTACGGTTTGCCGCGTAGATTGATACTCATTAGATACGCGTAATGACTCGTTACCGATTGGGATTGATTCCCTTTATTCTTCAAAATTTGTTTGAACCGCCAACCGCCAGCAATCATCCCCCGAAATTCTTCCGCCGGCATCTTAACGGTTGCGCTGACAATCGTTGCCGATTGCGGTTCTAAATGAATTTTGCGATCAGTTGGGGCGAGTTTGGCAATCGTCGTTAATGGGTGTTTCAAACTGGCATCCAATCCGGTCGGGCTGGTTTGGAATTTCATATCGCCGCCTTCTTGGGTCATCCCATTTTCCAATGTCGATTCAAGCGTAATCGGATGATCGGTAAAATTCTGGACGCGCATCCGTAACGTTCGTGTGGTGCCCGGTTTAAACCGGACGTCGAAATAGTTCATACTTTTATCCACTTGTTCGGTATTTTGAATCGGTTGCACTTCGAAATCTGCGCGTTGGACTTGATTGGCGCTAACGGTGTTGCTATTGAACGCAAACCAACTGATACCAAGCGCCAGAGTCGCTTTAATGATTGTCTTTAACACGTTGCTTTCCTCCTATGGCGCGACCGTTAAAGACCACGTTAATTCTGTTTGATAGCGTGTTGCATGGCGCGTGGTCGTTGCCGGCACCTTTAACCCGACGCTATAATTCGCTGATTTTTGTGTGCCAAATTGATAACACCAGCTCCCTTGACCCGGATTCTGATACGGTTGTTGGGCGCTACTGTGATCATCGTTACTATCCGGTGTTTGGAACGGTCCTTTTTTGGTAAACGTCATTATCGATTGGGCGTCAGCCCCTGGCGTTAACCGAAAGGCATCCCGTGCGTCCAATTGACCCTCCGCAGAATTAGACACTTGCGCGATTGCCTGACCGTGATCGACCTGCAGTTGTGCGCCGGTTAATGCGCGGCCTTTAGCGTCTTTGAATTGTTCGGTTTGTTGAACGGTTAATTGCCAATTTTCAACGCCGTAAAAGTCAATCACGCTGACCTGTTGCGGTTGATGATCGGCAGTCTTTAAATAATAGATACTGTCCGTCGCTGCAGTTTGATAATCACCAAAATCCCAATCGTTAGGGGCGGCAATCGCAATCATCGCTTTGTGATAACCGTACGTCACCGTTTGGTCAGTCTTTTCAAAACGTAAATCGGCCTGATAGGGTGCGTCCCATTGTGCATTGACCAAATCAGTCTCGGTCGTCATCCCGGTAATTGTATAGCCTTCAATTAATTTGGGACTAATGCGTCCTGGTAGCTTGTCGGCTAACAGTTGACCGTTCGTACCAAGGGCGGTTTCCGTCTTTTCAATCAATGTCGGTTGGGTTAAGTCAGCATCCAAATCGACGTAGCGAATCGTTAGCCGATGCTGATCGGTCGCTTTCACCCGTATCGAATTCGCTTTAACCGGTTCAGTCGGTTGGTCATTATTGGCCACTTGGCCGGTCATTGCACCATCGTTATAGAGATATTGTTGGGTAGCTGGCGCGGTTTTAATGGCCTTGGTGTAGCGAATATTAATTTGGTCGCCCCCGGTTAAAGCTTGTTGCGTCGGTAAGGTGATTTTAATCGTTAACCCGTCAGTCGTTGGTTGGACAGCCGACGCAGTTTGCCACGCGCCACTTTGGTTCACTTGGTATTCCACAGCGCCGACGACTGGTCCAAATTGACCCGCGCGATCAGCGTATTGCGCACCGTTTTCGTGCGTTTCGAGTTGCACCGTTTGGAAGCCCGCCCCGGCGGTTTGTCCGGCCACTTTAACTTGAAACGTTAACCGTAATTGATCGCCAACTTGACCGCTAATTTGATGGGTACTCGCCGGTTCTTTGGTCGTCAAATTAGCGATAGTCTGCACTGGCGGCATTAACGTCAAATTTTTAGCAATCGTAACCGTGGTTGGATTGGCCGTCAATGGATTAACGAGTCCCCCGCCAGTAATTTTGGCGGTGGTCACGGCAGTTGCCGGTTCATCCTTGGCCACTTTAGTTTGATAATTAAGGATTACTTGGCCACCAACTGGGACGGTTCGATTCGTCGCAACTTGATTATTCTGGAAAGTGGCGGTTTGTTGACCTATCAATTGCTGGTTTGCATCGTAATAAGCCAGTTTTAAACTATTCGGGACGATGGCCAAATTATCTGGGATTGGATTATCAATCACCGCTCCAGCTGCCAGGCCCGCGGTTGCACTCGCGGCAACTTGTAGTGTCGTTTGATAGTTAATTTGATCGCCAACTTTGGCTTTGATCTGTTCAGCATAATCGCCAGCAGTCGTTTCATTTTTCAATTGACTGGTCAAAACCGCTTGGGGGGCGACTAGCGTTGTTAATTCGTGATTGACCGACGGATTGCCGTCCGCATCAACCGCCCAGACGTAGAGCCAATCCCCAATCGCTAATTGATTCCGTTTAGCATCGATGGTCGCTTCATAATGAACTGCTTGGCCAACTTGATTCGTAACCGAAGTCAACGGTAGCGCTGCTGATTGGCTCCCATCTTGGTGGAAAATCTGATAATTAAGTTGTTCTGGTTGCTGGTGATTATCTAAATCGGTCACGGTCCCACTCAATTGCAGGTCACGACCGTTATAATCAACCGTTGGACTTTGATCCAAAGTGATGGTTGGTGATTTATATTGGCCTTGACCGTTAATGCTGACTTCATAACTCAAATCGCGGGTTGCACCTTTCGCCATATTTTTGGAAAACCACATCATCGCAATCGTCGTATCGCCACCGCTAAAGGCCGTCTGTCCCGGTCTGCCACTGGTATGTGCTTGGCCGTAATCATTGACCGCATTTTGAAACGCACCGGGAACAAACAAACTGCCTTCGATAATCGACGTACTAAATTCCAACGCGCGCCATGCATCGGGGCCAGAACCATCGTGCATTTTGAACTGATACGATAACCTGGCCGCACCCCCCGGATAATTAGCGGGTGTCCCATCAAAATTAGGTTGATTGCCTTGAGCCGGGATGATTTGATCTTCATACACCCCACGTTGATGGCCTAGATATTTAATGGCTACTTTATCGCCAATCGCTGAAGGTCCGTACGTATCAGTGTTGAACGGCCGCATATCTGTATCGATTGCTCGGCCGAAGAAGATGCCGCGTAAATCGCGGCCACTTTGATTCGTGATGTGTTCTTTGACGATTATCGATTTCCACGCGGTCGGTATAAACTCGACCACATCACTAAACGTCGTTATTCGGTCATCAAGTTCGTATTGATAAGTCACTTCTTCTCGCAAAATGCCGTCTGGATTCAGAATCATTCGCGTCTGTGTTGCCACTCGGTTATTATCGCCGTCTGGCGCGTAACCGACTTGTCCGATCCCGGTATTCAATGAACCGATTAACAATCGTGAGCTACCAGTCCCGTCGGCCGGATCGCCTTTAGTGGCGTCGTTCCAACTATCGTTATGTACTGACACCCATCGTTCGTAAGTGCCGACATTATTCGGTGACCATAAGTTGAAGTTATTGCGCCCCGCTAGAAATGACCGGGTCACAGTTGAACTGCCGTACAATGGTAAGTCGGGTGCCAATTCTAAATGCTGATTATTCGCTAGATTAGGCCCCACCATGTACCACAACTGGCTTTTGCCAACGGGTAACGTGCCTCTTAGCAACTGATTATCCGTTGTGCTTCGTTCACGATTAAATGGCGCACTATCTTTAGCCGACACGTCGGTCGATTTGGCGCTAACAATTTGCTGATGACTGAAGCCGATTAGCAAAACGAGACCCAAAACTATGCTGTATAAGCTTTTTCGATTCATCTGATTAACTCCCCCGATCGATTCTTCGAACGTTGATTTTTAATTAACCTAGTTATTTAAGGTCCCTAATTTTTTCAACACAGCAAAGTCTATAAGATTGACGATACAAGTCAATCGAAGTGACAAACTTGTAAGTTCATCCCCAATAATCATGGTTTTTATAAGAATTTACTAACAAATAGATGAAGCTAGCGTTAAATTAAGGTGGTTAATTAGTGATTTTTGACTATTTTAAATACTTGTAAAGTCCGACTTCTTCGCAAGTTAATTAGTTACCCCTTCAACTAATTATCCAAAAACAACGCAAAAACACCCTATCCGTGAATATGGATAAGGTGTTTAACTTAATATGATTTAGTTGATATTTATTAGCGCAAAACAATCAAGATGACGGTTAAAATGGCCATCGCAACCATCGCTAAACTATCCATGGTTTGCCATTTCAAGATGCGATACTTACTGCGGCCTTCGCCACCTTGGTAACCGCGGGCTTCCATCGCCGTGGCGAGGTCATCAGCGCGGTTAAAACTGCTGACGAAGAGTGGAATCAGAATCGGTACGATGGCCTTCATCTGTTTGAATAAACCACCCTCACCGAAATCAACCCCGCGCGCACGTTGCGCGTTCATGATTTTAGTCGTTTCATCCATTAACGTCGGCACAAAACGTAACGCGATTGATAACATCAACGCCACTTCATAAACTGGAAAACGAATGGCTTTTAACGGTTTAAGCAGCGATTCAATCGCATCGGCTAAGGATAACGGCGGTGTCGTTAAGGTCAACAAGGTCGACATGAAGATAATCAAGACGAATCGCATGAAGATGTAGGCCCCATTCAGTAACCCGTAGCGCGTCAAGGTCAGAAAACCCCATTGCCAATAGATGTGACCGCCGCGGGTGAAGAAGATTTGGAGCAAGACCGTAAAGAGAATCAACCAGAGTAATGGCCGTACCCCTTTAATAAAGAAATCGAGTTTGATTTTCGATATCAGTACTAACGACATCGTGAAGACGAATAAGACGGCGTACGCCGGCCATGAACGGGCTAAGAAAATAATCCCGATGTAATAGAAACTGGCGACTAACTTGGCGCGCGGATCCATCCGATGTAAAATCGAATCGCCCGGCATAAAGCGGCCTAGAATTAATTTATTCACGGCGTTCACCCACTTTACTTGGCAGTTGGGCTTGAAGCATCGCCGCTAATTCGTGTTCCGTTAATGGCACTTGATCGAACACGAACCCTTTTTGGATTAAAGCTTGCGCGAATTGTGTCGTCGTCGGTAAGCCCAAATGTTTCGCCGTTAACCATGCTGGATCCGCAAAGATTTCACGTGGCGTCCCACTTTTGGCAAGTTGACCGTTCTCGAGCACAATCACGTGATTCGCGTAGTTGGCGACATCGTCCATCTGGTGGGTGACCATCACAATCGTCATACCCTGTTCTTCGTGAAGTCGGGTAAACAACGCCATCATCTCGCGCCGACCGACCGGATCAAGTCCCGCCGTTGGTTCGTCCAACACTAAAACTTCCGGTTGCATCGCTAGTACGCCGGCAATCGCAACCCGACGCATCTGTCCTCCGGATAAATCAAACGGCGATTTTTCTAAAACGTCAGCGGGTAACCCGACCAGTTCCACCATATGAATAGCACGTGCCATCGCTTCTGCTTCAGGTACGCCGAAGTTTTGTGGACCGAACGCGATATCCTTTTGAACCGTTGCTTCGAATAACTGACTTTCGGGAAACTGAAAGACCATCCCGACTTTTTGACGAATGGCTTTCAGATTTTTATTATTGGTTTCGGGCGTGATTTCGCGATCACCAATCTGAACCACACCCGCCGTTGGTTTAAGCAATGCGTTTAGATGTTGCAGCAACGTCGATTTGCCACTACCGGTGTGCCCGATAATCGCGGTGTACGATCCAGATTCAATCGTCAAACTAACGTGTTCTAGACCAAGTCCTTGAAAAGGCGTGCCTGGTTGGTAGGTGTAACTTACATCTTTGAATGTAATGTCCATAAGTAATCAACCATCCTTTCCGTTGTCAGGTATTCACTCGGCATAGGTACTGCCAGTGTCGTTAACGCCGCTTTGAGTTTTTCAGGATAGGGCACATCGAGCCCGAGCGCCATTAACCGCTGACCGTACGCAAAAATCTCGGCCGGTGTCCCTTGATCAACGACTTGCCCGTCATCCAAAATGATGATTCGGTCCGCACTCGCGGCTTCATCAATATCATGGGTAATCGACAACACCGTCATATTGGTTTCTTGTTTCAACTGATGAATCGTCTCTAAGACTTCGCGGCGACCCTCGGGATCAAGCATGCTCGTCGCTTCGTCGAGAATCAGAATTTCGGGTTGTTGGGCGATGATTCCCGCCAAGGCAACGCGTTGTTTCTGACCACCGGATAAACGACTTGGTTCGCGTTTCGTATAATCGGTCATGCCCACCCGTTCAATCGCATCGGTGACCCGCGTCTGCATAATTGCCCGTTCGATACCTTGGTTCTCAAGACCGAACGCGACATCATCTTCAACCGTCGCTCCGACAAATTGATTATCGGGATTTTGGAAGACCATGCCGATTTTTTTGCGAATCTCCCAAACGGTTTCCATCGCTAGCGGGAGGCCATCAATCACAATCGAACCGTTTTGCAAATCTAATAGACCATTGAGCGATTTCGCAAACGTACTTTTACCACTCCCGTTGTGGCCAATAATCGCAACCCATTCGCCGGCATTAATCTCGACTGACAAATCATTGAGTGCCAAATGTTGGTTGGACTGGGGATATTCATATTTTAAATGTTCAACTTGGATGATTTTTTTTGAATTCATCAACATTAACCCATTTTTCTTTTGAATTTAAATCGCAAAAATGCGAATTTGATAACTTCTATTTTAGCATACGATAGGTGACTTTTTGGCATTGACCGTTCTAAATTTAGGTTTGACCATTATTTTAAAGTAATTGGCAAATTACAAGTTTAATCCGAACAAGCCCGGAATCTTTCAATGGCAGTCTGTTGATGATGTATTTTTAATGGTCGTTGATTAATTAGTTCAAGTGC
>NZ_LT984417.1:1855013-1897038 GCF_900258455.1 Latilactobacillus fuchuensis
TAATCACTCCCTATATTGGTTGGAATTAGCTACTACCATTGTAAGTGATTGCTTTGGGCTTTTTAATTTCTGTTCGGATTAATTATAGAATTTGCCAATTTATTAAAATTTAGTTGTTAAAATTGATACTTTCCCAGAGTTTTAGAAACATACTTCTAAAACTTCTGATTTTTCGAACTTTTAGAAGTATACTGGTAAAACTTCTGAGTTGCACAAATGACATGCACAACACAAAAAACGCCTAACGCTGTTTGACCAGCATTAGACGTTTGTTTATGTAAATCATCAATCGATGAAAGTGCCGCTGACTTGCTAACGACACCTTAGGACTAGACTTGGGTTACCCCAGCATCATGACGCCCTGTCTCATCGATCAAATGATCTAAAATCATTATGTGTGATTAAACTAATTCAATAATCACCATTAATGCACCGTCACCACGACGAGGGGCTGTTTTAAGAATACGTGTGTAACCACCATTTCTTTCAGCATAACGTGGAGCAATGTCACTAAATAACTTTTGTAAAGCAGATTGTACGATTACAGCTTCTTCTTCTTCGCGAATATCAGCAATTTCGTTACGAACGAATGCTGCCGCTTGACGACGAGCGTGTAAATCACCGCGTTTACCTAAAGTGATCATTTTTTCAGTTACTTTACGAAGTTCTTTGGCGCGAGCTTCAGTCGTTACAATGCGTTCGTTGATGATTAAATCTGTTGTCAATGAACGTAACATTGCTTTACGATGAGCGCTGTCGCGACCTAATTTACGATAACCCATGAATGGAGTCCCTCCTTCTTACTAGTTTATTCTTCAGTACGTAAGCCCAAGCCAAGATCAAATAATTTGTTCTTAACTTCTTCTAAAGACTTACGGCCAAGGTTTCTAACTTTCATCATATCTGCTTCTGATTTGTCAGTTAACTCTTGAACAGTGTTGATCCCAGCGCGTTTCAAACAGTTGTATGAACGAACAGAAAGATCTAACTCTTCAATTGTCATTTCAAGCATTTTTTCTTTATGCGTCTCTTCTTTTTCGACCATGATTTCAGCATTTTTCGCTTCATCAGTCAGGTCAACAAAGATCGCCAAATGCTCTGTCATAATCTTCGCAGCTAAGCTAATAGCTTCTCTAGGACTGATGGAACCATTAGTCCAAACATCAAGTGTTAACTTGTCGAAATCGTTGCGACGACCAACACGTGTACTTTCTACTTGATAGTTAACACGACTGATTGGGGTATAAATTGAGTCGATTGGCAAAACACCAATTGGCATATCGTCTGATTTGTTTTGATCAGCAGCAACATAGCCACGGCCTTTTTTAACTGTCATCCGCACGTGGAAATTGCCGCCTTCAGCTACTGTACAAATATATTGATCAGTATTTAAGACTTCAACGTCGTCATCAGCTACGATATCAGCAGCAGTTACTGTTGCTGGTCCCTTAACATCGATTTCGATTGTTTTGTCTTCTTCAACATGCAATTTAAGTGCTAATTTTTTGACATTCAAAATGATTTGCGTAACGTCTTCTAAGACGCCATCAATTGTTGAGAATTCATGCAAAACGCCATCAATTTGAATGTCTGTGACAGCAGTACCTGGTAATGATGCTAAAAGAATACGACGTAAAGAGTTACCTAAAGTCGTACCGTATCCACGTTCAAGTGGTTCAACAACGAACTTACCGTAGTTAGTACTTTCATCAACCTTTGTAATGTTTGGTTTTTCAAATTCGATCATTCTTATCTTTTACCCCTTTCAAAACGAGAAGTGTTTATACGTGAACACGTTTCAGTTTGTCTCAAAATGAAGCGTAGCCCAGACTAAACACGACGGCGTTTTGGAGGACGAGATCCATTATGAGGAACTGGCGTTACGTCGCGAATAGCAGTAACATCTAAACCAGTTGCTTGTAATGAGCGAATTGCAGCTTCACGGCCTGAACCAGGTCCTTTAACAGCAACTTCAACAGCTTTCATGCCATGTTCCATCGCTTCTTTACCAGCAGCTTCTGCAGCCATTTGAGCAGCAAAAGGTGTTGACTTACGACTACCTTTAAAGCCCAATGAACCAGCAGACGCCCATGCAATCGCATTGCCTTGAGGATCAGTGATCATTACAAGGGTGTTATTGAATGTTGAATGAATATGTGCCACACCGGCTTCGATATTTTTCTTTACACGACGCTTACGTGGTGCATTTTTCTTGTTTGCCATAAATTATAACCTCCTTTTACTGATTATTTCTTCTTACCTGCGATTGAAACTTTTTTGCCCTTACGAGTACGAGCATTGTTTTTCGTGTTTTGTCCACGAACTGGTAAACCACGACGATGACGCATGCCACGATAAGAACCAATTTCTTGTAGACGTTTGATGTTTAGGCTTACTTCACGACGAAGATCGCCTTCAACTTTAACGTTATCAACTGCTTTACGGATCTTGTCTTCTTGATCCGGCGTTAAGTCGCGAGTCCGAACGTCAGTTGCGACGCCAGCTTCAGCTAAGACTTTAACGGCAGTCGTATTTCCGATACCGAAAACATATGTTAAAGCAATCACAATTTGTTTATCACGTGGTAAATCCACACCTGCGATACGAGCCATTCTTGCACCTCCTGTTAATTAATTAGTTATTAACCTTGACGTTGTTTATGTTTTGGATTAGCTGCGCAGATAATCATGACGCGGCCTTTTCGTTTGACAACTTTACAATGTTCACACATTGGTTTTACTGATGGTCTTACTTTCATATCGACTAACCTCCTTGATATGATCGTTACGTAGGCTATTTAAAGCGATACGTAATACGTCCCTTAGTCAAATCATAAGGTGACAATTCAACGGTCACACGATCACCGGGCAAAATACGGATATAATTCTTCCGAATCTTACCAGACACGTGGGCCAAAATGATTGCACCATTTTCAAGTTCTACTTTAAACATTGCATTTGGTAAAGTATCAGTTACTTTACCTTCAATTTCAATGACGTCATCTTTTGCCACGCAAAAGTACCCCCTTGTGGTTATGAAAATTCATACAGAAAAATGGTGAGAGCTCTCCGCACTCACCGCTAGTGTCATACCGAGATATTATATCACAAGTATTTAGTTTTTAAAAGCACTGAACATTAGTCATTAACCCCAGTCAGGCTTTTACGTGAAATGACCTAAAAGATCACTTGAGTTGATGACTAGTCTTTAATGGTATCAAGTACTTTTTTAACGGCAGCAAACACGTCATCAATTTCTTGATTACCGTCTACCGTATAAAGCAAGTTCCGTTCAGCGTAAAAATCAAGTAAAGGTGTATTCATTTCAATATTGACCTTCAATCGATTTTTAACTGTTTCCGGTTTATCGTCTTCTCGTTGGAAGAAGTCTTGACCGCCGCAACGATCACAAGTGCCTTCCACCTTAGTTGGATTGTAAAGCTTATGGTACGTTGCACCACAAGAACTACAGATAAAGCGACCAGATAAACGATCAGCTAAGATTTTAGGATCAACATCAATGTTAATCACGCCATCTAAAGGCTTATTCAATTTATCAGTAATGGTTGCTAAAGCTTCCGCCTGAGCGAGATTCCGAGGGAAACCATCTAAAAGGTAACCGACTTTAGTATCTGGTTGTCCAAGACGTTCCTCGACGATTCCGTTAGTGACTTCATCTGGTACCAATGCTCCTTGATCCATATAGGCCTTAGCTTTGTCGCCAAGTTCAGTATGGTCGGCCATAGCAGCCCGGAACATATCCCCAGTTGAAATATGTGGAATGTGATAAGCGTCAACAATCTTTTCAGCTTGTGTTCCCTTACCAGCGCCTGGAAGTCCCATTAACATGAGATTCATGTCTTTGCCTCCTAAGTTAAAAACAAGGATTCAATACTTTTAAACGATAATTGCTTATCGAATAAATCCAACGTACTTGCGTTTCATGAGTAACCCTTCGAGTTGGCGAGTACTTTCCAGCGCCACACCAACAACGATTAGTAAACTAGTCCCACCTAAACCGATTGATTGAGGTAGACCACCGAGGTTTGCTGCTAGTTGTGGTAATAATGCAATTACCCCAAGGAACAACGCGCCGACGGTCGAAAGACGCATCAATACGCCAGAAAGATATTTCTCGGTACCTTTACCCGGCCAAACACCTGGGATATAACTCCCTTGTTTGGTCAAGTTCTCTGCGACTTTTTCAGGATTAACCTGAACAAACGCATAGAAGAAGGTAAAGAGAACAATGAGCACCGTATAAACAATTGAACCAGTCATGGTTTGCATACTGAAGATATTGGATAAGACTTGGAACCAAGTATCTTCACTGTGGCTTGCCTGAAAGGCCATCAAAATTGTTTGGGGTGTCATAATAAATGAACTTGCAAAGATAACGGGAATCACACCAGCAACATTGACCTTTAGTGGTAGGTAACTATTTTCACCTGCACCAGCTTCACGACGTGTATATTGAATTGGAATTTTACGGTTCGCTTGTTGAACCCACGTGACGAAGATGACGATTGCGATTACCGCAACGATCAAGACGACCACGAATAAAATACCTTTCCACATATCAGCCGCTTTAGCATTTAAGATATGTTCTTGGACGATTTGTTTCAAGCCACTTGGTAGACGTGCAATAATCCCTGCAAAGATGATCATTGACACCCCATTACCAAGTCCCTTGTCCGTAATCTGTTCACCCAACCAAGTAATCAACATCGTCCCACCCGTTAAGATGATCCCGATACTGACGAAGGTCTTAATACTAGGATCTTTCACCAAGCCCATTTGACTTAATGAGTTAAACCCAGCAGTAATCCCAATCGATTGGATAAACGACAAGATGATGGTTAAGTAGCGGGTCACTTGATTCAGTTTCCGACGACCAACTTCACCTTGTTTGCTCCATTCAACAAATTTAGGCACAATGTCCATTTGCAATAATTGAATCACAATTTGGGCCGTGATGAAAGGCGAAACACCCATCGAGAAGATGGAATAGTTTGCCAGGCCACCACCACTAACAGTATCAAGCAATGGGATCAAACCAGTTGCGCCCACCTTAGTCAATGCGGCAGCATTAACACCTGGTACTGTAATTTGTGCACCTAAACGATAAACAATCAAAACGCCCAAAGTGAACAAAATCTTACTACGGATTTCCTTGACTTTAAATGCGTTTCTTAATGTGTTTAGCAATTAAATCACCTCAATTGAACCGCCAGCAGCTTCTACAGCAGCTTTTGCAGCTTCAGAATACTTGCTTACCTTAATGTTCAATTTTTTGTTTAATTCGCCATTCGCTAATAGCTTAACGCCTGATAATTCTTTTTTGATCACGCCAGCTTCGATTAAGATCACTGGTGTAATTTCTGTACCGTCTTCAAAACGATTTAAATCGTTTAAGTTAACAACAGCATATTCCTTACGGTTGATGTTGTTGAACCCGCGTTTAGGCATACGACGGAATAAAGGCATTTGTCCACCTTCAAAACCTAAGCGTACCTTACTACGAGCCTTTTGGCCTTTTTGTCCACGTCCAGATGTCTTACCAGTACCTGATGATGTACCACGACCGACACGTTTACGAACGTCACGAGCACCCTCGTTTGGTTTCATTTCATGTAACTTCATGTGTGCGCACCTCCTTGCAAGTTATGTTGAAATTAATCTTTAATTTCTTCGACTGTTACTAAATGTGCGAGTTTAAAAATCACACCGTGAGTTGCAGCATCATCTGGTTTGATTACAGAACTATTCACTCGGTTTAAGCCAAATTCTTTGACCATTTTACGTTGTTCTGGAAGACGATGAGCAGCACTTTTTCTTAAAGTAATCTTTAATTGAGCCATGTTCAATATCCTCCTAGTTTTGTAAGCTTTCAACAGATATGTTACGTAATTCTGCAAATTGTTCAGCAGTCTTCATACGAGTTAAACCGTCAATTGTGGCACGAATAACGTTGATAGCAGTTTTGCTACCTAATGTTTTACTTGTCACATCATCGACTCCTGCTAATTCCATGACGGCACGAACAGCACCACCAGCTGCGATACCAGAACCTTCAACGGCTGGTTTTAACAAGACACGACCAGCGCCAAAGTGACCGATAACTTCATGAGGTAATGTTGTCCCAACTTTAGGAACGCTGATAAGATTCTTTTTAGCATCTTCAACAGCTTTACGAATAGCTTCGGGAACTTCTTGAGCTTTACCAGTCCCAAAACCAACGTGACCGTCTTTATCACCAACGATTACAATAGCTGCGAAACGTAGACGACGTCCACCTTTAACAACTTTTGTAACACGGTTGATTGATACAACGCGATCTTCTAAATCTAAATGAGTTGGATCAATGTAAGTCATAAATGGTTTTCCTCCTTATTAGAATTCTAGTCCGTTTTCACGAGCAGCATTAGCTAATGCTTCGATGCGGCCGTGATATAGGTAACCGCCACGATCAAAGACAACCACTTTGTGGCCAGCTTTAACTGCACGTTGTGCAACTAAAGTACCAACTTGGGTAGCTTGTTCGCTTTTAGTTCCTTCTGCTTTTACTTCTTTATCTAATGTTGAGGCACTTGCTAGCGTCACACCCGCTACGTCATCAATTAATTGAGCGTAGATGTTTTTGTTAGAACGGAACACGTTCAAGCGTGGGCAGTCAGCAGTACCAGAGATCTTGCCGCGAACGCGCGTATGGCGTTTTTGACGAGTCTTATTCTTGTCTGGTTTAGTAATCACAATTTTCACCTCTTAAGTATATTTAGCAACTTACGCTGCTTTATTTACCAGTTTTACCTTCTTTACGGCGGACAATTTCGTCTGTATAACGAATACCCTTGCCTTTATAAGGTTCTGGAGGACGAACATCACGAATAATAGCTGCGAATTGGCCAACTTGTTGTTTGCTAATACCGCTAATAATGATCTTCGTATTCGCTGGGACTTCAATGTTAACACCTTCTGGTGCTTCCATTTCTACTGGATGAGAGTAGCCAACGTTTAATACTAATGTCTTACCTTTTAATTGGGTACGGTAACCAACACCGATTAGATCCAATGTCTTGCTGAAACCTTCTGTAACACCCAAAATCATGTTGTTTAAGTTAGCGCGCATAGTGCCGTGCATTGCACGATCGCTATCTTTGCTACGTGTAAAGTTGATAAGGTTGCCTTCTTCGTGCATTTCAATGATTGGATTGAAATGACGTGTTAGTTCACCTTTAGGACCCTTAACTGTGATGTTGTTTTCACTGTCTTTAGTAACAGTAACACCAGCTGGGACTTCGATTACTTTTAATCCGATACGACTCACGTTACGACACCTCCTTGTTTTAAAGTTTGATTACCATACGTATGCGAGAACTTCGCCGCCGGCAGCTTTTTCGCGAGCTTCTTTGTCTGTTACGACGCCGTTGCTTGTTGAAATAATAGCAATGCCTAAACCGTTCAATACCTTAGGTACTTCGGTAGCTTTGACATAGTTACGTAAGCCAGGTTTTGAGATACGTTTCAAACCAGAGATAACACGTTCGTTATTCTTACCATACTTCAAGAATACACGGATGATACCTTGTTTGTCGTCTTCAATGACTTCGTAGTCGCGAATGAAACCTTCGCGTTTTAAAATTTCAGAAATTTCTTTCTTCATGCGTGAAGCAGGTACTTCTAAAGACTCATGCCGTACCATGTTAGCGTTACGGATACGAGTTAGATAGTCTGCGATTGGATCTGTCATGACCATGTGGAATTAACCTCCTTTATTGAATCTTTATGATTACCAGCTTGCTTTTTTCATGCCTGGAATTTGGCCCTTATGAGCTAATTCACGGAGGCAAATCCGGCAAAGCTTAAACTTACGATAAACTGAATGTGGTCGTCCACATTGTTCGCAACGAGTATATTCTTGTGTTGAAAATTTTGCTGGACGATGATTCTTAACAACTAAAGATTTTTTAGCCAAGAAATTGACCTCCCTTATTATTTTTTGAATGGCATGCCGAATTGTGTTAACAATTCGCGTGCTTCTTCATCAGTGTTTGAAGTTGTTACAATAACAACATCCAAACCACGAACGCGATCTACCTTATCATAATCGATTTCAGGGAAGATCAATTGTTCGCGTACACCTAATGTATAATTACCGCGACCATCAAATGATTTTGCGCTAACACCGTGAAAATCACGAACACGAGGTAAAGATACGTTAACTAATTTATCTAAGAAATCGTACATTCTTTCGCCACGTAATGTAACTTTGGCGCCGATTGGCATACCTTCACGTAAACGGAAGCCGGCGATTGATTTTTTAGCTTTAGTGATTAAAGGTTTTTGACCTGCAATCAAAGCTAATTCTTCAACAGCCTTGTCTAAGTTCTTAGCGTTAGAAACGGCATCACCAACACCCATGTTAAGTACGATCTTTTCGATCTTAGGTACTTGCATGCTTGAAGTGTAATTAAACTTTTCAATTAATGCTGGTGTCATTTCTTTAACATATTTTTCTTTTAAACGGTTAGTCATGTAAAAAGTGCCTCCTTTCCCCAAAAGATTATTTATCGATTGATTCTCCAGTTTTCTTTGACACGCGTACTTTTTTACCATCAATTACTTTAAAGCCAACACGAGTTGCTTCGTTAGTAGATGGATCAATTAGCATAACGTTTGACACGTTGATGCTAGCCGCTGTATCAACAATCCCACCATTAGGATTTTGAGCATTTGGCTTAACGTGCTTTTTAACGGTATTGATACCTTCAACAATAACACGGCCATCTTTAGGCATTGCTTTGATGATGGTACCTTCTTTACCTTTATCTTTACCGCTGATTACTTTTACTTTATCACCAGTTTTAACAAACATGATATACGCACCTCCTTTGTAGTCTGCAATTATAGAACTTCAGGCGCTAGGGAAACGATCTTCATGAAATCATTGTCACGTAATTCACGTGCAACTGGTCCAAAGATACGTGTTCCTTTAGGAGTCTTATCATCATTGATGATAACAGCAGCGTTTTCGTCGAACTTGATGTAAGAACCGTCTACACGACGAGCCCCTGACTTAGTACGAACGATAACAGCCTTGACAACTTCACCTTTTTTGACAACGCCACCTGGTGTTGCTTGTTTAATTGTTGCGACGATAACATCACCGATATTGGCAGTCTTACGACCTGAACCACCCAAAACTTTAATGGTTAAAATTTCACGGGCACCGGAGTTATCAGCAACTCTAAGACGACTTTCTGTTTGAATCACTATAGGTCCTCCTTCCGTCACTTAGTTTAAGTAACGATTTAGATAATAACTGCTTTTTCAACGACATCTAATAAACGGAACCGTTTTGTACGAGATAACGGACGAGTTTCCATGATACGTACGACATCGCCTACTTTTGCTTCGTTGTTGTCATCTTGTGCATAATATTTTTTAGAATACTTAACACGTTTCCCGTAAGTAGGATGTGTCTTATAAGTTTCTACCACGACAGTAATTGTTTTTTCCATTTTGTCAGAAATAACACGGCCTTGGTACACTTTACGATGGTTACGACTTTCGCTCAAAGTAAATAGCTCCTTTCCATTTATTATTTGTTAAGTTCTTGTTGACGTAAAACAGTTTTGATACGAGCAATGTTCTGACGAACTTGCTTTAAGCGTGCGGTATTTTCTAATTGACCGGTAGCTTGTTGGAAACGAAGATTGAACAATTCTTCTTTATAAGCTTGTTCTTTCTTAAGCATTTCAGCAGTGGTTAATTCACTGATTTCATTAGCCTTCATTAGATTCGCCACCTACTTCCTCACGTTTTACGATCTTAGTTTTAACTGGCAATTTGTGTGAGGCAAGACGTAATGCTTCGCGAGCTACTTCTTCAGAAACGCCACCGATTTCAAACATGATTTTTTCACGTTTTACAACGGCAACCCAACCTGCAGGAGCACCTTTACCTGAACCCATCCGAACGCCGACACCTTTTGCAGTGTATGATTTATGAGGGAAAATTTTGATCCATACTTTCCCACCACGTTTCATGTAACGAGTCATAGCAACACGGGCAGCTTCAATTTGACGGTTGGTAATCCAACTTGATTCCAAAGCTTGTAGACCGTATTCGCCAAAAGTGACTTCTTTGCCACCTTTAGCAGCACCGCGCATCTTCCCACGGAATTCGCGACGATGTTTTACACGTTTAGGTACTAACATGTTTATTTCCCTCCTTTCGTATTGTTATTAGCTTTAGCGGGTAAAATTTCGCCCCGATAAATCCAAGTCTTAACTCCTAATTTACCGTAAGTCGTCATAGCTTCGTCCCATGAATAGTCGATATCAGCACGTAACGTATGCAAAGGAACAGTTCCTTGAGCATGTGTTTCAATACGTGACATATCTGCACCGTTCAAACGACCAGCGACTTGAGTTTTGATACCTTTAGCGCCAGAACGCATAGTGCGTTGCATAGCTTGGCGTTGTGCACGACGGAAAGCAACACGTGCTTCCAATTGACGAGCAATACTTTCGCCGACTAAGTGAGCATCTAAATCAGGTTTCTTGATTTCCACAATGTTGATGTGTACTTTCTTGCCTGTTAAGTTATTTAGTTCTTTACGTAGATTTTCTACTTCAGAACCGCCTTTACCGATTACCATACCAGGTTTAGCAGTATGGATTGAAACGTTGACGCGATTTGCAGCGCGTTCCGTTTCAATGGTAGAGACGGAAGCGTCAGCTAGTTTAGTGTTAATATATTTACGAATCTTAAGATCTTCATGTAAAAATGTTGCAAAATCTTTTTCTGCATACCATTTAGCGTCCCAATCACGGATTACGCCGACACGAAAACCGGTTGGATTAATTTTTTGACCCACGCGATATCCCTCCTTATGCTTCTTTTTCTGATACAACTACAGTGATGTGACTTGTACGTTTGTTGATTGGTGATGCTGAGCCTTTAGCGCGAGGACGAAAACGTTTCAATGTTGGTCCTTCGTTTGCATAAGCTTCAGTAACAACCAAGTTTTCTGCATCTAAGTCGTAATTATGTTCTGCGTTAGCGATTGCTGACTTCAAAACTTTAATCACAACTGGAGAAGCAGCTCTTGGTGTAAATTCTAAAATTGCAATTGCTTCTGCAACATTCTTACCGCGAATCAAGTCCATAACCATCCGTACTTTACGGGCAGCCATACGAACTGACTTGGCGCTAGCTGTTGCACTAGTAATTTGATCTGCCATTGGATTCATCCTCCTTTCTAGCGTGCTGTTGTTTTCTTATCGTCTGTACCATGACCATGGAAAGTTCTTGTTGGTACGAATTCGCCTAATTTATGGCCTACCATATCGTCTGAGATGAAAACTGGGACGTGTTTCCGTCCATCATATACAGCGATTGTGTAGCCAATAAAGCTAGGGAAAATTGTCGAGCGACGAGACCAAGTCTTGATGACTTGTTTCTTTTCGCTATCAGCTTGTGCTTCGACTTTTTTCATCAAATGCGCATCAGCGAAAGGGCCTTTTTTCAAACTACGACTCATTATGAAACCTCCTTCGAATAAAAAGTACGATAGACTTATCTGATTTAAGCCGCTTGGGCTTTCGATAAGTTCAATTTAAATTGATTATCTTGATTTACGATGACGAATAATAAGTTTCTCTGAACGAGCCTTACTACTACGAGTTTTCTTACCAAGCGTCTTCTTACCCCATGGAGACATAGGAGAAGGACGTCCGATTGGTGCTTTACCTTCACCACCACCATGAGGATGATCGTTAGGATTCATTACAGACCCACGAACTGTAGGACGGATACCCATCCAACGTTTACGGCCGGCTTTACCAATTTTGATCAATTCATGTTGGCCATTACCAACAGTACCGATTGTAGCGCGACAAGTAACAAGGATCATACGAGTTTCGCCTGAAGTCAAACGTACAATTGCATATTTGCCTTCTTTACCAAGTAATTGAGCTGATGTACCAGCTGAACGAACCAATTGGCCGCCTTTACCAGGTTTCAATTCGATATTGTGGATAAGTGTCCCATCAGGAATGTTAGATAATGGCAATGCATTACCAACTTTAATATCAGCATCCACACCAGATTCAACGATCATGCCTACTTCAAGGCCTTTAGGGGCGATGATGTATGCTTTGATACCATCTGGGTATTGGATCAATGCGATATTTGATGTACGGTTTGGATCGTATTCGATTGACTTAACAGTCGCTTTGATACCATCTTTAATCCGTTTGAAGTCGATAACACGATATTTTTGTTTATGACCACCGCCACGATGACGTACGGTGATATGACCGTGCGCATTACGACCAGCAGTATGGCTTTGGGATTCCAACAACGTCTTTTCAGGGGTTGTCTTAGTAATCTCAGCAAAATCTGAGCTGGTCATGTTACGACGACCGTTTGTGGTTGGTTTGTACTTAATAATTCCCACGTGTGTTCCCTCCTATAATTATTACTTTAATTTAATGTTGATTAATCTTCGAAAATCTTGATTTCTTTTGAATCAGCAGTTAAGGCAACGATTGCTTTACGGCGTTTTTTAGTATAGCCAGAATAGCGACCTTGACGTTTTAACTTACCGCGAACATTCATGATGTTCACGTTTTTAACTGATACACCAAAGATTTCTTCGATTGCGTAACGTACTTGTGTCTTGTTAGCATGTACATTAACATCAAACGTGTATTTCTTGTCGTCCATAGCAGCCATTGAAGCTTCAGTAACTACTGGGCGTAAAATAACATCGCGTGCTTCCATTATCCAAGCACCTCCTCAATCTTAGAAAGAGCAGCTTGAGTTAGGATTAATTTTTGGTTGCCAACAACGTCTAATACGTTGATACCTTCAGCGGGAACAACTGTTACGTTAGGTAAGTTGCGTGCTGATAGGGCAGCAAAATCATTGCCTTCTTCAAGAACTACTAATGCTTTAGTATTAACGTCTAATTTGTTAAGTACTTCTGCGAATTCTTTAGTCTTAGGTGCATCAAAGTTGAATGCATCAACAACGACTAAATCATTATCGATAACCTTTTGTGAAAGTACTGACTTGATAGCAAGACGACGTACTTTACGAGGTAATTTGTAACTGTATGAACGAGGAGTAGGTCCGAAGACGATACCACCGCCACGCCATTGTGGTGAACGGATTGAGCCTTGACGAGCACGACCAGTACCCTTTTGACGCCAAGGTTTACGACCACCACCGCGAACTGCAGAACGGTTCTTAACGGCATGTGTTCCTTGTCTTAATGAAGCACGTTGCATGATGATTGCATCAAACACAACGTTTTCGTTAGGTTCGATAGCCCAGATAGTGTCGTTTAATTCGACGCTTCCGTTTTGGCTACCATCTTGTTTAAATAATGTTACGTTTGCCATTGGTTAAATCCTCCCTTCTCGAATTATTTGTTAGCTTTAACAGCTGTTTTAATTGTAATCAATGAGTTTTTAGCACCTGGCACGTTACCCTTAACAAGGATAACGTTCTTTTCAACATCTGTGCCAACAACTAATAAGTTTTGAACAGTCCGTTGATGGTTACCCATGCGACCTGGTAATAGTTTGCCCTTAAACACACGGTTAATAACGGCACCCATTGAACCAGGACGACGGTGAAAACGAGAACCATGACTCATAGGGCCACGAGATTGTCCGTCTTTCTTAATGTTACCTTGGAAACCATGACCTTTCGTTACACCAGTTGCGTCTACGACGTCGCCGGCTGCGAAAGTATCAACTTTGATTTCTGTTCCTACTTCGTACTCTCCTAGTGCAACATCTCTGAATTCTCGAATGAAGCGCTTAGGAGTAGTATTTGCTTTTGCTACATGACCTTTAGCAGGTTTGTTTGACAAGACTTCACGTTTATCTTGATAACCGACTTGGATGGCTTCATAGCCGTCTGTTTCGTTAGTCTTAACTTGTAAGACAACGTTCGGTGTTGCTTCGATAACTGTTACGGGAACAAGTTCACCGTTTTCGTTAAAAACTTGTGTCATACCTACTTTTTTACCTAAGATTCCTTTTGTGGTCATGGTAACACCTCCAATTTTTTGATTTAGTATTTAACTATTAAAGCTTGATTTCGATATCCACACCACTTGGTAAGTCAAGTTTCATCAATGAATCAACTGTCTTAGGTGTTGGGTTAACAATATCGATTAAACGCTTATGAGTACGCATTTCGAATTGTTCACGAGAATCTTTATGTTTATGTGGTGAACGTAATACAGTATAAAGTGTCCGTTCAGTTGGTAATGGGATTGGGCCAGAGATTGAAGCTCCTGTTCTCTTTGCTGTTTCCACGATCTTATCAGCTGATTGATCCAAAATACGGTGTTCGAATGCTTTCAAACGAATACGAATCTTTTGTTTTGCCATGTTTTTCCCTCCTTCGTCTATTTTAAAAGTAGACTAGCTCCGTGAAAATTTTTCCGGCACGCCCGCCCATGGCAAAGCGGCCGGGTGTGTCGCAACCTCTCACATCTTAGCTACTTAGGAATCTTTCGACCCCCTCGTGCGCAAACTTCTGTTATAGAAATAGCACCTTATCTATCTTACAAGATGGGCCAAAATTATGCAACCCTTTTTTGCTGATTTATCAAAGTTTTTCATAACCTTTTCATAAAAACGGATAGTGGTTTATCGCTAGCCTTCGCCCTACTTTTCAGGTACACTTAGACCAATTAAATATTCGCTAGGAGGCTTTTACATGGTAGCTCAAGCACTTTTAATCATCGATTATACAAATGACTTCGTCGCCGACAACGGCGCGCTAACGGCCGGTGCACCAGCCCAGGCGATTGCCACTTCAATCGTGACGCTAGCTGATCAATTTTTATCGGCGGGCGACGACGTGATTTTGCCGACCGACTTACACGTGGCTAACGATCCCCACCATCCAGAAACCAAACTCTTCCCACCACATAACTTAGCTAATACTTGGGGGCGCGAATTTTACGGCCCCCTCGCTACTTGGTACGCTGCCCACAAAGATGACGAGCACGTCTACGCCTTTGCCAAGAACCGCTATTCTGCATTTGCCAATACGAATTTAGATAATTACCTACGCGAACGCCACATCACTGACTTACATTTAACGGGCGTCTGCACCGACATCTGCGTCCTACACACCGCCGTGTCAGCCTATAACTTAAACTATCCGTTAACGATCCACGAACAAGCCGTCGCAACCTTCACCCCCAACGGCCAAGAATGGGCCCTAGCACATTTTAAGGATAGCTTGAATGCAAAGATAGAGCGCTGATCCATGCGGTTAGTTCTGAGCATTAGCCTAGTTCCGTGAATAAAGTCCGGGTTGTGGACTTTGTTTGCGAAACGTAGCTAAGCACAAGAACTTGCATGGAGAAGCGCGTTTAGAGCACTAATCAAGCTAATTATCCCCAAAAAGCTAACCACTTTCTTCTATATAATAATATAACGAATATTATTCTTCAAAAAAAAGCTGTTTGTCGTGTTGATTGAAACTTCTCAGCCACGGTGTTATAATGAAGCCAACAAAAAAGGAACCGTGCGTCAACACGATTCCACGCAGACCGCTAAAGACGGTTGGCATCAATATCACAATCTAATAGCCTTGCGAACTCTGCCAAAAGTTATCGCAACGGTTATTTTTTTATCGTTTTAATCAGCGTTTGCCACGCAATCACCAGTTTAGTAACGGCTTTTGTCAGTTTTTCAACCGCCAAAATTAAGACCGTCACGCCACTAATAACCACCAGCGCACTCCCCAAAAACAACTAGGCTACTCCCTTCTGCAGATTCCGGATTTCATGCAATCGCTGCATAAGCACCACCACCCTACATTCAGTTTTGCCAACCGCCACTAACTTCTTGCTTGATACGCATTGTATCATATTGAGCAAGTTTAAAACACCGTATTCCAGCTAGCTATTTCTAACATAAAAATAGACCCGCTTTGCAGCGAGTCCGAGGAGTGTATGAAAAAAGAGTTTTGTCAGTTCTTTGCCAGGGCGGTGGCAAATCGAGTTAGCGGGGGTTGAACCCGCATCGGCCGTCATTATATTTTCTGGGAGGAATTTCAAATGAATGGACCAGTCCTACCGATTAAACGATAACTCATTGGTGTTGCTCAGCCAGCCACTCTAGGGAAGCGGCCAACTGTTTGAAAAGCACTTTATCTTTCAGATTATTTCTTGGGAGGAATTCATCTGATATATATAGAATAACAACGAGATGTGAACGAATTGTGAACTTTCATTTATAAAACTGTAAAATTCACGATTACCATTTAATTAATCCATACTCATTAACGCCACAAAAAAAGGCCCCGCAGATGCGGGACCTTTTTTAATCCAACAGAAGTCATCAGATCAACGGGTCCAATTAATTATTGGCCACCATTTTTCTTGATAATTTCTTCTTGGATGCTCTTAGGAACAGCTGAATAATGATCAAATGTCATTGTAAATGTCCCACGGCCTTGTGTTGCTGAACGTAAAGTCGTTGCATAACCAAACATTTCTGATAATGGCACCATTGCGTTAACAAGTTGTGCATTACCACGGGCTTCCATACCTTCAACACGTCCACGACGGGCAGTAATTTGTCCCATAATATCACCAAGATATTCTTCAGGAGCAATCACTTCAACCTTCATGATTGGTTCTAGGATTTCAGCGCCAGCTTTTTTAGCAGCATTTCTCAATGCCATTGAAGCAGCAACCTTAAATGCAGATTCATTAGAATCGACATCATGATAACTACCATCATATAGCTTAGCTTTAACGTCGATCAATGGGTAGCCGGCTAAGACACCGTTTGCCATTGATTCTTTCAAGCCTTGTTCAACTGATGGAATGTATTCACGAGGAACAACACCACCGACGATAGCATCTTCGAATTCGAAGCCTTTACCCTCTTCATTAGGTGTAAATTCAACCCAAACGTCACCATATTGACCTTTACCACCGGATTGACGAACGAATTTACCTTGTGCAGAAGCTTGTTTCGTGAATGTTTCACGATAAGCAACTTGTGGTTCGCCGACTTTGGCAACCACTTTAAATTCACGTTTCATACGGTCAACCATGATATCCAAATGTAATTCGCCCATGCCGGCAATTAATGTTTCGCCAGTTTCAGGGTTCGTTTCAGCTTTGAATGTTGGATCTTCTTCACCAAGTTTTTGCAAGGCAAGATCTAACTTATCACGATCTTCTTTTGATTCAGGTTCGATAGAAACTTGGATAACGGGATCAGGGAATTCCATTGATTCCAAAATTAATGGATGATCAATATCAGTCAATGAATCACCAGTTGTCGTGTTCTTCAAACCGATTGCAGCAGCGATATCCCCTGAGAATACTTCAGGAATTTCGTTACGGTGATTTGAATGCATTTGTAATAAACGACCAACACGTTCACGTTTGTCTTTAGTAGCGTTCAAGACGTATGAACCTGATTGAAGTGTCCCCGTATAAACACGGAAGAATGTTAAACGACCAACGAAAGGATCGGTAGCAATCTTAAAGGCTAAACCAGCAAATGGTTTGTCATCGCCAGCCATCAATTCAACTTCTGTATCAGGATCTTCTGGATCAGTTGCTTTGTAAGGACGTACTTCTAATGGTGATGGAAGGTAATCAACAACCCCATCCATTAACATTTGAACACCCTTATTTTTAAAGGCTGAACCGGCAAATACTGGGAAGAATTTCAAATCAATCGTTGCTTGACGAATTGCTTTTTTCAATTCATCTTTAGTGATTTCTTCGCCTTCTAAGTATTTTTCCATGATGTCATCATTTACATCAGCAACAGCTTCAACTAAAGATGCGCGACGTTTTGTTGCTTCTTCTAGGTAGTCAGCAGGCACTTCAACAGTATCCCACTTAGCGCCTAGTTCATCTTCATCATAGATATCAGCTTGCATTTCGATCAAATCAATAACGCCTAAGAAATCATCTTCAGCGCCAATTGGCATTTGAACGGCATGTGCATTAGCTTGTAGACGGTCTTCAAGAGTTGTCATTGAATAATCAAAGTCAGCCCCTAATTTATCCATCTTATTAACAAAGACGATACGTGGTACACCATAAGTAGTTGCTTGACGCCAAACATTTTCAGTTTGAGGTTCAACACCTGATTGAGCATCTAAGACAGTGATGGCACCATCTAAGACACGCAATGAACGTTCAACTTCAATTGTGAAATCGACATGTCCTGGTGTATCAATAATATTAACTCGGTTACCTTTCCATTCGGCAGTTGTTGCTGCTGATGTAATAGTAATCCCACGTTCTTGTTCTTGTTCCATCCAATCCATTTGTGAAGCCCCTTCATGGGTTTCACCGATTTTATGAATTTTACCAGTATAATACAAGATACGTTCAGTAGTTGTCGTCTTACCAGCATCGATATGAGCCATGATACCGATATTACGAGTTTTGTCTAACGGGAATTCACGTTTGTTTGCCATAGTGAATAGTTACTCCTCTCGAATTATCAAATATTACGCTAAAGACAACAAGAGGCCATTATATGACTTGTTGAAAAGCATACAATGGCCATCCTTGTTAATCTTACCAGCGATAATGTGCAAATGCGCGGTTGGCATCAGCCATTTTATGTGTGTCTTCACGTTTCTTAACAGCAGCACCAGTGTTATTGGCAGCATCCATAATTTCACGTGCAAGACGTTGATCCATCGTATGTTCGCCACGTAAGCGAGCATAGTTTACTAACCAACGTAAACCTAAAGTTGTACGACGTTCTGGACGAACTTCAATTGGCACTTGGTAGTTAGAACCACCGATACGGCGAGCTTTAACTTCAAGTACTGGCATGATGTTGTTCATAGCTTCTTCGAAAACTTCCAATGGGTCCTTGCTAGTTTCTTCTTTAATAATATCAAACGCATCATATAAGATGGTTGATGCAGTCCCACGTTTCCCATCAACCATTAACCGGTTGATTAAGCGTGAAACCAATTTAGAATTGTACATTGGATCAGGTAAAACGTCACGTTTAGCAACATAGCCTTTTCTTGGCATCCTGATAACCTCCTCAAGATTTTAAGTCCTTGAAGTAACACACAGTGTCATTTAAACTTCAATACGACTTTTATATTTTTTATTGTGTGTTATTTTTTAGGTCTCTTAGTACCGTATTTAGAACGACTTTGCATACGACCATCTACACCGGCAGTATCCAAAGCGCCACGGATAACGTGATAACGAACCCCAGGTAAATCCTTGACACGGCCCCCACGGATAAGAACAACACTATGTTCTTGTAGGTTATGACCAATACCAGGAATATAAGCTGTGACTTCGATTAAGTTAGATAAACGCACACGCGCATACTTACGTAAAGCAGAGTTAGGCTTTTTAGGTGTCATAGTCCCGACACGAGTAGCGACCCCACGTTTTTGTGGTGCTGGATTATCTGTAGCGATTTTCTTCATACTGTTGTAGCCAAAGTTTAATGCAGGTGCATCAGACTTTGAAGTTCTTGATTTACGACCCTTACGTACCAATTGGTTAATTGTTGGCATTTGAAGGTTCCTCCTTCCTTGAGCTGAAAGTTATTTTTAAGTTTAAGTCCACACATCCAGGCGGTTCTTTTTTTTTGATAAAAAAATGGCAACCTAGTTGCGTGAATTGTAATGCATTTTTAAACGTCAGTCAGCATGATCTGATTTCCAGAAAAACTTCCGTAAAAAGCACCTTCATTAGATTATCATCATTATTCAGATTTGTCAACACGATTTTAACCCTCTTTTCAGAAAAAAATAGCCGTATTCAGGGTAACTATTGATTAAGGAGGGTTCATTATGCTTAAGTCTTTATTACTATTTTATTGCGGTGCTTGCATCGCCTCTTTCATCACCGTCATCTGTTGGCGTTGGCCACTCGGACGGTCCATCATCTGGCCGACTTCGCATTGCGATTGGTGTCGCCACCAGATTGCTTGGTACGATTTATTCCCGATTATCAGTTACTTAGTTTTAAAAGGGCATTGTCGTGATTGTGGTTTTCCGATTCACCGCGGCTTTTTCTACAGCGAAATTGCTGGTGGCTGCTTATTTGTACTGCTATTATCGCGAGCATGGCCTTGGCAATTGATTTATTTAATCGTGCTGCTATACTGTCTCAGTTTAATCGACCTCTTACATAGCGTCATGTATCCTGGTCCGACACTAACGGCGATGGTGCCGCTCTTTATTAGTTTCTGGTCTAATTACCACTGGCTGGCCGCGTTCTTAATCGGTAGCGCGCTCGCACTACTCGCTTATTGGACAGACGCGTTTGGTTTCGGCGACGTCGAACTACTCACGATTCTAACTCTGTGGTTCGGCTTAGAATTCGTACTGCAAAGTTTATTAGCCGGTTGCATCCTCTGCTTAATCGGTTACGCCATCAAAAAAATCCGGCGACCACACAGCATTTTGCGTGGCGACCAGATTCCGTTTATTCCCTATATTAGTATGGGGGTGGTGGTGGTCATGGCGTTTTGAAACGCGCAAGTGCCCACAGCTTCTTGTGCTTAGCTACGTTTCGCAAACAAAGTCCACAAATCGGACTTTATTCACGGAACTAGGCTAATGCTCAGAAGCTACCCGTGAGGGCTCACGCTCTATTCTGAAACGCGCTATCTCAAGCAACGCTTTCCGCCTAACTACAAAAATCCCTTATGGTTGAAGAACACCATAAGGGATTTTTTAGATTATGCTCAAGCGTTAACCGCTTGAGATAGCACTCTATTCTTTTGTTTCTTCTTGTTTCATTTGGGCTTCGATGTCACTGATTGAGTAGACATTTTCTGAGACGGCACCAACTGTTTTAGGTTCCATATGACGGTACTTCGCCATACCAGTACCAGCTGGGACGATCTTCCCGATGATAACATTTTCTTTCAAACCAAGTAATGGATCACTCTTACCGCGGATAGAAGCATCCGTTAAGACACGAGTTGTTTCTTGGAATGATGCGGCAGATAAGAAACTATTGGTTTCCAGTGAGGCTTTGGTAATACCAAGCAAGACTGGACGACAAGTAGCAGGAACGCCACCGCTAATAAGTGTTTCGTGGTTACGATCCGTAAATTCGCTAATGTCCATTAACGTACCAGGTAAGATTTCGGTATCACCTGGATCCATGACACGGACTTTACGTAGCATTTGACGAACCATAACCTCGACATGTTTATCGCCGATTTCAACACCTTGCATACGGTAAACTTTTTGAACTTCATGCAAGAGGTAGTTTTCAGTTGATAAAACGTCACGAACTTTGATTAATTGTTTAGGATTGACAGAACCACCCGTGATTTTTTCACCACGACGAACGTGATCGCCTTCGCTAACAATGACGTTAGCGGTGTAAGGCACACTGTATGAACGTGTATCTGTTTCGCCTTGGATTGTAATTTCACGGCTATGTTCAGCCGGATTTTCTTCAACCGCGACAACCTCACCAGTGACTTCAGTGATTGATGCCAACCCTTTCGGATTACGGGCTTCAAAAATTTCTTGGATACGAGGTAAACCTTGAGTGATATCTTCACCGCCGGCAACCCCACCGGTATGGAAGTTACGCATGGTTAATTGCGTACCAGGTTCACCGATAGATTGTGCTGCGACAGTTCCGACTGCTTCACCAACTTCAACTTCTTCACCATTAGCCATGTTACGACCGTAACATTTCTTGCAGACACCGTGTTTAGTGTTACATGTGAAGACCGAACGGATTGTGACATTTTCAATACCGGCATCAACAACTGCTTGCGCAAGATGTTCGTCCATTAATTGATTTCTAGCAACAATCACGTCACCTGATTTAGGATCTAAAATGGCTTTCATTGCACAACGACCAACAAGACGGTCATACAACGGTTCGATCATTTCATTTCCTTCATGAATTGAGTGGATGAGTAGACCGCGATCAGTCCCACAATCTTCTTCACGAATAATAACATCTTGAGCAACATCGACCAAACGACGTGTTAAGTAACCAGAATCGGCTGTCTTAAGGGCCGTATCGGTCATCCCTTTACGGGCACCATGGGTAGACATAAACATTTCCATGACAGAAAGGCCTTCACGGAAGTTCGATGTAACGGGAACTTCCATCATCCCACCATTCGGTGCGGCCATCAACCCACGCATACCAGCAAGTTGCGTAAAGTTTGAGATATTACCCCGGGCGCCAGAATCAGACATCATTGAGATTGGGTTGGTTGGATCAAATGCGTCGATTAATCGTTGTTGGATATCATCTTTAGCATCGTTCCAAATTTCAATCACACGTGCATGACGTTCTTCATCGGTAATCAAACCACGACGGAATTGTTTAGAAACGGTCGTGACCTTCTTATGCGCTTCATCAACGATTGCTTTCTTTTCAGGCAATTGTGGCACATCGGCAACCCCAACTGTTAAGCCGGCATGCGTTGCTTGAGTGTAACCCAAGGTCTTCATGTCATCTAACAAATCAGAAGTCCGTTGTACTTTATAAACCTTAAAGACTTGCGCAATGATGTCACTTAAGAAACCTTTCTTAAATGGCAAAATAACGGGAGCAGTCGCTAGGTAGTCATGAATGTCTTCACCTTTTTGGATGAAGTACTTATCAGGCACACCGTGGACTAAGTTATCGTTAGTAGGTTCGTTCAAGAATGGGAAGTCAGCAGGCATGATTTCGTTGAACAATGCTTTACCAACACTCGTCATCATAATTTGATGACGTTGTTCGTCAGTAAATGGTCGTTCAGTCATGCTAGCAACGGATAACCCAATCCGACTGTGTAAATGAACGTGGCCAGTTTGATAAGCCATGATCACTTCGTTTGTATCTTTAAAGATCATGCCTTCACCAAGACGTTCTTTTTGTTCAAGCGTTAGGTAATAGTTACCTAACACAACATCTTGAGAAGGGGTAACGATTGGCTTACCATCTTTAGGTGCCAAGATATGATGAGCGGCGAGCATTAACATTCTTGCTTCTGCTTGCGCTTCGTCAGATAAAGGCACATGGATTGCCATTTGATCCCCATCGAAATCGGCATTGTAGGCTTCACAAGCTAATGGATGAAGACGGATTGATTTACCATCAACCAAGATTGGTTCGAAGGCTTGAATACCAAGTCGATGCAATGTAGGGGCCCGGTTTAATAGTACTGGGCGTTCCTTAATAACATCTTCCAAAACGTCCCAAACATCGTCATCTTGACGATCAATTTTACGTTTAGCATTCTTGATATTTGAGGCCATTTCGCGTTTGACTAATTGGTGCATAACGAACGGTTTGAATAATTCAAGCGCCATTTCACGTGGCAACCCACATTGATAGAACTTCAACGTAGGGCCGACATCGATAACGGAACGACCAGAATAATCGACACGTTTACCCAATAAGTTTTGACGGAAACGTCCTTGTTTCCCTTTTAGCATATGTGACAATGACTTCAATGGTCGGTTACCAGGTCCGGTAACGGGACGACCACGACGGCCATTATCAATCAAAGCATCAACGGCTTCTTGTAACATCCGTTTTTCGTTTTGAACGATGATGTTTGGTGCTAATAAATCTAATAAACGTTTCAAACGATTATTTCGGTTAATCACCCGACGATACAAATCATTCAAATCAGAAGTGGCAAAACGGCCACCTTCCAATTGAACCATTGGTCGTAAATCTGGTGGAATAACGGGAACGGCATCCATGACCATCCATTCAGGGCTGTTTCCTGATTTACGGAAGGCGTCTAAGATATCTAAACGACGGATAGCACGTGTTCTCTTTTGGCCTTGTGCTGATTTCAAGTTTTCCTTTAATTCAGCAACTTCGCCTTCAAGATCGACATCGCGTAATAATTCCTTGATGGCTTCAGCACCCATCTTAGCATTAAACTTGTTGCCAAATTCTTCACGCTTTTCACGATATTCGCGTTCGGTCATCAATTGTTTCTTTTCCAAGGCTGTATCGCCTGGGTCAATCACAACGTATGATGCGAAGTAGATAATTTCTTCCAAAGCACGGGGGCTCATGTCTAAGACAAGACCCATCCGACTTGGAATTCCTTTAAAGTACCAGATATGAGTGACTGGTGCAGCGAGTTCGATATGGCCCATTCGTTCACGACGAACTTTAGAACGAGTCACTTCTACCCCACAACGGTCACAGACAATTCCTTTATACCGAATCCGCTTGTACTTACCACAAGCACATTCCCAATCTTTTGTAGGTCCAAAGATGCGTTCATCAAAAAGGCCATCACGTTCAGGTTTTAAAGTACGATAGTTGATTGTTTCTGGCTTTTTAACTTCACCATATGACCAACTACGAATTTTATCTGACGATGCTAAACCAATTTGCATGCTTTCAAACTTATTGACATCTATCAAAGGGCCGACCTCCTCATTTTTTATAGAATGGTAAAGCAGCGCGCTTTACTAATTTGAATTAATTAGAACACTCGATTATTCGGCTGAAGGATCAACTGGGTCAACGTTAGCGGCCGCTCGTGCTTTTTCAGCTTCTTCTTGTGCTTTCTTTTCTTCTTGTTCTTTTGCGTATTTAGATAAGGCATCAACGTTAACAATATCGTCATCGTCGTCATCCATATCACGCAATTCGATTTCTTCTTTATTGATATCTAAGACTTTCATGTCTAGACCAAGTGATTGTAATTCTTTGACCAAGACCCGGAATGATTCTGGGACACCTGGTTTTGGAATTGGTTCACCCTTGACGATGGCTTCGTACGTTTTAACACGACCAACCACGTCATCAGACTTGTAAGTTAAGATTTCTTGTAAAGTATAAGCAGCACCATAAGCTTCAAGTGCCCAAACTTCCATTTCCCCGAAACGTTGGCCACCAAATTGCGCTTTACCACCTAAAGGTTGTTGCGTAACAAGTGAGTAAGGTCCGATTGAACGCGCATGTAACTTATCGTCAACCATGTGGGCTAGTTTCATATAGTACATGACCCCAACAGAAACCCGAGTATCGAATGGTTCACCAGTGCGACCATCATAAAGCACACTCTTACCATCTGAAGGCATGTTAGCTTCACGAACAGCATCCCATAAATCTTTATCTTGCGCACCATCAAAGACTGGTGTTGCAACGTGGATACCTAAGTTACGAGCAGCCATCCCTAAATGTAATTCAAGGACTTGCCCGATATTCATACGTGAAGGCACACCCATGGGACTCAATAAGATATCAACTGGGGTACCATCTGGCATGTATGGCATATCTTCTTCAGGAACAACGATTGAAACCGTCCCTTTGTTACCATGACGTCCGGCCATCTTATCGCCGACTTGAATCTTACGTTTTTGAGTAATATAAACGCGGACCATCATGTTAACGCCTGGTGATAATTCATCGCCAGCTTCACGCGTAAAGATCTTAACATCTTGGATAATCCCGCCGCCACCATGAGGTACCTTAAGGGAAGTATCACGAACTTCACGAGCTTTTTCACCGAAGATTGCGTGGAGTAAACGTTCTTCAGCTGATAATTCAGTAACACCCTTAGGCGTGACTTTACCAACTAAGATATCGCCGTCTTTCACTTCCGCACCAATCCGTACAATCCCAAATTCATCAAGATCTTTTAATGAATATTCACCGACATTTGGAATTTCACGAGTGATTTCTTCAGGTCCAAGTTTTGTATCACGTGCTTCTGATTCGTATTCTTCAATATGAATTGACGTATACAAATCTTCTTTAACCAAACGTTCTGAAAGAACGATGGCATCTTCATAGTTATACATATTCCAAGTCATGAAAGCGATCAATGGGTTTTGACCTAAGGCTAATTCGCCATTTTCCATAGCTGGGCCGTCTGCGATAATTTCATCAACATCAACGTGATCGCCTTTAGCAACGATTGGACGTTGGTTGTAGTTCTTACCCGCATTTGAACGACGGAATTTCATTAATTCATATTTGTCTAATGAACTATCTTCACGACGCACACGAATTTCTTTAGCATCAACGTATTCAACTGTTCCGTCATGTTTGGCAAGCATTGCAATCCCAGAATCATGAGCGGCTTTGTATTCCATACCGGTCCCAACCAATGGTGCGTGAGGATCAACTAAAGGTACGGCTTGACGTTGCATGTTGGCGCCCATCAAGGCACGGTTTGAATCATCATTTTCCAAGAAAGGAATGCAGGCTGTTGCGACGGCAACAACTTGTTTAGGTGAGACATCCATGTAATCCAATTTATCAATTGATGTTTCGATATTGTCATCTTTGTAACGTGCCAAGACCGTTTCTTCAACGAATGACCCATCATCATTTAATGGTGAGTTGGCTTGGGCGATGACGTAATTATCTTCTTCATCGGCTGTTAAGTAGTCAATCTTATCAGTGACATCATGGGTATCCCAGCTGACACGACGATAAGGGGTTTCAATGAAACCATAACGGTTAACAACGGCGTAACTTGCTAAACTATTAATCAACCCGATATTAGGGCCTTCAGGCGTTTCGATTGGGCACATACGACCATAATGGGTATAATGCACATCTCGGACTTCGTAACCGGCACGGTCACGAGTCAAACCACCAGGTCCTAAGGCAGATAGACGACGTTTATGCGTTAATTCACCAAGTGGATTGGTTTGATCCATGAATTGTGACAATTGAGATGAACCAAAGAATTCTTTGATTGAAGCCACAACTGGGCGAATATTAATTAATTGTTGAGGTGTAATAGTACTTGTATCTTGGATTGACATCCGTTCACGAACAACCCGTTCCATCCGTGATAAACCAATTCTGAATTGGTTTTGGAGCAATTCACCAACTGAACGAATCCGACGATTACCTAAATGATCAATATCATCGGTATTGCCAAGACCTTCTTGTAAATTGAAGAAGTAGTTCATTGATGCCAAAATATCAGCAGGAATCACATGTTTAACTTTAGCGTCAATATGACCGTTACCGATCATGTTGATTTCTTTGTCTGGCGTTTTTTGTGAATAAACTTTAATCACTTGTAACGTCATTGGTTCAGCTAAGACACCTTCATCAGCTGGTTGGTAAGTCACCGTCTTGAAATCTTCTTTGTCTAAATAAGGTGACAAAGTATCCATGACTTGACGATCAACTACTGTATCTTTGGCAGCAATCACTTCACCTGTATCGGGATCAGCCAATGTTTCAGCCAATGTTTGACCCAATAGACGTGTCTTTAAGCTCAACTTCTTGTTGATCTTGTAACGACCAACTGACGCTAAATCATAACGTTTTGCATCGAAGAAACGGGCAAAAAGTAATGAACGTGAGCTATCAGCCGTCTTAGGTTCGCCGGGGCGAAGACGTTCGTAAATATCTTTTAAGGCTTCTTCAGTTCTTGAATCATCAGTATTCTTATGGATATCTTTTTCTAACGTCAACATTAATGAATCGTTGTCGCCTAAGATATCGATAATTTCTTGATCTGAACCGTAACCTAAAGCACGTACTAAAACAGACATTGGAATCTTACGAGTCCGATCGATCCGCACGTAGGCAATATCTTTGGCATCTGTTTCAAATTCTAACCAAGCACCCCGGTTAGGAATGACGGTTGTGCCGTAAGTTGTCCGGCTATTCTTATCAATTGAACTATTAAAATAAACACCTGGTGAACGAACTAATTGAGAAACGATAACCCGTTCCGCACCATTAATAATGAAAGTCCCTTGGTCAGTCATCAATGGGAAATCGCCAAAGAAGACGTCTTGAGATTTAATTTCACCAGTTTCGTGGTTTGTTAGTCGTAAAGTAACGTGTAATGGTGCTGAATAGTTGGCATCATGTTGACGTGCTTCTTCAACCGTGTATTTCGGTTCAAGTAGTTGGTAACCAACGAATTCTAATGATAAATTACCAGCAAAATCGTCGATTGGCATGATGTCCTCAAACATTTCACGAAGCCCTTCATCTAAAAACCATTGATAGGAATTAGATTGGATTTCGATCAAGTTTGGTAGTTCCAACACTTCTTTAATCCGTGCATAGCTTCTACGGGTCCGATGTTTACCGTAATTTACTAAGTGTCCTGCCAAATTGTTCACCCCTCTATAAAGTTTTCCGTAGAACTCAATATTACAAAAAGATGACAAATGTTAAATTTAAATTACATCGCCAAATTGATGCGTTTTTGAGCAGAAAAAAAACAAAAACAGTTGCTTTGCGCGATACGAAATCGGCTGAACTATTTTTGTTTTTCATGAATACCGTGCTGGACAATAGATCAGCACAATAAATTTTTCTACGGATTTTCGCAGTTACTTGTTAATATACACGCCTTTTTCAGAAAAGTCAATTAACCTATTTCTTATTAAAGACAAACGTATTATTGTAGAATTTAGAATTTTCTGACAATTCATTAGTCACTTTCTTTAACCCTTTTTTCTCAATCAATGTTTTTTGATTAGAAAGTAGATTTGTGCCTAGCCCTAATTGATTGCCCTTAATTTTAACACCCATCGCTGCTAATGTTGTTGGGAACATATCCATTGTACTAAACTGCCGGTTCTTCGTTTTAACAGTTGTCGTTGTCTTAGGCGCATTCAAAACCAGATTGAACGTATGCCGACCCGATTCAGGAATCTTCTTATAATAGTTCACATCCATCCCCAGATGATCGCCATCCACAATAATGGTTGTATTCTTATAGAAGGATTGCGTTTTTGCCCATTTAATAAATTCAACAATCTGATGATCTGAAAAAGCAATCACGTTAGAATATTGATTGCTATATTGATTGGGCATATCCTTTTCAACGTAACCCCCAATATGGTGAGTGTTAGCTGTCAGCATCGTTAAATTAAACGGCTTATTCGATTGACTTAATTTAGTCGCATCTTCTTTAGCGTATTCAAATAATTTTGAATCTTCATACCCCCACCAAACTTTGTAATCTTTCGAAACTCGTCCGGTCTTACGAGCTGTTAATAAATCATCAATTTTAACATTGCCATGTTGTGTAAATAACGTCCGTCGACCACCGAACGTCGCATCGGAACCAAATAAAGCGACTTGGTTATAGCCTTGATCGGCTAAAATATCGGTTAACGTCGTCATGCCTGGTAAGAACTGGGCGCCTTCACCAGTCCCATAATCATTACCGTCAACCGGTTCCTTCAAGGGCATGCCTGCAGTTTGAGCAACCATTCCTGCAATCGTCCAACCAGTTCCGGGTAATTGTTGTGCACCACCAAATTCCTTATCCGTATTCGAGAAATGAATTCCCTCTTCTTCAGCTAATGCGGTTAGCTCTGGTAATAAATTCTCATCCATCTGTCCGCCAAGCGCTTTAGAAGTCGCCGTTGATTCTAATGATTCCGCGTAAATATAGATTAAATTGCGTTTTTGTTTCGGAAAGGTCAACTTATCTTCGGTCGGCTTAACGTAGTTATTTTCGATAAACGCTGAATCCGAAGTAAAGTACTGATAAAAACCAACCGCATTAATTTTGACCGCCGCAATGGTCGTTAAAATTACAAAAATCAAGACACTCGGCAATATGACATACCGGCCAATTAATTATTTTTTGAAAAGCGGTTTTTTAAGCTGACAGGTAATTGCAAATCGTCTTAAATAAACTAAAGCCACCGCTAAAACCACTAACAGCACGAGTGACCCTAATAATGGCCCCGTGATGAAGGAGCTAATGAAATTACTATCAACACCTTCCATAGGTTGCCGTAAATTATACACAATCTGTTCCGGTGTCAACAAACCGAAATTCTGATTTGCCCAGTTACTAGCCACTAAAAAGAAATAGGCCAGCGCTAGTAAAAAGGCACTTACTAAACTACCATAAGGTCGACCAGGATAATCGACGAATTCTAAATCGATTTGAATGAATCGTTTTAAAAACCAATCAATCCCAATTAACCCTAATTGAATGAGTGTCACTAATACTACAAATTTAAACGTAAATGCCGGTTGAAAAAGGCCATCCTTCAGGCTAAGCCAATTACCAAATAATAGCTTAATCGCAACAACCGCTATCCCTAGCGTCAGCGCGCAGTTTAAATATAGTTTAAATAATAGCCGAAAATTTTGTGGTTGCCGTTTAATGATTGTTACTAATAACGGTAGTATTACCAACAAATAGCAAGTTGCAATAAATAACATTCTTAATACTCCAATCTATCAAATTAATAACACATGTTTCTACTATACTGCAATTATTAACGGTAATCGAGACTCGTTCATCAAATGATTGATATTCTTAATTAAATTAACTCAATATCAATTGATCCCTTAACCCATTATTTACAATTTTACGACACGACCTTTACACGAACTAGTAGTGAACCTTTACAATCGCTGGCTATACTAAAGGTATCAACTCAATATAGTTCTTCAGGAGGAATTTAGTATGAAACGATTTGGTGCAACGTTATTCTCAATTGGGGCAATTGCTTTAGTATTAGCTGGTTGCCAAGGTAAAAAGACATCGCAGGTGGGCACAGAAGCCCAACCCGTTAAAATTACGGCAGTCGGTTCAACCGCACTGCAACCACTCGTTGAGCAAGCTGGCGAAGCCTACCAAAAAAACAATACCGATGTCAATATCACCGTCCAAGGTGGCGGTTCTGGGACTGGCTTAACACAAATCAGTTCAGGCAACGTGACGTTAGGCAACTCCGATATCTTTGCTGAAGAAAAAGACGGCATCGATGCTAAAAAATTAGTCGATCATAAAGTCGCGGTTGTCGCAATCGCGCCCGTCGTCAACGAAAAACTCGGCGTCAAATCATTAACCAGTGCACAATTGCTCAGCATCTTTAACGGCAAGACAACCAACTGGAAAGAAGTTGGCGGCCCCGACGAAAAAATCACCGTCGTTAACCGGGCACAAGGCAGTGGCACGCGTCAAACTTTTGAAAATCTCGGTTTAAAAACGAATAAAGTCGTTGCGAGTCAAGAACAAGATTCTTCCGGAACGGTTCAAAAAATCGTCCGTCAAACACCAGGTGCCATTAGCTACCTCGCCTTTCCTTACATTAAAGATGGCTTAAAGGCGGTTGCGTTAGATAACGTTCAACCAACTGAAAAAAACGTCACGACCAACACATGGAAAATCTGGTCGTATGAACATATGTATTCAAAAGGCAATCCGAACTACCAAACAGCGAAATTCATTCGCTACATTCAATCTGAATCCGTTCAAAAAACGTTAGTACCCAAATTGGGTTACATCCCAATGACCAAGATGACCGTTGAACGTCACGCCGACGGCCAAATTCAAGATATCTAAACAGTTTTCAAATTAAAAAGCCTTTTTCCGATTATTGTTCAGTCAGAAAAAGGCTTTTTTGAGTGACGAATTATCATGCTAGTGGTTGGAATTTTTAATAATTTTTGGTGTCGCCAGAATCATAAAACTTATATCATTATTTGCAAAAATGCAGTAGACCCCAATAATTGAAGATAATTTTATGCAATTTTCTCGGTGTGTTTAACCCTGTATTCGACAAGGCTTAAACCACCGAGTTTTTACCTAAAAGAATCAAAAAAACACCCTCCCACAACAGCGAGATGGTGTTCTGAAATAGCGATAGATCAGAATATCTATTAACGTTTTGAGAAGAGACAAAATAATATTTATGATTTTCATTCTATAGGGATCCTTCTTCTTCTCTCACCACTTCTATTTAAAAAAGCCTTTTATTGCATTTAATACATCCTTGGCGACATGAGGACCTCCAGAAATGATATCAAACCCTCCAGGAGTTCCTCCTTTGATTTTTTTCAATTCTTCTTTTGGCAATGTTTTTCGATTTGTCATCTGAACCGCTCTCCTTCTAGTTGATGACAATAGTATATTTTTTTCTTTGATTATTTAGTAACTTATATCCGGAAATCAACAATTTATGTCTTGAAATGAAGACCTATTTTGAGTTCAAAAGGAATGCTCTTGCTGATTTTTTTCTTCCAAGATTCATTTACCTGAATTTACTGATTATTCCTGTTTATTGTTCTTTCAATCGTTATATCATAGTCCCTATTTACGAATTGAGCTTTCGGTGCTATCCAAGGTTTTTCTTAGGATTTTGTTTTTTGCCAATGGGAACCTACAAGAATACTCTTCTGGAAAGAATATCGTTCTACTCTTATAATCTACAGAAATTACTTTATTTGGATTGATTAGAAACGACTTATGAATACGAAGTAATTCAGGATATTCTTTTTCTAAATCATTCATCTTCCCATAAAATTCATACATCATGTTTCCGCCGTATAATATAATTTTATGAGGCGTGACCGACGTTTCTAAGAAGTAAATCGAAGTAATATCCACTCTAAAGTTCCTTGTACCAATCATAAAGGATAGATGACGTTCATTAGTGCTATTGTCCACAAATGTTAACTTGTGGCGTCCATCCAAAATATTTTCTATTTGTCCTTTTTCACTTTGATCGTCCTTAACAATATAATCTAACGGTGCTATTTGTCGTTTTAACGTCTCCATTGCCAATTCTTGATGAGAAGTGATGAAGACGATTTGAGCGAACTCATTATCAATTCTAATACGTTGTGCGATATCAATTCCATCTAAATGTTTTCCAAGATCGATATCCAAAAAGTACAAACTATTCGTTACCTTGTTTTTGGATAAATACAAGAAAATATCTCCCGGATCAGTCGTTGCTAAAACCAGTTGCATATCATAATCATTGATCATAACCCAATTATCGATGATTGCCTTGTAATGAGACATCAAAATTATGTCATCTTCGCAGAGAATAATTGGTAATGTCATATTATTCACTCTTTCTTATAGTTAGTGTAGAAACAAACATTCCTTGATTTGAGTAATGTGCCAGGTCAGCTTGCTTGGTCGAAGTAAGGATATCCTGAGCATTGGATAAGCCTAGTCCCCTGTCCTTTCCCTTTTTACTAAATCCTACTTTTTTCATCTCTGATAAAGAAGGTAGCTTGCCAAGGAAAGAATTTTCAATTGAAATCTCAATCGAATCGGCAGAATCAATGAACAATGTATTTATTTTTTTCTGATTCAATTGCTGCTTCCACCGCATTATCGATTAATATACCTAAGATTCGGACAAGTTTGATTTCATCCATATTGATGTTTTCTATTGGAATAAGACATTCAAAATTTACCTCAATGCCAGATTGTTCTGCATGGATTAACTTTGCTACCATCAAGGATTTTACGGAGTCTACTTTTAAGTTGCTTAGTCCTGAAAAACGCATCACACTGTTATCTATCATCTGATGAGAATAATCGATCATCTTATTTAAATACCCTTCATCGATCGCAGCTTCATTTTGCATTGCCTTGAGACCTAGTAACATATTTTTATAGTCATGGCGGAATTTACGCAGTTCATGATAGTTCCTCTCAATGTCCGTAGTATAGACTCGCATCATTTCCATCTGTTCCTTAAGGTTGCTCAATTCTGTTTTTTCGTGATTCTTTTTCAAAGTAAGATAAGTAAAATACATCGTAACCGAGAATTGAGTAACTAAAAAACTAATCATTACGATTTGAAAAACACCTAGTATCTGCATCCTTCTTAATACTTCTCCAAACAAATAGACAAACGTCAAAAATATTCCCAGCTGCATACAATACACTTTTGCTTCTTCGGAATGAATTGAACGTTTAATTACCTTTGATTTTATTGTCAACGCAATGATGATTGATAGAATCCAATCAAATCCAATCAAAATAACTACTAACAAAGGTCCTCGTTCATTCAATACGTTGAATTCGAGTTTAAAGATTCCAGATATGATGATGGATGAAAAGAGTGGTACTATGCTATAAATCGTTAAGGAAAGCAAAAGACCCAATAATTCGGTAAATTTGACTTCTGGTTCCTTTCGCCAAGACTTAAATCTTAGTATCACAATTAAAGATATCAGTGCGATTCCAGTCAAAAGTGCATCTGTTACTGAAAGTAATGTGAGTGGAAAAAGGAATATAAGTAGCGCAAAATAGACTGATTTTTTTCGAATATTTGTTAGTAGCCCAATCATGAATAGAAATAGCAACAGATCAAATAATTCTTTAAAAAAATACGAGAAAGAATCTACAAAAACCATATAAACACTTCCTTATTATTATAGATATCTAATTATAACAAGAATCAATAAAAATAGGCAGAATGTTTATAGTGCTCTATACTGTTCTTTTTTTAAGCGATTGCCATCATTTTCCAAAGTTCTTCATAGGTCCCTTTTAGTGCTCTTAATTGGGGATGAGTTCCAGATTCGACAAGCTGCCCTTTATCTAAGACAAATACCTGATCACAATCTTTTGCAATGGATAAGTGATGGGCGATAAACAGAATGGTTTTATCCTCTAGATTCATCAAATTTTGAATTATTTGATGCTCTGAGCGAGTATCTAAAGCACTAGTTATTTCATCGAGATGGATCAGGCAAGTCTTCTTCTTTCCAAATTGATCCATCAGTTTGGAAAACCTGTGTTTGAAATTGGAAATCGTTTAAGGCTTGGACTAATCCAAAGGCTGAAGTACCTTGGCTGTTTGTCCCGGACATTAAACGTAATTTACTGATAGGAACGCTCGTATCATAAAAATTTAGGACCATAGAAAGACAGGCAACACCACAATCTTTTTCATCATGTTGCTTAATCAACTTTATTTTTCTCATTGTACGTACACCTTCTCTAGCACTTAATATGGTGTAAATATACTTGTATTCATATAATATTATTCAGAATTGTCCTGAAATCACTCATTCATATCCTAAAGTGAATAGAATTACAGCTGAAACGATAAATGAGTAAAAATTACTCTAAAAAGACACTGGTGGATAGGCTCGTTTACATTTCAGTACAGAATAATATCATCTTGAGATAATTTACCTTAAAAATTCAATTCGAATGATATATTTTTTTCGTAATAAAAATTATATGAGAGGTTTTACTATGAAAAACGTTCAAAGTTTAAGCAAAGAAGAATTGGTACTAGTAGTCGGGGGCGGTGCAGGACAAGACTGGATTTCACAAAAATAAATCTTTATAAGGAGGATTACTATGCCGAAGAATCAAAAAAAGGATTTCTTTTTAACTGCTTCTATTGCGATAATTGGGCTGGCAGCAATATACTATTCAAATACATTCTTGAATAGTTTAGCGATGTCGCTTTTTTCAATCGGCATAGTAGTCTTAACTACTCTACCAGTTCAAATCAGAAAAAAGAAACAGCGCAAATTAATTGCGGATTATTTAAATAGGATCGATACTACTTTACAAGAAAATATTTATGAAGCTACTCAAGTCACTCCGGAACAATTAAAAAACTATACGGTACTAGGAACTGGCATAGCATCTTCTAAGCTTTATAAAATTGAAGAAATCATGTCAAAGATGTAGAATGCATATTCATTTAATCATTTGATAGACTATAACAAATCGGGTAGCCAACCGTCATAAAACTTACTCCGTCTAAGACATATAACATAATTCCTTTTTATCCCCTTTCCATTATCCAGAAATTTTTGATCTGATGAATCGATCGCTCTTATTCATTTTTTTCGTAGATATTGGATAAACAGGATAAGATTTTACCAAGATTTTTTTAACTGTTTCAAACAGAACAACATAATAAAAAGCTAATAATGAAGTAGACCCCTGAAATTGGAGAAATCCAACGTCAGGGGTCTACTTCATACTTCTCTCGATTCAGGACCGTTTTTTTATTGTTTTGAGATAAAAAACCAAACAAAGAAGAAACTGGTGGTACCTTGTATATGTAGCATAAATCTATTTGAAAGGGCGTTTTATCATGCAAAAGTTTCAAAAACTAAACGAACAAGAATGGTAAAGGTATTAATTTTCTCTGCTGTAATCTCTTTAATTGCATTGGGTAACTATCTAAAGAAGAAAGATTTACCTTCGAAAAAGAAATTGATTTTAACAGTTGCCATAGCAATCTTTTTGATTATCTATGAATTTTTCTGGAGTATTTTCATTTGATAGATAATGTTATTCTATACTAAACTAAAAAAAAAGCCACTTCATCAACCGGTATTATTCGGTGATGAAGCGGCTTGTTTTAGGGTATGCTCGAAGATTAACCGCTCGAGTCACGCTCTGTTTTGACTCGCGCTCTATTCGAATACAAATTGATTGTTGTACAATTCGGCGTAGAAGCCTTCTTGTTCTAATAATTCTTGATGGCTACCTTCTTCGATTATCTTACCGTCTTTGAGGACAATAATCCGATCGGCATTGAGGATTGTCTTTAGACGATGGGCAATCACAAAACTGGTACGGCCTTGAATCACGTTATCCATCGCTTTTTGAATGCGGCTTTCCGTCACGGTATCGACGTTACTTGTCGCTTCATCCAAAATCAACAGCGCTGGATCGGTAATAATCGTCCGCGCGATACTGATTAATTGTTTCTGACCGGTACTAAAGAGATTGTCCTCTTCACTGACCTTGGTTTGGTAACCATCTTCTAGCGTTTCGATAAATTCGTGAATGTGCGCTTGTTTAGCCGCCGCAATCACTTCTTCATCGGTCGCATCCGGTTTCCCAAAGACAATATTATCGCGAATCGTTCCTGAGAATAGAACGGATTCTTGTAGGACAATTCCGACGTGCGAACGTAAACTATCAAGGTCCATTTCGCGAATATCGACGTCATCAATCTTAACCGCACCGTGATCCACATCGTAGAAACGATTCATTAAATTCATGACCGTTGTTTTCCCGGAACCAGTCGGGCCAACGAGGGCAATCATCTGGCCCTTATCGACTTCAATGTTGACGTCATGCAAAATTTGTTTGCCTGGCAAGTAGCTAAAGTCGACGTTTTCCATCGTAACTGAACGGTCAATACCGGTTAAAGCCACTCCATCAGTTGGCCGCACTTCATCGGCTTCATCGAAGACTTCATTGACTCGTCGTGCACCAGTGATTGCCAATTGAATCATACTGTAACTCGATGATAATTGGGCAATTTGGTTATAGAATTGTTGCGAATATTGCACGAAAGTCACGACTAATCCTAAGGCGACTGATTTTTTAATATCACCATTAACGGCTAACCAGCTCCCGAAGAAAATAACAATCGCCGTATTGACCAACGACATCCCCTGCATCAATGGGAAAATCATCCCAGAATAAATTTGACCTTTTAACGTCGCTTTACGGACGTTTTCATTATGGCCAATAAAACCATCAATCGTTTCAGCTTGTAAGCTGTTGGTGATAATCACTTTTTGACCGGTGATTTTTTCATTGATATAACCATTCAACTTACCGACTTCATCTTGTTGTAAATTGACGTATTTTTGCGCTTTAGTGATGATAATCCACGCCAGGATAAATGAAATCGGCACTGAAGCAACCGTCACCCAAGCGAGTTGGACATCTTTTTTAAACATCATAATCAATAAACCAATCAATAAGGCTGAACCTGAAACAATTTGACTTAAAACTTGGTTCATCGCGTTATAAATATTATCTAAATCGCTGGTGAATCGACTTAAGATATCGCCGTCGGAATGACGGTCGAAATATTTAATCTGCATCTTTTGTAACTTATTGAATAAGCCAATCCGCATTCGGTTGGTCGACAACGCGTTGATCCGTGAAAAGACCATGCTCGACACAAACGTTGCCGCGGAACTAAAGACATAAAAGAGAATCAATGAAACGATCACTTCAACGAAAGCGTCTTTGGAAGCGCCGCTAGTTGGTAAGTGTTTGGCTTTTAAAATTTGGAACTTAGTAGCGTATTTAACCAATTCATTTAAAGCATTCCCGATATATTCTGGTGCCTTAACTTGTAAATAAGTCGCAATAAAAGTCATCACGAGGATGATCACGAATGACGGCTTATATCGTTTTAAATAATGGTAGAAAAACGTCATGGCGCGTTTAAATTCTTTCATGGCTTATCCTCGCTTTCCTTTTTGAGTTTCGAAAATTTCACGATAAACATCGTTGTTAGCGACCAATTCATGATGGGTGCCGACACCGACTAAATGACCTTCATCGAGGACTAAAATGCGATTCGCATTGACGACTGACGAAATCTTTTGCGCAATAATCAGCGTTGTCGTCTCTTTCAATTCACGATCGAGCGCTTCTTTGACTAATTTTTCAGAATGCGCATCTAACGCACTGGTACTATCATCCAAGATTAAAATCTTAGGTTGCCCAATCACACCCCGCGTAATTGATAAGCGTTGCTTTTGACCACCCGAGAAGTTAGCGCCCCGTTCTTCAACGGGTGCCTCGTAACGTTCAGCCAGTTTTTCGATAAATTCTTTTGATTGGGCGATGCCAGCAGCGCGGTCCAGTTCGCTTTCTGCCGCATCTTCGTTACCGTGGCGCAAGTTTTGTGAAATCGTCCCTGAGAATAAAATCGCTTTTTGAAGGACAAATGATACCGTATTGTGTAAATTATGTTCATTCAAATCCTTGATATCAACGCCGCCGATTTTAATTTGACCCTTAGTGGGATCAAACAAACGCGGAATTAATTGGGCCATGGTTGACTTACCGGCACCGGTTGCGCCGACAATCCCAATCATTTCACCCGGATTAATTTTAAAACTGATATCTTGTAACGTTTCGTGGTCATCATCGGGATAACGGAAATCAACGTGGTCAAATTCCAAACTACCGGCTAAATCACGATCAGGTACTTCTGGATAGACAATATCCGGATTCGTATCGAGAATCTCTTGTAGCCGTCTCAATGAAACAGCCCCCCGAGACGCCATCATCATCATCATCCCACCCATAATAATCGACATCATGATTTGCATTAAGTAGTTCATGAATGACGCAATCGCCGCAATCGCTGTTGGATCAGTATCGACTAAGTTACCGACGAAATAAATTGAAGCGACAACGGCCAAGTTAGCGACTAACATAAACGACGGAATCATGACTGAGAAAAGCATCCCGACAATCGCTGTATGGTGTTCTAACTTGTCACTCGTTTTACTAAAACGGGCAATTTCGTTGTCTTCTTGGACAAACGATTTAACAATTCGCGTGCCCATTAAATTTTCTTTGGCTAAGTTGTTAATTTTATCAATCAAGTTTTGGATGGCACCGAAGTGTTTGCCCATTGAGCCCATTGATAGGAAAGTAATCACAAAAACCAGCACTACTAATAGGATAATCACCCACCAAAGGCTCGGTAATGAATTCATCGCTAAGATAAAACTACCGACAAATAAAATTGGAATCCGAAAAATGGTTTGTAACGTCATCATAATGACGTTTTGAATTTGGGTCATATCATTCGTGAGTCGGACCGATAGATTACCGACCGAGAATTTCTCGATATTCGCAAATGAGAATGTCTGAATTTTTCTGAAGGTCGTTTCCCGCATATCCGCGGTCATCCCCTGGGCTGTCACCGCAGAAGTAATCGTATTGACGATGCCGGCAATCAAACCGACAATCGCGATGATAATTAAATATATTCCGACTTGCATGACCTTATCTTGGTCATTTTTCATAATGGCTTCTAAAACATCTTGCAATAGTTTCGGTTGCCATAAAGCTGAAGCAACTGAAACAACGGTTGCTAATAATGACAGGCTGAAAACCCCAAGATAGGGTTTTAAATGTTGTTTGAGCATCGACATATGCATCCCTCTTTTTCCTAAATTTGAATTGTGATTCAAACTATTGTACAGTATAAACGAACACTGTTCGGGTTACTACTGTACCAAATTTTAAAAACAATTTCAATCAATTTTTCTGAAAATGTAAAGGGGTTTGACTAGAATGGTCAAAAAAGACATTTCTGATACACAAATCATCAAAACAGCCTTCAAAATTCTATCGATTAACGGGACTGCTGAATCGCTCTCCATTCGCAAGATTGCGGCCGAATTGGATATTAGTGTCTCCACTTTTTATTGGCATTTCGCTAACAAACAAGCGCTACTCCAAGCGATGGCTGATGACGTCATGGCTGAGGTTCTAATTGAGCCTTCGACTGAAGCTTGGGACGTTCAAATCAAAGCGATTTTCATGGCGATTTACCAAACCTATTTGAAATACCCCTACGCTGCCGAATTGATGATTTTGACCGTGCCAGCGACTAAAATTCGCTTGCGTTTAATCAATCAATTGATTCAAATATTACTCGACGCCGGTTTCGCGCCCGATAAAAGTAGCTTAGTGATTGAATCAATCGACCATTTTATCACCGGCTTATTTGCGGATATTGCCAATGAAGTCCGGCTTAAAAATTGTGCCTTAACCAGTCAAGATAATTACATGCGTGAACTGGTTGGCCAAATGCAAAGCATCGCTCAAGAAAATCATTATGATGCTTTCCTAAGTACCTTCGACCAACATCAACACGTCCAACTGGCCTCAGAACCCAAGTTCATGTTGGGCCTCGATATTTTCCTAGCCGGTTTAAAACAACAATTACCACATCACAACTAAAAATAGGGGTAAATCCAGTTTTGGATTCACCCCTATTTTTACGCTTTATTTTGACGAACACCGCCGTAATACGCGATTAACATAATGATCATTAAGCTGACCATATAGATTGGCAGAACTAAAATTGAACCCGTGTGCAGTCGACTAATCCCATAAGTTAACAAACTAATTAACCAATAATACGCGAAGCTAAACAGGCCGCTTGCCGTCCCAATCACGGTCTCATACCCAACTAGTGCTAAGTTCAATGCAATTGGTAACGTCGTATTCAGGCCCCAGAAAGTTCCAAAAATAGTAATGATTATTAAAATCAACTGATCATTACGACTAGCAAAGACTAAACCAACACCACTAAATAATGCCAACCACAGCCCACTGCGAGCCACTCTGACAGCATCAAAATGCGCCAAGCCGTAATTAGTCGTCACTGCGCCTAAGATACTCGCCGCTGCTAGTACTAACCCTAAGAGGCCATATTGAATGGCCGTTAACTTAAAATGACTCATAAAAATAAAAGGTGCTTCAGCATAATAGCTGAACAAAATACCATTAACCCCACTGATTAAAATACCGTAGGCCCAAACTTTCCGATCACTCAGTAATCGTTTCATCAAAGCCCCCACAGCTACTTTTCCAGGCGTCTTTTGAACACGCGTTTCTGGCAATGCTGCGAACGTATATAATCCAGCACTAATCGCCAGCACCACTAGAACTGAAAAAACACTGCGGTAACCAAAGTAGGTCTGGACTAATCCGCCAATTAGTGGTCCCAATGCTGGCGCTAACGCCATAGCCGCGCCAATTTTTGCGAATACCTTAGCACCCGTAATACCGCTGAAAGCCTCACGCATAATCGTCTGCGTGACTACGGAACCGACACTCGCACCAAACGCTTGTACCATTCGCGCCATTAATAACTCGGGAAATTGTGGTGCGCTTAACAAGCCGAGATTCCCGATTAGATAGATGCCAATCCCCCACAACATACTGGGACGTCGACCGATTCGGTCGGATAACCAACCCCAAAATAAAACCCCAAACGCAAAAGCCCCAAAGTAGGTACTCATCGTTAACTGCGTTACTTGTGGACTGACCTGCATCACACGACTAATCTCCGGCAATGCGGGTGTAAAAATTGATTCGCTGATTTGTGGAAAACCAACCAATACAATCATTAAAAGAATTGATGGTACTTTTTTCTGGACGTTTTTCATAATGCACTCCTAATTATTTAATCTGCTGAAAAACGTCCTTAATCATCTACGGCAACACACACAATGAATTGCGGGTAACTCATCCGAATAACCTCCAATATAATCAATTTTTTTATTCATGATTTGAATCGTACATTGACTATATCAAAAAACAATTGCGAGTTCAAACTAAGGTGATATTCAAAGCCTGACCAACAACTCGAACCAGCGCTCGTTTTCTTTAACGCGCTAACCCAAGCAGACCTTTCCGCCTAACTACAGAATTGCCCATATGATTAAAGCTCAAATCATATGGGCAATTCTTAGGTTATGCTCAAGGTCAAAC
>NZ_LT984417.1:1897138-1907515 GCF_900258455.1 Latilactobacillus fuchuensis
ACGCTTCCAAGCCAACTTCTTCCGTTTAGCTACGAGTAGCAAATTATTGCCATAACCCAGCCATAATCTGTTACTCTAGGCTATACTCAGAAGTTAACCAGGCTTGTCAGCGATCTATTTTTTCAAATCCACTTCTTCTAGTGGAATCAGCTTTGTTTTATGTTTAATTTTGTAATAAGTAAATAGCACGATGAATAATGGAATACTCATGTAGCTGACTCCGATGGCAGTCCAATCGAAGTTCTTGAAGGCTTGGATATCTTGGCCGACAATCACCAATACGCATAGGAACAATGCAAAGATTGGGCCAAATGGGAACCAACGAGCGTGGTATTTCAGTTCACTAACTTCATGGCCTTGCGCTTTGAAAGCACGTCGGAAACGATAATGTGACACGGCAATCCCGAGCCATGCGATAAAACCGGTTAGCCCACTGGCAGCGACTAAGAATAAATAAATCCGATCACCGAAGATACTCGTGACAAAGGTTAACGCACCAACAATCGTTGTCCCAATTAGCGCAGCAATCGGAATCCCACGGTTGTTAGTCTTAGCGAAAATCTTAGAAGCAAAACCTTGTTCAGCCATTGCCCATAACATCCGCGTTGAAGCGTACATCCCTGAATTAGCGGCCGATAGAACGGACGTTAAAATCACTGCGTTCATAATGCTGGCAGCCGACGCTAAACCAGCACGTTTGAAAACTAAGGTAAATGGACTAACGGCAATATTACTTTCGCTAGCGCCCAATAATGAATGACTGTCGTAAGGAATTAAACAAGCAATCACGAAGATTGATAGGATGTAGAATAATAAAATCCGCCAGAAAACTTGTTTGATGGCCTTCGGAATACTCTTTTCAGGCGTCTTAGATTCGCCGGCTGTAATCCCAATTAATTCGGTCCCTTGGAACGAGAATCCAGCGACAACGAAGACACTCAGAATCATTGGCATGCCGCCAACAAATGGTGCTTTATGGTACGTGAAGTTACTCAAACCAGTCCGATGACCACCCATGATCCCCAGAATCGTCAATAATCCGATGGCCAAGAAGATGAAGACCGTCACGACTTTAATTAAGGCAAACCAATATTCAGTTTCACCGAATGATTTAACACTAATCAAATTAATTAAGAAAATTAAGAATAACGCGACGGAACTAAAAATCCAACCGGGAATGTCTGGTAACCAGAACTGCATAACAATTGCGGCGGTACTCACATCGACCGCTAAAGTAATCGCCCAATTAAACCAATAATTCCAGCCCAACGCAAAACCGAGCGCTGGATCGACAAAGCGCGTTGCATAAGTTGAAAACGACCCCGAAACGGGTAAATACGTCGCCATTTCTCCTAAACTGGTCATCAAGAAGAAGACCATAATCCCAATCCCACAATACGCCAATAGCGCACCACCGGGACCCGCTTTGGCAATCGCCGAACCACTTGTGACGAATAACCCAGTCCCAATACTCCCACCTAAGGCAATCATCGACAGATGTCGGGTCTTAAGCTCACGTTTCATTTCATTTTGTGCCATATTTCTTTCGCTCTTTTCTTCATAGTTTCAAGAAAATCGCACCAACTCTGTGTCGATTAGCAAACAAAAAGAGTCTTTTTGTCTACTAAAAACGACAAAAAGACTCTACGTCTCATTTCAACCGTTGATAGCGCCCCGCAACAATTTGTTGCGACAGTTCTTGATTTATTCAACCAAGTCCCAACATCAATTGCATTAAGCCAACCGACATTTCGGCAAATTCCCCTTTCACCCTTCCTCATCGTTGCTTAATCAACTGAAAAGACTTACTCTTGGTTTTTGCGACCTCTTATCTTGTTAAAATTCAGTATAACGAACTTCACCAAGTCCGTCAATCACCTTTATGATTTTTTCGATGCACTTGAAACGGCATCTACAACTGGCATCGTTGGTTCTGCGGACGCTGCCGGAGCTGATTGGGTTTTCGAAGCGCTCGAAACCGCGTCAACTTGACCGCCCGCTAAAGTTTGCCCTGTTTGCGCCAAGTACCAATCAACAATCGGTTTGAAATCGAGGATGTATTCATTAATTCCCATATATTGGCCATCTGTCGCGTGCAATGCTTGATAGTTATGGACCACGAATTGGTCATCCCCATGCTTAGGCACGTGCATCCGGACGACATCTTGTTTACCAGCCCGTAATTGTTGAATCACCCATTCAACGTGTTTTTGTGCGGCCTTCGGATGACATTTCGCCAACGGATTACCGGCTTGACCGGGTTGGCGTGGTGCGAACATCTCGTCTGCCGGTTGGCGGTTTAAATTATAGTAGAGCGATTGATTATTGCTGTCAGCATAGGTAATTTCCATTGGCAATGACGCCAATAGTGCGTTGAGTTGATCGACGGTTAATATCCCGCGGTCAAGTTGCACGTATTGATTACCCGAAATCGCACCGACTTTGGCGGCCGCTTGTTCGACCCAATCTTCAGCTTCTTTATCGATGCCTTCGATGGTCGTGTCAATTGAACCACTCGCCGTTAAATCTTCAGTTGGCAACTCTTCTGGTTGGGGCTGATTCATCGCCTGTGTGACTTTAACAAATTGCAGGAATTTACCCAGACAAGTTTGTAAAAAGGCGACCGTGTCCGCGTCTTTCAAATTATGGGCATCGTCGAACGCTTCTTTAACCGTCCCTAGCAAGAATTCATTGCCAGGCATCACGACCGCGTTGACCCCTGGTGCATCTAGCACTTGGCGTAAATGCAATTGCGCCCGCGATGAACCTTGATCGTAATACGATGCGCCGACAATCATCACTGGTTTACCATCAAGCGGGTGGAGTTGATAAGACAACCATTCCAACGTATTTTTCAAACTGGCGGGAATCGTATGATTATGTTCCGGTGTGGCAATGATGACCCCATCCGCAGCCATAATCTTACGATTTAAATATTGAATCGCCGGATTGGCACTTTGATCATCATCTTGACTAAACATAGGCACATCGCGAATCTCAAGCACTTCAACGTCAACGATTTCTGCAAAATGGGTGGCGATATATTTCAACAATAACCGATTATAAGATTGTTCAGCATTCGAACCAACAATTCCAACTAACTTCATCTGAAACACTCCGTTCTATCTATAGATTCTCCCACGAAAAATGGGCCGCTTCTTTTTGAGCCATCTCATGCGCATGATTAAGTTGTTCGGTAATCCCAACAAACACGAGAAAATCGGCCAATAAACCATCGAGCTTCTGAACTTGATCCGCAGATTTCAATTGACCGTGTTCATCAAACGCGGCTAACGAATTGCCCAATAAGAATTCAGAACTAGGCATTACGCGTGCTTTAATTTCGGGTGCATCCAAAATCTGGCGTAAATGACTTTGCGCCCGCGATGAACCCAAACCACCATACGACGCACCGATAATCATCACCGGTTTATCGAGCAACGTATAAATCTTATACGATAACCACGCTAACAAACTCGTTAAGACGGCTGGGACTGAATGATCGTACTCTGGTGTGCTGATAATCACACCGTCCGCTGCGGTGATTTTAGCCGCAATCTCAGTCACGGCTGCCGGCACTTGAAAATCGCTTGGTTTATCGAATAACGGAATCTGATTCAAATCAATGATTTCAATCGTCGCTTCCGATTCAAACCGCTGTTGCATAAATTGCAATAGTTCCCTATTCGTCGATTGACGTGAATTACTACCCACAATTCCGATGAACTGTTTCATCTATATCAACTTCTTTCCGAAGAGTATGTGATTAAATAAACAAATATACCTTCTTAATGGTAATCAATTTCATTTACAAAATCAATCATTTTAAACTAAGCCGTTCGACTTCATAATCGTGCCATTCGCTGTCACAAGAATGCCTTCAATTCCCGGCGTCGCGTTAACCTGAACTAGAATTTCGGCATCGGGTAAACCGAATAAACGGGTCGTCCAAATTTCACCGGTGACTGATAAATCACTGATAATCGTCAAACTCAATAGATCGGTTTGAATCGGATAACCGGTCTGTCGGTCGAAGATGTGATGATAAGTCTGACCGTTGCGTTCTAAATGGCGTTCATAGATTCCCGACGTGACGACCGATTGATTCTGCACCAGCACCACGTCCAAATAGACGTCACGGGGTTCACGCGGATCTTGAATCCCAATCCGCCAGTTGCCATCAGATTGGCGTTGATTCGGCCCATAAGCTACGATATTACCGCCGAGATTGATTAAGGCTGATTGAACCGGCAAAGTCTTGAGTTCGACCATGATTAAATCAGCGATATAACCTTTCGCCAACGCGCCTAAATCAATCGCCATCCCCGCTTTAGCCAAGCGGACTTGGTGGGTATCATCGTTCAGTTCAATCTGGCGTGGATCAACTAACTGCATGACCGCCGTAATTTCGGCCGCACTCGGCACCCGCGCATCATCAAAACCAATCCGCCAAGTTTGAACTAACGGCCCAATCGTGATGTTCAAATTACCATTCGCAGCCAAACTATGTTGTTTGCCTAGTTTGATTAATTGGTAGAGTTCTGGTGCGACCGTCACCGCTTGTTGACCAGCGGCTAAATTGACCGCCATCAGTTCGGAAGTGTCATCATTGGCGCTAAAACGGTGTTCATATTCCGCTAATCGTCGTTCAACTAGCGCAATAATTGGTGCCGGTTGGTCGGCTTCAATTTGAATATCGATCACCGTTCCCATTAAATAGACCTGACTCGTTTCAAGCATTTGACCACTCCTTAATTGTGATTAGCTTACCATATTATCTAGGTCATCTCATCCAGTATCTGGCTCAATTGCCCTCTAAATGAGCCAGATACTTCCCATAAAAAAAGCCAATCACATAGCTCGTGATCGACTTCCTTCTATATTAATCATTATTCCGTTGGTTCATCTTCATCATTTTTACGACGTTTCCATAGTAACCAGATTAAGAACAAGATGATTACTGCTAGTAAGCCGATAATGATGTATGGCCACCAATTCGTCTTTGGTAATTCGACCGCTTTATCATTGTACTTATTCGCTTGTTGACGGGTAATTGTGAATTCCTTGGTCAGAACCCAGCTGCCCTTGTTACCTTTAATCGTCATTTTAAGTTGATAACGTCCCGCTTTTAACGGTTTATTCTTCAAATCAATACCGTAATTAAAATTCGAGTTGGGCGCCATCTGTAAGTCTGTTTTGTGATTTTGATACAGCACCTTTGATTGGCCTACTTTACGAATTTCAGCTTTCACATCCATTTCGCCGAGTGATTCAGCGCGGGTGTTTTGCAAGTTAGCAAGAATCGCCGTGTGCGAATTAACTAAGCCCTGTTTAACCGTCTGCAAGCGTAGATTGGGTTTAACGGCTGGTTGATCCTCTTGACGTAAGACCACTCCCACCACGTAAATCGATTGTTTAATTAGAGTCTGCCGTTAAATTAATGGCGCCATGTTATTTAGCACGCAACCTTTCATTGCTACAGACGGCTTTCTCGTCATTTTTTACAATTTTATTTATTCATTTCCTGCAAATATTACCCCGAAATAACCATTTTCGGCCACTAATCGCTAATCTCATCATAAATTAATGAACCACCAAAAAACAAAGACCAATTCTTACGAATAACACGATTCTTGCTGTTTTTAGTGCTAGTTTAGTTTTTGGAACAAGCATTTATTCCGATACCAATATATTTTTGCTAATCAAAAATAACCGGTAATCTTAAAATCAAGATGACCGGTTACTACTATCGTTACTGTTTAATTGATAATCAGAACGGATGGGTGCACTTTTTTAACGTGCTAATCCATGCAAGTCCCTGTGCTTAGCTACGTTTCGCAAACAAAGTCCATAACCCAGACTTTATTCACGAAACTAGGCTAATGCTCAGAACTTACCACATGGATGAGCACTCTAACCAAAACGCGCTTTTGGTTGCAACAACTTCCGCTTAATCTAAAATAACCGGTAATCTTAAGTACAAGATTACCGGTTATTTATAATTAATGCTCAGTTGCTACCGCAACCAAAAGCACTCTCATCTTAAACGCGCTTCTTGAGCTAGCTTCTTCCGTCTAGCTACAAATAAAGAATCATGACTAAAAACCAGTCATAATTCTTTATTTTAGGCTATACTCAGAAGCTGACCAGCTCAGTCAGCGCTCTACTTTAAATTTTTAATGACTTTCTGGATCAACATTTCGCGTTGTTCGGCCGATTGGTTCCAGTCGATGACTGGGATTGCTTCGTGGCCGATGGTTTCGATAATTAACGCTGAAACGGTTTGTTTCTTCAATTCGTTGGCCCATAACATATCGGCTTTGTGGAACGCTGCGTTAATAATCAGCGTTCCTTGTTTGGCAACCGGTTGGAAATCGTTGAAGACGGTATCCAATTTGCCGGAATCTGGATAAGACTTGATCTGACCTTCGGTGGCTAAAACAACGTCGTATATTGAGACTTCACTCGATGGACGTGCCAAAGTGAAACCACCGCTATTCCCAGAAGCCGATTTAACCAATCCCGCCACGACTAACCGTCGAATAATCTTGCGTAAGTATGTCTGCGAGCCACCCAAACGATGATGGATGACTTCTGATGAGATTGGGTGTTCCGGATCCTGAGTTGCTAGCAATACAATAATGCAAGTTGCTTGTTCAAAAGCCCGTGTCAGTTGCATCAGTCTTATCCCCTTTTTTTGATGAAGGTCCCTGAAGCTTGGTCTGGTTCTGCTTGAACCTCGAAATCATATTTCTTTAGAATATGTGCGACCTTTTTAAAACTTTCTTGATCGAACGTACTAATATTACCATTAATTTGTTCAATTTCAGCTTTATTGGCTAAATTACAAAATGCTTTTAATGCTAATTGTGCTAGACCGAGGTTTTGGAAATCATAAACGGCTAAGCGTGTTTCAGCACCTAACGTTTCTAAAACCGTCATGTGCATTTGTTTTTTCCATTTGTTCGTTTCAAATAAGAGTTGCGCTTGAAATTCGACCTTAGAATGACCGAACTTGTCCACATTAGCGTACGGTGTGTACACAAAAACTGAATTAGTTGTTTGTTGACTACCTTCTCGATAATCAGTATACACGATGTACTGATTAACTTTCTCATCATTCGCTTGATTCATACTCGATAGAATCGTTAAACTAGAATCCGCCTCAATTTTTGCCAGTTTTCTTGCAAAGGCTTGGTCATTTTCATTCGCCATTTGATAACCCCCATTTGTCTTTCATTCCGATTATACCACAGGTTAGTGATAAAAAGAGCATTTAACATGGCATTTTAATGAAAGCACTTTCTTTTTAATCTTGTGGACTTTCAGATAATTAAATAACGAAAGTACTGCACGGTTTGACCGCCTAAATAGGCTGGTAATTGAGTTTGATAGTCTGCTTGAAAGCCTAATTTAAGCAATAGTTTTTGTGAATCGCGGTTGTCTAAGAAGCACGCGGCGTTAAAAACCGTCACCGCTTGTGTTTGCTGATAATGTTGCATGATCGCAGGCAATGCGGTGCTCATCAACCCGTGTTTTTGAAAGGCTGGTAAGAGCGCAAAACTCAATTCATAGCCGGCCACACTGACTTGGTCGGCCGCTAAATTCGGTGCCAACATCACAATCCCACAAACTTCTTGCGTCGTTTTCAAGGTCAGCGCCCAAGCATCCGGATCCGTTTGCAACATCTGTAAAAAACGTTGGGCTTCTGCGTCAGATTGAAACGCCGTCATATTCAACGGTTGCGTCAGCTCTGGATTGCTACCAATTTGGTAGACCGCTTCCGTGTCGTTTGATTGAAATGCCCGAATTAATAATTGATTGGTTGTGATTATCATCCCTTAAAACTCCTTTGAATCAACTTTTTAGCGCGCTTAAACTTTATATTTCGGTTAAGGATAGGCAAAAAATTAGTCCTAGACCACTTTTTTCTTTATAATTAGTGTTGAAATTCACACAGTTGAAAGTTGGTAGCCCTATGACAATTCGCGATTATTTCCACGCATTCTCCACCGTCTCAGAACAAGCTGAAGCCTATGACTATCTGATTCAATTCATCAGTGACACCCCAGCTGATCTACATGATTATCCAAAAATCACCCAGATCTGCGATTGGGCGACCTACACTAAAAATAGTTTTCGGATTTGGACCGATTTTCCGATTCCAGAATTCGAAGCGCGATTCGTCCAACTAACCGGGATTAATCCTAGTGACTTCCAAATTGATTATAGCCATAATTTCAAAGATAGCAATTTTTTCTAAAACTTGCTGCTTGACTTTTATAGTTATCTATCGTAAATTTAATAACAATTCTTAAACACGTGTCATTCAAACCAAGTAGTGCATTATCTGTGGGTCAGGAAGTCGGTGGTTGCTGCGAACCGATCAGGGTAATGTTGTCGAAATACTGAATGCTAGTTTCGGTCGTAACAGGTCCGTTATCCCCTGTCAGAGTGGTTCACTGTCTTAAAATTGGTGAATTAACTGGGTGGTACCGCGGTTTCCTGATCGTCCCTATTTCGCATATGCGAGGTAGGGATTTTTTTGTGGAAGCGGAGGAGACCGATATGCAACAACGAACTTGCGGCGGCTTATTACGATATTATTTTTTGACGATTCAACCTTAGATTACAATATGAAAAGGATGTTTTAGCATGTCAAAAAAATCAATTAGTTTACTAGAGGCCAGCTTGGTCTTAATCGGAATGTTAATCATTATGGGCAGCGGCGTGATTATTTTTCATTTATCACCCCAAACCCCAGTACTTGCCACGATTGCTTTATTAATGTTGTGGGCCCGCATTCACCGTTTTGAATGGGCCGAGATTCATGGTGGGATTGAAGATGGTCTCAAAAGCGGGATTATCCCAATCATTATCTTCATTCTAGTCGGCGCGCTGATCAGTACTTGGATGGCAGCCGGCGTAATTCCAACCTTGATGGTTTGGGGGTTTCAAATCGTCAACGTGCATTGGTTCATCCCGTCGATTTTCGTCGTCTGCGCGCTCGTTGGGAGTGCCATCGGTAGTGCTTTTACCGTGATTTCAACGGTCGGCATCGCCTTCTTCGGGATTGGCGCTACCCTCGGTTTAGATACGACAATTGTTGCTGCCGCGATTATTTCCGGCGCGATTTTCGGTGATAAATCATCCCCCTTATCTCAATCAACTAATTTAACGGCCGCCGTTACCGAAACCGATTTGTTCGATCACATCAAGAACCTGATGTGGTCCACGATTCCTGCCTTTGTCGGCGCCCTAATTCTATACGCCATTATTGGCCACACGTCACAAGACGCTTCGTTGACCAAGATTCACACAACCGTCGCGATTTTGAAAGCTAATTCACACATTAGTTTATTGGCCTTAATTCCAATTATCTTAATTTTTGTTTGTGCCCGTTTAAAAATGCCGGCGATTCCCACGTTATTTTTGAATATTGCCGTTTCAATCGGCCTCGTCTTTTTCCACAATCCCCACACATCGCTCCAAACCATCGCCAACCTCATCGAAAACGGCTTCGTTGCGCATACTGGCAACCAAAGCATCAACGCTTTACTCTCACGCGGTGGTATTAACAGTATGCTCAGCACCGTCGCCTTAATCATCCTCACCTTAACCTTAGGCGGCTTGCTAATGCGACTCGGTTTAATCGAACGCGTGATGACGCCCTTGGCCAAACATTTGCAAACCCCTGGTCAATTGATCAGCGCGGTGATTGCTTCCGGCATTGGCGTCAACCTCTTTATCGGTGAAGAATTCCTATCCGTGATTCTGCCCGGCAAGGCTTTCAAATCAACTTTTGAAAAATCTGATTTAAGCAACCTCGCCCTCGGCCGTGCCCTAGAAGACGGCGGCACCGTCATCAACTACCTGATTCCATGGGGCGTCGCCGGCGTCTTCGCCGCCAACACACTAGGCGTCCCAACCCTCAGCTACCTACCATTCTGCTTCTTCAGCATCCTCTCCCCAATCTTCTCAATCCTAAGTGCAGTAACGGGGGTGGGGCTCAAACATAAAGAGCGCTGACAAGCCTGGTTAACTTCTGAGTATAGCCTAAAATGATGAATTATGACTGCCTTTTAGTCATGGTTCATCATTTGTAGCTAGACGGAAGAAGTTGGCTTGGAAGCGCGTTTTCGTTAGAGCGTGACTTGGGCGTTTAATCTTCGAGTATAACCTAATAATGATAATTGTGGTTGGTCTTGACCACGATTGTCATTATGTAGTTAGACGGAGAAGATTGCTCAAGGAACGCGTTTAGAGCGCTGACAAGCTAGTTAACTTCTGAGTATAGCCTAGAGTAACAGATTATGGCTGGGTTATGGCAATAATTTGCTACTCGTAGCTAAACGGAAGAAGTTGGCTTGGAAGCGT
>NZ_LT984417.1:1907615-1945859 GCF_900258455.1 Latilactobacillus fuchuensis
AACAAACAGGGTTCAACTCATTTCAGTTCGATAGCTAGATACTAAGACCTAAAACATAGTAACTAAAAGTGGCTAACTTAAACTTGAAATTTTCGATTAATATAATTTGTAAAATCCATTGAAATATTAATAACATTGGCATATTTTACGTAGATATCATCAATCAAAGGATTATCTAGTTGATGGTTAGTCGATAACCGTTTAACCAAAGTTGCTAAATGAATCAATAAATAATCTTGAAGATCATTATCTAATCTGAACTTTGTTTTATAGATAAGATCAACATTTTTTAATGCATTATCGATTAATCTGATATAATTACTTTTTTGCTTATTTTCAACGTAGGAAAGCTTCCCAATCATCTGTCTTCTTAAATAAATAATTTCAAAATCCGGAACGATTAAATCATAATATTCCTCAATGTAATCAACTATCGTATGAACTAACGTCTCTACACGAATATCGTCACTCGGAATATTCTCCCCCGCTTTTTCATTAACATAGTTTTTTCGCAACAACCTAAATATTAATAACCTAACGTGTTCAATCACATTTTTTAACAATAAATCATTAATCGCATAATCATGCTCTTCAAGACTTGCTTCAAGCGTTTCTCTGAGCGCTCTTTCATCAATCATTTTTGTAAAAGCTTCGTATTCTGGCGTAATCACTAAGGTCGACAATTGTGTTCTAAATAGACCAATGATTGCTTTTCTTTTATTGTCTTCCTCACCCTCAACTAAAATACCAAACCGGGGTTTGCCACTCACTTTTAATGAATTCTCTCGAAAAAATGATTCAGTTTTCTTTAAGTCATCTTTAATTGTCGAAACACTGACATTTAAGCGTTCTGAAAGCTCCCTTAATGTCATGAAATCCCCTGCTAAAAGCAGAATAAACTCTAAGCTGTTCAAACGTTGCTTCATTGGAATAATTCGATCTCGATTTTCGCTAATGGCTATTTTCTGCGTAAAGCCTTTAAATTCCGCTTCATTTGATATGCCTAAGCAAAAGCCTTTTCCTCTGACCGTTTTAATCTGAAAGCCATTTTTTAGCCCATCGTGCTTCAAATCTTTAATATTCTTCCAAAGTGTTCGGTCACTAATCCCAAAATCCTCACATAACTTATCGCGACTGACCGGCTGTGGCGAACATTCACTTAGAACTGATAATAGGTGACCATACCTCATACGATTGCCTCCTCTACACTCAATATTGTATGCGCTTCCATTCGTTCCTACAATAACAACTATTTCCTCTTCTTTTTGCAAAAAGTACCTTATAGCCCCTAATTGATATTTTACCAATATAAAAGGCCACCACTCTTTTCCAAGAATGTTGGTCTCATATTATGATGATACTTGTAAAATGGACATCAATCAAATTTTATTTCTATTCAGCTATTAACCACCAAAAAAACGAGCTGCAAATCTGCAGCTCGTTTTTTTTTGATCGCTATTTTTGTGTTACTAATCCCGCATAAATCTGGTCGATGTTCCATTTCATCATCGTGTAATAGGTGTCGCCGGTTGTCCCTTTTTTCGCTAAGGAATCGGTGAATAATTTAGCGAATACTGGAATGCCCGTTTCTTTGGCAACCTTATCCATCGATTTCGGTGAGACCGAGGTTTCAACAAACAAGCTATGAACCTTGGCCGCTCTAATCTTCGCTAAGACGGCTTTCATCTGTTCTGGCGTCCCTTGCGATTCAGTATTAATCTCCCAAATATAGGCCGGCTGCACGTGATAGGCTTGACCGAAATATTTAAAGGCGCCTTCCGAAGTCACTAATAAGCGTTGTTGTTCTGGAATCGCCAAAAATTTCGATTGCGCCGTGGTGTGCAGTTTTTGCAATTTAGCAATATACCGATCCGCATTTTGTTGGTAAAAGGCCGCATTCTTCGGATCCTTATCCTTCAAAACCTTGGTAATATTTTGAACGTAAATAATGCCGTTTGCTAAATCCAACCAAGCGTGCGGATCTTGTTCTTTAACGTTGGTCGTTAAATGCTGGACCTTGATACCATCACTGGCCGCAAAAACGTCTTCGTCAAACTTTTTATGTGAAGTTTCAACGAGTTTTTTAAACCAGCCATTACCACCCGTTTCCAGATTTAAGCCGTTGTGGAAAATCACATCGGCATCCGTAGCTTGCGTAATATCACTCGGTTGCGGTTCGTATTCGTGCGGATCAGTCCCACGTTTAACAATACTATAGAGTTCAATTCGATCCTGCCCGACTTGGTGGACCAAATCTTCCAAAATCGAATTGGTTGTGACGACTTGTAATTTTTGGGTGGTCGGCGCACTCGGTACCGTATTGCGCTGATTCAGCCAGCAATAAACGCCGCTGACCATCGCGATGACACCGACGAAGGTGATTAAAATTCGTTTCATTTAGTTGGCTCCTTTGCACTTGGTCGCCATTTGAGGAAACCTTGTTTGGGGGCGACTAAGAAAGAAATCGCGAATAGAACAGCCGCCATCAGCACAATCGCTGGGCCCGATGCCCAATTCAAGGTATAGCTGAAATATAAACCGGTCGTGGCTGAGATCACGCCGATTCCGGCGGATAAAAAGAGCATCGTTGCGAGGCGTTCCGTCCATAAAAAGGCGGTCGCCGCCGGGGTAATTAACATCGCAACGACTAAGATAATCCCGACCGTTTGCAACGCCGAAACCGTGACTAACGTTAACACTAACATTAGTCCGTAATGCAATAGTTGCGTTTTTAAACCGTAAGTTTTCGCGTAAGTTTCATCGAACGACGTAATCAATAATTCCTTGTAGAAAATCGAAACGAATAAGATCACTAAGCCTAAAACCACCGCGGTCGTCATGATATCACTATCGCTGACCGCCAAAATATTCCCGAATAAGATATGGTGTAAGTTCGTCGCACTTTCAGCCATCGAAATCAGGATAAAACCCAGCGCGTAAAAAGCACTGAAGACAATCCCAATCGACGTATCGGTTTTAACTTTACTATTGGCGGCGACAAAGCCGATTAAAACGGCGGCTAGAATCCCGAAAACCGAAGCTCCGAATAAGACGTTAATCCCGAGCATGTAGGCCACGGCGACCCCTGGTAATACCGCGTGTGAAATCGCATCGCCCATTAACGACATCCCGCGTAAGATAATGAAACAGCCGACAATCCCCGACATCACCCCGACCATAATCGCCGTTAACAAGGCACTTTGGAGAAAATCATATTGGCCTAAAGCGCTAATAAAATCATGAATTGAGGTCATTTAGCCACCTCCTGATCTGTTTCAAACAAGATTGCTGATAGATCCTCACTGAAAGCCTGTGCCATATTATCAGCATGATAAACCGATTCAACCGGCCCATAAGCGACAATCCCGTGATTCATAATTACTAAGTCATCAAAATACTGGGTCACTTTATTTAAATCGTGATGGACGACAATAATCGTTTTACCGGCATCGCGCCAAGCTTTCATGATGGTCATAATCGCCGTTTCACTCTGTAAATCAATCCCAACAAATGGTTCGTCTAAGATAATAATATCGGCTTCTTGGACAATCGCCCGCGCCACGAAAACACGTTGGAGTTGCCCGCCCGACAACTGGCCGATTTGCCGTTTCGCAAACGCCGTCAATGAGACCTGTTCTAAAGCCGCTAAACTAGCCGCTTTTTCAACTTTACCGGGGTTTCTCAATAAGCCTAGTTGGCCATACGTCCCGGTCAACACGACATCCAAAACGTTGATGGGAAAGTTCAAATCTAAATCTTTGCGTTGTTCAACGTACGCCACGTTTTTGCGAACCTCTTTTAAGGGTCGCTGGTTGTAAGTAACTTGGCCTTGTTGTGTTTTAATCAACCCCAGTATCGCTTTGATCAGGGTTGATTTACCCGCACCGTTTGGTCCAATGATTCCAGTTATTTTGCCTGCTTCAAATTGAACGGCAACATCAGTGAAGACTGGTGTGTCATCGTAAGCAACGGTGAGGTTCTTAATTGTTAGCATAAAGAGCCTCCATCCATTTTTAGGTAAACCTAACTTATTACCTTCATCATACATTATTTTAGTATCGATAACAATATTTTTAGGCTAACTTAATTTTCGCCAAACCTGCCTTCTTTTAAAGAATATGTTATGCTAGTTTGTACGATTATTTTTAGTAAGGAGTTTTAAGAATCTTGAAATCAATTCATTTAAAATGGCTGGAATATCTGACCGGCTTTATCTTCATTATAAGTATGGTCGCCATCGCTACTTGGTTAGACGATGTCGAAATTATTTTACCGGAAATCGCCGCTTTGACGGCTGGTCTATGGCTTTATCACGAACCCAATTGGGTGGCCAATCCCAGCAAAATATTTATCATCCCGTCAACCACCGCGATTGTCGGTTTTGGGATTAACTTATTACCGTGGACCTATCCCGAAAAAATCCTATTATTACTCGGCTTAATGGTCGGTTTTCTAAGTGTCATGCGGTCCACATTAGCGCCGGCGTTTGCGACTGGGTTACTGCCGATTATCGTCAATGCACGTCACTATTCATTTATTATCGCGATTTTAGTGTTCACCTTAATCTTAATGTTGGCCGTTCAATTCCGGCAACTCGCGACCCGCACTGCCGATCCACTACCGATTAATTACCGCGCGATGCTCGTCTTTTTAGGTTTAGCGGTGATTTGGGTCGGCCTAGTCACCTTAGCCGGTAAACCACAGATGGCGGCGATTCCGCCGGTTTTTGTCGTCTTTTTCGAAGTGTTACAAAAACCAATGTATTCTGGTAAAATGGCCGTTAAACAAGTGATCGCCCTCACCGGGGCAGCGACGATTGGCGTCATCACTTATAGCTTAATCGATTCGCGTTTACTAGTGACTTTAATCGCACTTCCACTAGTGGCCCTCTTGCTTTGGCTATTACGGGTTAAAATCCCGGCAGCCTATGCTTTCCCATTATTAGCGATCATCTTACCAACCACGATGTTCCACACACTGCCCCTGACCAGTTTGCTAGCCACTAGCTATTTCTTCGGCGGCGCTTATCTATACCATCGATTGGTCAGACCCTATTTCCAACCAACTAAAGCATCCATTCATTCATAGAAAAGAGTTCCTTTAAAATGGCGACCTTCCAAATGAGTTTCATCTTAATCTTGATTGGTATTGCGGCGGGCATCGTCAGCACGGTTGGCGGCTTGGCCTCATTAGTTTCGTATCCCGCCTTATTGGCGCTTGGATTACCACCCGTCACCGCCAACGTGACTAATACGGCCGGTTTAATTTTTACCGGCGTTGGGGCCACAATCGCCTCGCGTAAAGAATTGAAACACCAGCGCAAAGAGCTGCTGACACTCCTACCGTTAACCTTGATCGGTTGTATTGTCGGCGCGTTACTACTCTTTAAAATTCCCGCGGCGACTTTTCAAAAAGTGGTGCCTTTCTTTATTTTATCGGCCGGCCTCTTAATTTTGATTCCGCGCCATCTACAAGTTAAACAACCGGCTCAGTGGCAAGTTGTTCTCGCTTGGTTCGGCGTCTTCTTCGTTGGGATTTATAGTGGCTATTTCGGCGCCGCTTCTGGCGTGTTAATGTTGTCTTTACTCTCGATCATCAGCCAAGCGCGCTTCACTGAATACAACGCCACCAAAAATCTGATTATGGGCCTAGCCAATTGTATCGCAACGTTGATCTACTACTTACAAACGACGATTCAATGGTCGCTCGTTTGGCCGTTAGGGATTGGCTTTTTAGTGGGTGGTTTAATCGGCCCCTCAATCGTTCGCTTGCTCCCCGAACGCTGGACTAAAATCGGCATCGGGATTGCCGCAATTGGCCTAGCGATTAGTTTATTTGTCCAAGCTTATTAACTAAAAAACAGTGCGTGATCACCGAATCATCGGTAATCACGCACTGTTTTTTTAGTTTAAAATGATTAGTTAATGTTCTAAACGCGCTTCTCAAGTAGGCTTTTCCGGTTAACGACATAACGGAAACCATGGGTAAATCGCCCATAATTCCCGTTATTAGGTTAATCCTCAAAGCCTGACCAACTTGAGTCAGCGCTCTGATCAAATTGTACTTTTCGCCGCCATTAACAACAGTCGTTTGAAATCCGTTTGTTCTTTAGTCGTCATCGTTTCGGTCATGCGTTGGAAACAGATATCGACTTCCTTTTTGACGGATGGATAAACTGCCCATGCTTTGTCAGTCGGTTGAATGTCGTAAGTTCGTTTGTCTTTCGTATTTTTCGTGCGAATCAAATAACCCGTTTCTTCTAATTTCAAAACCGTTTTGGCGACGACACTTTTGTCTAAGCCGAGTCGTTTGGTGATCCCATCTTGGGTCAATACGCCAAAATCACAAACAATCGAAATCACTAGCGCTTGGGCGGCGGTTAATGCATATTGCGCACAGCCTTCATTTAACCAAATATGCGATTTACGATACAAAATTGAAATGGCTTTAAAGCCGCTATCCATAATATCAGGCATGTCAGTTGGCCTCCTCATCTGTTACCGTTATTCTAACTAAACATAGTGGCATTTGCAACTAGTTGTTGACGTCCAAAAATGAGTGTGCTAAATTAATATAGTGGCAATTGCCACCTTTTTTAATTTTAAAGAACGGGAAGTTAAACACTTATGGAACAAACCACTAAAATTTGGAACAAACAGTTTATTTTACTATTCATCACCAACTTATTGATGATGGCCGCCTTTTACGCCTCAATTCCGATTATTCCGATTTACTGTCAAGAACACGGCATTACTGGGATGAAAGTCGGGATTGTTCTAACGGCGATGTCGCTGGCGACCATTATTTTTCGACCAATTGCCGGTTATCTATTGGATAACTTCAATCGCTACCACGTCTATTTATTATTTCTCGGACTATTCTGTCTCGCTTTCCCAAGTTTCATTCTCTTCCCCACTTTTGGCGCACTCGTTTTAATCCGTTTATACATGGGGATTGTCTATTCCGTCTGTGGTTCGGCCACTATGACGCTGGCCGGCGATGTTTTGCCGCGTGCTAACGTAACCGCCGGCATCAGTCGCTTTGCCTTAACGATTTCGATTGGGATGGCTTTTGGCCCCTATATCGGGATTCAAGTTCAAAACTACGTCAACAGTCCAACTGCATTCTTAATTATCTTTGCAATGACCGTCGTGGCCTTCATCTGTGTTTGTGCCAGCCATATTCAATATCCAAAGGTCACTCGCAAAAAGTTTGCTTTTAGAGATACAATTTACAAACCAGCCTTACCTTTCATGTTCAACATGATGTTCCTCATGATTCCATTTGGCGCCGTGATTGCTTATTCATCCTTACTCGCCCAAGACTTACATTTAACAGCAACCATTCCGTATTTCTACATTTGTTTAGTGCTCGGCATGTTATTATCAAAATTTTCAACCCAAAAAATGATCGATAACGGTCGTCACCGGGTTCTCGTATACCTCAGCTTAGTCCTTTTAATGGTCACGATGGCCAGCTACGCCTTCTTAACAACCAGTCTGCATCTATTAATCGCCGGTTTCCTATTCGGTTTAGGTTACGGTATTCTCCAACCACTCTTCCAATCCTTTGTGACTGGCACCACCCCCGCGCCTAAACGTGGCGTTGCCAATGCTACTTACATGCTTTCTTATGATATCGGTATTGGGATTGGCTCATTTTTAATGGGCAGTCTGCAAACCTCGATTGGGATTGCCAACGGTTTTGCATTAACGGCCTTGGCCTTTGTCATCGGCGGCGTCATCTACGCGGTTTATGTCGATCGTTATTACCTTAAATTGAAAAATCAATTGACCAGCCAGGCCACACCTGACAATATCGTCAAAACGCATATGGAGCACGACGTTTACACCTTACCAGCTACCGCTAACGTCCAAGAAGCGTTACTTTATTTCTCACAAAAACACATTAGTGGCGCCCCAATTGTTAATCAAAATGGGCAACCAGTTGGCTTTATCAGTGATGGCGATATTTTACGTTATCTCCGCACCGCCGATTATCCAGCTGCTGCACTCGATGGCACCGCCTTATTAACGGCCCTTTTAGAAACCGATGTTGATTTTGATCAAAAATTGGCGAATCTAACGTCGTTAAGTGTTCTAGAAGTTAGTACCCGTCAGCTCATTACAGTTGACCCCACCGCTTCTTTCGAAAGTGTTTGTCAGCTGTTAAGTGCTAAACCGATTAAAAAAGTGCCAGTTGTCGAAAATCATAAAATCGTTGGGATTATCACCCGGTCGAATATTACCGATTATCTGACCCAACGCTATTTGAAACAAGCAACGACGATGTAATAAAAATAGCCCCCCTCGACGGTTAGTCGAGGGGGGCTATTTTTTTGAAATGCGCTTCTCGAGTAATCTTTTCCGGTTAACGACATAACGGAACCCATGGGTAAATCGCCCATAATTCCCGTTATTAGGTTAATCCTCAAAGCCTAACCAACTCGAATCAGCGCTCTATCTGAAACGCGCTTTTGTTTGCAACAACTTCCGCTTAACCTAAAATCACCAATTATCTTAAGTTCAAGATAACTGGTGATTTTTGTTAATGCTCAGTTGCTACCCGCAACCAAGTTAACGCTCTAAACGCGCTTCTTGAGCAAACCTTTCCGCCTAGCTACAAAACGACCCTGATGGTTAAAATACAAACCATCAGGGTCGTTTCTAGGCTATGCTCAAGGTTTAATCGCTCAAGTCACGCTCTGCTCTTATTCTGATCTTAATGCGATTGCTGCGTCTTTTTTCGCTGCCATTCTAGCTGGTACGTGGCCGCCTAGGATTGTTAAGACTGTGCTGACAATCACTAAGACAATGCCGTGGACTGGGTTTAACTGCGAGACGTTGGTCAAGCCGGTTAAATTCTCTAGGATGACGTTGATTGGGAACGTGCATAACCACGCGACCACAACGCCGAAGATTCCGGAGCCCATCCCTAAGATGGCGGTTTCCGCATCGAAGACGCGGGTGATATCTTTCTTACGAGCACCTAAGGCTTTCAAGACCCCAATTTCTTTGGTCCGTTCGAGGACTGACGTGTAAGTGATAATCGCGATCATAATCATCGATGTCACTAATGAAATACCGGCAAAAGCGACTAAGACGTAAGTAATTGCGTCCATCATGCCTCCGGTTAATTTCGAAACTTGGCCAGCCATATCCGTGTAGATAATTTGGTCGGCTTTCTTTTTACCCGTATTGTATTTGTCTAAATAATCCAACACTTGATCTTTCTTCTTGAAGTTGGTTGGGTAAATTTGGATACTTGATGGCGTTTGTTCGCCACCTAATACAGTTAACATTTGTGTTTTAGTCGTAGCATCCATTGCCGCACCAGTCATCACGTTAGTTGTGCTGGCGGTTTGGGCTTGGACAATTGCTGAATTCTTATTCGCGTTATAAACTTCTTTGGTCAATTGATCGCTATAAACGACGCCACTCGCCAATAAACCGTCACTATTTTTCGATTTAACCCGTAAAATACCGACAACGTTTAGCTCTTTGGTGCTGCTAGCAGTCGCCATTGACGCGTAATCTTGGTTGGGTAAGTAGTTGCCAGTTGGTAATTTTTGGTAGAAACTATCATTGTTAACCAGTTTGATTGACGTACCGATTAACTTGTTATAATCAATTTTCTGATTGCGTTTAGCGTCGATGCCTAAGTTCTTCAGCGCCGATAACGTAATGTTATTTTGGCGATCAACGACTAAAATGACATCCGTTTTCTTCGTTGGGTAACGACCTGCTAACACTTTATAGTTCGATTTCAAGAAACTTTGGCCACCGTTACGATCGATTGGATAAACGGAACCACCCACACCGGTCATGCTCGCCATCATCGCTGAGGCATCAATCGTTGAGGCGCCGGCATCGGAATTGCTAAACTTCACCGTTTGCCACTTGCCGTCGACTTTACGGATTAAATTCATCCCAGTGCTGTAAGAAATCGCAATGTTTTTAGCGTCTTTCTTCGGCATCTTTTGAACGTAATCAACGTATTTAGTCGTCAACTTGTTGATGTGTTGCGTCTTTTCAGACTGACTTAAATCCGCTTTGACGTATTTGCCTTTCGCAAAGCCTTTACTCTGGCCGCTCATCACGGATTGGGTGCCGGAAGCATCAGAAGCGACCGCCCCAATTGAGACCGGCATCGAAGCCATCGTATCTTGTTGTGTTTGATCAATTTGTTTCTGGAAACCATTCGAAAGCGCCAAGACAATCGCGATACTGATGATCCCAATTGAAGAGGCAAAGACGGTCAAGAATGTCCGGCCTTTCTTAGTCATGATATTCTTAAACGACAATTTCAGAGCCGTTAAATAACTCATCTTTGTGTGTTTCAATTCAAAATTATTGGCCGTATCGTGATCTTCATACGGGTTTGAATCGGTTTGAATCTTACCATCCGCAAATTCAATAATCCGGTCGGCGTATTGACGCGCCAAGGTTGGGTTATGGGTCACCATGACGACTAATCGTTCTTCAGATAACTCTTTGATCAGTTGCATGATTTCTTCGGATGTTTCAGAATCCAAAGCGCCGGTTGGTTCATCGGCTAACAGAATTTCAGGATCATTGGCAATCGCCCGCGCAATGGCGACCCGTTGCATTTGACCACCGGATAATTGGTTGGGTTGTTTGTGCATGTGTAACTTCAAACCAACCCGAACTAAGGCGTCTTCTGCGCGCTTTTTCTTTTCAGCCGCATCGACACCGGAAAGGGTCATCCCCATTTCCACGTTATCAATAATCGATAAATGGCCAATAATGTTATACGATTGGAAAATAAAACCGACCGAGTTATTCCGGTAAGCATCCCAATCTGAATCCTTAAACGTATCGGTTGATTTACCTTCAATAATCAGGTTCCCAGAATCATAACGATCTAGGCCACCAATCATATTTAACATCGTCGTTTTACCCGAACCAGAAGGTCCCAAAACGGCCACAAATTCTTGTTTTCTAAACGCGACTGATACGTCGTCCAATGCCTTAGTCGTTGTTTCGCCAACGGTATAATATTTCTTTAAATGCTGTAATTCAAGCAACCCGTTCACATCCTTCACTTAAGTTATTTCCAATTATAATAAACATTTAACAATTGTCAATCATTGATTTTAATTAATTATACCTTTATACTGATATTATTCGCAACAATAAAGGAGCAACGTTATGGCTGAACCTAGTTTCCCACCCAACATTGATGCACTCCCCGCTAACATTAAAGTGCTCGCCACCTTATTTTCAACGTTAGCGCAAAATATTTTTCGTTTTATTAATACAGAATCGTCCGATTTGACCCCTTTAAATTCCTTAATCGTCTGTACCGTCGCGTGTCATCCCGGCATTGCGATGTCCGATTTAGCCGACCAATTAGGGATTGCTAAATCGCAACTCTCGCGCAATGTCCTTACCTTAGAAAAGCTAGACCTCGTTGAACGCCGACATAATACCGATAACCGTCGATTGGTCAACGTTTACGCCAATCCAGCCGGTAACGCCATGGCCCAAGCACAAGTTTTAAAAGTCGCCCAACATCTAAACGGGTTACTGGATAAACTCGAAGCGCCCGAGCAACAACGACTAGATGTCCTACTAAGTGAAACCTTGGCAATTTTAGCCAAAGCGGATATTGTCCCGATTCCAGTCGAACAACTTAAAACGGCGGCCTTACAACGCCAATCTAAATAACCGACACCCCACTCAAAAAAATGAGCTGGCGTCGGTTATTTTTGTGGTTTAACGCCGGTACTCATCACAAATCAAGGCCGCCATCTTTTGAGGTGTTTCTTGGCAATCGTTGCGTAACCATTCGCGCGCAACCGCGCCAAAGCCCGCCATGAAAAATTGCAAATGGTAATGCCGTTCGTCATCAACGTAGAACTGACTACTGGGAGCTGGCATAATGGGCGCATCTGGCGGCGTAAAATACTGATGATCCGTCAAATAAATCCCGTAAAAATCGCGGTGCGATTGGATAAACTCAAATAATTGTGCAAAAATCGATTCAATATTCGCGTACGTTTGTCGATCCAACGGTTTTAGAATCAGTCGGATTTCCTGTTGAAACCCGTTTTGAATCGTTTCGGTTAACGCGTAAATATCGGCGTAGTGGGCGTAAAACGTCGTCCGATTGACTTGCGCCAATGTACATAATGATTGGATCGTAATTTTATTGAGGGGTTTCGTATGAATTAACGTCAAAAAGGCTTTTTCAATCTTATCTTTAGAGACTTGTTTCCGTTGATTTTGTTTAGTATTCACCGCCGCACCACCTTTCGCATCGTTATCCAAATCATACCATTAATCCGACAAAATGACCGATTTTATCGGTTGTAATCCGGCTAAATAGGCGTATATTACTAAAGGCCATAATAACTGGCATTATTACTTATAAGGATGGTTTAAAATGGTCAACGAAAAACAAAGAACGTCAATTTTTATCAATATTCTGATTAGTTGTATTGCCTCATCAATGCTCGCAACGGCCCTGACGACGGCGCTTCCGTCGATGGTCGTCGACTTCCATATCTCGGTCACGACCGGCCAATGGTTGACCAGCGGCTATTCACTCGCGATGGGCATCACGATGCCATTAACCGCCTTTTTAATCACTAAATTTCCAACGCGTAAACTCTATTTAACCGCCATTAGCCTGTTCATCGCCGGCCTCGCGCTCTGCGTGGTCGCACCAAATTTCGTCGTCTTAATGATCGGCCGCGTCTTGCAGGCCTGCGGGAACGGGATTCTGACTTCGATGGCCCAAGTCATTCTACTGACAATGTATCCACTCGAAAAACGGGGCACGATCATGGGTTGGTACGGGTTATCAATCGGCGCCGCACCAGTAATCGCCCCCACAATTGCCGGCATCTTAGTCGATACAAGCGGTTGGCGGATGATTTTCATCGCCGCGATTGTCATCATGGCGATTTCACTCGTTTTTGCCTTCATGGTCTTTAAAGACGTTTTGCCCACAAGTAAGAAACATTTCGACACCCTATCATTTGTCATCAGCGGGATTGCCTATGCCGGGATTACACTCGGGATTGGCAATATCGGGACTTATAAACTCTTCTCACTCCCCGTTTTATGCCCGTTGATTCTCGGCATTTTAGGGATGTTCATCTTTGCGAAACGCCAATTTAAACGCCCAGAACCCTTCTTAGATCTCCACGTTTTACAAAATAAAGTGTTCGTCATTAGTTTAATCGGTAGTATGTTATTGTATTTCGTGATGATGGGTTCTTCGATTATCCTACCACTGTTCATTCAAACCATTAAGGGTTTCTCGGCAACGACTTCCGGCTTAGTCACACTCCCCGGTTCACTGGCCATGACCATCTTGAGTCCCTTTGCTGGTAAAATTTATGACCGCTTTGGGATGCGACGCTTATTCATCGCCGGCGCTTTAGTCCTCTTGATTAGTAATGTGGGCATGATTTTCATTACGCTTAAAACCTCTCTCATCCTAATCGCCGCACTCAACGTCTTGCGGAGCCTGGCCATCGGTTGTTTGATGATGCCGTTAGTCACTTGGGGGATGAGTGGCATCGACGTCCAAATGACCGCGCACGGGACAGCCTTATTAACCTCGTTGCGGACGATTGCTGGCGCGGTCGGTTCCGCAATCTTCGTCAGCATCATGAGTACAGTTGCTAAAAATTCAGCCGCCACTTTAGGCGCACAAGCACCCATGCACGGCGTTAACATGACCTTCTTGTTCATGAGTTTAGTCTCAGTCATCTTAATGCTCGTCGCTATTTTTGCTAAAACTAATCAGCGATCAGCTGAATAACTGGTTAAAACTAACAATTCAAAAAACGGTCTATCCTGTTGGGATAGGCCGTTTTTCTAATTTGGTCCGCAATCAAATCGCGGATGTTGGCACTCGATTGATACCCACGGTCTGTCACAGCTTGATTTTATATTATTGAATTTCTAAAATCGGATCAAACAACGTTAATTGATTGCAATCAACATTGCCTAAATCGGTGATTGCTAAATCTGGAATCGCGGTGATGGGCAAGAACGTCATGTAAAACATCGGATCCACGACCTGACTACCGATGGCTTGACTCGCCTTTAGAATCGCTTTTTCTTGTATGGCAAGTTCAGCGGGGGTCACATCACTGACAATTCCCGCAATCGGTAATGGTAAGAAACTTAGAATCTCGCCATCTGCCACGACAACTTGGCCACCATCGCGTTCAATTAACGTATTGACCGCTAGTGCCATATCAGCCGGATTAACTCCCATCACAATCAGATTATTATCATCGGGCGCGGCACTAGAAGCCATCGCGCCTTTTTTGAGTGTCCAACCGGAAGTGAATCCCAGTGATTGATTACCATTCTTACCAAAGCGCTCTAAGACCGAAATCAACGCGACATCTTGAGCTGGATCGATTTGGACAATCCCGTCTTGAACTGCCAAAGTTTTGGTTTTCGCACGGCGGACAAACGGTCCTTCACTGGCAATCGTTTGAACCGTCACCTGTTGCGCTGATTCAGCGACATGGTATTCGAAATCACTGGCTTGTACCCGCTCGCGAACGACCGTATTCGCTAAACTAGCGGGACGGACTGGGCGCACCAATGGTGTATCAATTTGATAATCGGTTGCAACTGGTTGGCCTTTCGCCAATACTTTGGTGATCTTAAATTGGTTTAAATCCGAGACGAATAAAATGTCCGCATGGCGGTTCGGCGCAATCAACCCAATTTGGTCATCGACCCGATACGCTTCGGCACTATTAATCGTCGCCATTTGAATCGCCGTCATTGGTGCCACACCGGCCGCAATCGCTAAGCGCACTAGATGGTCCAAGTGTCCTTTTTGATCAATATCCATCGCATTGACATCATCGGTACAGAAACTAACATGTCGTGCAATTTGCCCGTCAGTTTCAGTGATGGCACGAATATTCTCGGCTAAGAAATGAGTCACAGAGGATTCGCGAATCACGACGTTGATCCCTTTACGGACTTTTTCGAGTAATTCTTGGTGATCATAACTTTCGTGATCGACCCGGACACCACTCATTAAATATTCGTTTAACTTAGTGCCAGTTGCCATTGGCGCACAACCCCAAACCGGTTGATGATTATCTTGCGCACTCAACAACGTTTTTAACGTATCTTCATCTAAGGTTTCAACTGCTTCACGAACGGTTTCCCAAACCCCATAGACATCCGCACGCTTTTGTAACTGTGCTTGAACGTCGGAATTGATGTTATCGGCAATCGTCGACGCTGGAATTGTGTAGGGGGTTTTAAACGGTGCGCCCCAGAAGACCCGCATCGGCAGTTGTTCAACTTCTTTAAAAATTTCGGTTAAACCGGCCACCCCAATCACGGAAATATATTCGTCTAATCCCGAAACGATACTCGTTGTTCCGTGGGGCACGACGGCTTCAGCGAAACTCGTCATACTCAGCTTGCTACATTCAACGTGAATGTGCCCATCAATTAACCCCGGCACCAAATATTGTTGCTGGGCATCGATGATTTGCGTTTGACTGCCGATATAGGCCGAAACGTCGGGATCAACCGCGACAATTTTACCCTGATAAATCGCCACTTCGGCAGGATAAATTTCGGCAGTCATCACGTTGACGAGTTGACCATTTTGAATCACTAAATCGGCCGGGCGTTTGGCGCCACCAGCTTGAATCAAGGCTTTAAAAGCGGTTAATCGATCTGACATCTGAATGAACTCCTTTATTTCGGTAAGATATTAATCACATACAACAGAATAATGAAGACGAAGAATAAAGCGTACATCGCGGGATGAATTTCTTTACGCCGGCCCGCAGCAAGCATCGTTAATGGATAAACTAAGAAGCCAAAGGCAATCCCGTAAGCAATGTTATAAGTCAGTGGCATCGCGATTATCGTTAAAAAGCTAGGTAAAGCAACTTCGAAACGGCCCCAATCAATCTTGCTCAATGAGCTGGCCATCAAGACGCCGACAATGATTAAAACCGGCGCAGTGACTTGGGTCGTCACAACGGTCAGTAAGGGTGAGAATAACATCGAAAAGCCGAACATGACCCCAACCACTAAACTGGTTAAACCGGTCTTACCACCCATCGCAATCCCCGCTGAGGATTCAACGTAAGCAGCAGTTGGCGTAGTCCCCATTACGGAACCGGCCATCATTGAAATTGAATCAGCCATTAAAGCTTGGCCCACGCGTGGCATTTTACCATTTTTCATGAAACCGGCTTGTTCGGCTAACCCGATTAAGGTGCCGGCTGTATCGAAGAACGCGACTAATAAGAAAATTAAAACAACCGCCCATAATTGGGGTTGGTTGATGTCGCCTAGATGTTGAATCCCAACGCCAAACGTCGGTTTCATGCTAGGCGCAACGGAAATTAAATGACTCGGTAATGAAATTAACTTCGTGACTAAGCCCAAAATGGTCGTCGCAATCATCCCGATGAAAATCGCGCCGTTAACCTTTTTGGCCATCAAAGCGCCGGTCACAATTAGCCCAAAGATTGTTAACCAAGTCGTTGGCACCGTCAACGAACCCATTTGAACCAACGTTGACTTGCTGGCAACGATTAAACCGCCACCTTGCAAGCCGACAAAGGCTATGAATAACCCGATTCCGGCGGCCATCGCCAGTTTTAAATCATGCGGAATCGCATCGATAATGTATTCCCGAATTTTGAATAAAGTAATCACCATGAATATCACGGAAGCGACAACGACGCCGGCCATCGCGGTTTGCCACGAAATGCCCATCGCAATCACGACTGAATAAGTAAAGAACGCGTTGTCGCCTAACCCTGGCGCAATGGCGATCGGATAATTCGCCAAGAAAGCCATCAATAATGAACCGATAATGGCGGATAAGGCAGTGGCGGTGAAGACCGCCCCTTTATCCATCCCGGCTTCACCCAAAATTTGCGGATTGACGAATAAGATATACGCCATTGAGACGAAGGTCGTTAACCCGGCAAGCACTTCCCGTTTAACGTTTGTGCCCGATTCCTGTAATTTAAAGACGCGGTCGGCTTGACCACTTAATCCAGATAATTGTTCTGCTGCTGCCATTTCTACTCAGCTCCCATTTACAATTGATAAGTTCAGTATGCCAAAACATTTTAGATAAATCAAGAACAATATTTCTGAAAATTAAATAATCGTTCGGATTTAACTTGAAATACACACTGATTTCCAGTATGCTATGGTTATTGATAATTCTTTAGGAGGCTGATTTTTTGAAAAACCAATTAGCAACACGTGATTTTATTAACGGTTTACCCAAAGCAGAATTGCATTTACATCTAGAAGGCACGCTCGAACCCGAATTGAAATTAGCGCTCGCTCAAAAAAACGGCGTTGATATCGGCCAAACGACGATTGCCGAAGTCCAAGCCAGCTACAACTTCAATTCACTCGCCTCATTTTTGGCCGTCTATTATCCAGCAATGGACGTCTTACAAACCGAAGCTGATTTCTACCAATTAGCCATGGCCTATTTAACCAAGGCGCATCAAGAAAATATCCGTTACACCGAACTCTTCTTCGATCCACAAGCGCACATGGCTCGCGGGATTGCTTTCGAAACCGTTGTCAACGGCTTTCACCGCGCCTGTGTCGACGCGCACGCCTTCAATGTCGATGCCCATCTCATCATGTGTTTCCTTCGTGATTTATCAGCGGAATCGGCGCGCCAACTTTTAGAAACTGCCAAACCTTATCAAGCCAAGATTCTCGGTATTGGTTTAGATTCCGATGAACACCACAATCCACCATTGAAATTCCTACGCGAATACGGCGAAGCAGTTGCCCAAGGTTACCGGATTACGATGCACGCCGATATTGATCAAGTGGATTCGATTCAACATATTCAACAGGCACTCGAGATTATCCGGGTTGAACGCTTGGATCACGGCACCAACATCGTCGAAAACCCCGACCTGGTTGATTGGGTCGCGCAACTCAAAATCGGTTTAACTTCTTGTCCCTTATCCAACCGGCTAGTTGCCGACGATATGAAGGATCAAGAAGTCCTCAACTTAATCGACCACGACGTTAAAGTCTCCATTAATTCGGACGATCCGGCCTACTTCGGTGGCTACATCAACGATAACTACGAAGCCATCGCCAATGCGAACCAATTGACGATCGACCAAGTCGTGACCTTCGCTAAAAATTCATTCGAAACAGCCTGGATTAGCGACGTTCAAAAAGCAACTTACCTGACTGAAATCGACGAATACGTTGAAAACTATTTAAAGGACTAATCAAAAGGCACCGATAACCGCTTAAATTAAGCCGTTATCGGTGCCTTTTCAATTATTTAAAACGCGTCTGACAAGTCATCTTTTGTACATCTGCGATTGTTTGACAACCGGTTAATTGCATTGCAATATTGATTTCATTTTTTAACTGGTTAGCGACATTCCGAACACCTTGCCAACCACCTAAAGCCAAACCATAACTGAATGGCCGACCGACACCAACCAAATCAGCGCCTAACGCTAATGCCTTTAACACGTGGGTTCCCCGTTGAACACCGCCGTCGAAAATGATTGGTACGCGCTGATCAACCGCTTTGGCAATTGCCGGCAACGTTTCAATGGCTGCCGGTGCGCCGTCCAATTGGCGGCCACCGTGATTTGAAACATAGATTCCCGCAGCGCCAGCTTCGATTGCGGCCGTAGCATCTTGTGGTGTTTGAATCCCTTTGATAATAATCGGTAATTCAGAATAGGCAGCTAATTTATCGATTAACGCTAAATCAAGTTTCTGCATGGATTCTTTAAACAACCCCCCCGCACCAACACCACATTGCCCAGTGTTGTAGCCTTCAAGGTTCGCAATTTTGCCACGTAAATGGTAATGATTAATCACATCTAATTCTCGGTAACCGCCTAATGTTGAATCCGCCGTTAAAATAATCGCTTTGGCGTTGGCTTCCCGTGCTTCATCCAATAGATATTGACAATACGCCCAATCTTTTGGCATATATAACTGAAACATATACGGCGCACCTGCTGAAACTGCGGCTGTTTCGGCGATTGTCTTTGATGCGAAGGTACTCTGGGCCATCATGATGCCCGCTTCTTTCGCACCTTTTGCCAAACCAATTTCGCCACTAGGATGGGCTAACGTATTGCCTGCAATTGGGGCCGTCAACAATGGTGAATCAAGCTGAACACCCATAAACTCGGTTTGTTGATTGGGTTGTTCCACCCCGCGTAAGACACGGGGCAACATCTTGACATCGTCAAAAGCGGTCGTATTACATCTCATTGTATAACCGTCATCTGAACCTTCACTGATATAACCGAATTCTCCAGGACCAATAACTGGTTTTGCCCGGGCAGCTAAACTTTTAAGATTCAAGACATCAATATCGACAACTGGGCCAAATAAATCCGTTTTTTCCTTCAACATACTTCTCTCACTCCTTAATTCAGCCTCCGATGCCTATCGAAATTCCGTTAACATCGGGGTATTATACCGATCCGTTTTGAGAACTGGTTGATCAGTCGCTGGCTTGCCAAGCGAGATGGCCATCACTGGCACAAACCGTTTTTCATCCAAGCCTAACGTTGGGATAATCGTTTTAAAATTAAAACCGGACCATGGATTGGCTTCATAGCCGTGTGCACGTGCAATTAACAATAGTTGCATGCCGACCATTGAACAATCAATAGTGGCATCTAAGGTTAAAAATTCTGGTGTCGCTTTTTCATAAAGTGGTAAGAAAGTATTTAAAATCGTGTCTAATTTAGCTTTATCAATCTTACCGGCCGCATAAACTTTTTGCCAAACATCCCGATAAACTTCATGCGATTTAGTATCGCCAGCCAAGAAAATCACGGCCGAGCTGCTGTCAATTTGCGGATAATTAAATTTCATTGCCGCTTCTTTTAATTTTGATTTACCTTCTGGTGTATCAATGACGACGAAATGCCATGATTGTAAATTACAGGCTGATGGTGCAGTCGCAGCTTGTTCAATCATCGTTTGTAATTCGTCGCGCGGAATCTTAATACTTGGATCAAATTGACGCACTGAATGCCGATCAAACATTATTTTTGAAAAATCATTATTGATTAATTCTGACATGGTCCATTCCTCCAATTATTTAAATTTGATAACTTGTGGCTTGTGGTTTTAAAATACCTTGATCATACCGGCCAGTAATCAGATATGGCGCGATTGCGTCCGCGTCAACGTCCGCCAATTTGACCGTTTGATGCATGACTGATGTATCAAAATGATACCAACCCGCACCCAATGGTTTTAGCACTTTTAATTCACCTAATGGATCATCTTCCGTCGAATTGAGTTTAAGCGTTAACTTCCCGGGTTCTAGACTTGAAGTCACCGACGTCATCTGAGTGGCGACTAATTGAACGTTGGCAAAATGATTGGAACCATCTTCAGCTTGTTCAACATCGTAATCAAAGAAGAAACTCGTGTTTTCAACCGGTTTATTCAACGGCATCATCTGTGCAAATTGTGGTAGGAAACTTAGATCGTTAATGTCACCGGCTGCCCAATCAACGGCCAATAATTCTTGTCCATGACGGCGAACAGCTGCATGTGCGGTATCACCCATACGCGTCAATTCAATTTTATCGGCTAATTTCTTAGGAATCCCAGCGCCTTCTCGACCAGCGACCATAGCAGCTTCAGCGCCGGGACCGTGCAATAACAATTCAAACGGATAAGCCCCCATCATTTTATCTTGATAGGAAACGAGTGCGTATAACGTTTGTTCAAGATACGGTGCACCAAAACTTGGTTTACCCATATGAACGACGTAGCCCATCACAATCGGCGCTGCTAATTTCAATGGGGCCGGAATCAATTTAGCTAACATTTCGGGATCAGTCGCATACGCAAAAGCGATCCCTTCTTGATCATTCATGCTTGGGTTATTCAGAAATTGTTTAATTAATTTGGGATCTGTTACGTAACTTGTCATTTTTAAATCCTCCTTTAAAAATAATCAAAAATTACATTAAACCGTCCATGACGTGGACGTCTGGCGCTTTATGATTCACAATTCGGTTGACCCGATCTTGGATTAATGGATTAAATTCAGGATGCGTCAAAATATAAAATTCGTTATCTTCCAACGCCTTAAACACTGTGTCGGCAATCGTATCAATTGGCATCCCGTTAGTAATCACATATTTGGCGACCTGTTGACCTTTGGCGAAAGCTTCAGATTGATAATAAGGATCTTGATCATCGCGATATTGAGCTGGTCGGTGATCTTCAGTATGATACAGATCAGTTTGGACAAAGCCTGGACACATCACGTGCATTTCGATATCGGCTTCCGCGCGTTGTAAATCATAAGCAGTCGCTTCAGTTAAACCAACTGATGCAAACTTGCTCGCATGATAGGCTGGCATTCCTGGTGTGTCGATTAATCCGGCAATTGATGACACATTTAATATCGTTCCGTGGGTCTTTTGAGCCATCATAATTGGGATAATTTTTTTCATTGTATACACTTGAGCCATCACATTGATGTGTAAAATCCATTCCCAATCTCGCGTTGGCAATTCCCACATGCGACCAGCCAAAGCAATCCCGGCATCGTTAATTAATAAATCAATTTGACCAAAGACTTTCATCGTTTCATCAATCGCGGCATTCACTTCATCTTCTTTTGTAACATCAGCCGTCACCGTAATCACCGTTGCCCCTGTATCGGCAATCGTTTTAGCCGTTGCCGCTAAGGCCGTTTCATCAATATCCACTAACGCGAGTTTCATGCCCCGTTGCGCACCCGCTTGTGCGATCACTTGACCAAATCCGTGAGCAGCGCCTGTGATAAACATCACTTTATCTTTAAAATCTTTCATTATTAAATCTCCTTCCACCTCAAAATGACGATTGTTGCCGTCGCACCAACCTTTATCATCCGCGATCTCGAATACAAATTTATTATAGCGGTTGTATGCGTTATCATATAGGTGTAAATAATACACTATTTTGACGAAAATAATGGTTAACTTCAACGGTTGCTCATCAATTAACAAGGAGGCTTAATAATGCATTTATCACAATTAATTACCCGAATAAGCCCTAAATTGCCGCTCTTACCAGAACCCAGTATCCCAAAAGCATTGATGGTTGATACGGCCGCTCTAGCGCCCGCACCTAATCCCGCTAACCCGACAACACTTTATTTAGATCAGCACGGCTTTAGCCTCAATGAAATTCGCTTTAGCTTTACGACCGACATTAATGTCTTATCCGTCTTAATTGAAATCGGCGCGGTTTTAATATCTGCCACTAAAGTCCAATCATTCCAGAACCCACTGGCGTTAACAGCAATTGCCGCCGATTTCGATATTATTCTACAAGCCGCAGCATCTGAACTTGATGCCCCATTAATTTTGCTGGATTTAAGTGGCCAACACATTATCGCGGCAACTAGTTCGACGGTCGATGCCCACAGTCCAGTCGGTCGTTTTCTGGCTGCCCAAGAACCGGCACTCGATCCCAATCAGTTTTATCAACATATGTATCTGACTAATCCAAATGAATCACCAACACCGCTATTACTCACACCAATCGCCTATCAAAGTGAACCGTTAGGCTATTTAGCAATTGTGACAATCACCCCTTTAACGGCGCGCCAAACCCGGCTGCTCCCCGCTTTTGCCCGCGTCATTACCTGCGCCTCAATCCGCGATAAAGTGATTGTCAATTCACTATCACAACGCGATCGTCTGGTCAGTTTATTATTAACAGAACAGCAAGATTCGACCTTTAAACAACAATTTGAGAATCAGGGCGCCATTTTACCAACTAACATGGTGCTTATAAAATGTGAGCCAACGGCCAATCAATCGCTTGCCACTTTAAAAGCCCGGCTGACTTATCTGATGATCCCGATGTTTACCCAGGTCCTCATTACAATTCACCATCACGCGTGCTTGGCACTGGTCACCATCAGTTTACCGGAATACAATCAGCCGAATTTTGTCACCCAATTGACAACTATTGCCACCCGGGGTAAATGTCGTTTGATTGTTTCAAATTTCTATCGCCATGCAAACGACACCAGCGCTGCCTATCAAGTTTGTAATCGAGCGGCGCGCCTTAAAAATGACGTCAAACCAGTTTTATTCTGTTCAGATGTCTTTTTTGATCTCATGCTCACCCAGGTCAGTAATCGCGATAATATCTTACCTTTTTTCATCGATTCTAGTCTCAAAGTATTGACTGACTATGATCAGGCCAATCACACTGAATTGGTGTCCACTTTACGCGCCTATTTATTAGCAACGTGTAATTTAACCGCGACGGCTGAAACCTTATTTATTCATCCGAACACGCTCCGCAAACGGATGCAACACATTACCCATTTAACCGGCCTCAATCTAAAAGATGCGAAAACCTGTTTCAAATTAGCCGCCAGTCTCGAAGTTTCTCGTTACCTAATGGTCAATCATCTCAATCGATAATCAACAAAAAAAGCGACTCGCCAAAAATATTGGCGGATCGCTTTTTAATTGGTGCACTATTAGGCTTCAACGGCTTGGCGTTGGTGTAACTTGGCCATGACTGTCCGGGCAATGGGTTGAGCGATAATCGCTTCAACGGCAAAGGCAATTGCAAAGTTCCGGGGCCATTTTTCAAAGAAATGGATAATTGGAACCATATTAAACGCGTGGCCACCAATCCAAGTCCCGATGACGGTTAAGAAAATCGACATCAGAAAAACGTTACAGAGTTCCGTGATAATCATTTTAGCTGAGAAACTATCATCGTCAGCCGTTAATTTATTGGCCATCCATTGTGCGGGTTGTTGCGTCAAAACGACTAATACCACGACACATAACCATAGCCAAGGGATGACTTGGAGCGTTGCGCCCCAGGCTTGCCATGAAAAACCGACTTCAAAGCCAGTCACCAATGGTGCGATAATGTTGACCGATAAAATTGAAATAATCCCGATAAATAAAACCATTTCTTTGGCGTTTCTAGGTAATCTTAATGCAAATTCCATGTGTTAATTCCTCCATCAGCGCATAAAAAAACAGCACAAAGCAAAGTTCTGCTTTGTGCTGATCAATTATACGCACTTTTTATTTAATTTTTTAGTAGAATTATATTGTAACAAATTTTACTGAAAATTGCTAATGATAAATTATTTCAATTTGCACTTATCCGCTAAGTGTTCTATCGTAAAGGTATGTGTTTTAAGGAATAGAGGAGATTTTTAGAATGATTGAAAAAGATGAAACGTTTAAAAAAATGACAAACGGCGAATGGTATTTTGATTCTCCAACGGTGATTGCCAAACGGGATGCGACCCGCTTAGCGCTCCAAAAAGCGGGCCAAATGCTCGACAACCAGCAACGAATCAACGCCATTCAAACTTTGTTGGGCCAAACTGGGACTGACTTCTTCGTTGAAACCGGCTTCGAATGTAGTTTTGGCGATAATATCATAGTTGGCGACCATTTTTACGCAAACCGCAACGTGTTGATTTGCGATGAAGCCCAAGTGACAATTGGTAATCATTGTAAATTCGGCCCCGGCGTTTCATTGTTGACTCCTTACCACCCAATTGACCCCACTAAACGCGCCACTAAAATCGAAATTTCGGGCCCCATCACCATCGGCGACCACGCTTGGTTCGGCGCCAACGTCACGATTTTACCGAATGTGACTCTCGGCAAGAACGTCGTCGTCGGTGCTTGCAGTGTCGTCACGAAGTCGTTCCCCGATAACGTGATTATCGTCGGCAATCCAGCCCGCGTGTTACGTGAAATTCCAACGGAAAATTAATTCAATCCAGTCAAAAAAACAGGACGCGACTGCGTCCTGTTTTTTTATTGCGCCGCACGTTCTTTTAAATCTGCGACAATTTGCGGATAAATATTATCTAGTTTAAAGAAATAGAGAATGATGAAATCGATAATGATTAGAATTAACGGAATGACCGCGAATAAGACGATCATCGCATTGATGGCGGAAGCCGATTGCACGGCAACCCCATTTTGATAATGACCAATCGCTAAAATCCAGCCGACCATTGCGGTCCCAATCCCACTACCGACCTTTGTACCGAAACTACCAGCACTATAAATCAATCCTTCAGTCCGAACGCCATTTTTCCATTCGCCGTATTCAATGGTATCCGCCAATAAGGCAAACATTACCGCCCCAACAAGCGCGCTCCCGAGGCCTTTAACGACTGATGCGCCTAATATCACAGTCACATCGCGTAAGTTGATAAACATCAACGCACAACCAACCGCGTTAATGACACAACCAATCATGGCTGTTTTCCGTTTTCCTAACCGTTTAACCATTGGTGCGGCGACGAACATTAAGATTAAAATACTAGGAATCGCCGTAAATAATGATTTTTTACCAACAAAACTAGCGTCATGTAAAATATAACTTTGATAATACATCGTGACGCCACCAGCTTCTAATAAACTAATGAAGGTAATAATCATGAAGGCCACAATCATTAACCAATATTTATTTTTAACCAATGCCTTTAATCCGACACCCAATGGGACATTTTTATCAGCATTCTCGGCGACTGGCTTAACCCGTTCCTTCGTTGTAAAGAAGGTGATTAATAAGAGTGCGGTCGCTGCTACCCCAAACACAATCGCCATTTTGCGCCAACCAGTTTGTTGCCCGCCAAACGCTTTAACTAAAGGTAACGTTAATACCGTCACGAGAACGGTACCGACGGTCGATAATAAGTTCCGGAAAATATTAACGACTGACCGTTGGTATTGGTCTTACGTGATTAATGAATTTAACACCCCGTAAGGTACGTTGACGGCGGTATAAAAAACATTCACAATCACATAGGTCAGTGAGATATACATCAATTGTTGACTCTGTGCGATTTGCGGTACTGAGAAAAGAGCAATCATCGATAGCCCAAAAGGAACCGCCATCCACTTAATCCACGGCCGAGCTTTCCCATCCTTACTATGAGTACGATCCACTAAGAGTCCTACTGAAATATCCAAGACACCATCTAACAAACGAACCGCCATCATTAACGTTCCAATTACGGCAGCGCCAATGCCGACGACATCGGTGTAATAAAACATAATAAAAGAACCCATTGATGCCCAAACGAGATTACAAGCAAAATCACCCAAGCCATAACCAAATCGTTCTATGAAACCAATTTTTTCATCATCCATCATAATTTCCTCCCAAATATCAAGTTGATAGCTCCATAATAAAGCGGTTACATCTCATTTTATATCAATATTCTTTCATTTTTAGCACTATTTCAATATAATGTGGGTAACAATTGAAACGAGGTGCACCCGATGCTTAATAAACAGTGGTTAACAACTGATTTAGCACGCGACTGTAATACCTTCATTTCTCGATTATCAAATACTCACGAACCTCTTCAACAAGCCTGCATCAACCCAGCCTTGTTATCCGTTGGTTGGCCTGCCAACTTAATTGCACAACTGACCCCTTATTTAGTCGCGACCCAACCCCAATTAATCCGAGTTAATCAAACGTTACTCTTCGCCACACTCCCTTTAGACGATAATTTATTATTAATTGGCCCCCTCACCAATCCTGAAATCCTCAAAAACGCGCATCAACTAACGCTGACGGACAAACCCTTTTCACAATTGGACCATGTGCCGTACATTAATACCCAGTTTTTATTGCAGCTACTCTTAAATTATTTTAATTTAACCCATTCAATTGAATTAACCCAAGCTGATTTGTTAACCACTGCCCCATTCAATTTGGACTATCTCGCCCAAAAAGCCTATACCCAGCACACTTTTGAACAGCAAGAAAGTCAATTAATGCATAACTCATACTTGCAAGAAATCCAAGGCCTCAACAGCGTGACTGCGGGGGATATCGAACGCTTAATTGCAAATCGCAAAACATTTTTCCGCAACGGTATCGGACTCCCGTATCAAAATAATCTACGCAACGCTAAAAATTTAGCGATTTCCGTGGTCGCCGTCGTCTGTCGCGCGGCCATCAAAGGGGGCATTCATTTCGAAACGGCTTTTTCGATGAGTGATCATTTTATCGCCCAAATTGAATCTCTGGACACCATTACCGCCGTCGTACAATTGGCGCGCCAAATTGAAGTCGAATACACGCTACTCGTTCATCAACAAAAACAGGCGACTAACCCCCACACCCATAATCCTAAAGTTGAAAAAATGAAACAGTTTATTCTTTCCCACCAAAACGAACCCGTCACGCTTCAAGATCTCGCCAAATACCTCAACAGCCACGAAAATTATCTCTCGGCTTTATTCAAAAGGATTGAAGGTCAGACGATTACGGCCTATATCTTAGCCACTAAAATCGAATATAACCAACAATTATTAATCTATACCGCTAAACCGATTAGCGAAATCGCTGCTTTTATCGGATTTAGTTCACAGAGTTATTTCAGTCACGTCTTCAAAAAGGCGACTGCTACAACACCGAATCAGTATCGAAAAGCGAATACGTTCCAATAACAGCTAACAGCAAAAAGAGTCACCACTAATTGTTTCAACAACAATTAGTGGTGACTCTTACTGATTATAGCGGCTTACAGCGTTGGGTACATTTGATTAAAATCAACTACTGCACCGCGTAAATTAGCTTGATCGTGATAGGCACAGCTAACAATCTCCGGTTTAATCGAAGCAATTTCAACGCGTTGTCGAATGGCAGCAATCGCCTGATTCAACATCGGTATTAATTGTGGGTTGTTTGAAATCGCCCCTCCAAGAATAATGCGTTCTGGATCAAAGCTGTATTGAATATTATAAATCGCCTTAGCCAGGGCCTGACACATCACTTGAACAGCAGCTTTAGCATCACCGTCGCCTTGTTCGGCCAGTTCAAAAACCTGCTTACCCGACAATTGGTGTCCGGTTGCTACTTCATAGCGTTTAGCAACACTCACGGCAGTCCCTAGCTGACTGACAGTTTCACGATCATTACTCAATGCATAACCAAATTCACCGCCAAATAGGTGGGCACCATGCCAAACTTGATGGTTAATAATAATCGAGCCCCCGACGCCAGTCCCGATAATCAGAAAAACTAAACTCGTGGCTTGTTGCCCTGCTCCACTATCAAGTTCAGCTAAAGCAGCACAGTTAGCATCATTTTCAATACTAACGGGTAATCCAAATTTAGCCGCTAGAACAGATTGAATTTCAAAATTATGAATATACGGTAAGGCGCTTGCGCCTTCGATAACCCCCGTTTTTTGATTAACTGCTCCAGGTGAACTAATCGCGACCCCACTTAATGGGTACGTTTGTTTCATCTGATTAACCTGAGTCGTCAATAATTCATAAAAATCAGGTAGGTTATTTGGTGTTGGTTTTGCCAAGCAAGCGACTAGCTCGTTACCTTGCCAAACCGCAAACTTAATCGTTGTCCCACCAATATCAATCACACCGATATTTTTCATTTTATTCAAACTCCTTTGTTTGTAAATTCAATACAAATGGCGCGACTGGATCAGTATTTTCATTAAATAATTGCATCGTTGGACAATTCGCATAACCGTATCGCAATAATTGTGTTTCTTCGGGAACCGCGACTTGTAAATGAGTTGGTCCAACTTGAATCACCCTCGTTTTTAACCAATGCCCCGCTTGTAAATATTCAAAATCACAAGGACTATTAAGTGTCAGTTGTTGGGCAGCATTAACGGTTAGTTCAACCGTTAACCCTTTACGAATCACATCGGCAATAACCGGTGTATCCGAATAACCGTTTCCCGCCATTATTCGACCGATCCGCATCCCTGGGACCCGCTTAGCGCTGGGATGAATATTATGTTCTTCACCCGTATCGGTAATCGAAATGAGATGAACATTAGACAATTTTTGCGTCACTTTGAGTTGCGCCTGTCTAATTTGAGCCCAAGCATCATGGGGTTCATCCGCGTATTTAGGCAGTTGTACAATATAATACAGCAACGTCCTATCTGCTAACAACTGACGCCACTCCGTAATCACGGCCACTAATAGCTTTTCGTAGACCGTTGGTTGGGGCGCATCATTTTCCCCTTGATACCAGACTACTTGGTCAAATGTATAATGTTGAATCATCATCGTCATCGTTTGATACAAACCACTTGGCCGTAAAAAACTATCCGGCGTCATTGGTGGTGGCCAGGGTGTATGCCCCACTTGATCTTTGGCATCACTCAACGAAACTGTTGGGTTGGTAGCTATAAACCGCTGGAGATCAAGATTATGCTGAGTCACTTGGCTTTGATAGTTAGCTAATTCTACTGTAAACTGATTGGCCGTCTTATGTTGCACTGCTTGTTCAAAGGGTTTAATGAAGGTTGCAGTTAATGCCGCATCTTGTGTTAGGGTTGTTGCTGGCAACCAAGAAGAAGCAGACGTTCCTCCTTTATAACAGCTAACTAGCCCAATCGGCATCTCAAGACCACTCTTTATCAAAGCGAGCAAAGCGTAAAAACCAATTGCCGATAATTCACCTAAGTGCTGCTGATCAATCGGTTGCCAACTTGCGGCTGCTAAGCCCGCCGGTTTCACCACGCCTGCCGCCGAAATAGCTTCAACCTGAGGGACCACATAAAAGAAAGCATTGGTTAAATCCAAACCAGCTTGCATTTGTTTAAAATCGTGGTCATTTTTCATCTGATATTCAATGTTTGACTGACCAGATAGCAAAATGACTCGTCCAAAACGGATATCTTGAACACACTGAGTAACGGTACCACAAGTGGCTTGCAGCGTGTACACTTTCCTTGAATCATTGACGGGTGCTAACTGACAAACCCATTGACCTTGCTTGTCGACAGTCGTGGTTTGTACTTGATTGTTAACCTTAACCGAAACAGTCGTACCAATCGGACCCTGGCCACCAATTCGAAAGGCCTTGCCAACTGGTAACACCATGTTATCTGAAAAAAGCGCCTCTAATTTAAATCGATTATTAGTCATCAAGCTTAGCCTTTGAGGGTTACTAATTCTTGATGTAGTTTGATTACCTTTTCAGCAACCGTCAGCATAATATCAGCAGACATAAAGTGATCTTTCGAATGAATTAACATAATCGTCTTTTCAACTTTTTCACCATTCATCTCCGCCGTCATCCATGCGGTCTGAATACTGTGTGCTTCATGTAAGCTCTTTTTAGCTTCTACTAAGGTCTGTTGCGCCTGCTCAATCTGGCCAGCTTCGGCTTGATTCATCGCCGTAATCGCCATTGATTTAGCATTTCCCGCAACGGCAATCAACTGCATCGCTTTTTCTAATTGTTTTTCGTCCAACTTTAAGTCTCCTAACTAACTCTTCTTAAAATAACTATTTTGGTTCTTTAATGGCGTTAAATTCAGCATTTTCTTGAATCGCATCGGCATTAATTTTATTATCCATTTTAACAAATGGGACGTAAATGGCCGTTGTAATGAATACAATCACGGCTTGAACGATTAAACCTTTGATACTGCCGGTATATAATAATCCGGAAATTAACGTTGGCACCGTCCAAGGGACATTGTTAACAATTGGGCCAATGAAATTAATTTTAGTGAAGAAAATTCCGATATAAAAGGCTAACGGTTGTGCCACTACCCATGGAATAAAATAGAGTGGGTTTAAAATAATGGGTAAACCAAACGTAATCGGTTCTGAAATATTAAAGATGGCTGGCATAATGGCAATTTTACTAATCTTTTTAGCAGCAATCCGTTTTGAGAATAATAGCAAGGCTAATACTGGTGAAACCGAGCAAGAGCCCGCTGCGACTGTTGAGAAATTCATAAATAGAGTCGAATAAATATGGTGTGCTTGACCTAACATGTTTTGCGTATCATTAATATTCCAAGTCAAACCAAAGATTGGGCCCCAAATTGAAGTGGGATGAATCCCGAACCATTGTAATAGTCCCCAAGTGAATTGAGAAATAAAGGCAAAAATACCAGTTCCTGAAATCGCTAGTGCGGGTTTTTGTAAAATGGTTAACAATAACTCTGGCATCGTTTCACCCGTAAAACTAGTACTAATACCCGTCAAGATGATAAAGACACCCATCGTAATCACACCAGGAATTAACGATTCAAAACTTCTGGCAACTGCTGGTGGCACTGAATCTGGCATTTTAATTGTCAAATTTTTTTCTAAGGATTTATTATAAATCCAAACTGCCAACCCACTAATCAGTAAGGCAGCAAAAACCCCTTTGGTGCCAAAGAAAGACGTATCCATATAATTTAAAACATCAACTGATTTTTGTGTCCCCGTCAATGGATACTTAAAATGCCATGGCATACAGATAAAGAAGGCCCCTAATGCGTATAAAACCGACGTCATATGTTCTTTACTTTTAGGGAAGTATTTTCTTGAAAAAGTGTGTGAGAAAATAACAACCAATAAAATGGCAAACGTATTTAACGAACCGTTAGAAACTAATCCAATCAAATTGCCCGTCGTCGTCAACCCCGAAAAGAGGCCAGAATGCGTCCAAGCACCCCACGAACCACTAATCAATTTACCTAGTCTTAACCCTTGCTGCCCAAAAATGAGGCCGTTCGTCGGATCAATAAATACATTTTGCATCATGATCGCAAAACCAGCAATCATCGAGGTTGCTGCGACAATGATGAAAGAATCCCGTAATGTTAATAAGAGTTTATTCGCCGCAATTTTCCCAGCATAGCGCGTGAAATTGCCTTGAAATCTTTGCCAGCGTCCTTCTTTTTGCGCCATACTATTCGACCCCTTCCTCTGCTAATCGATTTACTAAAACTTGGCCATCCATACTTCCGAATTCTTGCATTGATAATTTAATCACTTTTTTATCTGGATGTGCTTCAACCACTTGATCGTAAGCCCATGAAATTTGAGGAGCAATCACAATGACATCTACGTCATCACCAACTTCATCGATCATACCAAAATCATAAGCATCTACTTGAACATTCTTTTGCTCTTGGTCGTAAACCTTCTGCATTTTAGATCCCACTAAACTAGTAGACATCCCACCACTACAAAATAACGCAATACGTAACTTTTCACTCATTATGATTCCTCCTATATTTTGATAACGTTTACATTATGAGTATAAGTCTATACATTTATAAATGCAATAACAAATTATAATTTGTAGTAACAAATTTTGTTTATTGGTTACATCTTCAGCCATTTTATTAAGCAATAAAAAAAAGCCACCCCACAACTAGCTGCGAAATGACTATCCTTTATGTTAAATCAATTGTATCGTGTAACGTGAATTGGGTTGAGCGAATGTCCGTACTGACGTATTCAAAAATTTGGCCATTTTTTAAGAACGAGCGTTGCTCAACGGTAATTAACGCCTCTTTTTCAGTTAACCGCATCTTTTTTACCAGCGTTTCGTCTGCGATTCGACTTGAAATTGTTCGGACAGCAGACCCTAACTCTAATCCTAAATCAGCTTGTAGAAATTGATAAATTGAGGCCTTTAAAACGGCCATCTGAATCCCTTGAATAATTTTAGCAGGCATATAGAGGTGTTGAATCGCAATAATTTGGTCATCTTTTCTAATTTCCCGTTCAATCTCGTAAGCAAAATCATAGGGACTCATCTTTAACCGCTTAACGATACTGGATTCAGGCTTATCAACTGCGAAATTTAGCAAAACCGCACTCACCTGTTCAAAATCAAAAAGATCCAAAGAAGCTTTATACGTCGGCGTTGCATCTGGATGATTATCCTTAACATAGGTACCAGAACCTTGGATTCGAAATATCAAACCCTCATTAACCAACAAATTAAGCGCGTTTCTAACCGTAATTCGACTCACATTATAGGTCTTGGCCAAAACCAACTCTTGCGGCAATCGCTGATTTTCCGTATATTGCTGTTCCATAATCAGTTGTCTGATATGATCAGCAACAACCTGATATTTAGGTGTTTCTTTCAAATAGATACCTCCAAAATACTAATAATAATTTAGTACTTGATGACAACTATTATATCCTTAATATTTGTTATAACAAACTCAATCTCAGAAAAATATTTATTTGTCGCTTTTATGTTTTTACCTAATCCAACCCCAACTGCGCTTCAATTGTTGCCAAAACGCCATCATGATTATGATCGGCTAGTGCAACGTTGCGAGTGGCCTGTTGAATTTCGGGACTGGCGTTAGGCATCGCAAAGCCCCACGGCGTCATCTGCAGCATCCCTAAATCATTTTCATTATCGCCAAACGTCATAATTTCATTTGTTTCAATCTGATAGCGCGTCTGTAATTGTTGAATCCCAGTCACTTTATCAATCCCCGCGTTCCCAATCAGTTCGGTTTGAAAACCAGAATTTTGACTCGCCAAACTAGCCGGTAAAGCAGTCTTCAACTGAGTCACCGCTTGTTGATAATCGACAGTTGGCCCAAAAGTCAGCCCAATTTTTGTAATCCGATCATTGACCCGCGCTTGACTAATCGTCGCAAAATCAGGCACCAATTCGATCGCATGATAGTAACGCTGAATGTTCGCCAACGTCTTGGCGGCAATCTCAGCCGGCACATACGTCTTCTTGACACCGGAAATCGTCTTTTGGACAATCGCGGTTGTCCCGAACGCTTGCATAATTCGTAACACTTCGGCTAAATCAGCCTCCGATAGCGCATCAACACTGATTAAATCATCACCTTGATGGACAATCGCCCCATTTTGCGAAATAAAATCAATGATTTGTTTTTGCGGGGCAAATTGATTTTGTAATCGTTGGTATTGCGACCCACTCGCGACCACAAAATGAATCTGACGCGCTTGGAATTGTTCAAAAATCCGGGCAAAACGCCGTTGATTATACGTATTATCCTGATTCAAAAACGTGCCGTCCATATCGACTACTACCATTTTAATGCTCATTCAATAACCTCATCTCTGTTATCTTCAAAATACTATCTCTACTATTTTAGCGGATTTTTCAAGATGATGCAAAGCGGTTACAACAACTGAATTCCAGCTGTTTCGCACTGGTCAATCATCGTTTGGGGCCAGATACTGGTTTGCACTTCGCCAACGTGCGCTTTGCCCAATAATAATAAACAAAGTCGCGATTGGCCGATGCCCCCACCGATTGTATATGGTAATTGGCCGTTTAACAGCGCTTGGTGGAACGGTAACGACACTCGATTTTCAGCATGCGCCGCTTTTAATTGGCGTTGCATCGCGGCTTCATCGACCCGAATGCTCATGCTCGATAATTCGAGTGAACAATTTAACGGTGCGTACCAGAATAGGAGGTCGCCATTCAATGTCCAATCGTCATAATCTGGGGCCCGACCGTCGTGGCGTTGACCCGATTTTAATAACCCGCCGATTTGCATTAAGAACACACAACCCAATTCTTGCGTAATGGCATTCTCCCGTTCTTTCGGCGTTTTAGCCGGCCAACGATCAGCTAATTCCTGGGTCGTCACAAAATGGACGGCATCGGGCAATTGGTGGACTGCTTGTGGATATTGATACCAAACTTCGTGTTCCATGTGTTTAATCACTTTAAAAATCGTTTTAACAGTCTGTTTCAGCGTCGCTTCAGTCCGTTCAGACTTCGCAATCACCTTTTCCCAATCCCATTGATCGACATAAATCGAATGAAAATTATCCAAATCCTCATCCTTGCGAATCGCGTTCATGTTGGTGTAGAGCCCTTCGTGTAGTTCAAAATCATTCTTAGCGAGCGCCATCCGTTTCCATTTTGCCAATGAATGGACGATTTCAATCGTGTGCCCGTCAAAATCGGCCATCGTAAATGATACGGGGCTTTCGACGCCGTTGAGGTTATCGTTTAGCCCCATTGCGTGATCGACAAACATCGGCGCCGACACACGGGATAGATTCATTTGTTGGCCGAATTCATCTTGAAACGTTTCGCGAATAAAGCGAATCGCGGCCTGAGTTTCCCGTCTGGATAATTTTGGATCATAATTTTCTGGTATGGTTAAATGCATATTAATCGACTCCCTCATTGAATTCACAAAATAAAAAAAAGCCCTTCATCCCCCTAATACAAGGGACGAAAGACTTTTCGCGGTACCACCCAAGTTGCCCGCAATTGCGGACCACCTCTACTAAACGCACTAACATGCGCGCCGGTGATAACGTTCCGGTAACGTCGAGGCCTACTTTGTGCGCGCTACATTTCAGCCTGAAACTTTAAGGAGGGTTATTCAATCAAATTGCCGCTTGTCGGGTTTCCACTATTCCCCAACTCACTGTTAGCGCAAAAATGACCTACTTGGCTCCTACACGTTTTTATTTTGTGTTTTAATGATAGCACAATTAGAAACATTAGGAAAGACTCATTTAGCATTAGAAGTACATCTTTTTTTAATATGCCTAATCCACACTATCTGGACCGGCAATATTACCACCAATTTCAGGGAATTGATTTTTAACTCGGGTATATAATCCCGCGACATCCTCACCATTACCAGCTGATTCTTTGTATATCTTAACAAGTGTCTCAGCCGGAATACTCCCTAGCGCACTGACGTTGCAACCAAAAGTTTCGGCCAATGTTCTTCTAATATCAGGTGCAAATGCCGGTGCTGTCCCAGCGGTTGCCGCTTCTGTTTGCGCTGCAGCAGACTCAGCTGCAGCTGAACTCGCTTGGGCCGAAACCGAGTTGGCGACTGATTGACTCGCACTTTGAACGGCTACTTCACTCGCTTGTCTGGCAGACTCAGACGCTGCAACAACTGATTGACTCTCAGCAATACTGGTTTCAGAGGCGACTTTAGCCGAACTGCTCGCAATTGATGTACTTTTCTTTTTCTTCAATGATTCATTTTCAGCTTTTAATTTAGCCACCTTTTTCTGATGACTTACTTTTTGAGCACTTTCTTGGTCAGCCTTTTTAGTTGATTGATTATCATTGGTGCGACAGCCTGCTAACAAAATAAGGCTCAACAACCCAATAATCCCACTACTATATTTAATCCGCATTAATTACTCCCCCTTGGTATTTCGAATTAATTCAGCTAATTCCGTTTGAGCAGCGCTATCTTTAGAAATAATGAACGTACTCGTCGGAGCATTGCTACCAGCACCACCATTATCAGCAAATTCACCAAAACCGTCTGCAGGACTGACACTCGTCCCTTTTCCAAGCGCTACTTCGTAAACCACGCCATTATCGGCTAGCAAATATTTACTAGCTGGTTGATCAAAATCCATATTAATTGAATAGCCTTGTGCGGTTGTTCCGCTTTTAAGCGTGCTATCAATCCCAACTTGACCATCTTTAGCGGTGTAGAAAACGACCCCGCCAATCGCGTGTAAGTTAAAAGCAGTTGCCCCAGGTTGATGATTATCTTGAACCTGAACTTGGCCATCCGGCGTATTCGCATACCAATCACCTAGACCACCTGAGCCGTGGTTGAAATAATAATCACTGACCGCCATATTTCCAGTTGCTGCTCGCGAACTAGCCCACGCCAAAAATTGCGTTGTAATCGTTAATTTTTGAGTATCCGTTAACGTCGTAACTTGTTCCGCCGTTGCCGCGGTTTGACTCGACTCACTCTGACTAGTCGTACGACTAGCTTGTTGCTTATCCACCGATTGCGATGACGTTGTTTGACTAGTCTGTTGCTTAAGCGCCTTGTTTTCAGCTTTTAAACTGGCTAAACGTTTATCGTGTTGTTGGCTAACGTGACTTTTTTGCGACGTTTTGGCCGATTTGTCTACCGGATTAATCCCACATCCCGTTAATAACAAAACACTTAACAAACAACTGCCAATCCCATACGCGATTTTCATTTTAATACTCCCCCGCTAAGCGCTAAAGTTTTTCGTACCACGCTGTTTTACCCTCATCGACATGTTTTAACAAGACTCGTTCTTGTCCGTTAATCACTTTTTTCTCAATCGTCATTGCAAATTGAGCATCCGCACTTTCCAAATAATTTAACTGATCGGTCGACGACCATCTAATCGATTCAGGATACATCGTACTGGTTTCCCCATTTTTAGTCGTCATCACGATAGCATTACCTGCAGCATTAATTTTAACCGGCAACACTTCATTCGGATCACCCGCACGTTCAACCAATTGCCATTGACCCTCTAAATCGGTCTTACTCAATGTCTCCGGTGCTTTTAATACTGGATCGTGATTTGTTTTAGCCGAAGAACTAGTCGCCGCCGAACTTGAGCTAGCCTTATTCGTACTTTGAACACTGGCTTGTGAACTCGCATTTTGTTTCTTTAATGACGCATTTTCAGCAGCAATACTGGCCTCTTCTTTCGAATTCGCCACCGATTCTTGACGGTTATTTAATTTTGGTTGCCGTTTTTTCAGAGTTGTTACCGACTTATCTTGTGCGTTCGTTAATACAAAATAACTGCTACCACCAACAATCAAAACTAGTATCAACAATCCCAATAACCACGGCCAAACCATTTTTTTACGTTTAGCTGATCGTTCAATCGGTTGAAATACAAAGCCACAATTGGTACAAAACGCCACGGCCAATTCATTGAAAGTCCCACATTGTGGACATTGTTTTTCATTAATATTTTGATTATTTTGATTCAAAGCTTGCCCACAACTTTCACAAAATGTTGCTTCGAGCGGATTATCTGCGCCACATTTCGAACACTTTATCATCCACCAATTCCCCCTTACTTCTGATTCGGCTGACGGTCATCTGGATTAATTGGCTGTTCCGGCTTTATTTCAGGTTGATCAGTCGTTTCTTGTTCGTTATTCTGGTACATTGTTTGGCCACCGTTCATTGGTTGCTGATAGCCATACCCTGATGGATTACCATTCATTGGTGGTTGTTGTCCATTAAAATTCTGATAACCTTGTGGTTGATTGGGTTGACCCATATTTTGGTTAGGATAACCCTGTTGATTCCACTGATTCATTTGTGGTTGGGGCTTGTCAATCAGCATTAAATAAAGAATATACCATTGAACAACCGGTACTAAATAAAGTACGATAAGCCATGGCTCTTTCCCTAAAAATCTAAGACGACGTACACCTGCAGATAATCCTAAAACAGTCGCCAAAACAGACAGAACCGCGTATATCAAATATACAACAAGTGTTACTACAACTCCTAATGTTTCTAATAGACTACTAGAAATAGTTATAATTACCATTCCAATCAACATTATTACAACGAAAATTTCAAGTTTAAGTTAGCCACTTTTAGTTACTATGTTTTAGGTCTTAGTATCTAGCTATCGAACTGAAATGAGTTGAACCCTGTTTGTTA
>NZ_LT984417.1:1945959-1990239 GCF_900258455.1 Latilactobacillus fuchuensis
CTTGTCTATTGAAAGTTAGTGGTAACTTCAATATAACATGAAATTCACGTGGCGTTTTTTAGTTAGCGGTGGCTAACTTCATTATAAAATTCACCAACATTATTACAATAAAAGCAATCATAATCCCTAATTCTGACCACCAGAAGATCGATTTACGACTTTCTGGCGTTTTAAAATCATTCCAGTGCGCAATGGCGTATTTAGTACTGCCGATAAAACCTAACTGTTGTTGATTGGTAGCATCACCATTGTATTGTTGTTGAAACTGCTGAAATTGTTGTTGGAATTGTTGCGTTTTATTCACAAAATTATTCGGTTGATTATTCCCTTGCGGCGCTTGATTATGATATTGATTTTGAGCGGCCTGTTGACCATTCATTTGTTGATTTGGCTCATTTACTTGTTGTTGCGTCCCACAATAAGGACAAAATTTAATACCTTGTTTAATTTGTTGCCCACAATTTTGACAATACATCATGACTCATTCCCCCGATATTTCTTATTGATTCTCCACGTCATCAATCTGACTAATCGCTTTATTAATCCACCGTTGTGAATAATCATATTTATGCATCAACGCAGCTGAATTATGGCCATTAAATTGTTTTTGAACCGATTTAGCGACCTTATCCCCCGCGTACATGCGCATTGGTAATGTTAATTGTTGACCCCGATAAGCTGAATAAACTTTCAACATCGCTTCTTCCCCAATTAAATCGAATAATTGACTATAAACATCTTGCAGATTTTCCCGCTCAACTTTCACACACCTGACACCTCTTTCCAAGTTTCTTGCCACTAATCTCGTCATTAGTTATGTTATCAAAAGAACAAAGCCAATGATAACGTGCCACAACCTGCGTTTTTCCTTGCAAATTGCACGTGTTAATCCATTTAAAATTGCTCAGTGCATCAAAAAAGACCCGATTATCGGATTGATAATCGGATCTCGTTTTTATACATCCTATTTGTGATACGGACTCCCGACATTGATCATGAACGCGCGGTAGATTTGTTCGGTTAGGACCAAACGCATCAATTGGTGCGGTAGGGTTAGTTTGCCAAACGAAAGCGCATCGTTAGCGCGTTTGTTGACCGCGTCGCTGGTCCCGAGTGAACCCCCAATTACAAAGGTAATGTCGGATTTACCGTAAGTCCCTAAATCGGCAATTTCTTTGGCGAATTCTTCGGAAGCACGCTGCTTGCCTTGAATCGCGAGCACAATCACGTGTTCCTTATCCTTAATCTTGTTTAAGATCCGTTCGCCTTCCTTATCTTTAACGGTTGCCATCTCTGAATCGCTCAGTGATTCAGGCGCCTTTTCATCCGCGACTTCAATCATTTCAAATTTACAAAACTTACCGAGCCGTTTGGCGTATTCCGCAATCCCGGCCTTCAAATATTTCTCTTTTAACTTACCCACGGTAATCACTTTAATATTCATCGAAATCCTCCTACTATCTCTTTATAGTTTATGCGAAAATGAGTCGAAAAAAAAGGGATACACAGGAAATCACCCAAAATGACAAGTTATCCACAAAAATTATCCACATATGCACAGGTGTTCGTCCCAAATATGGTGTCCTGAAATTTTCTTGATACAAAATAATCGATTCGAAAATTTTTTTACTTTTTTTATCAAAAAAGTTATCCACTATTTAAGAAATCTTTAAATTACTCGTTTTTAGATTGCAAACACTGTTATAGCAGCATTTATAATTAGATTATAATTTTAAATAAATAGTTATCCACTGATGTTTTGTCAACTTGTGGATAACAGTGGTGCTCAATCGACCGTGTTATACCCACAATCCACAGACTTATCCACAATTTGTTGCTGATTAATCCAACTTAGTATCCACATTGACATTCTTAAAACTTAACGTTCCGGAATGTTAAGCCCGTTATAAACCAGTTTTTACACGCTATCATTTAAGACCCTCAAAAAAGCAAAGGTGTTTCCCTTAAGGATCATCACCTTTTCTGGTTAACTACAAAATACCCCAATTATCTTAAACTCAAGATAACTGGGGTATTTTTGGTTAATGCTCAGTTGCTAAGCGCAACTCAACGCACTTATTTAGTTGTTGTACTGCTGCTATCAGTCGAAGCTGATTGCGTTAATTTAACGGTCGTTTTCTTCAATGAACCGTTATGGTAATACTGAATTTCAACGGTGCTATTCATGTTATAACTGTACAAAATCGTGTGTAGGTCAGCGACACTCGTCACGGTCTTACCGCCTAAGCCGACAATCACGTCGTATTTACTCAAGCCCGCCTTTTTAGCGACTGAACTATTCGTCACAGAGGCCACGACAACCCCGCTCTTAACGGACGTTGGCAATTTCAAAATGGAGGATTGTTGCGTTGACGAAATGTTGGTCAAGTCAATCACGCTAATCCCTAAAGCTGGGCGAACGACTTTCCCGTTTTCAACTAATTGATTAATAATTTTAACAACTTCGTTACTTGGAATGGCAAAGCCCATCCCTTCAACCGTTGTATCGCCATTTGACGCTAGCTTCATCGAATTAATGCCGACCACTTGACCCGCCATATTCACGAGTGGGCCACCGGAGTTCCCCGGATTAATCGCCGTATCGGTTTGAATAACCGTTGCCTGACCGGTTGCTTGACCCGTTGTTTCGTCGGTCACATCAATGGTCCGCTTCTTGGCTGAAATGATCCCTTGCGTCACAGATGTCGCATATTCTGACCCGAGTGGTGAACCAATCGCTAAGACTGATTCACCAGCCTTAATACTATCGGAATCACCGAACGTGGCTGTTTTTGTGACTTTAGACCCGTCAATTTTTAAGACGGCTAAATCGGAAACAGCATCTGTCCCGACTAGGCTCGCTTCTAATTTAGTCCCATCACTTAGAATGACTTCCAATTTATCGGAATCAGCCACGACGTGATTATTAGTCACGATGTAGGCTTTACCATCTTTCTTTTCGTAGATTAAGCCGGATCCTTCACTAGATTCTTCCAGATCACTACTGCTACTACTGCCACTAGTGGTGCTACTACTATCGCTATCGCTTGATCCGAATAGCGCGCTTAAATCACCAGATGATTCTGCTTGCTTTTGTAAGTTGACCACTGACACAACGGCCGTTTTAACTTTACTGAAAGCCGTTGTGGTTTGTGATGACGAATTAACTTTGACGTTACTGATTTTAGTCGTCCCAGATTTGGTAGGTGTTTGCGCCGTCGTTGACACATTGGCAGTTGGCCCAAACTTTGAAAGTCCCGTATAGGCAACCCCACCACCAATCAACGCTGAAATAACGGCAACCACTGCTGTTTTCATTAAACCTGAATTTTGATTCATACTAAATCACCCAAACTTTCTAATTTTATTCTTTTACTCGATGACTCTATCATAAACGCTAAATTTGAAAAAATTATGAACAAGTTTTGAATTAATGATTGTTTTTATATTGTGAATTCTAGACGATTTACCCGCCAAAAACAACTGAAATGTCTTGTAGAATGAGAAATATAGGCCGTGATAGCAGGTATCAATCTCCGTTCAAATCAAAAAATCTAGGCTATACTCAGAAGTTAACCGGCTGAAGTTAGACACTTCTATTTTAACGTGCTTCTACCGATAAGTTTCTGTGCTTAGCTACGTCTGGCAAACAAAGTCCATAATGCGGCCTTTATTCACCAGACTAGGCTAATGCTCAGAATCAAACCGTGGGTGTGGGCACTCATTTTATAACGTGATTTTGAGTTGCAACAACTTCCGCTTAACCTAAAATCACCAATTATCTTAAGTTCAAGATAACTGGTGATTTTTGTTAATGCTCAGTTGCTGACCGCAACTCAACGCACTCATTTTCAAACTGCGAACAACGGATCGGCGATTGCTGGGTCGGTGTCTAAGATTTCAAAGTCAGTGCCGACACCATAATCATGTTCCTTCATAATTGACGCGACCGTTAAATGGGCTAATTCCTTCATATTATTTTCTTGGCTTAAATGGCCTAAGAAAATCTTTTTAGTTTGTTGGCCCATGCACGCCATTAAAGCGGCCGCGCCATCTTCATTGGATAAATGGCCGGTATCGCTCAAAATCCGTTGCTTAAGCGACCACGGATACTGACCCATCCGTAACATTTCTAAATCATGGTTACATTCCACCAAATAGGCATTGGCGTTGGCTAGCGTCCCCCGTAATTGATCAGACACGTAACCCGTATCAGTCAACATCGCAAACGACCGATCATTATGGTGAAATTGATAAAATTGGGCTGCGGCTGCATCGTGTGAGACGCCAAAACTCTCTACATCAATGTCGCCTAATGTCTTGGTTTTGCCCATTTCAAATAGGTGTTGGTGTTCAGCGGGGACCTTCCCGATAATCGAAGCCATCGCATCCCAAGTCGGTTGATTGGCATAAACGTCCATCCCGTACCGGCGCGCTAAGACACCCACACCGCTACTATGGTCGCGATGTTCATGTGTTACTAATAAACTATCGACGTCTTTTAAATCACGACCAATGCTGTGCATTAAATCTTGCACCCGTTTGCCACTCATCCCAGCATCCACCAGAATTTTATGTTGCGGCGTTTCGATATACGTTGTGTTGCCTGAACTACTACTTGCTAAGATACTAACTTGCATTTGATCATTTTCGCTCATTTGATTGTTATCCCCTAATTGACTATTGCACATCGCTTCGATTTTTCATCAACGCTCCGGTAAAGGCGTTAATTCGTTTGACGACGACGCTTTTAGAATTCTTGTTTTCAATCGCCACTTGCCAAACCGGCACGTAAACGGTGCTACTGTTTGCATCTAGCAACGCACTATAGCCTAATTTAACCCAACTGACCTTAGAATTATTCGGGATTTCATTATCCGTGTATAAATCAATCACCGCTTCTTTAGCGCTCACCTTAGTCATTTCTTTTTCCCGCAAAATTTGAATCTTGTTCGCATATGTTTGGGTGTATTGATTAATCTGACCCTCTTCAATCAGGAAAACTAGCTGGCCATGTTCATCCATCATAACCCCACCTGGTACTTTTTGGACGAAAACGACCTGTTGATCACTGGATAATTCCGGCGAATAACGGTATTGATCCGCTAAAACAACGTTATTATTCGATTTCATAAATGCTTTAACGGCTAATAATGCGTGATTTTTCCGATAAGTTAACGGCTTATCTAACTCACTGATTAAAGTTTTCTGCGTCTTATCGAAGCTAACGACTTGATTAGTGAGTTGTTGACTACTCGTTGCCAACTTAGTTTGATCCTTTTGACGACTGGCTAAATAATAACCGTCTTCTTTAGCATTCGAGAGTGGTTTAACCGTAATTTGATCATCTTTCAAATCTTTTAAGATTTGGCTCGTTTGCGAACCACTGGTGATGGCCGTCGAACTGACCGCCTGATTATCCTTGAGCGAGATAAATAAATAGATATCGAGTGCAATAAAAATCGCAATAAAAATCATTTCAATTCTTCGGAAATCCATTAATTCAGCTCCCTTCGGTTAATTCAGTCTTTAGCGCCAATAAGGCTGACAAACTCCGCCAAGTCCCTTGATATTGAATAAAATAAGTCGGATTCAAATCAATCACTTGATCGTTATCACTTTCTTTGGTCCATTCATACCCAACCTGGATATTATCAACGTCTTCTAGCAAGAAACCATTTTGCGTCAGTTGATTTAATACCGATTCAGTACTGTCCAATGTCACCTGATGATCTTCAGCGGGGACTGGGACTTGCAAACTGTAATTCGAAAAATCAACGCGTTGGCCCGTTGGTAAGAGCTGCACCTTGACGCTACCAAAATTAGTTTGATAAAAGACTGGGAACCCTTCGACATACGTTCTAAACGTCGTCGTGTCCGTCTTTTCATCGTGACTGTAATAGCGCATCCCGGCTAACGAATTTCCCGTCTTCAACAACGCATCGAAACTGGTTTCAAACTGTTTGGTCGTCGTTTTAGGCACAGCGACATCCTCGTACTTGATAAACGAAATCTCACCCGTTTTATGATCGATGGTCAAGCGCTTATACTGTTCGCTATCGGTCCCATCCGTATAAATCGCACTATCACCTTGTTCTTTCGTGTTGATACTATCGGTGTTCTGTTGATTTAAGAGTGATGAAATGTAATAGTTTTCCGGTTGCTGATTGACCAAATAACTGTATGGCGCCAATTGTTGATTGGCCGCTACGTACATCAATGGTTTGTGGTTTAAAAATTGTTCTTCAACCTTCAGATGAACATCCGATGCATTGACCAGTTCCTTAATTTTCTGTTTCGAAAAACCAGTCAATTCCGCTTGGTAACCCACTTTGGTGCGATCATTCAATAACCATAAATCAGCCGTCTTACTCCCTAACGTAATTTGAATCCGGTTGAAGGTTGCGTTATTTTTAATCCCACCACGGTTAGTTCCTTGGTAACTAAAAACTTCTTTCAAAATACCGTAAGTCACATCATCCGGATACAACAACGTCACCGTTTTATCCGTTTTTAGCTGTTGGCCATACCGCGTTTCGTTCAATTTAACCTTTTTAAAGGCCGCAATCTGCGTTTTTTTCAACGTTTTCTTCAATTGCGTGACAATATTTTCTTTCGAGTTATACAATAGCTCACTTTGGTCCGTTTGCCGCCACAAGACCTGTGTTGGCAAAAAGGTGTCTGCCAATTGGTGATCCGCATTGCGGGTTGGCGTCTTCTGCGTTGTTTGGCTATCGGTTTGCCGTTCATAATGCGAATTATTGGTCCAAATTTTCCACGATAATAACAGACTAATCCCGATGGCCAGAATCAAGCCAAGCCGCATCAAAAAGTTATTAAATCTCATCCCAATCACCCCCGTCAGTTTCAATCGGTTCGTACGGTAACGAGATGTAGAACGTCGATCCCTTACCCTCTTGGCTATCAACCCAAATTCGACCATGATGGGCTTCAATCACTTCTTTAGAAATCGCTAAGCCTAATCCCGTGCCACCTTGTTGTCGAGAACGGGCCTTATCCACACGGTAGAAGCGGTCAAAAATCTTGCCTAAGTCTTTCCGAGGAATCCCTAAGCCTTGATCAGAGATGCTTAGAATTACGTGTCGATGGGTTTCTAACAACCGACATGTAATCACACCACCATCTGGTGAATATTTAATCGCATTATTCATAATATTGTCGACAACCTGCATAAATTTATCGGTATCAATTTCGACCCATAAATCACGATTGGTGAAATCACGATTGATGCTATATTTTTTATTGGGATCGTCAGTTGGCAATTTACCCGTCACGACTGGTTCCAAATCATTTTCATGTTCTTGATCCCGTTTAATCATCATGTCAAACCGGTCTAACGCGTAACCAAAGAATTCATTAAGATTAACAAACTCTAAATTCATCTTGGACGTTCCTTGGTCCATCCGCGACAAACTCAATAAATCATTAATCATCCGGATCATCCGGTCAGTTTCTTCTTGGGTCACCTTCAAAAAGTTCGGTGCGACTTCTGGATCTTGCCACGCACCGTCGTTCAGCGCTTCAATATAACTCCGAACACTGGTTAGTGGCGTCCGTAATTCATGCGAAACGTTCGAAACGAATTCACGTTGTTCGCGTTCATTTTTTTGTTGTTCCGTGACATCGTGGAGCACACAAACTAACCCGCTAATAAAGCCGGTTTCTTTTTGGATTAACGAGAAATCAACATGTAGAATTAAATCATGTTCCTGTTGATTGGAAAAATCCAAGACCATTTCTTGTTGGGTTTCTAATAAATCACGCAAGGTAAATTCCTCACCGATATTCAACACTTTTAGTAATGACTGTCCAATAATGTCATCACTCGTCACGTTTAAGAAATCTTGACCCGTTTCATTAATAATCGTAATATTGCCGCGGCGATCGGTCGCAATCACCCCATCGGTCATGTGACTGAGGACACTATCCAACCGGCGTCGTTCTGATTCAGATGCTTCTTGGGCTTCTTCAACCCGGACCGATAAGTTGTTGACGGCAATTGCTAATTGGCCCAACTCATCTTGCCCGTAAATCTGCACTTGACCAGAATAGTCCCCGCGCGCCATTTGAATCGCTTGTTTCTTCATTTCATCAATCGGGCGGGTAATTGCCCGGGAAATAACAATTGATAAGACGATTCCTAACAACCCGGCAATCAAAGACGACGTCAAGAAAATCACCGTAATCGACGAAATGCCCTTATAAACGTCTTCCATACTAGCCCGAATATAAACGGCGCCGACAACCGTATTATTATCACCCGTTGAATTGGTTAACGGTTGAATCGCGGTGTAGTAACTTCCTTGGCTTTCGCTATAAACCACTTCTTGTTCGGTATGACCCGAATAAATCGCTTGTTTAACCCGCGAATTCCGAGTTTTCTGACCAATCGTACTTTGGTTATTCAGATTGGTGACGCCGCGAATCGTACCGTTACTATCAATCACTTGGACCTCGGCAGAATTGCCCATATCCCCGATGATCTCTTTAACATTCTTATTCGTACTACCGTTATCGTTGACTAACTCGCTACTCAATTGATTTTGAATATAGGGCGTCACTTGTAACGATTGTTTAAAATCCTTCACATTCTGCGCTTCTAATTGTTTGACAAAAGAAGCCCCAATCACTTCTAGCGTGACCAGTAGCAGTAACACGAAAACAATCGCGATTTTAAAATGAATCGATTGAAATAGGCGAATTTTCTTATTCATGCGTTAAATCTACTCCTGCTCCGGATTTCTCAAATAATAACCAACGCCCCGGCGTGTGACGAGCCATTCAGGATGACTAGGATTATCTTCAATTTTTTCACGTAACCGACGAACCGTCACATCGACCGTCCGAACATCACCAAAATAATCGTAACCCCAAACCGTTTGTAACAAATGTTCGCGGGTCATGACTTGACCAATATGTTTCGCTAAATAATGAAGCAATTCAAATTCACGGTGGGTTAATTCAATCTTAGTCCCCCGTTTAGACACAATATAGGCCTCTGGATGAATCGTTAAATCGCCAATTTTAATTTCATGATTTTCTTCGCTGGCTTCTTTATCAGATTGACTGGTATTCCCTTGCCGGCGTAAATTAGCCTTAACTCGCGCGACTAATTCCCGATTGGAGAAAGGTTTCGTGACATAATCATCAGCCCCTAATTCGAGCCCAATCACTTTATCAATTTCAGAATCCTTAGCGGTGACCATAATAATCGGCATATCGTGCGATTTACGCACCTGACGAGCCACTTCGAGACCGTCGACTTTAGGTAACATTAAGTCCAACAAAATCAGGTCTGGCACGACTTCTTCAACTTGATCTAATGCTTCTTGTCCGTCATACGCAGTGTAAACCTCATACCCTTCTTTCGTTAAATTAAACTTAACGATGTCGGAGATTGGTTTCTCATCATCAACTACCAATATTTTTTTAGCCATTTTAGTATCCTCCTTGGATGCTTTGTTCTCTATTATACTCATTTTTTTAGCGCAATTCAAAATCTGCCACCGTTTTTAAACCGCAACCAACCTGGGTGCTTCGGATTAAATCACGATACGATTTGTCGCAATAGGCAACTAATCTTACTCCCACAACCTATTTATTTAAAAAAATCACAGAAAAGTATTTACAAAGACTGCATAAACATGCTATGATATTTAAGTCGTAAGGCGCAACACCGAATGGGTGGTTAGCTCAGCTGGCAGAGCAACGGACTCTTAATCCGTGGGTCCAGGGTTCGATCCCCTGACCACCCATCAAGTATACATGATAAAGTGATAAGTGCAATTCTTAGGAATTGTCCTTATCACTTTTTTATTGTCTTATTTTAGGAGACTGCTAAGATGAAGATAAACACTGTTTTAACAAAATAATGCACTTTGCTACCGTATGATTAAGAGACGAACCCTATTTAAGCTTGTCAGAAAGGATACTGGAAATGACCGAAAATAAAACAACATTTTTGCTGTATAAAACAGGACATCACAACGTTAGTATTGATGTCATTATTAGCGATGAAACTTTATGGACGACCCAAAAATCAATGGCTGAATTATTTGGTGTTGGGATTCCCGCAATCAGTAAACATCTTAGCCATATTTTTGAGAGCAATGAATTAGATCCAGATGTGGTTATTTCCAAAATGGAAATAACCACTCAGCATGGTGCCATCGCTGGCAAAACACAATCTAAAGAAACTAAATTCTACAATTTAGACGCAATCATTTCCGTTGGTTACCGCGTTAATTCGATTCAAGCAACCCGCTTCCGCCAATGGGCAACTCAAACACTGAAAGAATACATGATTAAGGGCTTTATTCTCGACGACGACCGTTTAAAACAAGGCAGTAACTTGCTCGATCAAGATTATTTTAACGAATTACTAGAACGCGTTCGGTCAATCCGTGCCAGTGAACGCCGTGTATGGCAAAAGGTGACCGATATTTTCGCTGAAATCAGCTCTGACTATGATCAAAATAGTTCTGTCACCAAATTTTTCTACGCAACTGTTCAAAATAAATTCCACTACGCCATTACTAGTCAAACTGGGGCCGAAATTATCGATAGTCACGCCGATCACGCTAAACCCAATATGGGGCTAACGACTTGGAAAAACGCGCCTGACGGTCGAATTATCAAAACCGATGCGCAAGTTGCTAAAAACTATTTGGCGCAACCAGAAATTAGACAACTTGAACGAACCGTCTCCAGCTATTTCGATTATATCGAGGACTTGATTGAACGGCGGAATACCTTTACGATGCAAGAATTCGCCGATAGTATTGATCGTTTTTTAGAATTCCGTGAATATCAAATATTGCCAAACAACGGCAGCATTTCGATGAAGAGCGCTAAAAATAAAGCCAAAATTGAATACGATACATTCAATAAAACCCAAAATATCAACTCAGACTTTGACCAACAGATTAGAAAAATGATTTCAGAAGAAAAGCCTGAATAATAGCCGTTCAAAAAAGTGTCAGCCACGATTAATCATCACGGCTGGCACTTTTTTATTTTAATACCATCTCAATATGCGGAATCTCGTCTTCTAAATACACATCCGAAACAGCTTCAAAACCGAAGCTTTCGTAAAAAGCTCTCAAATAGTTTTGCGCGCCAATTTTAACCGGTTTGCCCGGAAATGACTGCTTAATTTCGGCTAACGTGCTGGCGATTAACTGCCGGCCTAGTTGCCGTTGTCGGTATTCTTTAGGCACTAATACACGACCAAAATGGACTTCATCAGTCTGCGCCATAATCCGCGTGTAACCGACCAGTTGCCCATTTTCGCGTAACACTAAATGGTACGCCTGGTCGTCTTGATCATCGACCTCTTGATACGGGCACTGTTGTTCAACCACAAAAACCTTGACCCGTGCTTTTAAGATGGCTAATAACTCCGGTGCCGTTAATGCGTCCGTCTGTTTAACACTGACTTCAATTGTCATTGATTGCCCTCCATTAATTCGTTAGTTTGATTATACAATGACACACACTGGATTTCACTAATGCCCGTCTATCAACCTTGCAAGTAGCGCTTGCGCTAAAATGACTTGTTTAATTTATTTTTAAGGCTATCATATGATTTAAATTAACGGTACACATTCATGGAGGACGTCCGATGCTCGCCACAATCTTGAAACAACGCCGGCTAGAATTAAACCTGACCCAACAAGCGGTTGCCGACCAATTACACACCACCCGCCAAACGATTTCGAATTGGGAAACGGGCAAAAATTTACCCGATGTGCCGCTATTGATTGCCATCAGTGATCTGTATGCATTATCGTTAGACACGATGCTCAAATCCGATTCACAATACGTTCAAAAGGTAACGACTGATTATCAATTAATCAATCAATCTAAAAAACAACGACATCTCGACTATGCGCTAGTCGCCGTCATACTGCTATTGATTGCCACGCCGTTCCTCGCTAACTGGTTGAAAACCGATTTCAGTGATCGGTTACTCACAATCATCATTATTGCCATCACCACCGTGCTAGTGATCCTTTCTTATTACCGCTCTAAAATTTTCTTCCCGAGCATCCCAGGTACCCGACCACCACTCTTCGTTCCCCGAACTTTCGGGGTTGGTCTCACGATTAATCCGAACCACCCACTCGGTAAATTATTGTGGTTAACAATTTTACTAATTTTAATTGGTAGTATTGTTTGGGGCAGCCTTTAATCAATCAGACCACTCTGCTGACCGCAGAGTGGTCTTTTTTTGTCCAAAAGATTGTAACCAACCGTTTTATTTAACCGCGATAATTTTATTTATGATAAATATTCCGAATTTACAACTATCTCAAAAAGTGGTATTCCTATAAGTAGACAGTTTCATTTCTGAAACTCGTCTAACCCTTTAGGAGGCGTTATTGTGACCACAGAAAAACCCAAACAACCATCAACTGAAGAAGTCGAAAACCCAATCAACTATACCGACCATTATTATGAAAAGGGCCATTGGTGGCTCAAAATCCGGCAAACGATTGTGATTATATTATTATGGTTGTGTGTTGTCATTCCCCTTTATTGGACCTTATCATCAACCATTCTGGCACAAAAACCGCATATTTATCACGCTTGGCGCTACGCTGAAGGTCGTGATTTATTCTACTTTTATGATTTGTTTTTCTTAATTGCGTTTATCATTTTAGCGATTATTATTGTTGGCGCAACACTCCACAACAACCATCGAATGAAACAACACGTGCGCAAAGAGGTCCAATACGATCCTGAACAACTACGGGTTCGTAAAGCAAAACTAGAGACCTTTTACACGGATCGTTTTGGTCAGGCTAGTTTCCGAAAAAGCGTTCGCCGTTACACCGTCAACCCGGATCAAAATTTAGAAACCCACACTATTCAGAAATTATACGAGGATTAGCCCATGGAAATTATGTCGACACTCAGTCCCTTTGAAAATATTTTAAATTTCGTTCTACTATTACTCGTTTCCTATCCCGTTTTAGGCGCGTTCAGCTGGCTAATCGGTGTCATTTGTTACAAAGTCCTCTATCGCTACCAGCGCAAAGAATTTGAACCCATTGAAACTAAGGACGAACCGTTCGTCACGATTATGATCCCGGCCCACAACGAAGAGGTCTTAATTGAACAGACCATCACCTATTTAATGAACGACTTGCATTATCACAACTACGAAGTCCTCGTGACCGATGATGGTTCAACCGATACGACCCCCGAAATTCTGCAACGACTGCAAACCCTCTATCCCAACTTACGCGTCATCACCATCGAAAAGAACCAGGGTAAAGCCCACGCTTTCAATATCGGCGTTGGTTTCGCGCGTGGTGAATTTATCCTAAGTAACGATGCCGATTCGATTCCCGAACCTGATGCCCTTTGGAAATACATGAACTATTTCATGGGTGAAACCCAAATGAACATCGCCGCGGTTACCGCGAATATGGATGTCCAAAACCGGAGTACCCTATTGGCTAAATCGCAAACGGTTGAATTTGCTAGTATCGTTGGCGTCATCAAACGCAGTCAGGTCAGCGCTTTGGGTAACATGTACGCTTACAGTGGCGCCAACACGATGTACCGCCGTGACGCGTTAATCAGCGTTGGTTTATTCCGGCAAGATCGCGCCACTGAAGATATCAGTATCGCTTGGGACCACCAACTCAATGGTTGGACAACCAGTTTTGCACCCGACATCGTGTTCTTCATGGATGTCCCCGAAAAATTAAAACCGCTCTACCATCAACGTAAACGGTGGGCTAAAGGCGGCACCGAAGTCTTGTTAACGAACTTCACGAAGATTTTAGGTCATCCCATCAAACAATTGAAAAAGATTCCGTTCATTTTAGATCAGACGCTCAGTATCTTATGGTCGTTATTCTTCTTCATCTCAACAATCCTCTTTATCTTAGCTTTCGTCGGTTTCTTATTCACCGGCAATTACGAACGCATTTATCACATGTTCTGCATGGCCTTTATCTTCGTTAGCTTCGAAATGGTCGCCGGCGTTATGCAGCTGCTAGCCGCCGTGATTGTCGACAATCGGGCTCACAAACTGCGTTACCTGTTCTTCATGCCGATCTATATGATGGTTTATTGGCAGGTTAATTCAGTTGCCCTCGTCATGACCTTAATCCCCGCGATTAAAACGATTATGGGTTACGGCAGTGGGACTTGGAAAAGCCCCGTTCGCAACCAACATTAGCGAATTGTGAAAACACGCTAAGCAAGTTATGTGAATTATCAAACAATTATCCGGTAACGCTTACAAAAGTGCTATACTAATAGTGAATTAAAGTGATGAAAGGATGATTTAACATGAATAATATTCCACAAGCATTAGGTCCTTATTCCGCATATCGCCGCGCCGGTGATTTAGTGATTACTTCCGGACAAATCCCATTGAATCCAGCAACGAATGAAGTTGAAGCAACAACTGTTGCTGATCAGGCGCAACAATGTTTAACGAACATCGAAGCAATTTTGAAACAAGAAAATGGTAGTCTAGCTGATGTCGTTAAATTCACGGTTTTCATGACTGATTTATCACATTTCGCTGAAATCAACGAAGTAATGGCTGGCCGTTTACAAGAACCTTACCCAGCACGCTCCGCAATTGAAATTTCGAAACTACCTAAAGACGTTCAAGTTGAAATTGAAGCAATTGCTTACATTAAAGCTTAATTCGAAAAGGTCCATCATTAGAACGAAATATTCTAACGATGGACCTTTTTTGGTACGATAAATTTAAATAACTGCTTAATATCCATAACTATATTTGCTATAATCAATTTAGGCACCGCGGTTTTAATTACCCTAAACTGATTGAAAAACGCTCATTCGGAACTTTCTATTTATTAGAAAAAGTCCAGCGAAAAATGGGATTGGCCATTGCTTATGTCGAAAACGAACGTGAATTTTACTACAAAAAATAATATGAATCCGACCTTTAAGGAGTTAGCAAAAATGGCGCAAAAAACGACTAAAATTTTAGCCAACCGAACCCACTTAACCGCAACTGATACCGACTATATTGCAAAGTTAAAATATGGCTACTTAACTACCCTAGTCGCGGCACTTAGCTTCACCGGTATTTTACTATGTCTTAAGTCGCCATAGCACGACCTATTTAAGATTATTGACCCTCTATATGGCTGGGCTGCACGGTTTTGTCCGTACCTGCTTAATCATATTAGTGAGTGTCATTCCGCTTTGGTTGTGCCAAGTATACGCAAAGTTTAACCCGCTCAAATCAATCTTCTTTTTTGGTCTATCACTGATTACAATCGGGTTTCCAGTCGGTATCCCGGTCGTTCGGATGCCCACCGTTGTCGTCCCAGTCGCAATCCAAACACTCGCTTTAACCTTATTGTTTTGCTCAATTGGGATTATCACTCATAAAGATTTATCGAATTGGGGTTCGATACTATCGATTGGTTTATTAGGGCTACTCATCTCGACGTTTTTGAATCGTCAATTTCTACACCTATCATTAATAACGGGCCTACTATCTTATGCGACGATGCTTATTTTTCTAGGTTATCTCATTTTTGATGCCAATATCGCGATGAATAGTTACACCGAAGCTAAAAAGCTAGGCGGTCTATTCTTAATCAGTATCCTATTAGCCAATTCATTATCAATTCTACAAGACATCATCGTTCTATTTTTTGAACTTCTGGGATCTGGTGATTCTGATTCAGATGATGATTCCGGTGGCTTCGACAGCTTTTGGTAAGTCTGCTAATTTCTAAATCAAAACTTAATTCACTCATGAGGAGCAACTTTATGTCGAAAAAAAACATCGGTATCACAATGATTATGAGCTACGTGTTAATGATTATGGGGTTATTAATCTGGGACTGGGGCGCAATCTTGTTTATTAGCATCTTCACACTAGGCTTACCAATTGTCATCTTAATATTACCCGGGTTATCAGTTCTACTGCTGACCGCTAAAACCGTCACTGGCTTAATTTTCGTCCTAATTTGCAGCCTAACGAGTCTGATACCGTTAATCATCACGATTACTTCGTTACCGTTACGAAGCTTAGTCACAGAAGCCGGTGAATACAGTGTTACGCCAACTATCATTGCGCCTTTAATCATCGTTGCCACCCTTATTTTTTTACTATCCTCGATTAACTTATTCATCTTACAATATCGAACCATCAAAAAAGGGTTACCGAATGACCGGTAGCCCTTTTTCAATTGATTTAATTTAGTGCACTACGGATTAAAGACTGCTAACGTTTTCTTCGTTGCTTTTTGCGTCTTCACTAACTGACCTTGAATACACCAACGGCGCACCGTGTTATCACACGTAATCAACGTCACCATTTTCTTGCCTGGCACATCGTCAATCACTTTGACATCGTATGGACTAATTGATTGTTTGTAATCGACCTTGTAAGTGTAGACCGATTGCATATCCGTTAAATAGACCTTATCACCGACTTTAACATTCTCCAATGGTAGGAAGATATTAGAGAAAGAATGCCCGGCGAGCGCGTAGTTATTGTCCGCCCCCATCTTCTGATCAGGTTTCATCGTCCCACCACCTTGGGCCATCGTATCCTCTGAGACGCCCTTCATGACCGGTAGCGCCATGCCAACACTTGGCACAGCCACTTTACCCAGCACGATGACATCGCCTTTAACGGCCGCGTGAACGATCTGTTTCGTATCGAGTGAATCAACCGCTTTAAAATCGAAATTGGCTTTTTTATGTTGATTTTTTTTAATTTGAGCTGCCGTGACGTCCATTCGCCGATTGGCCATCCAACGAACGACTTGGGTTCTGATTGGCCCACTAAAAACTAGCAGTAAGCCAATAATTAAAACGACTGCTAGTATACTATTAATAATCCGATTTTTAACTTTTTTTGACATGTTATTTGAGGCCCTTCATGATTATTTAGGGCTATTGTACCATATTCTGAAGACCCCTGTCGGCTCGGCAACTCACAGAATATTTAACGCATTTAATCAGTCGTGATGGGTCTGCAGTTGCAATAGTAAATTAGTCCCCGTCGCAATCATCACCGAGATTAAAATAATCGCAAAATCAATCAACATAATCCCCGGTGCATCAGTCCGATCAGCGACAAAATAGAAGAAGGGTAAACTCACCATGTAACCGACCGTATTCCAAATCGCGGCCCGTCTAATCTGTCGCAAGGCCTGACTGGTCATCAGCCCAAAAGAACCCTGCTTAGCGACTTCATTCAAAATTCGAATTAATTGAAATCCGCTCCATAGAAGCAGGCCCGTCATCCCGTACAACAACAATCCGACCACCCCACCTAAAATAACGACCCGCGGTAAAACCGCGGCGATATTAACCATTAAACGTGGCCACCAGAAAACACTCATCAATAATAACGGGATATTGATCACCAATAGCGTCGCTTTTAAAAACCAAATTTGGACTTTCACACCAATCACCTCAAACAGTCTCTGACTATAATTTAAACGTAAAAGCCCAAAACGCCAATTAGATTAAGCGGAATTTAAAGAAAATTAAAAAAAGATGAGTGCTAAACTCAGCCGGTTAACTTCTGAGTATAGCCTAGAATTGTGAATTATGACCGGTTTTAGTCATAATTTGCGATTCGTAGCTAAACGGAAGAAGTTGGCTGAGAAGCACGTTATAGTCTGAGTGCCGTCACTCACGGGTAGTTTCTGAGCATTAGCCTAGTTTCGTGAATAAAGTTCGGAATTTGGACTTTGTTTGCGAAACGTAGCTAAGCACAGGAAACTGTGAGGGACTGCACGTTATCGAATGAGTGCGTTGAGTTGCGGGTAGCAACTGAGCATTAATTATAAATAACCAGTAATCTTGGTCTTAAGATTATCGGTTATTTTAGATTAAGCGGAGGTTGTTGCAACTCAGAAGCACGTTATGATCGAAGTGCCGTCACTCACGGGTAGTTTCTGAGCATTAGCCTAGTTTCGTGAATAAAGTCCGGACTTTGGACTTTATTTGCGAAACGTAGCTAAGCACAGGAAACTGTGAGGGACTGCACGTTATCGCCTGAGTGCTAACTCAAGTTGATCAGGCTTTGAGGATTAACCTAAAAATCAACGGTATGATTTGTATTCTGAAGCATACCGTTGATTTTGTAGTTAACCGGAAAAGGCTACTTGAGAAGCACGTCATCGAATGAGTACGTTGAGTTGCGGTCAGCAACTGAGCATTAACAGAAATTCCCCAGTTATCTCGCTTTTAAGATAATTGGAGAATTTTAGGTTAAGCGGAAGTTGTTGCAACTCAAAAGCACGTTATCGCCTGAGTACTATCACTCACTGATAGTGAAAGTATCTCGAGAGAGCTTTGCGCTGTCTCTGTCAACTATGGTACTATATTTGGGGTATTTAAGGAGGGGTCTTATGGACTTAGCTGAACGTTTAAAAGTTGCACGTCGAAATAGTGGGCTTACACAAGACGAGGTAGCTGAACGGTTGCATATTTCAAGACAGGCAATCTCGCAGTGGGAGACCGGGAAAAGTTCTCCTGATATTGAGAATATAAAATTACTTAATGATATATATCTAGTTGATAATTTACTAGATTCTACTATCAGAATAAAACAATTTAATTTCAGAACATTATTAAATCGAAAAATAATATTGAGTATTTTGGCAGGATTATTGCTTTTATTTTTATGCTTTAGCAATAAGGATTCTTTTGGTTATCAATGGAAATGTTTAGATGGCGATCATTATCAAAGTAATGTTCATATACTATCAGATACTGCAGTGGATAAGGCAAATGCACATGCAGCGAAATATGGGCATAAAGTTACAATTTTTAAGAAGTAAATATTGTCGCCGCAAGAGAAAGAAAGCAGAAATTGCGGGGAAGCAAGGACTCCTTTCTTATGTTTCAAGCGTTTTTTTTGCATAATAATTGGTGTGGAGATAAATAATATTTTTGGAGGAATTATCATGCAAAAAAAAAAAATTCTATATTTCTGTAGTTTTTCTAGTTATTATTTTTACATTTTTGATTTATTTAATAAATAAGCCAGTGGGTTATAGATGGAAATGTTTGAACGGAGAGCATTATGTAAGTAAGGTGCACTTATTTTCAGATACGGCTATAACCAAAGCAAATGCACATGCAGCTCAATATGGACACCAAGTAACAATTGTAAAAGTAAAAAGATAATATTTCTATCGGTAGCAATCTAATATATTAAATTATTAAACTAAGCATCTAGATTTATTTCTAGATGCTTTTTAGATGGTGTGATGAGGTTATGACAAATAAGATTTTATACTCAAAACATAAATTTAACTAGCTAAGGTTTCTAGTCGATTAAAAGTGTATTAACAACAAGGAATTGCACTTCCAAGTAGTATTTTAACAAGAGATGCAGGTGTTACTAAAATTGTTAGTCCCGGGCAAGCGCGTTATGGAAATATAGATTTATATTTAAGTCAGGGGTAATTATTATGAAAGATAGAATGCTAAGGGGCTTAGCTTTTGGCATAAGTATATTCGTAGTGATGTTGCTTGTTATGAATTCTGGAGTAACTGGTATTTATTATAAAATTATTATGGTGATTTCACTTATAGTTACTTGTGCAGTGGTTGATCAGGTTTTAAATAAGTTGTAGCGTTTAATACAAATAGCCATTCCCGACGAGGGGAATGGCTATTTTTTTGTGTCCTACGATGTTCAGCGTAAAAAAAGGCTAAATTAAAATCGCTAGTCGCAATTGCTTTTTCACATTTTATTTAACGTTGAGAATCGCCATAAAGACGATGAAGACCACGAATAAGACGTACATAATCGGATGAATTTCTTTACGCCGACCAGCAGTGATCATTGTAATTGGATAAAGAATAAAGCCCAATGCAATCCCGTCTGAGATACTGTAAGTTAACGGCATCCCCAAGACAATTAAGAAAGCTGGAATCGCAATTTCTAATTTTTCCCAATCAATTTTCTTCAATGATTGCGCCATTAGAACGCCGACAATCACTAAGGCTGGCGCGGTCACTTGGCTCGTCACCACTGTCAATAATGGTGAGAAAAATAAACTAAAGATGAATAAAATCCCAGTGACAACGGCGGTTAAACCAGTCCGGCCACCGACGGCAATCCCCGCTGATGATTCAACGAAGGCCCCGACTGGCGACGTCCCTAATAACGAACCCGCTAGCATCGCTGATGAATCAGACATCAAGGCCTTACCCACCCGCGGCATTTTATTGTCCTTCATAAAACCGGCTTGTTCCGCTAAACCAACTAACGTACCGGCCGTATCGAAGAACGTCACCAATAAGAAGGTTAAGACCACGACCCACATTTGCACGGTATTGATATCACCGACGTGGTGTAACCCCGCTAAGAAAGTGGGTTTCAAACTAGGCGCAGCAGCGACTAAGTGACTTGGTAAGTGAATTAAGCCGGTCACAACCCCTAAGATTGATGTCAGCACCATCCCGATAAAAATCCCACCGGGAACTTTTTTAACCATTAAAATCACCGTGATAATTAACCCAAAAACGGTTAACCAAGTCGTGCCCTGTGTAAAGTCCCCTAAACCAACGACTGTTGATTTATTGGCGACGATCAAACCACCACCGTGCAAGCCGATGAAGGCGACAAACATCCCAATTCCGGCTGAAATCGCGAGTTTAAGATCACGTGGAATCGCGTCGATAATCAATTCACGGAGTTTGAAAACCGTGATTAACATGAAAATTAATGAGGCAACGAACACGCCGGCTAAAGCGGTTTGCCATGAAACGCCCATCCCGATAACAACGGAATAACTGAAAAAGGCGTTAATCCCAAGGGCTGGTGCGGTCGCAATCGGATATTTAGCGTACATCCCCATTAAGAAACAACCGATGGCACTGGCCAACGCCGTCGCGGTGAAGACCGCACCGGTATCCATCCCAGAAGCACCTAGAACGCTTGGGTTAACAAATAATATATAGACCATCGAGATAAACGTCGTAAAACCGGCGAGCACTTCCCGTTTGACGGTTGAATGGTGTTCATCAATGGCAAAGAAACGATTCATTTTTTGCATAATAACTTAACTGACTCCTCTAAAAATAACTAAATTTATGACTATCTTTTTAATAACAAACTGTGTATAATACTGATTGGTGCCAAACCCACGAGAATGAAAGACTGTTGGTGCGTTTAACGACGCATTTAGAAAACGGACTTTGCATTCTCTTTTTTTGTGCTCTGATTTACCAGATGGCTTTCAAAATGTTGGTTTGATCACGATCAGGACCGACTGCAAAAGTCGCCAACGGTAAATCAACTAATTCTTGCAACCGTTCAACATAGTTGCGGGCATTTTCTGGGAGTTCTTCTAAGGTCTTGACACCCGTAATATCTTCGTCCCAACCAGGCATTTCTTCATAAATCGGTGTACAACGCGCTAATTCACTTAAACTAGCAGGATAACGATCAATCTGTTGGCCGTCTAATTCATAAGCCACACAGATTTTGAGGGTTTTCAAACCAGTCAAGACATCGACACAGTTTAAACATAATTGGGTTAAACCAGCAACCCGTTTTGAATGGCGTAAAACAACGGTATCAAACCAACCAATCCGACGGGGACGACCAGTGACTGTGCCATATTCATGGCCTGCTTGGCGAATAAAATCGCCAGTTGCGTCAAATAATTCAGTTGGAAATGGGCCGTCACCAACCCGTGATGTATAAGCCTTGGCCACACCAACGACTTCATCAATCCGTGAAGCACCAACGCCAGAACCGGTTGAAACCCCGCCGGCTGGATTAGAAGACGTCACGAATGGGTATGTCCCTTGGTCGATATCTAATAGAATTCCTTGGGCCCCTTCGAATAAGACGTTGCCCTTTTGATCCAAGACGTCGTTCAAAATAACGGATGTATCGCAAACGTATTGTTTCAATTCTTGACCATATTGATAATATTCTTCAAAAATGTCATCGAATTTTAACGCGTCACTACCATAAATCTTTGTGAACAACGCATTTTTTTCAGCTAAGTTTTGTTTGAGTTTTGTGGCAAATAAATCTTTATCTAATAAGTCAGCGACGCGAATCCCGCTACGAGCTGCTTTGTCCATATAAGCGGGGCCAATCCCACGATTAGTCGTGCCGATTTTTTGATCGCCTTTAGCTGCTTCTTGCAAACTATCCAATTGAATATGGTAGGGCAAGATGACGTGCGCGCGATCGGATAATTTTAATTGTTTAGTATCAATATTTTTTTCAGCTAACCCGCGTAATTCACCCACGAGTGATTTAGGATTGACCACCACACCGTTGCCGATAACGCTGATTTTGTCACTATTAAAAATACCGGATGGAATTAATTGTAAATGATAAGTTTCTGAACCTAATTTAATGGTATGACCAGCATTATCGCCACCTTGGTAACGTGCGATAGCGTCCGCTTTTTGACCTAAGAAATCGGTAATTTTGCCTTTACCTTCGTCGCCCCATTGTGTTCCAACTACTACTGCAGATGTCATATGAATAAAACCCCTTTATTCAAGTTAGTCGCTAACTTGATATTTAAGTACTTAACTCACAAAGGCCATTGTACCAACTCGACAGCTTAAAATCAACTCAAAAGCCGAACTTTATTTTCATAAACCAGTTAATAAAAGGCCTAAAAGCGCACTTTATTTAAAATTGATTATGTAACCGGATAAAAAGCGAACTTTATTCCGGTTTGACAGCGCTATGCTGACCGCCTACAATTAAACCACATTAACCACTGAGGAGCTTAATATGTTATATCTCGATAATTTACGCACCGCCTTGATTATTTTTCCAATACTCGCGTTAGCCTTAACCGTGCCGGTCCTGATTTATCATTATCACCGCTACGGCGCGCTGACGCTCTTTCGCAGTTTAGTCATTTATAGTTTTATCTTCTATCTATTAGCGGCTTATTGCTTGATTATTTTACCGTTACCGCCACAATCCGTCGTCGCGCACCTCACGACGCCTAAATATAATCTGATGCCCTTAACCTTTGTCCGTGAATTCATCAACACGACACCCTTGGTCCTGACTAATCCACATACTTATCTGGCCACCTTGAAACAGGCCGCAGTGATTCAACCGCTTTTTAACATCGTCTTAACGATTCCGTTTGGCGTCTATCTGCGTTATTTCTTCAAAATGGATTTCAAGAAAACCATCTTACTCAGTTTCGGGTTATCCCTATTCTTCGAATTAACCCAGCTATCAGGCCTCTACGGCATCTATCCGCGGCCATACCGATTATTCGATGTCGACGACCTCCTATTGAATACAACCGGTGGTTTGATTGGTTTCGCCGTTGAACCACTGTTAACCTTTTTATTACCGACCCGCACGAGTCTCGACGAGTCAGCCTATGCTCACGGCCAAAAAGTCGGTTATCTGCGCCGGTTACTAGCCTTGTGGTTAGATTACAGCCTCTTAGCCTTCATCAGCGGTTTAATCAGTTTTGGTTGGCGTATTTCACCACTCAAAAACATCACCATCCCTAGTCCCGTGGCCTATAGTGTATCAGTCGGCCTCTATTTCGTTTTATTGCCCTTACTCTGGTCGGGCCAAACACCTGCCAAGAAATTATTAAACCTCCAATTAATCAGCGACCACCAATCAAAATGGGGGCTCTTTGCCCGCCAATTCAGTTTATTTTTCATCATATTCCCCAGTTTTTCACTGTGGCGCATCGCTTTAGACGCCGTCGTTGCCAACGGCCCCACCCATCTAGACCGTAACCTCGTTTTACTCGGGCTGACGTTGATTTTACCGGTATTGGCACTTGGCAACTTCCTATTGAGTTGGCTGATACGCCGGCCGCAACTATTTTATGAAAAATTAACCCACACCCGTGAAATCAGTTCTTTAAAAAAGAATTAAATCCATCATAAATTGCTTAAAATTAACACTCAGCCAATACTTTAAGCCATCAATTAGTTATACTAAAGGTATTAAACGCATCCAGAAAGGATTACTCACTATGCTCACTAAACTTAAAGTGGCCATTCCACTGATTCTCGCAACTATTATTGGCTTCTCGGTACAATCGGCTTTTGCCGCTGATACGACCAGCTGGGATAAACCCGTTGCCACGCTCGGGACTAGCCTTTCCAGCACTCAAAAAGACGCAACATTAACCGTCCTAAAAAACGCCGCTAACGTGACCGACTACAATGAATTAACCGTCACTGGTTCGACCCTCGTTAAATATTTAGATCAAAACCAACAGACCTTTAACGCTAATTCGAGTGTCTATTCTAGCGCCCTGATTCAAAAAAATGACACGGCCACCGGAATTAACGTCAAAATCGTTGATTTTAACGGCAGCAACAACATCACCACGATTACCGCTGATCAATATAAAAATGCCGCATTGACTGCCGGCGTGACCAACGCCACAATCTACGTGACTTCCGCAGTCCCAATTGACGGTTCCGGCGCACTGGCTGGCGTCTACGCGGCTTTTGCTGAGAATGGTGAAACGTTAAATCAAGCCCAGGTGACTGCCGCTCAAGAGGAAATGAGCACGTTGAGTGACATTACCCAAGCCAACAAAGACACATCGGGTTACAGTGATGCGCAATTGAACAACGCCGTCACCGGTGCTAAACAGGATATGGCTGAAAAAGGGGACAATTTAACCGTCAACCAAATCACCACAATCGTCAATAATCAGTTAGAGACAAATAACCTAACGACGATCATCAATAATAATCAGAAAACACAAATTATCAATCTACTCGTTAAAGTTCAGGATTCCGGTGCTCTAAAGTCGGATGATTTTAAAAATCAGGCCGGTAAATTGATGAATAATATTCAAAGTGGTGCTAAAAATATCTTTAATAAGCTCAACACCGAAAGTAATCGCAATTTTATTCAAAAACTATTCGATAGTATCGCTAGCTTCTTCAAAGGTCTCTTTAACTAAATTTCAAAAAGTCATTAACTCGGTCGGTTAATGACTTTTTTAATGCTTTGGATCAATCGGTGGCCAGCAACCCATTGAATTCACACGTATTTCTCATCAAAGGTTGTTTAACCGGCTTAAATCCACTAAAATGAAAGCGTCAACAACTAGTTAATAAGGAGTGTTTTTTATGAAAAAAGTAGCCGTTATCGGAATTGGACATGTCGGGAGCACCGTCGCTTATACCTTAGTTTCTCGCCGAGTTTGTGATGAACTCGTCTTACTCGATGAAAACGAAGCTTTGGCAATCGCTGAAATGCACGATTTAAAAACCGGACAAGTCGGGCATGGTGGTGATGTCACCATCACAGCTAACGATGAAAGCCAACTGAGTGATTGTGATTTAATCATCTTCTCGGCTGGTGATATCTCAATTCTCCAACATAGTTCGGATCGCTTCGCCGAATTAGCTTATACCAAACAGGTCGCCGCACAATGGGGGCCCAAGATTAAAGCCGCGAATTTTAAGGGAATTTTATTAAGCATTACCAACCCTTGCGACGTGATTACCCAATATCTCCAAAAATTAACCGGCTTACCACAAGCACGCGTTTTAGGCACTGGGACAACCTTAGACACTGCCCGGATGCAAAACGCCGTCGCTGATGCCTTACAAATTGCACCAAACGCCGTCACTGGTTACGTGCTGGGCGAACATGGTAATTCGCAATTCGTTGCCTGGTCAAGTGTTCAAGTCGCTAGCCAAGCACTCACTAAGCAATTCACCCCTGAACAACTGGCGCAATTCGAAACTGATGCGCGCCAAGGCGCCTGGGCCGTGATTAGTGGCAAAGGTTACACTTCTTTCGGCATTGCCAACCAAGCGGCCATCTGCGCCAATGCGATTTTACAAAATACACATGAGATTCTACCCGTCAGCAACTACGATCAACAAGCGGGTTGTTATTTAGGCCATCCCGCAATGGTCGGTTCAGATGGGATTCTCAAGGATTATCAACTTCAATTAACGGCTAGTGAAACTGAATTGATGACCACCTCCATCAAGAAGATTAAAGACATGTACGCGACAATTTAAAATAATAAGCTGTGAAAGAACTCGGTTATCAATTGAGTATCAAGTTTAAAAAAGTGGTTATCCCGAACTGAGGATAACCACTTTTTTTGGATTTGAAACGTGCTTCCACTCACAGTTTCTTGTGCTTAGCGACAAAACAGGAATCATGAGTTGAAAAATACTCATAATTCCTGTTTTTAGGTTATTCCTCAAAGCCTGACCGACTTGAGTCAGCACTCCGATTTTAAACGTGCTTCTGAGCCAACTTCTTCCGTCTAGCGACGAATAGTGAATCATGACTAAAACCGTCATAATCCACTATTCTAGGCTATACTCAGAAGTTACCCGGCTCAGTCAGCACTCTTTATTTTGTTGTTGCTTTTAATGCGATTTCGTTTGATTGGACTGTGCGGCCGGTTGCGGTTGATTTGAAATAAGCCACATCTGCCATGTTGGTGATGATCACCATCATTGCGGTTTGTTTGCCAGCTTGCACAATTTGTGCCAAGTCAACATTGGCTAATAAGTCACCGTGTTGCACTGTTTGACCTTCTTCAACGGCCACTTCAAAAGGAGCGCCCTTTAATTCAACAGTATCAATCCCCATGTGTACTAGGACTTCTAAACCGTCTTCAGTCTTGATGCCGATTGCGTGTTTCGTTGGGAAGACCGTCATGATTGTCCCAGAAACAGGTGACACGATTTTACCGTCAGTTGGGATAACGGCGTAACCGTCACCCAACATTTTTTGAGCAAAAGTTGCATCATCAACCGCTTCAATATCAATTAATTGACCATCAGCAACTGTGTAGAATTCATCCGTCATCCCAGCATTAATATCACTATTAACGACTGCTGCTTCGGCAACGGGTGCGTCACCAGTAACAGTGCCAATTGGTGCATTACTGTTGAAAAGTTCTTTCAAAGCATCCGCGACGAATTGCACTTCAGTCCCGATAATAATTTGAATATTTGTCTGATCTAAGACGTTAATCCCAGCAACACCAGCCGCTTTAATGGCCGCTTGGTTCGCTTTACCCGTATCTTCTAATTGAAGGCGGAGACGCGTGGTACAATTATCAATCACTTTGATATTGGCTTTACCACCGATGGCAGCGTAAATCTTTTTAGCTTGAATCATGAATTTATCATCATTTTCATCAGTTGCAACGGATGGTGCATCGTCAACAACTTCTTCAACTTCGCGCCCTGGTGTCATTAAGTTAAATTTCTTAATGGCAAAGTTAAAGCCGAAGTAATAAATAGCGGCCATTGCGAGCCCTTCAACCAATAACATCAATGGTTGGTTTGCAACTGGATTCTTTAAACTTAAAACATAATCGACTAAACCAGCACTAAAGGCAAAGCCGGCTGTCCAGTGGAAGAATGCGGCGATTGCCAATGAAATACCAGTAAAGGCAGCGTGTAAAACGTAGAGTGGCCATGCCACAAACATGAATGAGAATTCAAGGGGTTCAGTTACCCCTGTAAAGAATGAGGCAAAACCAGCAGCTAACATTAATGAAGCTGTTGCTTTTTTACGTTCAGGACGCGCATTTTTATAAATCGCATACGCCCCAGCTGGTAACCCAAACATCATAACTGGGAAGAAACCAGCTTGATACATACCGGTCTTACCAACAATGGCCGTCCCGTTAGCGATCGATTTAGCACCGCCTAAAAAATTCCCGATATCATTAATATTCGCAACGTCAAACCAGAACACTGAATTCAACGCATGGTGTAACCCGGTTGGAATCAATAAACGGTTGAAGAACCCGTAAATCCCAGCCCCGGCCCAACCAAGATTAGAAATTGCTTTACCAAAGGCCACTAATACGGTGAAGACTGCTGGCCAAACGAAGTATAGGATGGCTGAAACAACGACCATGGCAGCGGCGGCCATAATCGGTACCAACCGTTTCCCACTAAAGAAGGACAGCGCCATCGGTAACTTCACGTTATGGAATTTATTGTACATGGCAGCAGCAATTAAACCGGCCAAAATCCCAATTAAGACGTTCCCTTCAATCTTACCAAAAGCAGGATTGACTTTAGCGATGTCTGATAACCCTTGCATCGCTTGAACTGAAGCAGGTGCTAAGATGGTCTTCGGTACTAAGAAAGCCACCAAACCAGCTAAGGCTGCGGCCCCATCTTGATCCTTCGACATCCCTAAAGCTAAACCGACGGCAAATAGTAATGGTAAATTATTTAAAATCGCGCCACTACCACCGGCTAAGAAAATCGTGAAGATGTTAGCATTTGAATCGCCATTGCCAACCCAGTTAGCAATCCCCATTAAGATGGCAGCTGCTGGTAATACGGCAACTGGTAACATCAATGAGCGACCCATTCGTTGTAAGTAATTTTTCATTGCGAATACTCCTTTATTTTTCAATGTTTTCATTAAACCATTAAATTTAGCCATAAGCAAGCGCTTATATTTTGGTATGGACCTTTACAGACGGCGTTTAAAGCGGTTTCTTAATTTAAAAAAATATCGGTCTATACCTAATGAAAGAATGGTTCTTTAAATAAATTGTTTTCAATAATTATAAAACGGTTGCAAAAACGACGGCATCCCGTATACTAAGGGTACAATTAAATCGCTTTGCACTAGGGGTGTTCTTTAGAAGAACTGAGATAGATTGATTCAATCTAATCCCTTCGAACCTGTAAGTTCAGACTTGCGTAGGAAAGTGCTCCCTTGCTTATTTGTTAAGCCACTTTTCTATGCCGTCGTGCAGCCAAAAGTGGCTTTTTTGATATTCTAAGGAGGCTCTACCATGAATCAGACCTTATTGAACCAACTGCGGCACACGAATCCAATTGTGGCCAACATCTCGAACCACGTGACCGTCGACCAAGTCGCCAACGTCCAAAATGTGATTGGCGCGTCGCCCATTATGTCCAGTGCACCTGAAGAAGCGGCCGATATCGTTGCAATTGCCCAAGCGATTACCGTTAACATCGGTACGCTCGCCCAACCCCAGATTGATCAGATGGTCACGTTGCTGCAAGCCGCGTATCAAATGCACAAACCGGTTGTCTTAGACCCGGTCGCCGTCGGTTCCTTAACGTATCGTCAAGGGGTGATCGATCAACTACTCACTTTAGGCACCCCCGATATTATTCGCGGAAATGCCGGTGAGATTGCCTATTTTGCTGGAATTGACTGGCAAGCTAACGGGATTGATGCCGGTAGTGGTCAAGCCGACATCGTTGATTTAGCACAACAAGCCGCTCGTAAACTGAACACTACGATTCTATTAACGGGTCCAACAGACGTGGTCACCGATGGCACGCGTGTTACCCAAATCTTCAACGGGACCCCGCTTTTCCAAACCCACGTCGGCTCTGGTGATATGTTAACCGGCGTTTGCGGTGCGTTCGTCGGCATGCTACCTGACGATCCTTATCAAGCAGCCGTTGCCGCAGCCACCACTTTTGCCGTCACGGGTCAATTAGTCGCTGAAGCGATGCCACAACCGTTACCTGGTAGCTTTTATCCGCAATTATTAGACCGTTTGTTCACGGTGACGACCGAAGAAATCAGTCAAAAAGCCCAATTAAAGGAGTCCAATTAAGATGAACGACTTCCCACAAGCCTTAACGATTGCTGGTTCCGATAGTGGTGGCGGTGCTGGCATGCAAGCTGACATTAAAACGATGCAGGAACGCCACGTTTTTGCCACCAACGTGGTCGTCGCGATTACCGCTCAAAATACACTCGGGGTGCAAGACAGTTTCCCGTTACCCCTTGAATTGATTACTAAACAATTTGAATCGTTGGCAGCCGACTTCCACATTAAAGCCTGTAAAACCGGTATGTTAGCCGATGCCGCACACGTGGCGGCTGTAGCCGAAAATTTACGGCGCTTTGACTTTGGCCCGCTGACGTTAGACCCCGTCATGATTGCTAAGGGTGGGGCCGCACTTTTAACCGAGGATGCAATCACGACTTTACGCAACGAATTATTGCCCCTCGCAACCGTCCTGACGCCCAACTTACCCGAAGCCGAAGTCTTGATTGGTCAATCCGTTAAAACGCCAGCTGAGTTCAAGTTAGCCGCTCAAATCTTACAAAAAATGGGCGCGCAAAACATCATCATCAAAGGTGGCCACCAAACGGCGGAACAACAAGCCAACGATTATATTTTATACGCGGATGGCAGTGATGAATGGCTGTCGACACCCCGGATTGAAACGGTCCGAACGCACGGGACCGGTGATACGATTTCAGCTTGCATCACGGCGGAACTTGCCAAAGGCACGCCCTTAAAACAAGCGATTCGGATTAGTAAAGCCTATATTCAAGCGGCAATTGCCAATCCGATTGCCGTCGGTCACGGCCATGGTCCGACCAATCACTGGGCGTATCGGGAGGTTGAACATGACTAATATTTCCCCGGAAATACTCCAAACCTATTTAGTGACTGGCACCCAGGATACCGGCGTCGCCCAATTCTTACCGACATTAGAAGCGGCACTTAACGCTGGCATTACTTGTTTTCAATTCCGCGAAAAAGGTCCGAATAGTCTGCAATCAGCAGCTGAGATTGAACATTATGCCCGCCAAGCTCAGCAACTTTGTCGGACTTACCAAGTCCCTTTTTTCATTGATGATCGATTAGAACTGGCCTTAACACTCCAAGCTGACGGCTTGCATGTAGGTCAATCCGATCAACCGTGGGCTAAAATCGAAACCGCCAAACGCCACGGTTTAATCACCGGTTTATCTTGTCATAGCGCCGCCGAAATCATAGTCTGTCATCAACAACCGATTTTAGATTATTTAGGCATTGGCCCCATTTTCCCCACCCATTCTAAATCTGACGCGCAATCACCACTTGGCTTACAACAATTAGGCGATTTTGTCTCCCTCAGCGAACGACCCGTCGTTGCAATCGGTGGCATTTCACTACAAAATATTGCCAATGTCGCCCAAACCGGCGTTGCTGGAGCCGCCGTCATTTCGGTGATTACCCAGAGTTCAGATATTGCTCAAACCGTTCAAGCGTTAAAACAACCGTGGCACACTGGCGAGGCTTCATTATGAAAATCAATCGTAATCAATTTTTACTATGGTTTGGTGCCGCGATTTCGATTGCCGAAATCATCACCGGCACCTTAATCGCACCGTTAGGCTTGTTCAAAGGTAGTTTAGCGATTATTATCGGCCATTTAATTGGTGCCTTTTTATTGTTACTGCCAGCAAGCTTCATCGGGGGCCAACGTCAACAAAATGCGATTGAACTAACCCGGCCCGTCTATGGCGCTACTGGCGTTTTATTATTTTCCATTCTAAATGTCGTTCAATTGATTGGCTGGACCGGTGTAATGATTGCTAACGCCGTCCAATCATTGCAACAATTAAAGCTACTAAAAACGAGTTATTTGCTTGACCTCTTAATTATTGCCGGCCTGATCATTGGTTGGTTAGCCCTCAAAACCCAGGTGTTTTTCCGATTAAATAACCTAATCGTTCTTCTATTAGTGGTCGCTTGCGCCGGACTTTTTTGGCAACTAGGTGTCCTCCCCCACAACCCACAACAACTTGTTACGCAACACATTAGCTTTGGCGCCGCCGTTGAACTCAGTATTGCGATGGCACTATCGTGGTTACCGTTGATTGCCGATTATACGCAACATTCAAAAAAGCCCCTAACACTCTCTTTATGGAGTACTAGCGGCTACTTTTTCGGCAGTCTAGGCATGTTTTTCTTAGGTTTTTTAACTGTAATTTTAACCGGATATACCGATTTCAATCAATTTCTAGCGGCCACCCATTACGGTGTAATCGTGCTGTTCATCATTCTTTTTTCCACCATTACAACCACCTTTTTGGACGCTTATTCCGCCGGTATCAATCTTAAAAATATATTCCCAAATTGGCGACTCACCCCCAACACACTCGGGATTGGCGTCACATTACTTGGACTAGGCTTAGCAAGTAGTACCCAGTTATTTAAATATGAGCTATTCCTCAGTTTAATCAGCGCCACTTTCACGCCACTGTACACAGTCGTTTTCTTCAATCTACTTTATCGTCGATTGCCAAAATGGCTTAATTTCAGCTGTTGGCTAATGGGGACCGTTGGCTACTACGGGTTACAACGCTTTGATTTTCCGTTGGGCACCACGACACTATTGATGCTCTGTATCATCGGTGCGCTTTTTGTAAGCAGTTATGTTACTCGGACGATTCATCAGTCGGCTCAGCCGTAGCAGCGAAATACGCCGCTTTTTCTTGGGCCCAGTAAGCGTGATCGTCTGATGTAATCGGACGGAGCACCCGACACGGATTACCAACCGCAATCACATTATCCGGAATGTCTTTCGTGACGATTGAACCGGAACCAATGACCACGTTACTGCCGATCGTGACCCCCGGATTAACCACTGTGTTGCCACCAATCCAGACGTCATCCCCAATCGTAATTTCGTGTCCGTATTCTAAATCATCGCGTCGTTCTTGCGCCGTAATCGGATGACCGGCCGTATACAAACTAACCCGCGGGCCGAAGAAAACATGATTGCCGATTGTGACAGGTGCCACATCGATAATGATGCAATCATAGTTCATATAAACATGTTCGCCAATCGTTGTTTGACAGCCGTAATCCGTCCGAAAAGGCGGTTCAATGTATAAATCTGCGCCGCTTTTAGCGAATAATTCCTGCGTCAATTCCCGGCGATAGGTCTGCTGTTCTTCAGTCGTTTGGTTAAACAACCGGGTCAACACCCGAGCGCGCTTCATATCGGCGCGTAGTTGGTCATCATTGGCCCGATACAGTTGGCCATTAATCATACGTTCTTTTTCAGTCATCTTATTTCCTCCAGTCTCCTAAAAAAGGGTGCCACATCAATTTAATTTGACGTGGCACCCTTTTTATCTTACCAAATCGCAACACGTTGTTCTGGTGCTAAATACATCCCATCAGTCGGTTGAATTTCAAAGGTCGTATAAAAATCAGCCAAGTTTTGGACTTGGACATTGGCACGCAAAGCGTTTGGCGCATGGACGTCAACATTCAACAACAATTGTTGATATTGAACCGTCGCTTTCATCCGCCAAATCGTCGCCCAATTAGTAAAGAAGGCTGCTAAATCGACATCGTCTGCGGATTTCGCCGCCTCTAGCGCACAACTCAAGCCACCGGCATCGGCGATGTTTTCCGAAACCGTTAACTTGCCGTTGACCGCGTTGCCAGCCAATTGGCGACCGTCAAATTGGTCAATCATAGTCTGCGCCAACGCCTTAAAATGGTCTAAATCACTGGTTTGCCACCAATTATTTAAATTACCATATTCATCAAATTGCGCACCGTTATTATCAAACGCGTGTGAAATTTCATGGGCAATCACGGCCCCAATCCCACCGTAATTCGCACTACTACTTTGTGCCAAACTATAAAATGGCGCTTGTAGAATTGCTGCGGGGAAAACAATCACATTTTTAGAAGGTGAATAATAGGCGTTGACCGTGGCCGCACCCATTTCCCATTTAGCGCGATCGACGGGTTCCGTCAATTGGGCAAAATTCTCAGTTTCAACGGTCCGAATAAAGTCGGCCGTATTTTCAAATAGCGTCCCACCATCAACAGCCGGTACCGTTCTTAATTTTGCAAAAATTGGAGCGATTTTCTCAGGATAGCCCACATGAATCCCTAAATGATTGAGTTTAACAATCGCTTTTTCGCGCGTTTCTGCGCTTAACCAATCGTTATTTTCGAGACGTTTCTGATACACACCAATCATCTTTTTAACCATTTGTTCGACATCTTTTTTGGCCGATTCACCAAAATAACGCCGACCATAATAGTCGCCGACCACTTGGTTAAACATCCCTAGTGCCAAATAATACGCACTCTTGGCTTGCGGACGGGCTTCTTTACTCCCAGACAAAGCGCGGCTATAAATCGAACTAATCTGACGCATTTCTTCATTCAAATAGCCACTCCAACCGCGAACCGTCATCACTAATAACCAGGCTTTAAAATCGGCAAAGTTCGCCGTTGTCACCAATTGAGTTAATTGGTCAAAATAGGCGGGTTCCGTCACGATAATTTGCGTCGGTTGTTTAGGCAATACTTTTTGGAATAGTGTTTTAAACTCAAGTGTTGTTTGTTGCGTCAAAAACGGTGCTAAATCACGCGGATTGTAAAGTTTCGTATAATCGGCTGCTTCTTCGGCACTTTTGACGTAAGGCGCTAGTGAGCGATCGAAGACTAAAGCCTGTTTAACGGTCTTAGTCGCATCAATTGGCGCTAAACCAATTTTCTGCAGGAGTTGGACCATCATATCCGTAAAGACGGCTAATAGTTGGTCAGCACTCTCATTGCCTGCTTCATAATACGTTTTATCCGGTAAAATTAAATCCGCGGCTTCAATGTATAACGCATTTTGTTGGGTTTGTTTCATATCTGGATCAACCGATAAATTAAACGGTGTTGGTAACCCCGATAAGACCCAGTCCGCCAAACCTTGATTATAATCGGCTAAATTGCTCAACGATTGCACGCGAGCGACTAACGGTAAAATCGGGTTGACGCCTAGTTGATCACGGGTTTTAAAATCGGCCGCTAAGGCGTAATAATCCATAAAGGCTTGTAATAAAGGTTGATCAACTGGTTTCAATGTTTCAAAATCTTGCATTAACTGATCGTCGATTTCATCGACTAACGCGACAAAACCACCCGTCGCTGGTTTATCGGCCGGAATCTTAGCTTGCGTCAGCCACTCAGCATTCACGGCACCATAGAAATCATCTTGCATCCGTATCTTCGTCATAAAAGAACCTCCTCAAACAGAATCTATCCCTAGTCTACCATTAAGTTTGTCTTCTAAGCCACCAGAACGGTCCTTATTTCTGTTCCGCTTTCAATAACGTAAACGAGCGCATAAACGACTTCAGCACCCCGCTATCCGAATAAACCAATACATTCATCCGGTAAATAATCAGCGCTAGGTAGGTCAGCCCGACTAAGGCGACAATCGCTAACCCTAAACCCAGACCAGCGGCCATTGCGCTGATATCGCCATTCGCGAAACGAACCGGTAACATGATTTGTGAGAATAACGGCACATAACTTAGGATTTTTAGGATTGGAATATCCGCGTGTGACATCAACACAAAGCCGCCCATGTAGCTGAGGGTGCCCATAATAATCAACGGCGAAATTGCTTGTTGAACTTGATCCATCCGTGAAACCACCGAACCGAGCATGGCTGCAATAATGGTATAGAGTAGGACCCCGACCACTAAAAAGGCAATCGCATACCAAATCGGTGGCGTCCAAATGACGGCCGTCACTTGTTTTAAGATACTCCTCAACGCGACTTGCTGTTTTAAAAATTGATAACCGACCAGACCAATTACCAGATAGACACCGATTTGGGTTAAAACCAGCGCCAAAATCGCGCCAACCTTCGCAAAAAATTGGGTCGTTGCGGAGACACTCGATAGAATGATTTCCATAATGCGCGAGCCTTTTTCGGTCGCTATTTCCTGGGCAATTATCCCCGCATAATTGACGATGAAGACAAACATTAAGACTGTAATCCCTAATGAAATCATTTGAGTGACATCTTGATTCTGACTCTGAGCTATTTTTTGTTGACCGTCCTCAACCGAAACAGTGACCGTTTTCACCGTAGTCGGCGTCATCAACTGCTTGATTTGGGCAGTGGGTACATTGGCCGCTTCTGCCAATGTGACTAACTGTAATTGATTGATTTGATTCTGCAACGTACTGGGATCAAAATCATGGCTCGCTTGTTGTTGATAATAAGTTATTTGGGCCTGTTGATTGACCGTTAAGTAGCCATCGATTTGTTCTTTTTCTAACGCCTGTTTAGCTTGTTTAACCGTCGTAATCGCTGGTTTAACTGTATAGTCGGTCCCTTTAAGTTGCCGAATCGCCGCACTTTCAGGCGCTTGGCCGACTACCGCAATTTTAGCCGCAGTTTGTGACTGATCAATGATTTTCCCAATCCCAAACACCACGCCTAACAACAAAACAGGCATTAAAATCATCGTTAAATAGGCCGGACTTTTAATATTCTTCATAAAAACCTGTTTGAAGATCACCTTAAATTTAGTCATTGGTTTCCGCCACCTTTATTCTGAAGATTTCATCTAAACTAGGGGCCTGTTGACTAAATTCTGGAATATAACCGGCCTTAGTCGCTAGCTCAAAGATTTGTGGACCGACCGCTTCATCGGTTAGTGTGATTTCAAGTTGTTGGCCATGCGGTGTTACACGTGAAACGCCGGGTAATGCTTCGAGCGTCGTCTGCGTCAGTGGCGATTCCAAAAACAACTTCGTCCGGCCAAATTGTTGCCGAATCTCATCGACCGTTCCGGCGAGCGCAATCTGGCCTTGACGGAGCATCACAATCCGATCACTAATTTTAGCGACGTTAGTCATATCATGACTCGAAAAAATAATCGCAGCGCCTTTAGCTTTCAACCATTCAATGCCGTCTTCCAATAAACCGGCGTTGACCGGATCGAGACCACTAAACGGTTCGTCTAAAATGATTAGGGCTGGTTCATGAATTAAAGTCGCAATCAACTGCACTTTTTGTTGATTGCCTTTTGATAGATCTTTAATTTTATCGGTCCGTTTGCCCTTAACGGCAAACCGCGCCAACCAGTCATCAATCCGCGGTTTAACGTCGGCTGCCTTGCGGCCCCGCAATTGCGCAAAATATAAAATTTGTTCTTCAACCGTCATCTTTGGGTACAAGCCACGTTCTTCAGGTAAATAACCCAATTGATCGTAATCGCGACTAGTGAACGCGTGGCCTTTCCACAAAATTGTCCCTTGATCGGGTGTCATAAAATTCAAAATCATCCTGAAAGTCGTCGTTTTACCGGCCCCATTTTGACCGATTAACCCTAGAATTTCACCCGGTTGAACCGTAAATGAAACGTCATCGACCGCCTTCATCGCCCCAAAACTTTTTGATAAATGTGAAAGTGTCAGCACTGTCCCTACCCCCTAATATCTTAATCACATTAACTATACAATATTTCCCGGGAAAATCACACCCTTATCAACCGTTAATCGTTGTTGTCAAAGACCTTATACATCATTTAATGTCGATTGACAGTAATGAGTTGCTTTGCTAATTTACTGAGTGGTATTAACTTTAATTTGGAGGATTTTATGAATAACATTAAGAAGAAGGCCTATCGTAATACACCCGCTTTTGTTTTATTAGCTTGGGGATCATTTTTATTTTTCGCTTGTCTAATTTTAATCGGGCTTTACACCCTAAAAGAACCGCTAATGGTCAAAGGTTATTATTTAATGGGCGCTGTTGGACTCATTTCGTCATCATTTACGTTATCCAAAGTCGTCCGTGATAATCAAGAAGATGAAGAACGGTACAACCAAATGTTTCGCGCTCAAGATACTGACGATCAGCATTAAAAAAAAGACGGGTTTATGCCAAATTACTGGCATAAACTCGTCTTTTATTTAATTAACTATTGAATTTCAATTCGATTAGCCGCGGTTGCTTGTTCAGCTTGCTTTGGCAATTCTAAGTTTAAAACACCATTGTCGTATTTCGCACTAATCTTGGTGCGATCAACTGCTGGTAAATAGAACTGCCGACTGAAACGGCCGTAATGCCGTTCACTTTGGACGACATTGCCATCCGCATCACTATGATCATCAAAACTATCCCGTTTCGCACTAATCTTCAACGTCTCATTTTGATAATCGATATGAATATCTTTCTTCTCTAACCCCGGTAAATCAACAGTCAATTGGTAAGCTTGATCTGTTTCTTTGACGTCGGTCTGCATCATGTTGTCAGTTTCAGGCGACATTGCAAAGAATTGTTTACCAAAGTTCTTGAAAAAGTCATCCCCAACTAAACTATCTAGCCAATCTTGACGACGATCCATTAATTCGTTTGCCATCTCTAAAACTTCCTTTCTTTATTTGATTACAAGTCTATTATAAGGCGTATTTCTGAAAATTCAAGAAATTAGCACTCTTGGCGTAAGAGTGCTAATTTTGCGTTTTTTTGTGCCCATCCAACTCATTTTGATACCCCACTAATCGCATGTATGCTATACTTAAGGTTCCAAAAATATTCGGAGGTAGACTCATATGAAAATTGTTGTTTTAGCGGGCGGTCGCAGTACTGAACGCAACGTTTCACTAACGTCAGGCCATAAAATTACGCACGCATTACAAACGAAAGGCCACGATGTTGCTTTTGTCGATCTTTTCTTAGGTGACGATTTGCAAGCCGTTGATTCAATCGACGATTTGTATTCATCAGATCCCATCGAAAAGGACTATGACATCAGCGATGCCGTCTTAACGGACGACGACATCAACAAGTTACGCACGGATGGCACGACGCAATTGTTCGGCCCCAATGTCTTAGAAATTTGTAAAACTGCTGATATCGTTTTTCTCGCATTGCATGGTGGCGATGGTGAAGATGGTAAGGTTCAAGCGGTCCTCAATCTCTTTGGTATTCCTTATACCGGTAGCGATACATTAGCCGCTGGTGTCACAATGGACAAAAAAGTTTCAAAAGAAATTTTACTTTATAATCAAATTCCAACGGCCCGTTTCGTAGCCGCTTACCGGAACCAAGCGATTCCAGCGGTCCCATTTGAATACCCCGTTGTCGTTAAACCTAGTAACGGTGGGTCAAGTGTCGGCACCCACATCGTCCACAATGAAGGCGAATTAAAACCAGCCGTTGAAGATGCACTCCGTTTTGACACGACTGCTTTAATTGAAGAATTCATTAAAGGTCGCGAATTCTCATTGGGCGTCATTAATGGCCAACCATTACCCGCCATCGAAATCGTCGTTAACGACGGTTGGTACGACTTTGAACATAAATTCGTGACAGGTAACACAACACAATTCATCACACCACCGAACGATTTACCGGATGATGTCCACGATGCGATGAAACAAATGGCGCTAGATGCGATGCAAGCACTTGGCCTCACAAATTACGCACGGATTGATTTCTTCTGGAGTCCTGAAAATGGGTTGTTCGTCATCGAAGGTAACACGTTACCTGGTATGACCCCCTTATCATTAATTCCGCAAGAAGCCGAAGTTGTTGGGATTAGTTACCCCGACCTCTGCGAAATGATCGTTAACGGTAAATTAGAATTATTGAAAAATAAATAAGTGCTTTTGAGTTGCTATCACTCAAAAGCACGTTAGCAAACAAAAAGGCGACCTTATTGGCCGTCTTTTTGTTTGCTTAAATGACTGATTGCTGTTTCAATTTGATCGCGCACACTTCTAAATTGGTTTAATTTAGCCTCATCATCCCCGTCAAAAGCGGCTGGATCCGGCAACGGCCAATGAATCCGTTGAATATGAGGGGGCGTCATCGGACACTTATCCCGCGCATCGCCGCATAACGTCACGACTAAATCACAACTTTGTAAATAATCATTGTCGATTAACTGCGATTGCTGAGTTGAAATATCGATGTCTTTTTCGGCCATTACTTGAACAGCAATCGGGTTTAAACCGTGCGTTTCAATTCCGGCACTCGCCACTTGCCAATCAGGCCCTAGTAAGGTTTTACCAAACCCTTCCGCCATCTGGCTCCGACAGGAATTACCAGTACATAAAAAATAAATTTGGGGCATCTTAACGACCTCATTTCAATTTAGATTGGATAATCATTATACAACACAAAAGGCCAATCCGAATTGCGAATTGACCTTTTTGCTTATTTATCAAAAAAAACTGAGATTGGAATATCAAGTTCATCATGTAACGACTGAATTTCTTTCACCGTAAACGGAATCTTACCACGAATCTTCCGATTAGCTGTCGTTAACGTCTTCCCTAGCACATCGGCGACGACTTGTTGTTTTAAATCATGACTCTTCAAATAACCTGATAAAACAAATAACTTCTCTGCCAAAGTTGGCACCCCCAGAAGAATACTAATGCATTTTGTTCCACATTAGGAATGTTACGTCATCTCCATAAACTTGTCAATTCGACTTTTTATAGGAAAATGATAACTTTTTGACGTATTTTGTCATATAATTAATGTTATCTAATTATTTTTAATTCTAGAAGAAGGTGAATTTAATGTTTGGCCAATTATTACACGACAAACGGCTTGCGCTAAACTTAACGATGCAACAACTCGCCGACCATTTAACCGCAAACTATCAGATTAAAGTCAGCAGCTCGATGATTTATCGCTGGGAAAAAGGCGCCGCTCCAGCATTAAAAACACTCTTTATCGTGGCGACCGAACTACACATCGACTTGAATCAACTGGCAACCACCGTCGCGGATAGCCATCGCCAATCAGCACCCAAAAAAATCGGTTAAACGCAAGCATAAGCAGCGTTTAACCGATTTTTAATTGTTACTATTCAACTTTAATGTCAGTCGGTTGGTTTTGCTTGCCAATCGTTTTAACCCCTAGAATATCTAAGAAGAACGTAAATATTGGAATTCCGACGATTAAGCCCCACGTCCCTAAGAACCGTTCAGCCGCAAACAAGATCACAAACGTGAAGAAGATTGGTAATTGAGTCTTACTCGACATAAACCGTGGATTCAAGACGTAAGTTTCCAACGTGTGAATCGCGACAATCATCATTAAGATATACGCGACAAATTGAATCCCACCGACTGAAAAGGCGATGATACACAGCGGTACACACGAAATAATCACACCGGCGACCGGAATCATCGACAATAAGAAGATCATAATCGCCAAACTTGGCACATTCGGCATTTTCATAATGGTTAACGTGATTGTTGTCAGAACCGTATTGACCACCGCAATGAAGAGTTGCGCTTCAATTACAACGCCAAACGTGTTGACGAATTTTTTAGCGAAATAATAAATATCTTGGAAGAACCAACCGTAAGTACTCTTCAAAAAGAGTTGACCGAATTGACTCAGTTGGTTCAATTCAATCGTGTAGAAGAAACTTAAGATGAATGATAGGACAATCGTCACACCCATCGTCCCAATGCCGGTGATGTAATTGACAATCGTCGTCACACCATTTTTCAACTGTTCGGTTAAATTGAATTGTTTCATGTAATCACTGATGATTTGCATGAACTTATTCGCATCAAACGACGGACTTTGGTAGAACTTATAGACACTCTCACCCAGTTTAATCGTTTGTTTCGCAATTTGGGGCACATAAATCGTGACGGCCAAGTAAACTAAAAAAATAATTAAGATGTAGAGCGGTACGACCACCGCTGCCGATGGTATTTTGATATAAGTTTGAATTTTACGCACTAATTGCGTCACTAAAAACGTAAAGATAAAGGTTAATAAAATAATATTCATCATTGGTCGCGCCACGTAGATTAACCCGATCAGAATTAATAAGACGGTGGTTTTTCGCAACTGTTGATTCGCGATAAATTTTTGATATAAAGTCACACACTTTCCTCCTATGCCCAATTACATACTCAATCCATCTATTCTACAACACTTTTGTGGTTTTGAGTATTTAAAGCTACGGTACCTAACGACTTTTACTTACATTATTTATTAAATAGTCGTATACTTGTTTGGTATTTTAAATTTTTAAACTAGAAAGGATTTTCGGCATGTTAGAAAAAACTTTTTATAAGAAACTACTACAACACTCCTTTACTTTCCCAATTATCGTTAACTATTGGGACGGTACAACTGAAACATATGGTTCTGGGGAGCCTGAAATAGCAATTACTTTTAAAAAAGCAATTCCCATCAAACAATTATCAAGCAACGCTTCACTCGCACTCGGTGAGGCCTATATGGCTGGTGAACTGGAGGTTACTGGGAAGAATGCTGCACCTTTACAAGAATTGATGACAGCGGCTTACAATAGCGCTGACAGCTTTATGCGTAATCGCAACTATATTCACTTCTTACCTAAACAATCCCATTCAGAAAAAGCCAGCAAGAAAGATATCCAAAGTCATTATGATTTAGGCAATGATTTCTACCAACTATGGCTCGATCAAAGCATGACTTATTCATGTGCCTATTTTGAAAATAAGAATGATAGTTTGGAAACTGCGCAACTGAATAAGGTTCACCATATTTTGCGTAAACTCAATCCACAACCCGGTCGGACATTTTTAGATATCGGTTGCGGTTGGGGCACGCTGATGTTAACGGCGGCTAAGGAATACCATCTAAGAGTCGTTGGTATTACGTTGAGCCAAGAACAATACGATTTTATCGCTAAACGCATTGTTGATGAAGGCCTTAGCGATGTCGCTGAAGTCCAATTGATCGATTATCGTGAATTAAAACACGCCCCATTCGATTACATTACCAGTGTTGGGATGTTCGAACACGTCGGCCAAGAAAATCTCGGCGAATATTTCCAAGACGTCGCTGATTACCTAACTGACGACGGTGTCGCTTTAATCCACGGCATTACCCGCCAACAAGGTGGCGCTAAAAACGCCTGGATCAATAAGTACATCTTCCCCGGTGGTTACGTCCCCGGTTTAGTTGAGAATACGCAACACATGATCAACGCCGGTCTCCAAATCGCTGATATGGAACCTTTACGACGCCATTACCAAAAGACACTTGAAATCTGGGATGCGAATTTTAATGCACACCGCACTGAAATCCAAGCACAGACCAGTCTTGAGTTCGTCCGTATGTGGGATCTCTACTTACAGGCTTGTGCCGCTTCTTTTGAATCTGGGAACATTGATGTCATTCAATTCCTCGTTTCAAAAGGCGCTAGTGCCCGTGATTTACCAATGACCCGTGATTATATCTATAACGTTTAATGCTTATAAAAAGAGCTCGCTGATTATCAGCGGGCTCTTTTTGATTAATCTCTATTATTTTAATTCAGCTTCTGCTTTCGCACGAACGTCAGCGTCGCTCATATCTAAGTATGGTTTCATAATTGCTGCCGTCTGGTCAGTATTGCGGCCATTTGATTCCATATAGTGATCCCACAAAGCATCTCTTACGATTGTCTTGTCGTCACTCCAATCAAATACCTCAGACATTTTCATATCTAAAACTAATGTCTTTTCTACGTCTACTGCCATTTTAAAGGCCTCCCTTTTTTATATTACAAGTTCTATTTTAGTCCTCTTTCACAAAAGTGGCCTAAATAACGCCTTATTATTTTTAAAGGAATTGATTAATGAGCTTTAAAACAAACTGACCGATTACCAAAACGATGGCTAGATGCACACACAACTGATCAATAATCACGAGATAAAACGCATCAATCCGCGTACGGGTGCGCAATAAGCTCGCGATGATTGCCATGTTTAAAATCAGGTAATTGATGAACCACAAGACCCCGATTAAAATCAGTGCGTTTAACCCGGCAAACCACGCGATGATTAACGCGATCAACGCTACCGGCAAACTAATGCCGCTATAGGTTGCAACTTCCGCGACATAGCGGTTAATGGTCGTCTTCTGTCGGCCACCAAATCGTTTTAATAAATAGCCAATCCCTAACAAGCCCGCAACGACGACTAATTGGTAAAGCCAAAAACGTAAGTTGAGTGGTAATAAAGCGGTTGGCTGCCGTAAAACAATGTACGACGTTGAAATACCGGCAATTGCTTCAGTCTGTTGTGCCCAATCTGCCACTAATAGGCTGATAGTCGCCATATTGATTAGTAATAGGGTTCCAATCGTAATCCACCCGAATCGCCCGCTAGCCCACTGCCAATTCGTTTTAAAGGGGTGTTGCCAACTGCTTTTTATATATTGATAATAAGCTGAACGTGTTATTTTATTTTTAGGCGTGTCTGTGATTAAATCACGTTGATGTCCACAACCAGGACACTGGCGTAATTTAGAACCATATTTAATATGGCACTGTGTGCATTCAATCATCCCGCTACCTCCTTGGAATCTGTTTTATATTCTAAACTAGTCAGTTTCGATTGTCGACTACTAGGATCAAATCGGCTCGGCCGTCCGTACTTTTGGGTATGATACAAATCAAATTTGAACCCTTGATCGAACCTATCCCCCTAAAAAACGGCTATTTTATAACATTCTATGACAAGTCATACTCACAAAAACACCGATTATTCTATATGTCAGCCTTTCCGTACCTTTGGGTATCATACAGATGTGCTTATTAAATAAATGAATACAAAAAAAGGTCAAACCTTTCGGTTCAACCTTTTTGCTTTGCGTGGCAACGTCCTATCCTCGCAGGTAGTTTCCCACCAACTACTATCGGCGCTAAGAAGCTTAACTTCTGTGTTCGACATGGGA
>NZ_LT984417.1:1990339-1993747 GCF_900258455.1 Latilactobacillus fuchuensis
TAACAAACAGGGTTCAACTCATTTCAGTTCGATAGCTAGATACTAAGACCTAAAACATAGTAACTAAAAGTGGCTAACTTAAACTTGAAATTTTCGATATTTATATAATTGGTACTTTCCTGAATAATTCATACCTTTTATAAAGGGCTAAATTTTATCAATCATCTGTTTCATTTTATGGTCAATGGCTCTTTTTCTCAAAAATATTCTTCTAAATGGTCTAATTTCTTTTTGCTAACGGATTAAATTCAAGTAAGACCTCATTTTGGGCGCACTCATCCTAGCGGATGGTTAACGAACTTTTTAAATTGCCCAATGAACGCACTTAACACTGCAGTACCTGAATGTTTTGTAGAATCCGATAAAATAGTTTCTGGTAAACATGGTAACTACTTAATTTCAAGTAGTTTCTTCTTCCAGAATGAACCATCTTTCCAGCTATTTTAAAGAAAAATAAGCGAATAGTAGAAACCTGATACCCTTTCGTTTCATTGGTAAAACATAATGTTCGCATGAAGTTTACTATATTGTAAGCCAATAGGCTTACGATCATACGAGCATGATTTTCTATAAAGGTTGGGCTGTCTGTTTTGTCAAAGTAAAACCCGTTTTTTGCTTCCTTAATGTAATTTTCCATCGTTCCTCTTTTTGAATACGTTTGGAAAACCATTTCTGGAGAGACATCTTTTGAGAAATTGGTAATGATAAATTCATGTCTAAAAAGCAATTCACCAGCTTCTCTAGTTGATTTTATGCAAATCCTTCTGAATTTTTTCCACGCCTTTGCTTGATAAGTGGCGTTATAGTAATGAACTTCTTTCTTATCCCAATCGTGATTATCCTTAATGGTAATGAATTGCTCAGCGATTCTGCACAGATTACGATTGGATTTTAAGCGGATAGTATACAAACTATCGTATTCTTCACAAAGTTCATACAAATCGGGCGTTGCGAATCCACTATCTTCACGTACCATAATAGTGCTTACTGGTGTCACAGATTGATAATGCTCAAATAATGGACGAGTAAATGCTGCGACACCTTTCGAGGTGTAGGCATTTCCAGAACGAAGTTCTGCTTTAAGAAAGTCACCAGTAAGACCATCAAAGGCAACGAGCGGATGATAACCGGTTGTCTGGTAATGCGCATTATAATCGGTCATTTCTTGATTTCCAAAGGTATCGCTGTGGGTAGAATCTAAATCGAAAATCATTTCATTCGTATTTCGAATCATACGTGCTTTATCAATCAAAATTTGGTTAACCTTTTGAAGTTGAACGATATTTTCTGTTGTCATCCGATCCCAGAAGCGAGAAATAGATGGCTGTGAAGCCAACCGTGTTTTATTTAAAACAGCTTGAAAGATAGGATCAGTTGCTAATATATTGGCAGAAGAATCCGTAGAATAGCCTGCAATTAACTGTAAGATGATTTGTTCCAGAATAGATTCATTTCCATGAATATGATACAGTCGGTCATCTTGAATCTGTATATTTTCCCTTATGATTTGACTAACATTAAATCTATTCATAAATTCTTTTACTAATATCAGCCCGGAATCTGAGGATAAATTACCGCCAGAGTGAGATACCGTAATAGTTGAATTGAAAAGTAAGCGATTTTCATGTAAAGTTGCCATAGAGAGAACCCCTTTCTTTGGTTAGGTTTAGACGCTTTAACCATAGCAGATTGGGGTTCTTTTTGTACACCCAAAGGGTGCGGATGAACGAAACAAGATAGACTGTTATAACAAGGTTTTTGAAGCGTTTTTGAAAAACTATGAATTATTCAGGGCTACAATATATATGTTAAAATTAACAGAAAAAACAAATTCAAAACACTTACCCAACCATGCAGTAAAATTAACAGCCAAGTAACCATCTAATTGCATGATCAACATTATTCTTTTCTATTATATCGCTAACTATTTGTTTAGTTCAATCAAATAATTTACTTATGACGCATTTAAAATTCCAGCATAATATCTATCTAGAAACACTCATACTATTTAAAATTTATAACTTAATTATACCGGTTTCAAGCTTCCTGTCTCCATCAAAGTTTTAACGTCAAGTTGACCAAGCATAGCCATTTGTTGATATTTTATATCTGCCAAACCTTTAAAGATTTTAAATTCCTCAATCTGCGAATTTTCCTTTTTTATCGTTAATTCTTGATATTCCCTAAAACTAGATACATATCTTATATATGCTTCACATTCTGTAGCGTCATCAAAATATGTGCCATTAATATAACTATACTGTGAACCGACATTAAAAATTATTTCAAATATTAACTTAGCTAATACTAGCTGATCATTCTTGAATTCAAACCATTTCTTGTCCAAATATTTTAGTTTCCCTGGATTATCTTTTTCATACGCTGTTGCTAAAGATAACTTACTAATTAATTTACCGATTATTGTCGCTACTAAATCTGCACATCGAATACCAACACAATCAGCTGAGACTTGATTCTCATGAACTTTCTTATAATATTCACTGTTAAAGTTATTTGATTTTATCCCCTCATCAAGAAATAATTCATATTCATTATTTTCTCCAAATGCAGCTCGTTCATCCAACCAAAGGGTCAATGAATAATCCACTTTTTTCCAATTGAATTTACCGACATTATTAAAATCTATTTTTTTCACCATATTTGGGCTTCTATTAATAATTTTTATTACATCCCTATAAGCATCAAGTTGACTCTTCATTCGAGTAATATTTTGATGTCCTTTGATAAAACTACTTAAATCTTTTTTTATTAATTTTAGTACGTTATATGTATTCATATCTTGGTTTTCTAAAGCTTTGTTAACTTCTTGTGATGACTCTTTCGAAATATATTTACTTAACACATATGCAAGTTCAAGAAATGAAATGTTGCTCACGGCTACCGATGCAGTCTGGATCCATTCTCCTAATCTTCCCATAACAATCGCCGATATTTTATTTTCAGTCACGATACATATTTTAACATTATATTTTTTAAATAATCTAAAGACATCAATATGATAACTAGTTTCCTTGGAACCCAAACTTACTAGTCCGTTAGTAAAATTTTTATTTTTCAATATCCGAGCACCTTTTAACTCACCTTTAAACTGACCGTTTGATAAGTAATTTTTTTCCAACGCGACAAACTCTTCGTCAAATTCCAAACTGATGTCGTCTGATATATCAACCGCGGCCATGACATAATCAATCATAATATCATCACCTAATTTAAATCGCTCCTTAGGATCAGTCGTTTTATCAACCATTTCTCCAATTCTACTTTTTATCTTCTCTTGGGGGCCCTTTTCAGGGTCTATACTTTCTGGTGTTGGTAGAAATATTCTACCGACACCTTTTTTGTCTTTTCGCAAAAAAATAAACATCTTAACGATGTCTTCGTGTACGA
>NZ_LT984417.1:1993847-1996009 GCF_900258455.1 Latilactobacillus fuchuensis
AAGTTATTAATCGCGATTAATGATTTATTTGAGCTGTGGAAGGTAAACGCGGTTCTGAATGTCTCTTAAAATCTGTCTCAAATATTGACTTCAATCCACGCCTAAGACGACCACTAAGAAGAGTCATCAAGCGGCCGGTGAAGGTGGCGATTACCATCAGAAATTAAATTATCAAAAAGACCAAATGATTGAAACGCGTCAAATGAAATTGACGATTCATCATCTGTATCAAGCAACGACGACCGAAGACGAAGCAGTGGTCATTATGAATGCAACCGCCCAGCCACGGACGAATCAGACGAATTTCATGATTGCCGGTCATTATTTTAAACTGTACGAGAAATGGACTTTAAAGGCTGAAGCGGATAGTCGTGATTTTGGCGATTTATCTTATAAACAAAATAATTTACAAATTCAAGATGGTACGGAAAGTCGCGCGGTCATCAACGTCTTAACGGAGGGTTTTAGTAGCAGTCGTTATCAATCGCACGGACCAGAAACCTTCAATTATATTTTCAAAAAGCCAGCCACGGATGCTTTTGATATCACCTATCAAGGTTTCTATTATAATCTAGGGCAACAACCGGATGAGGATGAAGATACTTCGGCGGTGATTCACGTGCAATCGGAGCAACTGGAGGAATTGACGAATGGTTAAAAAAGGGGTTTTACTACTCATGCTGTTGTTCAGCTGTTGGCGGATCAATAGCCACGCGGTTCAGGCTAAAACGTACGATTACAAACCGGACCAGCCCATTGTGATGAAGAATGCGGGGGTTCACATCACCCTATTAAACTATCAAATACTAACGACGCCTTTACCGAAGTTTGAATACAGCGATACGGATGAACTTGAGCGTTATTTGTTAGCGACGTTTGAAATGAGCGTTGTTAAAAACGGGCGAAAATGGACGACTGGTCGTTATGATTATCATTTGGAGGTCGGTCCTAACGAACTATCACCAATCGATGAGGCCATTCCGAAACAACTTAAAAAAGGGACACTCTTAAATACCAAAAGTGAGCTGACCGTTAAACCAGGCAAGCATAAGCGATATACTGTTTTATTTGTGCTTTATCCTAATAATGATCAACAATTGATGGTGGATACCGGCGCCGATAACGTGCAAACAATCAATCTCCAGAAAATCCCCAGCCAAAATGGGGTGTTTGCCAGCCAAGTCGCACCAAATGGGGGGCAGTAAGCATGCAATATTTAATTCAATATCGGCAGTCACAACTGCTTAAAATCAGTACAATCGTTGTGCTTGCAGTTTTGATGCTCAATCGATCTGTGAGCTTTGCGCTATTCTTATTAGTCGGTTTAGTGTTGCAAATGGCTATTTAATGTGCGGCGCGCTTGGGGGCTTTATACACCAATCGTGACGGGCTGTTTATTGGTGTTACTGCCCCGAACGGACGCGCTGGATAATTATACGGTGTTACCAATATTATTATTAGTACTTGTGCTCGCGAGTTTGTTTGAAGGGGGCTTATACCTCTGGCGCCGCGTTCAAACCAATCAATTTGCCCAACAGATTAATCAATCCGGTCAAACCAAACAATTAATGATTAGTGATCGGTTATTGAAGGAAAGCGGCTTAACGGATGAGGAACGTTCATTCTTTAAACGCGAAATTAAGAAATCCTATGAACAACTGACTTACCTTAAAAAGGTGCAAGTGCGGGCGGGCGAATACAGTCCAACTGCCGCGGAAGATATTCGGATCATCAATTTGATTTTTAATGAATTATTGGGCGCACCGCGACAAATTTTGAACGTTTCAGAATTTTTATACGATCATTTACCGCAGTATGTGCGGTTGACGCGTAGTATTCTGAGTTTAAGCAATAATGCGATTCAAACCGAGGAGGACCAGCAACAGTTTGAACAGGCGCAAACCGTCATTGCGACGTTATCAGGCGCGTTTGAACAAGATTATCTGAAGGTCACAGAAGATGAACGGAAGACTTTAAAACGACAAATTAACAGCTAGAAAAACAAGCTGTGACAGAACTCGGGTATCAATTGAGTATCAAGTTGAAAAATCGCCTATCCCGAACTTGAACTGAACCCCAATTATTGGAGATAATTTTATACAGCTAACTGGCTGGCAAGATTCCGGTATTGTACCGGTGTTTTGCCGGCCAGTTTTGTTCTA
>NZ_LT984417.1:1996109-2005915 GCF_900258455.1 Latilactobacillus fuchuensis
TCGTACACGAAGACATCGTTAAGATGTTTATTTTTTTGCGAAAAGACAAAAAAGGTGTCGGTAGAATATTTCTACCAACACCAGAAAGTATAGACCCGCTATTTTTATGGCCAATTTAAAGCCGGATTATTTCCCAGGCTATACCGCCTCGTTTAAAACGTCTAAGAATAAGTCGCCATATTTTTCCAATTTGCTTTCGCCAACCCCTTTGACATCTAACATTTCGGTTAAGGAAGTAGGCATTAACTCGCACATCGAATACAACGTTTTATCCGAAAAAATCACAAACGGTGGCACACCCTGTTCTTCGGCTAAATCACGACGTAATTCCCGTAAACGTTCGAATAATTCATTATCTTCAGGTAATGTTTTTTGAACTTTGACGGCCATTTTACGGGTCACCGCCGTTTGGCCTTTCAAGACTGCGACACCCTCAGCTGTTAGTTGGAGCACCGGAAACTGACCGCTTGAAGGCTGTAAAAATCCGGAGGCCACCAAATAATCAATTAAACCACTGACTTCTTTTTGTGAATCCCCCCGTAATAGGCCGTAAGTGGGTAATTCATCAAATCGAAATTGCATGATTTTTTGATTTTTCGAACCGGTTAAGACTTGTGCCACTAAGACTTTACCAAATCGTTGATCCATTCGTTTAACACACGACAATACTTTTTGCGCTTCAATCGTGATATCTTGTTCCTCGCGAGTATCCAAACAATTGCTACATCGCCCGCAAGGTTCACAGTGATCATCGAAATAATTCACGATGTATTGTTGCAAACATTGCTGAGTACTAGCGTATTGGGTCATTTCTTGTAGTTTTGCATATTCACGCTGCTTATGTTCCTCATCCATTTCGGATTGATCGATAAAGAAATGTTGAATTTGGACGTCATTTTGTCTAAATAATAAAATGGCTTCACTTGGTAACCCATCACGACCGGCCCGCCCCGCTTCTTGGTAATAAGCTTCTAAACTACCGGGAATCTGCGCGTGCACGACAAAGCGCACATTACTCTTATCAATCCCCATCCCAAAGGCATTGGTTGCGACCATGATTGGTTTGCGATCGTACAAGAAATCTTCTTGATTCTGGCGACGAACCATTTCGTTTAGTCCACCGTGATACATCGCGACCGGCAGTTTTGCCTTTTCGATTAACTTAGTCAGCCGTTCGACTTCTTTGCGGGTACTAGCATAAATAATCCCAGCCTTTTGCCGGTTAATCTTTAAATAGTCGAGTAAATAACGATCGCTATTTTGATTCTTAACCACTTGAAACGCTAAATTTTCTCGTGAAAAACCGGTTTTAACTTCCCGTTGAATACTTAAGCGTTGCATAATATCCGTCGCCACTTGCGAGGTCGCAGTAGCCGTCAATGCAATAATCGTTGGTTGACTTTGAACCCTTTGAATCGTGTCCGTTAAGCGCAAGTAACTGGGCCGAAAATCATGGCCCCATTGCGAAATACAATGGGCTTCATCAATCGCAATCAAATCAATCTTCAAGCCCGCTAAATCGCTCAGAAATTGTTCAGAATCTAACCGTTCAGGTGAAACGTACAATAGCTTAACGGCGCCTTGTGCAGCTTGATTTAAGCGTTCTTGAACTTCGAAATAATCCAACGTACTATTGATAAACGTCGCAGCGATTCCATTTTCATTTAAGGCATCCACTTGGTCTTTCATCAATGAAATTAACGGTGAGATTACCAAAGTTAACCCGGGCAATATTAAGGCCGGAATTTGATAACAGAGTGATTTGCCCCCACCCGTTGGCATGATGGCTAACACATTATCGCCCGCTAAAACAGACTCAATCACTTCTGATTGGCCTTGTCTAAATTGATCATATCCAAATTTTTCTTTTAAAACGGTTTGTGGTTGCATATTTTCTCCTAGTTCCTCATCAATCGCTACTCCTATCATACCAAAAAATGGTGTTCTTAAACGAACTGATCCGATAATTGTTCAAATTAATGGTCCGCAGCTGACAGTCTGGTTTAATTAGTGTTTAATGGAAGTATATTCTCTTGAGGAGGTTCACGATAATGCTTAATTTAAAAGTTACCTTGTCCCCTGACCAGACTGAAATTCACTACAACCAACAATCGCTCATCACAATTGCGGAAAAACTACCCGCAAGCCAGTCACTGGCAAATGGTTTATGGCTCATAGCAACTCACCAACGACTGACTAACATTGGGGTACTGACTAGTTCAAATCCGCTACCAGTACTCACCGAACAACAAACACTAATCACTTTTACTGATCCGGACTGGACCGAACAACTTACGCTACTCGCTCAATTATTAACCGAAGAACTGCCCCATTTAATCACGACACAACCTGTCGTTCAAATTCCGAGCAATTATCGCGCCAGTTTACAACCAGTAATGGCCCAAATATTACTGATCCTGACCCGTTTTGGAATAAGTGTTCAACAACCGGCAGACGCAAAGCCAACCAAAGCACCGGCTAAGACCCGCCATCGTTGGACGAAGGCCGTTAGTGAGATTCCTTTTCAGATTAATACCCGCCAAGCAACCGGCACCGCCATTTGGCAAAAGCGCAATGAACTATTATTACAAGCCGGTGCCCATTTAATGCCAGAAGTCCCTTTGAATAAAGACGGATCACTTGGCTTTGCCGCTAAGATGGGCACCCAATTACGGACCGAATACGCCGATGCTATTCAAAACTACCAGACCACGACTGACATTATTTTCAAAAGTGTCAACGAATTAGGGCTCTTTTTGTATTTTGGTGGCACCAATAGTTGGCTGGAACTCCTCGATAACGATGGTCGTTCGATTGACGATTGGACTAAAATTTAATCAGAATGAGGTTACAACGATGAAAATAACGAGTACTGGTATTGAAAATGGCTATTATAAGCCCATTTATGGTGGCAATGGCGACTTAATTAATGAAAACGGCATGCCGACCTATTCGATTCCGTTTACGATTCACGAAGCGCCCACTGACACTGTTAGTTTTGCGGCGATTTTTTATGATTTAGATGCCTACGAAGTCACCCAAGGTTTCCCGTGGATTCATTGGACGCTCGCTAATTTAACCACGACCGATGTGCTTGAAAATACGAGCCAACAAGCGACCGATTTCGTGCAAGGGGTCAACACTTGGCACAGCCCCGTGACTGATCATCAGCCAGCCGAATTATCCGCCCATTACGGTGGCATGACGCCGCCGAATCGTGATCATAACTATACACTCAAAGTTTACGCGCTAGACACAACTTTAGCATTAACCGATGGCTTTTATCTCAACCAATTAACCGACGCCATCAAAGGCCACATTCTCGATAGTTCAATCCTCGAAGCGCAATACAAACAGTTTAAACATTAAAAAATGACCATCCGCCAAGTTTTGCGGATGGTCATTTTTTTAATATAAACGGTTCAAATGAATATCTAAGACAAACTTACTACGTTCACTGGTAAACCGAGAAACTGAATATTCAAACGCCCGGCCTTTTTGATCATAAGCAATTTGTTCAATCGCAAAAGTGGGCGCGCCCACTGCAAGGTCGAGCGCTGAAGCCGTTTCTTGATCAGCGCCTTCCGCATAAACCACTCGGCGGGCATCGGTCAGTTGAATCTTGGCGTAGGTCCCTAAATAATCGTACACCGAACCTTGTAGAATCGTTTCATCCAACGGCGCAATCGTCACAGGCATAATCGTATGTTCGTAGCTATATTTCTGGTCATTGACTAGCCGGACTCGTTTGATTTCGTAAACCGGTTGGCTCGCTTCAATCTGTAAGTTCTGTTGTTCTTTAGCGTTCGGGAGGCGCGCGTTAAAATACAGCACCTGGCTGCTAATCTTCTGATCACGATGTGAATAAGTGACCCCAATCGGAATATCCAATGGTAATAACTCACCTGTTTGGTTATCCATTCTAGGTCGAACATAAGTCCCTGAACCCTGTTTACTTGAAATCAAACCTTCATCCGCTAATAAATTGAGTGCTTTTTTTAAAGTTAATCTTGAAACCGCATATTTTTCGGTTAAAATTTCTTGCGTCGGCAACAAAGTACCGGCCCGATAATGATTGGTTAATATATCCCGCTTAATATCTGAATAAATTTCTCGATAGCGATACATTTGTCTACCTCGTTTAGTTAATTTGTATATTCATTTTAACGCTTATTTTATAATTTGTATATATCTATATACAAATAAAGTGTTTACAAATATATTTTTTTGACTATAATTAGGTTTGTTGAAAGCGCTTCTCAAAACAAACAAGGAGTTGTTATTATGAAATTTAATGTCGATAAGCTACAAGAACCCCTTTTGAAGGTTTCTGCTTGGGTGGAACAAAATACCATTTTACAAGCCGTTAAAAATGCCTTCGTTCGAACCATCCCATTTACGGTTGTTGGTTCATTCTCTAATCTGATTAAAATGCAGATTGATGCTTTAATCAAAGCCAAGGATATTCACAACGTTTGGTTAACGAATACCAGTAATCTATTTGGTTATCTTGGTACCGCAACCCTTGGCATTGTCGCTTTAATCGTCGTCTTGTCATCCGCTTATTCTTACGCAACTGAATTAAAAAAAGATAAACGCAATGACAGCATGAATCCTTTTATTGCCACATTATTAGCACTGGCTGCCTACTTCATCATGGTGCCTAATAATATTAATTACTTAGACAGTAAGGCCAAAGTCATTGAAGGTTTCGCGACTTCGTTTTTCAGTTATGAAGGTATGTTTACGGCGCTAATTGTTGGGATGATTGCCGTTTCCTTATTCGCACGCTTTGCTCGTAGTAAGTTCACGATTAAAATGCCAGGTAACGTCCCCCAAAACGTTTTCGATTCATTTTTCTCATTAATTCCCATTTCTGAAGTCCTCTTGGTTTTCGGGGTCATCCGAATTATCATTCAATCATTAGGTTATGTGTCATTAATCCAAATGATTTCTGAAGTGTTGATCAAACCAATGTTAACGGTCGGCACTGGTCTTCCAGCCATTATTATCGTTATTCTATTAGAACAAATTCTCTGGTTCCTCGGTTTACACGGCTTCAATATTGTTTGGGGCGTGGTTTCAGCTTTCTGGTTACCATTATTCTTACAAGACGTTGCCCAATTTGCAAAAACACAAAGTTTCGCTGATATTTCAATTGCGCCTAATACAATGACCAACGTTTACGCTATGATTGGTGGTTCAGGCGCCACCTTCGGCTTAATCATCGCGATGTTAATTTTCACCCACAAAGGTGAAAAAGAACGAGAAGTCGCCAAACTCGCACTAGTCCCAGGCTGTTTCGGGATTAACGAACCCGTCATCTTCGGGTTACCAATCGTCTTAAATCCATTAATGTTCATTCCTTGGATTATCGTCCCTATTACGAATGCCGTCATTGCCTACGTTGTGACTTCTATCGGTTGGGTTGTTCCACTCGTCGTTTTAAATTCTGGGAATGAACCGATTTTCATCAGTACTTGGGTCCTTGGCGCCTTTCACTTTAGCCCGGTCATCTTAACCTTAGTGCTCGTTATTTTAGACGTCTTCTTATACGCACCATTCGTGATTCTAAACCAACGTCACGAACGTGCTGAAGCGGCTAAGGCATTAGCTGCATAATTGTTTTAATTGCATTGAGAGAAGGAGTGTTTTAAATTGACTAAAATTCACGCAATTGCGCATACCCATTGGGATTTTGAATGGTACTTTACCCGTCAAGAAGCGCGCGTTCAATTCGCCTTTCACATGGACGATGTTTTCGCAGCACTAACTGACAATCAACTTGATTATTATTTATTAGATGGTCAATTATCGATCATTGATGATTATTTAACTGCTTTTCCAGAAAAGGAATCCGTACTTCGCCAATTCGTAACAGCGGGGCGCCTATTTATCGGTCCGTGGTACACGCAAATCGATGAAATGGTGACTTCTGGTGAATCAATCGTCCGGAACCTAAAACTCGGCATGCGCCTTGGTGATGCCCTCGGTGGCGTCATGAAAGTCGGTTACTTACCCGATTCTTTCGGTCAGGGTCAAGATATGCCGAAAATTTATAACGGCGTAGGCATCAACAGCACCGTTTTCTGGCGTGGCTTCCCGAGCGATAACGATGCGCGTTACTTCTATTGGGACAGTAATGATGGTTCCCAAGTGATTGCGGCCAACATTAAAAATGGTTACTACGCTGGTGTCGACTTAATCGAAAAAGATGACGTTCCTGCGCTATTAACGCGGATTGCTACCCATACAACGGCCACCAACCAAGTACTCCCCGTCGGCGGTGATCAACGCGCGATTGATTTCAATCTCAAAACGCGTTTAAACCAAGCCAACGACGCCATCGATACCAACGATTCAATTATTGAGAGTAACTATCCCGCCTTCTTCGACGCTTTGGCGCAAGAAACTAATCTACCCGCTTTTTCGGGTGAATTTATCGATCCTTCTGATTCAAAAATTCACCGCGGGATTTATTCATCCCGTTACGATTTAAAACAATTATACGACCAATTAGAACGTGAGATGACTTATCAAATCGAACCGTTAATGGCGCTTGCTGCCCATCAAGGGATTGAGAGCAAACAAGGTTTAATCGATGAAATTTGGCAAACCATCGCCCGTGGTCAAGCCCATGATAGTTCTGGTGGCTGTAACAGTGACAAGACCAATCAGGATATTTATCAACGTGGGGTAACTGCGCACCAACTTGCTTATTCATTAAAAGACTACCTATTACGCAAGCTCAGTATTTCCATCAATAACGATCAACCGATTGATTTATTCGCTTGGAATCCACTGCCAATGGCGATTAATGAAGTCCGTGAATTGACCGTTTCAACTAAGACCGCTCATTTTAACGTCTGTGACTTAACCGGTCAGCTGGTTGCATTCGAAGTGCTCTCACAGGAACAAGAAAATGCCGCCACCTTACGCCGCAATCCGGCTGAAATGACGGATGACTACTACTACGTGACTAAAATTGCGCTTCAAACTAAGATTGGCGCCACTGATTGGTGTGGTTATCAACTCCAACCGACTTCAACCGCTACGATGCCCGTTCTAAAGACAACCGACACGATTGATAATCGCTTTTATGCCATCAGCGCAACTGACGGTCAATTGGAATTGTTGGTAAAAGCCACTAATCAACGTTATGACAACTTCTTAACCTTAGAAGATGGTGGTGATGAAGGCGATACTTACGACTTTTCACCCGCTTTTACCGATTGGCTACTGACGCTTGATTTCACACAAGCAGACCACAGCCACTTCGAACAAGGCCAACTGATTAGTCGACTACGCTTAAATGGCACTTGGCAATTACCCGCTAATTTAGCTGAACGCCAACAACAATTGCGGTCCGGTCAAGTCGCTTATCAACTCGAATTAGTTCTGAAGCAAGATTCTGAAAGCATCGGCTTCAATCTGACGCTTGATAATCAAGTGCTCGATCACCGGATGCGTCTAGTGCTACACACCGGCATTCAAGCGACGGATTCGTTTGCTGACACCCCATTTGGGACGATTCAGCGTCCCGTTGAAGATCCACATTTGAAAGATTGGCAAGCAATCGGATATCACGAAGAACCAACTAGCATGCGCCCGATGATTCATTTTGCCAACACGCACAATCAGGAAATCAGTTGGTCATTCTTAACTAACGGGATGAAAGATTTCCAATTAATTGGCGACCAATTCGATCAATTAGCGATCACGCTCTTCCGGGGGGTCGGTTATCTCGGTCGCCCAGATTTAAAACGGCGGCCATCTGACGCTTCTGGTTTACAAACTAAAGTCGTTGCGACACCGGATAGCCAACTGACCGGTCAATTAACCTTTGGTGGCGCGCTAGTTGTCACACCTGACTTTCAACCAACCGCGCTTCAACAAGCACATTTGTTGTTGAGTCAATCCGACTTAGCCTATCAAAATCAAACGATCAATCGTTTTACAACGCCACTTCAATATTTCATGATGAATCCAACTGCAACGGCGATTAAGCACGCACCAATCCTCGCAGTCAATGATCTCCAAGTGACGTTTAGTAGTTTCATGCAAACCATTGACGGCACTGGTTTTGAATTACGCTTGTATAATCCGACGGACCAAGCCATCACGTTACCTGGTAGCCTTGAATTACACCAAAATTGCCGCATTGCTGAACTCGATTTACGCGGGCAAGTCCAAGCCACATTAGCCACTAGTCCGTCGGATTACGATTTAACTACTTTTGGCCCCGGTGAAATTCGGACCTACGGCATCTATCCCATTCAACCCCGAGCTTAGGAGGAACATTATGTTTAACCAAGCACAGTTAATTGCTGAGATTCAACAGGCAGCCGATCAAGTGCAACTGCATTCTAATAAAGCAACTGAATTATTTAAAAACGCCTTAATCGACACGGTCACGCACACCGTCACACCACAAAATACGACCGATATTTTCGTCGCAACGGGCGATATTCCAGCCATGTGGCTCCGCGATTCAACCTTCCAAGTACTACCCTATCTCCAATTGATCCAGACGGTGCCGCAAGTTAAAACGTTAATTCAAGGTGTTTTGAATCAGCAACTGGCCTATGTCCGACATGATCCTTACGCTAATGCGTTTAATCAGACCGCTTCTGGGGCCCACTATACGACGGATAGTTCAAATATTCCGATTTCTGATTTAGTCTGGGAACGTAAATTCGAAATTGATTCACTCTGCGCACCACTTCATTTAGCCGCTCAGTTATATCAAACCAGTGGCACGACTGAGCATTTAACCCCTGAATTCTGGCAAACCGTTGCTCTGATTATGGCAACGTTCATTCGCGAACAACACCATGAGACTTCCGATTACGTCTTCAACCGACCTGATTGTCCGCCATCCGACACTTTAAGTCACGAAGGTCATGGCGCGCCTATTGGGTACACCGGAATGGTTTGGAGTGGTTTTCGACCAAGTGATGACGCTTGCCAATACGGTTATTTAGTCCCTGGCAATATGTATATCGTCGTAGTCATCACCGAATTATTGGCCCTGATTGGCGCTGAAAACATCGATCAGCCTGAATTAGTCGGTGCAATGACGACTTTAAAAGAACAAATCGAAACAGGGATTGCCGATTTCGCAGTGGTCCGTCCAACGCCAACCGCTGACCCAATCTGGGCCTATGAAGTTGATGGCTTAGGCCACGTCAATTTAATGGACGATGCCAACGTCCCAAGCCTGCTTTCCGCACCCTTTCTAGGTTATTGTTCAATTGACGAACCGCTTTATCAGCAAACACGGGGCTTTATTTTAAGTCCGGCTAATCCTTACTTCTATGCCGGTCAATTCTTGGCGGGAATCGGTAGTCCGCATACGCCGCCACACCACGTCTGGCCAATTGCATTAGCGATGGTTGGGTTAACGACCACTAATTTAGCGGCCGTCACCGCTCAGATCGACTTAATCGCCGCGACTGACAATGGGACCTTGCAATGTCACGAAGGTGTCCATGTCGATAATCCCGCGCAATACACGCGTGAATGGTTCTCATGGGCCAACATGACGTATTGCCAACTGGTTTTCCATTATCTCGCTTTAAAAGCAAAAGCATAAAAAAATGAGCTGTGGTATAAGTCGTCGTATTCTGCTACTAAACGAATATTATTTTTTGACGCGCGCCAGAACTCATCAATTTCCGTTCAAATCAAAAAATCGTCTATCCTTAGTTGAACTGAACCCCAATCGTTGGAGAAATCCAATGATTGGGGTTTTATTATGTTCTCAAAAGAAATTAAACTGAAGGCAGTCAATGAATTACTGCGGG
>NZ_LT984417.1:2006015-2043421 GCF_900258455.1 Latilactobacillus fuchuensis
CGCCTATTAGCCTAAAAAAAGAAGCATCTGTCTAATCGGCAGATACTTCCAAAACGTTCACTTGAATCGTTCACCAACACCAGTTGACAAAGACCCAAAATAGCTTAGGACCAAAACGTCAAGAAAACGTTGGCCTTAAGCTATTGGCTAGTAAGGTGCATCGGCTGGATTGCCGTATTCAAAATGCTGATTAGATTTAGGATTCGGTTTAGCATCGGGTAATAGACAAGTGTAGCGAGTACCATCAGGACCTTCAGCTAAAAAAATACGCGTAAATTGATTTTCAGTTTCAATGACTTTACAGTTTTCATGCGTAATACCATAGACATCAGTGACTTGCGTAATAATCATCTCTTTTAATTGGATTTTTGCGGCGAGGATTCTAACCGCGTCTTACTTATAAGTATAGTTGTTTCGGTAGATTAATTCAAATTTCTGAACTAATAGTGCTAAATAGGAGCTGATTGTTCACAATTTCTGGCGTTATGTTATAATTAACCGGGTTCACAATATAGAAAAAAGGGAGTTTAACAATGCGGAAATATGTAGCAGAATTAATTGGTACTTTTATGTTAGTATTCGTGGGGACCGGGGCAGTGGTCATCGCTAAAGGCGATACGTTAACGATTGCATTAGCTTTTGGTTTAACAGTGACGGTGATGGCTTACGCTTTTGGCGCTATTTCGGGTGGTCATTTTAATCCAGCGGTTTCGATTGCGATGATGATCAATCAACGTTTGTCAGTTAAAGATGGGATTGCGTATATCGTGGCCCAATTTATCGGTTCAGCATTAGCTTCTGGTTTGATGGCGATTTTAATCAACGCTTTAAGCTTGAGCAAGACCGGGTTCGGTCAAACTGATTTTCCTAAAATCGGTGGCGGCGTTGCCTTCTTAGTTGAAACGGTTGTGACATTTGCCTTTATCCTAGTAATCTTGATGGTCACTAGTAATCGTTATGGCAATAGCCAAATGGCACCTTTAGCCATTGGTGTGACTTTGAGTCTATTAATCATCGTGGCGTTGAACTTAACGGGCGCTTCATTAAACCCTGCCAGAAGTTTTGGACCAGCCGTTTTCGCGGGTGGTGCTGCTTTAACCCATTATTGGTTATACGTCGCCGCACCAGTTGTCGGCGCCATTTTGGCCGCATTAGCGGGTCAATTATTCGGTAGCGAAGAAAATTAATTTTAAATAAGTAAGTGTGTTGAGTTGCGGGTAGCAACTGAGCATTAACAAAAAATACCAGTTATCTTGAACTTAAGATAATTGGTATTTTAGGTTAAGCGGAAGTTGTTGTAACTCAAAAGCACGTTATCATCGAAGTGTCGTCAATCACGGGTAGTTTCGGAGCATTAGCCTAGTTCCGTGAATAAAGTCCGTACTTTGGACTTTGTTTGCGAAACGTCGCTAAGCACACGAAACTGTGAGTGACTGCACGTTATAAAGAAGTGCTCACACAAGCGGTTTGACCTCGAGCATAACCTAAGAATTGCCCATATGATTTGAACTTTAATCATATGGGCAATTCTGTCGTTAGGCGGAAAGGTCTGCTTGAGAAGCACGTTATCGATTACCTGTTAACCCAAAACATCCGTTGCCATTAATCGGCAACGGATGTTTTTTAATGGTGGGGATTTTGTTCCAGTTCAAGTAGTTGCCGTTTCAGGGCTAATCCGCCGCGATAACCGCCGAGAGCGCCATCTTTACGTAGGACGCGGTGGCAAGGAATTAACAGCAATAATGGATTACGACCAATTGCGGAAGCCACTGCGCGAATGGCGGTCGGTCGACCAATCTGTTGGGCAATCTGACTGTAGTCGCGTGTTTGCCCGTAAGGAATTGTTTGAAGCGCAGTCCAAACTTGGCGTTGTAGATCAGTCCCGCCAATCAGATCAATCGGCACAGACCAATTGGTTGTTTGACCAGTCCAATAGGTTTGGATGGCGGTCACAAATGGCGCGAGTCGCGCTTGGTCTAAAACCAATTGGTCAACGGCTATAAAATGATCGATCTCAGTTAGGGATTGATCGGGACTACCGACGAAACAAAGGCCAGCATCGGTTGTTGCGAGGTAGTAGCGCTGAGTATCCAGACTGCATTCACCATAGTAGATTGTCGTCATCGTAACCCCGCCTTTTTTAGATAGTGTAGCCTAAATAAGACCAAAAATAAACGCAATGCCCTCGATTGATTGTTGGGACGTTGCGTTTATTGGATGAATTAAGAAACTTCTTCGAACGTTTTATTTTGAAGATGGAATTGAACGTCACAACTAGCGGCGACTTCTTTTTCATGAGTGACGAGAATCACACATTTTTGCTGATCGTGCGCTAATTCTTGGAAAAGTTTGATAATTTCTTGGGTATTGGTCTCGTCTAAATTACCGGTTGGTTCATCAGCAACGACGACTGGTGCGGAACAGCACATTGCGCGAACGATCGCGATTCGCTGTTGTTGGCCACCAGAAAGTTTCTGAACGTTTTTACGAGCCAGCGCTTCATCGATTCCGACCTTGGTCAGCATATTGAGGGCGTATTCAGTCGGATTATCTTGAGTTGAATGGGTGATCTGCATGGCGGTTAAGACGTTATCCAAAGCTGACATGTAAGGTAATAGATTATAGGCCTGGAAAACAATCGATACATAGCGATTGCGGTATTGCGTTAAGCCAATTTTTTGGAGTGAAGTCCCTTCGTAAAGGATTTCACCACGCCGCGGTTTGTCTAAACCGGCCAACATGGTCAGCATCGTCGTTTTACCGGCACCACTGCTACCAATAATGCCGTACAGACGGCCGGCTTCAAAGTCTAAATTGACATCTTTATAGAGTGTGTTGGCTTCTGTATCATACCAATAACTCACGTTTTTAGCTGTTAACATCATCATTCCTCCTAGTTATCCGATTAGAATTTTTCGTGGCTCAAGTCTGAGAATATTGGCTGAAGCGAGTAGTACGGCAAAGGCGATAATCGTAAAGCCGAATGCGCCTAGTTGAAGTAAGGTGACCGCACTGATTTTCAGTTTGAGATCACTACTCTTGACGGCTTTGTTAGCCGTCGTTTGACCGGCTTGTTGCATTTGACCACCGGTTTGTTTGCCACCTTGTTGACCACTAGGGGCTTGACCACTGCCACCAGGACCGCCAGCTTGACTGGTGGTTGAAGTCGAGGTGGTGGTTTGACTTGAATTAACCGAAGAAAGGACCTGTTTACTCAAGGCATTGCCGGCGAAGCGGCCACCGATTCCGGCGAGGGCTAGGCTGACCACGAGCAGCATTAACATTTCGACGAGCAGTTGACCAATAATTTTGGCACGACCTTCACCGAGTGAGAGGAGTACGCCCATTTCATAACGGCGTTCGCGAACCATTAGGATGATGATTAAAGCTAAAATAATCGTGCCGGCAATTGCCACTAACCAAACGATTTTGTTGGCGAAACTGGCCATTTTAGTCATGGATTGTTTCAAAGCTTGATAAGTACTATCGTCAGCCGTCAAACTGAATTTTTTCGTGTTGACGAGTTTCTTGGCTGATTTCAAGAAGCTGGTTTTCTTAGTTGGATCACTGAGTGTATAAGTCGCGCTGTCGACTTTACCCGTTTGGCCTTTAAATTGGTTGGCTAACGTATAAGACGTGTAGATTGTGTTGGATGGATCACTTTGTTGAGGACCCATGCTCGTGCTGCTGGTTGAGCTGGCTTTATAGATACCAACGACTTTTAATGTATAAGCGGTCTTACCGGTCGTCGTTGCTTTAACTTTGACGGTATCGCCAACACTTAAGCTGTTTTGTTTCGCTAATTCAGATTCGATCACGACGTTTTTAGTACCGACGTCGCTACTATTTAAAGCACGGCCTTTGGTAATCTTATTGGTGCTATTCTTGAAGTCGGTTAAGGTACTCATGTTGAGCACCCCAGTAACTTGTAAATCACCAGTGCTCGTTGATGATGTGGCTTCACTGCCTGGGCCGCCGCCACCCATCATGGTGCTATTGCTAGAAGATGAGGTGGTAATCGCATCAATTGAGGAAGCGTTGACCGAAGTGGTGACGGAAACGTTGTAGTTAGCAACGGCCTGCAATTTGGCAATCTTTTTAGCACTCGCCAATGAAACGGACGGCATCGACAAAGTCGGTTTCGTGGTTTTATCAGTAGAGGTACTCGTTGATTTACGCATCTTCGAGAAGGCTTGCTCCCGATTAGCGGTCAGTGAGACGGTGGCTCCGACCTGTTGTTTGGTGGTATTGACGGTGGTAACCGCAGCGTTTCTAATTAATAAACCGGCCATGATGAAGATCATGATCACGGTCATCACAATAATTAGTAGCAAGCTGCGCCCTTTTTTGAAAATGACATTTTGCCAAGCACGCTTGATAAAATTCATGGATACGTCCTCCTTAAAAAACTTGATGAAATTAATTTTAGGCGGATTGTTAGAATAAACTGTGAATTTTAAAGGGGGATTTAGTGGCCTTTCTTGGAATAATTACGATTGGTTGCGGTGATTATTGACTATTAAATAAACGGGGCTGGCTGTCGATTAAATAACAGTTATCATTAGTGAGTCGTTGCAATCGCCGATAATATAGGGTTTTCACCAGGCTAGTTCTATTAACTTGTTATTGCTAGGCAACCTGTAGTATATTTATTACAAATAGCATTTGATTGTTAGTAACTGGTCTATTGATGAAGGAGGGGATTGCTTTTCGTGAAGTTGACATGCATAAATTGATTTTTGCGAATAATCAGTTGATTCCGAATTCTTTGGCACGGTACGCGAAGCTTGGCAATGTTATTTTATACATTGTCGATATTGAAGGTCATCTTGTGACTCAGGTTTACGGATCACTTGAAATGGAACCAGCGATGCTGATTAACAATGATGTGGGAACAGATTTAACCGTTAGCGGTGTTCAACAGCACAATTATCAACTGGAACACACCTCGTTACCGTTAAAAGTGCCTAATTTCAATGAAGTCGTGGGCTACAGTTGTTGTGCCCAGTACATTGATAAACACCAATCAAAAGACTTGAGTTATCGGGAAGAAGCGGCCGCTCAGTTAGAAGAAATTAGTGAAGTCGTCCAAGATGTTGTCCAAAATTATTTAAAATTAAACCTATTGATGGCCGGTCAAGAGCAATTTGTTTTTGATATTCCAGAAACGACGAATGTTCCGGTGGTCGATAATGAAGAATCCCAAACGTCAGATATCATGGACCAATTACGGCATTTAGCACTAACCAATGCAATGATTATTTCGGCCGTTCAATTTATTGATGAAAATATTGAAATGCCGTTGACCTTAGACAAAGTGGCCGCCCATGTCTATCTATCCCCCTATTATTTTAGTAAGTTATTTCATAAAGAAACTAATTTAAGCTTTTCAACGTATTTGAGTGCGCGTAAGATTCAAAAGGCAACGGATTTATTGACCAATAAAAAACTAACCGTCAAAGAAGTCGCCAGCCGGCTGAACTTCCCTCAAGTTAGTTATTTTAGTCAAATATTTAAAAAATATATGCAGTGTACGCCGTCTGAATACCGGAAACAGGTTAACTCTTAGTGATTTCCGTCACGGTGAAATCAAGCTGTTTTCGGAAGAAGTCAATCACGGCTTCGAGACTGGCGTGAATGTCGGAAACGTTGCCAGTGATAAAAACTGAACCGCTGAAGCGATCAACAAAACCGACTTCAACCGCGCCGGATTTCAAGGCCTGGTCGCCGGCAATGATGGCGGCTTCCGATGGCGTAATCGTGATAATGCCAATGGCGTCGTGACAGTCTTTTAACCCTAATTTATCGTAAAGATCTTGAGTTGGGCTAGCCACGATGTGGGCTAAAGATAACTGTTTGCCAGGGACGTATTCCTGAATAATCCGTTCTAGTCCTGATTCATGTGATTCCATAAGATTGACCACCTTGTCTTAATTATTTTGAATGATCGTGCTGAATTCTGTACAAATATTGTGCAGGATTTTTTTAGTTTCTTCATTGATTAATTGACCATCAGCATCGAATTGCGTGGCCGCATTTGCGACCAAACATTCAGTTTGATGGGTCAATCGGCAATTGATAGCCGGTGACGTTAAAATTTCACGAAGGTGTAGTTGGGCACGAATGGTTCCCAATGGCCCACTCGAAGCACCGATTAACATCACTGGTTTATTCTGTAGAATTGTTGCGTCCAATGAACACCAGTCAATTAGATTTTTAATGTTGGCCGGCACACTATGATTGATTTCAGTGGTGGCGATTAGAAGTCCATCGGCATCTTTAATGGTGGCACGGGCGTATTGCACGTCGGGTGTAACGGTGGTTGTTAAAAAGGGTAGTTGATCAATCGCTAACGTTTGAATTTGGAAACAATCGACCGTTTTAATTTTAAGATAATTAATTAATGCTTGATTATAGGAGTGGGCACCGTGACTGCCACTAATCGCAACAATTTTATAAACCATGAATATCAAACTCCAATCTAGACTATTCTAGTTAAAATATGCCAGTCAATCGATTGTTTTTCAATTAAAAATAATGAAACCGCTTAAAAAACAACAGTTTAAGGCTATATTGGCCAAAAAAATAACAATTTCATTAGAAATAGTCACAAATAGTGTTGAATTGTTAAATAATCAACAACTTTGAAAGCCCTTTTATTGAAATTGAGCGGGGATGCCTAATTTTTGACAACGCACAAACACTTGCTATGAAAGCGGTTGCTAATCGTTAAGGTGGCTAACGGCCTTAATTTTTAACATATTCTTCTTTAGCACGCAATTTAAAAGAACAATTTTTTAATAACCGTTTTTATTATAATGTAAGTGTATTCATAATAAAGAAAAAATTCTGGAGGTCGTTCAAATGTCATTAGAAGCGCTAGGTATGATTGAAACTAGAGGTTTGGTCCCATCAATTGAAGCAGCCGATGCAATGGTTAAAGCTGCAAATGTTAGCTTAGTTAATCAAGAAAAAGTGGGCCATGGCCTGGTTACAACAATGGTTCGTGGTGATGTTGGTGCCGTTAAAGCTGCTGTCGACGCTGGTGTCGTTGCTGCTGAAAGTATCGGCGAAGTTGTTTCAAGCTTCGTGATTCCTCGTCCACATGATGAAATTGAAAAATTAATTAAAATGCAATCGAAACTTAGCCAAGAATAAGGGGCTAAAAAATGGCAGATCAAAATGATGCGTTAGTAAAGCAGTTGTTAAGTCGTGTTTTGCAATCAGTTGATTTGGACGATGCAAAATCAAAATTAACGAGTGAGGTGAATCAAATGAAAGACGCTAATATTAATTTGACAGAATTTGTTGGCACAGCACCCATCGGCGATACGATTGGGATGGTGATTGCCAATGTCGATCGCGGCTTGTATGCCAAGTTACATGTTGAAGGTGATTACCGCGCAATCGGGATTCTATCAGCAAGAACGGGTGGTGGCCCCCAAATTATGGCCGCTGATGAAGCTGTTAAAGGGACTAATACGACAGTCATCAGTATTCAAATGCCACGAGATACCAAGGGTGGCGCTGGTCACGGTTCTTTAATTTTAATCGGTGGGGATGATGTTTCTGATGTCCGTCGCGCGGTTGAAATTGCTTTGGAAAATGTACCGAAGAAGTTCGGTGATGTTTATAATAACGAAGCTGGTCATTTGGAATTACAATATACAGCGCGAGCGAGTCAAGCATGTCATCTCGCATTCGGCGCACCAGAAGGTCAAGCTTACGGTTTAATTGCCGGGGCACCAGCTGGCATTGGTGTGGTGATGGCGGATGCTGCTCTAAAGGCCGCTAACGTTGAAGCAATTGATTTTGCATCACCAAGTTTTGGAACAAGTTATTCAAATGAAGGAATCCTACACATTACTGGGGATTCAGGCGCCGTTAGACAAGCAGTTATTTCAGCTCGTGAAGTGGGAATGCAATTGCTTGGGACTTTAGGCGAAACCCCAATTAATGATTTTCCTTCATATATTTAGGAAGGTGTGGTGGCAAATTTGAAAAGACAAAAAAGAGTTGAAGCATTAGAAAAACGACCAGTCCATTTAGATGGCTTTGTCGATGAATGGCCTGAAGAAGGTTTAATCGCCATGGAAAGTCCAAGCGATCCCAAGCCAAGCGTCAAGGTAGTGGCTGGCAAGATTGTTGAAATGGATGGTAAGTCTGAAGCAGAATTTGATTTAATTGATCAATTTATCGCAAAACACGCGGTAGTCGCTAAAGATGCTGAAAAAGTTATGGCAATGGATTCTTTAAAGATTGCCAAAATGTTAGTGGATCCAAATGTGCGTCGGGAAGAAATCATCCCAATTACAACGGCGATGACCCCTGCTAAGGCAGCTGAAGTTATTTGTCAGTTAAACTTTGCTGAAATGATTATGGCCACGCAAAAAATGCGTCCCCGTAAAATGCCAGCAACCCAAGCGCATGTGACGAATATCAGAGACAATCCAGTATTGTTAGCAGCGGATGCTGCGGATGCCGCATTACGAGGCTTCCCAGAACAAGAAACAACCACAGCCGTTGCGCGTTACGCACCCTTAAACGCCATTTCAATCATGGTTGGTTCACAAACGGGTCGTCCAGGTGTTATTACGCAATGTTCAGTTGAAGAAGCCATGGAATTAAACTTAGGCATGCGCGGGTTTACCGCTTACGCTGAAACCATCTCGGTTTACGGGACTGAACAAGTCTTTACCGATGGTGATGATACACCTTGGTCTAAAGGTTTCTTAGCTTCTTGTTACGCTTCTCGTGGTTTGAAGATGCGTTTCACTTCTGGCTCAGGTTCAGAAGTCATGATGGGTTATGCTGAAGGTAAATCAATGTTGTATCTCGAAACCCGTTGTATTTTTATTACTAAAGGTTGCGGTGTTCAAGGGTTACAAAATGGGGCCGTTAGCTGTATCGGGATTCCCGGTGCCGTACCATCCGGTATTCGTGAAGTGTTAGGCGAAAACTTGTTATGTATGATGTTGGATATTGAATGTGCTTCTGGGAATGATCAAGCCTTTTCACATTCTGATATTCGTCGTGCTGAACGGTTACTCGGTCAATTTATTGCCGGGACTGATTACGTCTCATCTGGTTATTCATCAGTGCCTAATTATGATAATACTTTTGCCGGTTCAAATACCGATGCAATGGATTATGATGACTATTACGCTATGCAACGTGATTTGAAGATCAATGGTGGGATTATTCCAGCCAAAGAAGAAGATTTAATTAAAGTTCGAAATAAAGCGGCCCGTGCGCTACAAGCGGTCTTTAAGGCGCTTGATTTACCAGCGATTACGGATGAAGAAGTTGAAGCAGCCACTTATGCGAATACCTCTCAAGATATGCCAGAACGTAACATGGTTGAAGATATGAAAGCCGCACAAGGCGTCTTAGACCGAAATATCACAGGTGTTGATGTGGTTAAAGGTTTGTATGAAGGTGGCTTCCAAGATATCGCTGAAACGGTCTTGAAATTGTTGCAACAACGAATTGCCGGTGATTTCTTACAAACATCAGCGATCTTTGATAAAGATTGGAACGTCATCTCAGCTGTTAATAACTGCAATGATTATCATGGACCAGGTACTGGTTACCATATTGATGACGACTTATGGGAAAAGATTAAAGCGGTCCCAATGGCCATTAACCCATCAGACGTCTAATAACTGTTTAAGAAGGGAGGCCAGTATCAGATGGTCGAAGTAAATGAAAGTTTATTACGTGAAATTGTTAAACAAGTGATTGCTGAAACAAAACAAGCTGATCGAAAAGTTGATTTTCGCAAAGAAGCCCAATCAACTGAACAACCAGCTGTCGGAATGCCAGCTGCCACAGATGCACCATTAGTTTTGGATTGGTTTAAACGTGTGGGAGTTGCTAAAAAAGGGACGACAACCGATGAAGTTGTGATTGCCGTTTTACCTGGATTCGCAGAACACATGACTGAAAATATGACTGGTATTTCACACAAAGAAATCCTAAGACAAACAATTGCCGGCATCGAAGAAGAAGGTTTGAAGGCCCGAGTGATTAAAGTCTATCGGACGGCTGACGTTTCGTTTGCCGGTGCTGAAGCGGATGGTTACTCAGGATCAGGTGTCGCGATTGCCATTCAATCTAAAGGGACGACGATTATCCATCAAAAAGATTTGGAACCTTTATCAAATCTAGAACTCTTCCCACAAGCACCCGTATTAACGCCCGATACTTACCGGACGATTGGTCGCAATGCTGCTCGGTATGCAAAAGGCGAATCACCAACACCAGTGCCAACGGTCAATGATCAGATGGCGCGGGTTCAATACCAAGCTAAATCAGCTTTGATGCATATTAAGGAAACGAAATATGTGGTCATCGGAAAAGCACCGGAAGAAGTCGAACTGAACTTTAATTAGTGAAAGAATGTAGGTGAAAAAATGACTGAAATTAATGACTTAATTAATAAAATCGTTAAAGAAGCAAGTCAACAAGTTGCTGATAACCAAACGGCGACAGCAACGCCAACTGCTGACAATCATAAGCCAATGACGGCCGATGACTATCCATTATTTAAAAAGCATCCAGAAATGGTCAATGCGCCTAATGGTAAAAACGTTAAAGAAATTACAATTGAAGCGGCAATTTCTGGCAACGTTAAACCGGAAGATTTGCGGATCGCACCAGCGACTTTAAAGGCGCAAGGTGAAATTGCTGAAAGTGCAGGTCGAGGTGCTTTAAAGAGTAATTTTGACCGAGCTGCTGAATTAACCGGGATTCCGGATGAACGTTTACTAGAAATGTATGGGGCATTACGGCCATACCGTTCAACTAAACAGGAATTACTCGATATTGCAACTGAATTAGAAGATCAATACGGTGCTAAAATTACCGCCAACTTTGTCCGCGAAGCAGTGGATATGTACGGTATTCGTAAGAAATTCAAAGGGGATAATTAAGTTATCTCAGGTGAGGACTGATTAATGTGAAACGAGTTATCGGTGTTGACATTGGCAACTCATCAACCGAAGTTGTGTTAGCAGAGATTGAAACGAACCGTGGCATTCAATTTATCGATTCGAATATTGCTGAGACGACTGGGATTAAAGGGACTAAACAGAATCTGTTAGGGATTAGAAATGCCATCAATGGGTTGTTAGAAAAGTGCCAAGTAACCATTGAACAGGTTGATTTAATCCGGATTAATGAAGCAACCCCAGTCATTGGGGATGTTGCGATGGAAACCATTACCGAAACGATCATCACTGAATCAACGATGATCGGTCATAATCCCAAAACCCCAGGCGGATTAGGATTAGGGATTGGTTATACCGTGCAACTAACCGATTTATATAATCAGACGGATAAAAGTCGGCAATACATTGTCGTTGTGCCTAAAACAGTTGATTTTGCTGATGTTGCCCAGTTGATTAATCTGTACCAAAAAACGGGCTATCAAATTACCGCTGCCATTTTACAAGCTGATGATGGGGTCTTAATCAATAATCGATTGGATCAAACGATTCCAATTGTTGATGAAGTCGCCTTTATCGATAAGATTCCGTTGGCTATGTTGGCGGCCGTTGAAGTCGCTGATAAAGGGAAAGTCATTACCCAATTATCAAATCCATACGGAATCGCGACGGTTTTTGAATTAACGTCAGACGAAACAAAAAATATTGTGCCGGTTTCACGGGCATTGATTGGCAATCGTTCAGCCGTCGTGATTAAGACGCCTGAAGGGGATGTCAAAGCGCGTGTGATTCCAGCAGGTTCCATCACGATTAATGGTGATGGTCGCACGCAAACCGTCGATTTAACGGCGGGGGCCGATAAGATTATGGCTGCTGTGTCGACTTTTAACCACATTGATAACGTGGTTGGTGAAGCCGGGACGAATATCGGTGGTATGTTGGAACGGGTTCGCCAGACGATGGCGGAATTGACTAATAAGTCATTATCCGAAATCGCCATCCAAGATTTATTGGCGGTTAGTACCTCAGTGCCAATCGATGTCAAAGGCGGACTAGCCGGCGAATTTTCAATGGAACAAGCCGTTGGGATTGCCTCAATGGTCAAGTCAGATCATTTACAAATGGCGATGATCGCGACTGAAATCAAAAAAGCCTTTCAAGATGTGACCGTCGAAATTGGTGGGGCTGAAGCCGAAGCTGCGATTCTAGGGGCCTTAACGACGCCTGGGACGAGCGCACCGATGGCGATTTTGGATTTAGGGGCTGGATCAACCGATGCGTCGATTATCAACGCTAAGGGCGAAACGGTCGCAATTCATCTCGCTGGTGCTGGCGACATGGTCACGATGATTATCAATTCTGAATTGGGCATTGACGATCAATATTTAGCGGAGGATATTAAAAAATATCCATTAGCTAAAGTTGAAAGTTTGTTCTTTATCCGCCATGAAGATGGCAGTGTTCAGTTCTTTGATAAAGCATTATCTGGTAATTTATTTGCCAAAACAGTCGTTGATACACCAACCGGTTTTGTTCCGATTCCGGGTGATCTCAGCATTGAAAAGATTAAAAATATCCGACAAACCGCTAAAAAACGGGTCTTCGTTGCCAACGCGATTCGGGCGTTGAAACACGTTAGCCCAACAGGCAACATTCGCGACATTCCGTTTGTTGTGATTGTGGGTGGCTCAGCGCTTGATTTCGAAATTCCGCAATTAGTCACTGATGAATTATCACACTACAACTTAGTGGCTGGCCGCGGGAATATTCGTGCCATCGAAGGGCCTCGTAATGCGGTGGCGACCGGGTTAATTCTAGCGTATGTCGAAAGTTTAGAGGGTTAGTCATGACCAAAAAACCGGAAATCATTATTGCTAGCGGTGACGATGATCAGCGGATCCAGGCGCTTTTATACGGGATTGAGGAAGAAGAAATTCCGTTTAAAGTCACGACCGTGGCGGTTGAAGAACCAATTGCTCGGGCGTACGAAAGTGCTATTGAATCTCAATTATCTGTCGGGATTGCCTACGATCAATCGTTTGCCTACTTACATTTTAAAAATTTGCCACCTGAAACGCCTTTATTTAAGGTTAGTTTAGACGATCAAGATCAGCTAAATCGATTGGGCGCCAATGCTGCCCGATTAGTGAAAGGTGTGCCGTTTAAAGAGATTGAATAAAGGAAGTGTCAAAATTTGAACGCATTAGGATTAGTAGAAGTTGTTGGTTTTTCTACGGCGGTCTATGTAGCAGATGCCATGGTTAAAACAGCCGATATTACGATTACGCGGTTAGAAAGAACCAAAGGTGCTGGCTGGATGACAATTTACGTCAACGGCGATGTTGGTGCCGTTCGCGCTGCCATTTCAGCGGGGCAAGAAGCCGCTGAAAAAGACGATAAATTCGTGACAGCCGAAATTATTGCCCGGCCAACTGAAGAATTGAGTCGCTTAGTGAAACCGACTAAAACAGCACCAGTTGCTAAAGAAACGGTCAAAATCAACACTGAAGTTAAAAACAAGAATAATAAAACTAAAAAATAAACAACCCTATTAGGAGGAAATTATTATGAATAACGCATTAGGAATGATCGAAACAAAAGGTTTAGTCGCAGCAATCGAAGCAGCAGATTCAATGGTGAAAGCAGCTAACGTTTCATTAGAAGGCTACGAAAAAATTGGTTCAGGTTTAGTAACAGTTATCGTTCGCGGCGATGTTGGTGCCGTTAAAGCAGCCGTTGACGCTGGTACTGCCTCAGCTGAAAACGTTGGCGAAGTTGTTTCTAGCTATGTTATCCCTCGCCCACACACTGATGTTGAAAAAATCTTGCCTAACAACAAATAAGCAACAGAATTTAAGCATGATTAATTAAGCTGGAGGCAAGAACAACATGGATGAAAATCAATTAAGAGCCATTATTCGTAAGATTATTGACGAAGAATTAAATGGCGTCCCAACTATTCCGGTCGGTGTGTCTAATCACCATATTCACTTGAGTGATGCCGATTTTGAACGGTTATTCCCTGGACAAAAAATGACGGTTTTCCGTCAATTGAAACAACCTTCTGATTTTGCATCAGAACAAAAGGTCACATTAGTTGGCCCGAACGGCGTTGAAATTGAAAATGTCCGAATTCTAGGACCAACTCGTGCGCATAGCCAAGTTGAAATTTCAAAAACTGAAGCATTCCAACTCGCCATTGATGCCCCAATTCGGTTATCGGGTGATTTAGAAGGTGCGCCTTCAATCAAAGTTAAATCTGAAAATGCTGAAATTACGATTCAAGGTGTGATTGTGGCTAAACGCCATATTCATATGAGTTTACAAGATGCCGCTAAATTCGGCGTTAAATACGGTGACACGGTTCAAGTTTCAATTGAATCCGATGATCGTAAACTAATCTTTGATGATGTCTTAGCACGTCCGCGTGAAGATTTCATCTTAGAAATGCATATCGATACGGATGAAGCCAATGCTGCCAGTGTTGGCCCGAACACAATTGCACGTATCGTCCAACCTAGTCAAGATTAAGATTTGAAAGAAGGCGTCGCTAATGAAGCCAGATGTTGATCAAATTGTTAAAGCAGTGGCTGAAATGTTAGCCAAACGCGCTAATCAGGTACAAAAAATTAGTATTGAAGCAGCTTGTCCTGATGAAAGTCTTTTTCTAAGCTATTCGACCATTATTATTGAAAATGTTGATTTATTATTTTTAAAGACTTTATTGACACTCGATCCAGAGAAGAATAGTTGGGTTAATTGGTTTCAAAAAGGGTTTAATTATGACATTCATTTTGAAATGCGAATCGGTTTTCAAGACATCAATTTAATACCATGGTCGCTGTTAACCAAGTGGCCGATTCAGTTTACGAGTAAAGATCAACGTTCAATTGTCGTTATTAACCATCCGCATATTAGTTATGCGGATGTGATGTTAATGAAAAAGGCGAGCGTGTTAGCCAAATTAAAGGCACAAAAGTTGACGGATTTAGCGCAAGAATCACTTGCTAAAAGCCAGATACCGATAATTGAAAGGATTGACAGTCAATGTATATGGGAGTAGTTGTTGGCAGTGTTGTAGCCACTCAGAAATCAACATCGTTAGTTGGTAAAAAATTAATGATTATTCAGCCAATTAATAGCGAGCGGCAACCAGTGCGCTTTGAAGAGGTCGCCGCTGATACGGTCGGCGCGGGGATCGGTGAAACGGTCTTATTCGTCAGAGGAGCAGCTGCTCACCGGAGTTCAATCCAATCCATTAATGACGATCAAGATGTGACGGATGCGTCAATCGTTGCAATTGTTGACCGATTTGATAAGTAGGTGAGTTTTAAATGGCCATTTATACTAAAACGGGTGACAAAGGAACGACCGCCTTATTTGACGGTCGGCGGGTTAAAAAATATGCAGACCGTGTCGAAGCTTATGGCACAGTCGATGAATGTAATAGCCAAATCAGTGTTGCCCAAAAATTTTGTCAAATCCCCAGAAATATTGAATTATTAGAAACGATTCAAAATAATATGTTCATCGTTGCCGGCGAATTAGCCAGCGAGGATCCGGATAAGTTTTATGGTAAGAGTCAGCAAGTCACTGAAACCGATATTCATTTATTGGAAACCGTGATTGATGAGTATACCAACGCCTTACCCGTCATTCATGAATTCATATTACCCGGGAAAAGTGTTGCCGGGGCGCATTTACATTTAGCGCGTTCGGTTTGTCGCCGAGCAGAACGCTTAGTGGTCAAGATTAATGATGAAACAACGATTCGGCCAGATCTTCTAAAATATATTAATCGGTTATCCGATTTCTTCTATATTCTAGCGCGGGCCGAAGATGATTACGCACAAAAAGAACAATTAATAGATACGGTGATTGAACGTTATCGCCAAAGAATCGAGGCCAAATAATGGCAATCGAAAATATTCTCACAGAGATTCAACAAGCAATTACCAATCAAGATGGCCAATCAATTTTTGCTAGAAAAGCGTTGCAAAAGGCGTTCGACGCCGGCGAAGATCGGGCTAATCAGTTAGGTGTCGGGGTCACGATGTGTGTGACGGATGCCAACGCTAATCCGATTGTGCTCTATCATATGCCCAATGCTAATTTGGTCAGCTTAACACTCGCACCAAAAAAAGCGTGGTCTGCGATTGCGATGAAAATGCCCACTAAAGAAATTAGTGAACAAGTGCAACCAGGCGCACCCTTGTACGCCATGGAAACCATGCTAGATGGCAAATTAGTTTCATTTGCTGGTGGGATTCCGTTAGTGATTAAAGACAATATTATCGGCGCAGTTGGTGTCAGTGGCGGGGCTGTTGAAGAAGATCAAAGCATCTGCCAAACGATTGTGAATAAAATTTTAGAGGGAGTTCAGTAACATGGATAATTTAGAAGCAAAAATTCGAAAGATTTTGGAAGAAGAACTCAGTTCAAGTCTTTCAACTAACGCTAGCACGACAACAACGATTGCCAGCAATGGCACTAACGGGATTTTTAGTAATGTTGACGATGCCGTTGCTGCTGCCAAAGTCGCTTGGGAAGATTACGTTGATCAACCAATCGAAATGCGCAACAAAGTGATTGATGCGATTAAAGAAGGTTTCCGTCCACATATCGAATGGATGGCCCAACAAATTAAAGAAGAAACAGGTATGGGCACGGTCGATGCTAAAATCGCTAAGCTCAATAACGCACTTTACAACACACCTGGTCCTGAAATTTTACAACCAGAAGCTGAAACCGGTGATGGTGGTTTAATCATGTACGAATACGCGCCTTATGGTGTGATTGGTGCAGTTGGCCCAAGTACGAATCCTGCTGAAACCGTGATTGCTAACGGAATCATGATGTTAGCTGCCGGCAATACCGTCTTCTTCGGTGCCCATCCGGGTGCTAAAAATATTACGCGTTGGACAATCGAAAAATTAAACGAATTCGTTTATGAAGCGACTGGTTTGCAAAACTTGATGGTTAGTATCGACAAACCAAGCATTGAATCTGTTCAACAAATGATGGCCCACCCAGACGTTGCTTTATTAGCCGTTACTGGTGGCCCAGCTGTTGTTCATCAAGCAATGACTAGTGGTAAAAAAGCAATTGGCGCCGGTGCTGGTAACCCACCAGCAATGGTTGATGCGACTGCTGATATTAGTTTAGCAGCGCACAACATCGTTGATTCAGCGTCATTTGATAATGATATTTTATGTACTGCTGAAAAAGAAGTCGTTGTTGAACAAGCTGTTAAAGACGAATTAATTCGTAAGATGCAAGCAGAAGGGGCTTTCTTATTAAAGAACAAACAAGATATTGATAAGTTAGTTAAAATGACGATTCAAGAAAATGGCGCACCTGATCGTAAGTATATTGGTAAAGATGCCACCTTTATCTTGGACCAAGCCCACATTTCTTACACGGGTCAACCAACGTTAATTATCTTAGAAGCTGATTGTGAACATCCATTTACAGTGACTGAAATGTTGATGCCAATTGTCCCAATCGTTAGCCAACCTGATTTTGACAGTGTTCTAAAGACCGCCGTTAAAGTTGAACAAGGTTATCATCATACGGCTTCAATTCATTCACGCGATCTTGTTCAAATCAACCGGGCAGCTCATCGCATGAATACCTCAATTTTCGTCGTTAATGGTCCGACTTATTCAGGGACAGGTGTTGGGTTTACTGGTGCCTCAGCATTAACGATTGCAACACCAACTGGTGAAGGTACGACAACCGCTAAATCATTTACACGTCGTCGTCGTTTGAATTCACCACAAGCATTTTCATTAAGATCATGGAACTAATCTAGAGGAGGTACCGGTCTTATGTCAGATTTTCACGTGGGGACGCAGATTTATTCAGGCCAAACTGCCTTAGATCAATTAGATACGATTATGAATCAACACATCATGTTGGTTTGCGATCCGTTCTTAAACGGCAGTGACGAACTGAAGAAAATTACCGCCCATTTTAATACGAATAATACGACTGAAATTTTCGCAGATGTTAAACCGAATCCGCCGTTAACCAATATTCAAAGTGGTGTCGCACAATTCAACCAATTCCAACCAACCGTCATTGTTGCCGTTGGTGGTGGTTCAGCGATTGATACCGCTAAAGCGATTCGTTTCTTCGGTGAAAAAGTCAGTGAACATAAAATTAATTGTTTCATCGCGATTCCAACCACTAGTGGGACGGGCTCTGAAGTCACGAACACGGCGGTTGTTTCAGATGAAAAAAATAACGTTAAATTTCCAATTATTGAAGATTATTTAATTCCGGATATTGCACTTTTGTACCCAGAATTAGTGATGAGTGCGCCACAGTCAGTCTCTGCCTTTTCAGGCTTGGACGTTTTGACGCACGCCTTAGAAGCTTTGGTCGCTAAAGATGCAAATCTGTTCACCGATGCTTTAGCTGAAAAGGTCATCAGCGTCATCTGTCACGATTTAACCAAGGTTTATCAACAACCCACTAACTATGAATTGCGAGATGAAGTGCATCAAGCCTCTAACGCGGCCGGTATTGCTTTTAATCAAGCTGGGTTAGGGATTACGCACGCGATTGCTCATCAATTAGGGGCTGTCTTCCATGTACCGCATGGTTTAGCTTGTGCAATGGTCTTACCATACGTTGTTGAATATAATGCCCAAGATCCTAAGAGTCGGGCTAAATATGCAACGGCCGCACGTAAAGCCGGGCTAATCAACGGGAGTACCAGTGATCAAGTGGCCGTCAAGAAGATTGTTTATCAAATTAAAGCGATGATGCGGGCGATGAATTGTCCACAATCATTGGTTAAGTTTGGGATTAAATCAGCCGACGCTAACCAAGCGATTGACCGAATTGTTTCGGCTGCTAAAACCGACGGCACTTTCCCAGGCAATCCGATTGTCCCAACAGATCAAGATTTAACCGCAATTTACAAGAAAGTGATTGGGTAAGACTAATCACGAGTGATTAAAGGGGTTTTATGAATGACAGCCAAAATATTAGCAATTAACTCAGGTAGTTCTTCGCTTAAATTTAAATTATATTTAATGCCAGCTGAAGACGTGATTGCCAGTGGTCAAGTGGAACGAATTGGCCAAACGCAATCACAATTCACAATGAAAACACCGCAACAAAAAATTGAACAAACCTTGCAAGTTAAAGATCATGTAACCGCAGTTCAATTAGTGATTGATCAATTATTAGCACAAAGAGTAATTGAAGCAATGACTGAAATTAACGGTGTGGGTCATCGAATTTCAAATGGTGGGGATTATTACCAAAAGGCCGTCGTGATTGATGATTTAGTGGAACAACGAATTGACGAAATGGCCACTTTATCGCCATTACACAATCCAGTTAATCTACTGGGGATTAAGGCGTTTAAACAAATTCTACCCAACACGATGCAAGTTGCCATATTTGATACGGCGTTTAATTCGACGATTCCTAAACAAAATGCATTATATGCGATTCCATATGAATACTACGAAAAATATGGTATTCGCAAGTATGGTTTCCATGGGCCTAGCCATCAATATATCACTGAACAGGTCCAGGCGTTATTCCCAGCGAAAAGTCATAAAATTATCAGTTGTCATTTAGGGAGTGGCGCTAGTATTTCAGCCATTCAAGATGGTCAAACGCTGGATAATTCAATGGGCTTTACACCGTTAGCGGGTCTCATCATGGGCACGCGTTCTGGGGATATTGATCCACAAATTGTGCCATTTCTAGAAGAACAAGAGGGGCTTAGCTCGGCTGAGATTAAAGCCGTTTTAAATGGAAAATCTGGGTTGCTCGGGATTTCAGGTTATTCGAACGATATTCGTGATTTAGAAGAAGCCTCAGCTCGCGGTAATCAACGGGCCACTTTAGCCTTACAAATGTTCGTCCACCGGATTCAAACCTATATTGGTTCGTATGTTGCCGAATTAAACGGGGTCGACACGATTGTGTTTACCGCTGGCATCGGTGAACATGACGGTCTGATTAGAAGTCAGGTGATGGCCAATTTTGATTATTTGAACGTTAAGATTGATGAACAACAGAATCAAGCAAATGCATTAGTCATTAGCCAACCAGACAGTGCCGTGACAATTTTGGTGATCCCAACCGATGAAGAAATTGTGATTGCACGCGATGTCTATCGACAGTTAATGAAATGAACAGCACCAGTGGAAAGGAACCCTAAAATGACGTCACAATTAAAACGAGTTATCCAGGAATCCGTTCCGGGTAAACAAATTACAATTGCCCATATTATTGCGAATCCTGAACCTGCGATTCTAGATAGTATCGGGGTAAATAAGCGCCGAATCGCGTTAGGCATTATGACGATTACCCCACCAGAAGCGGCGGCAATTGTTTCTGATATTGCCTCTAAAGCTGGCGCAGTGGAAATTGAATTTATTGATCGCTTTAGCGGGTCACTCGTATTATCGGGTGAAGTGAGTGATGTCGAGTCTGCGATGACGGCTGGTCGCTATTTTCTAAGAGATCATTTAGGGTTCACAATTCCTGAGATTACAAGGTCTTAACGTACTATTACAAAAGAAGGAAACTGGTGTGAACCCAGTGCTGTTCCCGCAACTGTAAACGATATTATATCGTGAGTCAGACACTTCCATAGATTTGCTTTTTCGGGATAAAAAAGTATGAGTCGTACTGTTTTTAATGGGTGCACTCTTTGGTGTACCCATTTTTTTTAAAATTTGACTGGAAACAGTATTAAATGAGGTGTATTAGTATGAAAAGAGCGTTATTAGTCGGTGCGGTCGGTTGTGGTAAAACAACCTTCAAGCAATGTGTATTAGGTGAGAAGCAAGAATACGATAAGACCCAGGCGGTTGAATTTTTCGATAGTATGATCGATACGCCGGGTGAATTCACAGAACATCGTCGTTTATATTCGGCGTTAAACGTGACTGCGAATCAAACGGACGTGATCGTCATGATGCAAAGTGTCCAGGATAAACGCCAGATTTTTTCGCCTGGGTTTTCGTACATGTTTCATAAACCAGCGATTGGTGTGATTACCAAGACTGATTTAGCAGATTCACCACATGATTTGGATTATATTAAACAGCAACTGCAATTAGCCGGGGCCGATGATATTTTTACGATTTCATCGCGGACGAATCAAGGGATTGAGCAACTAATAAATTATTTAGAGTAATGGGTGAAGTTGGATGTATGACGAAAAACAATTAGTAAGTCGTGTCACAACATGGGTCTTAGCGTGTGCCGAATATGCACGTCAAAATGTTGAACAGATTCAAGATATTAAACAAAAGAGTGGCGAGTACGATTTAGTCACTAATTTAGATACAACGATTGAAGCTAAAATTGAGGCCCAGATACACAAACATTATCCGGATGCTTTAATTATTGGCGAAGAAGCGCCTAAACAACATCTGACCACAGCGCAAGGGTTAACTTTTTTTGTAGATCCAATTGATGGAACGCTCAATCTAGTTAAGAAACGTGATTGTTTTGCCATTATGATTGGGGTTTACGATGGTGAACGGCCAATCTGTGGCGCGATTATGGATGTGATGAAAAATCAATTGTATTGGGGTGGTCCCAATATCGGCGTTTATTGTAATGATACGCCGGTCACGCCACCAGAAGATAGTTTATTGAAAGACGGTTTAGTCGGCGTCTCTTGGCGCCAATTTTTGGGCAATCGGTTTAATGAAATTAAAATTGCACAAAAGAGTGCGGGCATTCGCGTGATGGGTAGTGCCGGCCTCGAGTTTATTGAAATTATGAATGGGAAGCATATTGCTTACCTAGCGACTTTGAATCCTTGGGATTTTGCGGCGGGACAAATTTTAGCCGAATCCTTGGGCCTGAAGGTCGTCAAAACGGATGGTAATCGGTTAAATCGCTTCAAGACCAATCACATTATTGCAGCGACACCAACCGCGTATCAACAAATTAGAAGATTACAGCATTTTTAGAAAAATAAGATTTTGGAGGTCAGTTAAATGAATTCGATTCCAGTACAAGCGTTAGGCGAATTAATTGGGACTTTTGTATTAGTACTATTAGGGGATGGCGTCGTCGCCGGGGTTAGTCTAGCGAAAACTAAGGCCAATGGTGCCGGTTGGATTGCGATTACCCTTGGTTGGGGACTAGCCGTCACACTCGGTGTTTATACGTCTAGCTTTATGGGTCCGGCCCATTTAAACCCGGCTGTGACGTTAGCCTTTGCCGTCATCGGTAAAACACCATGGTCAGCAGTGTTGCCATTTATTCTCGCTCAAATGATTGGTGCCTTTTTAGGGGCCGTCGTGGTTTGGGTTCAATATTACCCACATTGGGCAGCAACTAAGGATCAAGCCGCGATTTTAGGCACATTTGCAACCGGTCCCGCTATTCGGAGTCCTTTTGCGAACTTTATGAGTGAATTAATCGGGACGTTTATTTTAATCTTTGCACTTTTGGGATTAACACGGGGTCAATTAACCGCCGGCTTAAATCCTTTAATTGTTGGGGTCATTATCACAGCAATCGGCTTGTCACTGGGTGGAACGACTGGTTATGCGATTAATCCGGCTCGGGATTTAGGACCACGAATTGCACACGCTGTTTTACCAATTGCTAATAAAGGTGATTCAGATTGGTCATACGCTTGGGTCCCAGTTGTTGGACCATTGGTTGGTGGCGTTTTAGGCGCTTTAGCCTTCATCGTCTTACCATAGAAAATCATAAAGTTCAATATTTCATATCATACGATATGTAGTATAATTAGGAACTGTATTTCGGGTTAATATACTACATATTGTTAATCGAGGAGAGAGTGTAATGAAACAAAGACATAGTATCTATACAGCGGTTTGTGCTGGTATTTTATTAACAGCCCCTATTTTAACGGCGGTGACAGGGGTCCAAGCGGCTGAGGCGAATCAGGCTAGCACCAGTAGCTTAGTCTCATCAGCCAGCAGTAGTCAGGCAGCACAATCAACGAGCAGTTCGAGTGTCAGTCAATCAAGCATTAGCAGTAGTCAATCAACGGCGAAGGTCGCGCAATCAAGCGCACCATCAGCTTCGACGGCTAGTGCTAAAGAAACGACGACAGTGATAGCACCGTTGAAGACGGACTATCAAGCGGCGATTACTGCGGGGGCCAACCAAATTTTGGGTGGCGATTACCAAAGTGCTTGGGGTGCCTTAGCGATTGTCCAAGCCGGGATTAAACTGACCGATAGCCAAAAAGAGGCTTATCGCGCTGTTCTTAAAGCTGATGTTGAGAGTATGATTAGCGATGATCGATTTACGCCTACTGATTTAGAACGAACGGCGATTGGGGTCACAGCAATCGGTGATGATGCAACCAATTTTGATGGCATTAATTTAATTGCGAAGATCACCGAGAATATTAAAAAAACTGGGATTAATGGTCAAATTTTCGCAATTGTCGCTTTGAGCATGAAAGATTATGGCGCGGAAGCTAATCAAACCATTGATGATATGATTCAAGTCCTCTTGAAAGCTCAAAATCAAGCTGGGGGTTGGTCATTCGGCGGCTCTAAGAGTGATTTAGATATTACGGGGATGGCGATGACTGCTTTAGGGATGCATCGTGATCAGGCCGGCGTTCAAACTGCCATGGATCGGGCAACGGCAATGTTGAAAACGACATTCTTGAAAGATACTGGCGGTTTCTTAATTCCAAGTGCTTTTTCAAAAATTGAAAATGCCAATAGTATTGCAATGACCATTATGGGATTAATGGCCAACGATGTGGATCCAGCTACGATTGTTGGTGATAACGGTGCTAATCCGATTAGTCGTTTGTTAGCGTTCCAAAAAGCAGACGGTCAATTCCGTTGGGTTTTCGATAGTGATATGGGGGCTTTAGCGATGTCGACTGAACAATCAGTTTACGCTTTAGACCAATATCAATTTATGAAGGCCGGTAAAGGCTCAATTTATAATTTTAAAACAGCGGCACCAGTAGATCCGGTGGACCCAACAGACCCAACAGACCCAACAGACCCAACAGACCCAACAGACCCAGTTGATCCGGTCGACCCAGTTGATCCAACCGATCCTGTTGAACCAATCACACCAACTAATCCAACGACAACGGTTGATGCAACTTTAGTCAATAAAAGTTTATCGGCTACAATCGCACCGGTTAAAGACATGGTCGCAACTGAAATTAAGAACGGTCAATTTACAGGTTCAGATGTTATTTTTGGTGCTGCTCGGACGAACCAATTAAGTAAAGTACAAATTAAAACATTGTATAATCAAATGCTAGTTGAATCTAAAGCCGGTAATATTAGTCGACCAAACGATATTGCCCGGGTAATTTTAAATTTACAAGCAATGGGCATTAACCCAACGGAATTCGCTGGGCGTAATCTCGTCAATGAATTGTATCAAACTAAAGATGTGACTAAACAAGGCACTTATATGACGGCCACTATCTTATTAGCGTTGGTTAGTGGACATTATCAAGCCCCTACTAATGCACAGTTTACGGTTAAGGATTTAGTGCAATATTTAGTAACCGAAGCTGATGATTATGGTAATGCTGGCTGGGGTTATGAAACAGATGGCGTCTTCATCAAAGATTTAGATACGACTGCCATTGCCACCATCGCTTTGAAGACAACGGTGGCGACTGCTCAAACATATCCATTAACGGACCAATTAATCAGCGAAACAAACGAATTGTTGAAAAATTCAACGGCGTATATCCAATCGGCTCAAATGACAGATGGCGGATTTGGCTACGCTGGCGCTACGACATCAAACAGTAATAGTACAGCAATGGCGATTGTTGCCCTATCAACAATGGGTATCGATGCCAATACCGTTAAAAATGGTGGTGATTCAGCATTAGCAGCTTTATTGAAATTCCAAGGTAACGACGGTATTTTTAAAGCTGACTATTCAACCTCAATGGCGATGGGCCAAGCATTATTAGCCATGAAAGCCTATCAATTGAATGCAGCTGGGCAAGGGAGTGTCTATGATTTCGTTGCAAATCCAGCGACACCATTTTATCCCGCTAAAGTGCCTGACACAATTACGAATCCAGTGCCTGTTCCTAAAAAAGGAATTGATCAAACAAAAACGGCACCACTAACAATTCCTGGCACAACGGATGATGGTAACAGCGGTTCAACTGATGTTGGTTTCTTACCACAAACTGGGGTTAAAACAGCGGTTGCTAGCAGCGTGATTGGTTTAGTATTAGTTGTTGGTACGCTAGGGGTTTTACGGAAGAAATCGGTTAAAGAAGCTTAGGAGGCTTTCATATGTCGAAGAAAAGAATTATCGAGATTATTGCTAGTTTATTAGTTGTGTTGGGGATTAGCTATGGCGCGTATGCCAGTGTGAATAAGAGTCAGAGCTCAGCGACAAGCAGCAGCCAAGTTTCAAAAAAGAAAAGTGGTTCTAAAGATGCCCAACCTCAAGAAATTGGGTTAAAGGGTAAAGCCAAAGCTAAGAAATCGGCTAAGACGACTAAGGCTTCTAAAAAAGCTGAATCTGCTAAAGCGGAATCTGAAAAGAAAGTCGCTGCTAGTCAAGCTAGTAGCAGTCAGAAAGTCGCTGTTGAAAAAGCGGCCCAAGCGTCATCGACAAAACAAGTTGCTGATCAACAAGCAGCCGCTTCAACGAGTCAAGCGGCAGTGGCTGCTAAACAAGTCGCCGCTAGTCAAGCTGCTAAACAACCGGCAGCCAATACGAATCAACAAGCGCAGACAACAACAACTGCACAACCGGCTACTAAAAAAGTAACGGTTAGCATTTACGGTCCGATTAGTGAGGGCGATAAATTATTGATTAATCACGATTCAGTGGCCATGAATGATGGCGACAAGGTGATTGATGTGTTGAAACGTGATACAGCCGGCCACGGGATGGCTTTATCATATAAAGGTGCGGCTAGCACGGTTTATGTGCAAGGCATCAATGGGTTATTCGAATTTGATAAGGGTTCACAAAGTGGTTGGCTCTACCGCGTCAACGGTGTATTCCCTAATTATTCGTGTGGTAGCTATACCGTCAAGAGTGGAGATGTCATTGAATGGATGTATACGGAAGATCTCGGACACGATCGCAACGCGCCTCAGGGCTAAAATCACAGTTAGTTTTTGATCAGTTAAATCCAATCGTTATTTTTGCGTATTATGTGATTGCGATTGCGTTTTCGATGGTCTTTATCCATCCGATTTTTTTGCTAGCTGAATTAGTGGTGGTTATTGCGGTTAATTTTAACGCTAAGGAACAAAAAAAGACCTTTGCGACTTTGCAAGGGGCCTTGTTCATGATGGTTTTCATCGTTGTGTTGAACCCGATTATTAATAACCGCGGGGCGCACATCATTTGGACAATTGGTGGGACAGTGATTACGGCCGAAGCGGTCGTTTATGGTCTATTAATGGCCCTTTCATTAGCGATATTGATGCTAGTTTTCGTTTCGTATAATCACAGTATGACCAATCACAAGTTTATGTATTTGTTTGTGCGAATCTCGCCACAACTAACGCTGTTGACGATGATTACCATGCGTTTTGTACCGCTGTTTATTCGGCGCTTTACGAATATCAAAAATGTTCAAAAAACGCGTGGTGTTCAGATGGAAACGGGTAAATTGCGAGAACGCGCGCATGCCGGTATGCGGTTAATGGAAGTGTTGTTAACCAATTCATTGGTTGAAGCATTGCAGACTGCTGATTCAATGACGGCCCGCGGTTTTGGCGCCCAAAAACGAACGAGTTATCAACGTTATCGCTTTACGCAACGTGATGGCTGGCTCTTGGCCGGGTTGGTCGGGATCAGTAGCTTTTGTTTTTGGCAAGCAAGTCACGGTGTTGGCCGGTTACCGATTTATCCAGTGCTAGGGTCGGTCCAACTGACCGGACCCGGTTGGTTGTGTTTATGGTTTGTATTAATAATTGATAGCTTACCGCTATTGTTAGAAGGATGGGAATATCTATGGTGGTCATTGCGCAAGTAACAAATCTAAATTTTCAATACGCCCTCGCGACGGAACCGAATTTAACGAATATCAATTTAACGGTTAATAACGGCGATTTTATCACATTGGCTGGTAATTCTGGTAGTGGCAAAACGACATTATTACGTCAATTGAAAAAGGAATTATGGCCAGTTGGTGAACGCTCAGGTGAGATTGAATTTGAAGGACAGCCGCTTGTTGACCTACCGCAAAGCCAGAGTGCCCAGAAAATTGGGATGGTCTTCCAGAATCCGGATAATCAATTAGTGATGGATACGGTGATTCAAGAACTCGCATTTTCATTGGAGAATATTGGGGTGCCGAATGCCAATATTCAAAAACGAATTGCTGAATTAGTTAGTTTCTTAGGCTTTCAGGATCTATTATATGCGTCAGTCCACGATTTATCAGGTGGGCAAAAACAGCTGGTCAATTTAGCATCGGTCTTAATCTTACAGCCAGATTTACTATTGTTGGATGAACCGACCGCCCAACTTGATCCGATTGCGACGAAGGAATTCATCAGCTTGTTGCAACGGGTCCACGATGAATTGGGGATTACGGTGATTATCAGTGAACATCATTTGGATGATATTTTACCGTTATCCAACCAATTATGGTTAATGGATCAAGGTCAAATTAGTTATCAAGGGTCAGTCACTGGCGGCTTACAAGCTATCTGGGAGAAACCGGCATTACGCGATTTCGTCCCCGATGTGCCACACGTCTTCTTGCAAAACGGGTTGATTCAACCAGACCAAATTACCGAATTGCCACTAACCGTGGTCAATGGTAAACAACTAATTGAACAACGGCATTGGCAACTCCAGCATGTACGGCGGTCAATTAATGTCAGCCAAGCAGCGCCAATTCTGAGTGTCAAGAATGTGAGCTTCCAATACGAAAAGAACGATTCTTTTATTTTAGAACATTTGAATTTAACCGTTCAAGCGGGCGACTGGGTCGCGATTGTTGGTAAAAATGGGACGGGTAAATCAACTTTGTTGAAAGCTCTGGTCGGATTGTTGCAACCGCGTCGGGGTGAAATTAAGTTACAACAGAAGAAATTGGCTAAATGGGCATCAGATGATTTATTCAAGACATTAGGTTATTTATCCCAAACACCGAGTGACCATTTCAGTTATGATACGGTCCAAATGGAATTCTTTGAACGCGCGCAACAACTAGAGTTGCCCGATCCAACCAATATTGCCCAGGAAATGTTGGCTAAATTAGGGATTACCTATTTGGCAGAACGCAATCCGCACGATGCCAGTGGTGGTGAACAACAATTGATTGCGTTGGGCATTATCTTAATGTCGCAACCAGAACTTTTGTTGTTGGATGAACCGACTAAGGGGTTAGATCCGCTACGGAAACAGCAATTAGGACAACTTTTACGGCAACTACAGAATGACGGTTTAACAATTGTGATGGCCAGTCATGATATGGAGTTTAGCGCACGCTTTGCGACACAATGTGCTCTTTTATTTGACGGTGAAGTGGTCTCACAAGAAGAACCGTATGACTTTTTTGCCCATAATTTCTTTTATACAACAGCGGTTAATCGGATGTTGCGGTCGCAATTACCGGCCGCGTTGAATTGGGAGGAAGTGCGCGTATGAAGTCAATTCTAAAAAATAGTTGGTCGTCGTTTGGCCTAGCATTTATCATTATGGCGATATTCCTCCTCTTTATCGTCACACTTCAAGGTCAACACTTTCTACTGTTCAGTTTAATTTGTTTAGTGGCCAGTATGTTGCCGTTTTATTGGCGTTTTGAGACTCGGGATATTCGGGCCCGCGAGATCATTTTTATCGCAGTGCTGGCCGCGATTGCCGCAGTTAGTCGGGTACCATTCGCACCACTACCGAGTGTACAACCAACTAGCTTTGTGATTATCGTTTCAGCGTTGGTTTTAGGCCCAGAATCGGGGTTCATCGTGGGCTCAACGGCGGCGATTGTCTCAAACATGTTCCTTGGACAGGGGCCATGGACACCTTGGCAAATGTTTTGTTGGGGTATGATGGGCGTCACCGCCGGCTTAATTGGCCGGTATAAATGGGCTCAGAATAAGTATTGGCTCTGTGTCTTTGGTTTTGTCTGGGGTTTCTTATTCGGTTGGATCATGAATCTATGGTACGTCGTGGCCTACGTTAATCCGTTGACGGTTAAAACGTTCATTGCCGCCTATGTAGCTAGCTTCTACTTCGATTTAGCGCACGCGTTGTCGAATGTCTTTTTTCTCTTCTTGTTCTACGAATCGTGGTCCAGAATCATCAAACGATTTAAGATCAAATATGGATTACTAGAATAAGAGCGCTGACTCGAGTTGGTTAGGCTTTGAGGATTAACCTAAGGATACAGATTATGGTTGGGTTTAACCATAATTTGGATCCTGAAGTTAACCGGAAAAGGCTACTCGAGAAGCGCGTTTAAAAAATACGAGTGTGTTGGTTGCGGGCAGCAACTGAGCATTAATAAAAATAGCGAATTATGACGATTTTCAGTCATAATACGCTATTTTAGATTAAGCGGAAGTTGTTGCAAACCAAAAAAGGCGTTAAATTCCATATCCGGAATTTAACGCCTTTTTTATAGCCATAGTTTAATAAACAATCACTTTCTTACCAGGCAGATGACCGGTCGTTAATTCGGCCGCGATGGCATCGAAAGTCGCAACCGTCAAACCTTGATAATCTTGGGTCGTGATCGGGTGTAGGGTGCCAGCTGTTATAAGATTGGCGATTTGTTGCAATATCTGCCCTTGGCTCGCGACTTGATAGTTGTAATCCGTTTTGGTAAACATGTATTCCCACGCAAAAGAAATCGATTTGGCTTTCAAAAGGGTTAACGCCAGTGGTTCGGCGGTACCGACAATTGAGCCGACTTGTCCAAACGGTTTGATTAACCGTGTGATTTCAGGGAGGTAGTCAGTCATGTCGTATAAAACGGCAATCGCATCAAAGGTTTGATCGGGATAATCGGCTAGCGTTTTATGTGAACGATCATTATGGTAATCAATTGGAAAGCCGACGCCGTTGCTTGTTAACCAATCGAAATGACTGGGGCTACTAGTGGCATAGACTTCAAAACCGGTCCATTTAGCCAGTTGGCTCATGATTGAACCGACACCACCCGCGCCGTTGATGATTAATAGTTTTTTGCCTAAATTAGCATTGGCTTGGGCTGGAAAATGAAATTGTTCGAAGAGTAGTTCATAAGCGGTTAAGCTAACGAGGGGGAGTCCGGCAGTTTCGGACACAGTTAAACCAGTTGGGGCTAAGGCACAAATTGCGGCGGTCACGACTTGATAGTCTTGGAAACTACCGTCTTTTTGGGTCGTGCCCGCATAATAGACGAGTTGGCCCGCGTGCCAATCAGTGACGGCGGTGCCACAAGCGATGATTTCGCCGTAGCCGTCATAACCGAGGACGGTCTTAGTAACCGTTCGGCGTTTTAAGTCAACCGGATTCAAACTGGTAGCGAGGACTTTGATTAAGAGTTCGTCGGCGGCCGGCGTCGGGATCGTTCCTGAAGTGAGTTGCCAATTCAAATCGGCATCTAAGGTTATTTGATGATTAATGGTCATAAAATCACGTCCTTTATCTTAGCTCCACCGTACAACAAAAAATAGCGATTCTCAAGTTTGAGAATCGCTATTGCTAATTAATCAACTAAGTCTTTGTAGAAAGCTGCGTAAGTTGCATTTTTATAAGGGGCTAACCAGATATACCCGATACCGAAAGTACAGCAAGCGAGGATATCCCAGCCAATGAAGCTCAATTGAAGAACGAAGAAGCGCCATTTATGACCATCCATTAACTTGCGACTCTTAGTAATGCAGTCAAAGTAGCTAACATCAGCTTCTGGATCAGCATCCGTTAAATCTTTAAAAATTAGATTAGCTTGTGAATAAGAATAACCTTTGATAATTCCAGGAATAATCAATAAAAGGGCCCATAAGAAAGTAAAAAGATTAACAAGTAATTGAATCACGAAAACGCCTAAGAAATAGCGTTTCGAAAAGACGCTGAAGGCACCTTTCAAGACACCAAAGTCAGCTTCTTTAGTCCGCAACCAATCGAGGGATGTAAAGCTGATCCCAACCATAATCAGGCTAACGACGAAACTACCGATGGTACTGCCGAATGGTGAACTAGCACTGCTACCGGCACCATCGGCTGAGCTACTGATGACATCAGGTGTGGTGACGAAAAAAGCAAGTAGCGCTACAATCGCCATCCCACTAATCAGTAGCCCTAAAATCGTTAAAAGAACTGGTACTAAGTTTAATCTGACGGCCAATCCCCAATGGCCAGCAAATAGCGACTTAACTTCGCTTTTGAGTTCAGCGCGTGTTTTTGTTGAATTTTGCATTAAAACATCCTCCTTTTGTTCAGTGTCTTAAATTATACTATTAACCCTATTCATTAAGCAATCACTTTCTGTTAACGGGGTTAATTTGCAAACTGAACAACAAAAAAACCATTAACAAATTTTGAATTGTTAATGGTTTTGGTGTTCATTTAAAAAGTAATCACAATTTTACCAGTCGCGTGGTTCGTCGCACTCAATTGATGGGCTTGAATTAAGCCGGCTGCTGAAAAAGGAATTGTGGAATCAATCACTGATTTAACCTTTTTGGCCGCCATTAGGTCGGCAATCGCAGTCAGGTCAGCGCCACTGGGTATCAACCAAATCGCTTTAAAGGTTAAAGTCGTATCCGCAATGATTGCGGGTGTTTGTTCAGCGGGACCGACAATCGAAATTTGCCGACCAGTTTGAGGATTGAGCACTTGCCAAGCATCAATCTGACTTTGGCCACCGAGGGTATCGATGACTAAATCAATGTTATGAATTTTATCGGTGATTTTTTCAGTTCGGTAATCAATTATTTCATCGGCGCCTAAGTCGCGAACGAGGTCGAAATGCTTGGCGCTAGTCGTTGTAATGACGTGGGCACCAGCTGCTTTGGCGAGTTGAATCGCGTAAGAACCGACACCGCCTGAACCAGCTTGGACTAAGACGGTTTGCCCGGCCTTTAATTGACCGTGTTCAAAAAGGGCTTGCCAAGCAGTTTCACCGGCTAATGGCACAGCGGCTGCTTCTGCAAAAGAAACGTTGGCTGGTTTGTGCGCTAATAAATGGTCGTCAACCGCTGCGAATTCAGCGTAAGTCCCACGATTAGTGGTGTCAGGGCGCGCGAAGACTTCATCGCCAACTTGCCAATCGGTTACGTCAACGCCGACTTGGGTGATGATGCCGGCTAAATCCCAGCCTAAAACGATTGGGAAAGTCCAGTCGAACATCTTCTGTAGGTAACCTTCGCGTAATTTCCAATCAATTGGATTGATGGAAGTGGCTTTCACTTGGACTAACACTTGGTGTGCACCAAGTGTTGGGATTGGTAATGTCGCCATTTCTAATTGGTGTTCATCGCCGTATTGGTTAATCACAACGGCTTGCATCGTATCTGTCATTATCAAATCGCCTCATTATTTTCTCTTATAAAAAGTAAGTATACGGTAGTTTACCAAGTGTGAAATTGAAAGTCAAAGAATCGTCCTTGCAAATAAAAATCCGTTAATCGCTATTGATTAACGGGTTTTTATTTTTGTGTGTGGGCTGCTTTGTAAACGCGCTTCTTGAGCAAACCTTTCCGCCTAACTACAAAATCTGCATTATGATTAAAATTCAAATCATAATGCAGATTTTTAGGTTATGCTCAAGGTTTAAACGCTCAATCAGCGCTCTAACGAAAACGCGCTTCTCGAGTAGCCTTTTCCGGTTAACTACGGAATTCAAACCACGGTTAAACCCGACCGTAATTTGAGTTCCTAGGTTAATCCTCAAAGCCTGACCAACTCGAGTCAGCGCTCTAAACGCGCTTCCAAGCCAACTTCTTCCGTTTAGCTACGAGTAATCAACTATGACTAAAACCGGTCATAATTGATTACTCTAGGCTATACTCAGAAGTTAACCAGGCTTGTCAGCGCTCTAAACACGCTTTTGCTGCCAGATTTCTGTGCTTAGCTACGTTTCGCAAATAAAGCTATAACCCAGCTTTATTCACGGAACTAGGCTAATGCTCGGAACCTCCCGCGAGGGCTCACGCTCTAAACGTGTTTCTGAGCTAGCTTCTTCCGCCTAGCTACAAATAATGAATCATGACTATAGTGCAGTCATAATTGATTACTCTAGGCTATACTCAGAAGTTAACCAGGCTTGTCAGCGCTCTAAATTTCTTCTTCCGCTATCTTAGTTAATACTGTTTTTGATGGGATGAAGAATAACGCGCCGGTGGTTGGTTCGCTGAAATCTAGTAGGTGATCGTAGTTGCCAGCTGGTTTGCCGACGAACATGTTGGTTAACATCCGTTTCGTGACGGCCCATTCGCGCGAATAACCGATGAAATACGTACCGGTCATTTTTTCGCCGGGGTTGGCGTAAGGGACGTTCATGCGAACGATTTTATGTTCAACGCCGTCTTCGTTGTCTTGTGAAACGACGTTGTGAGCATTCGTTGGTTTTTCAGCATCACGTAATTCTAAATCAGAAAATTTCTTACGACCGATTGTTTTTTCTTGTTCTTCAGTGGCTGTCTTATTCCAAGTATCCATCGCGTGGATGTATTTCTGGGAAAAGGCGTATGAGCCATTTTCAAATTCGGGATCTTCGTCACCGACTAAGGCGTATTCAGCCGTTTCGTTAATCGCAGGATTTTCGGTGCCATCGATGAAACCGATGATTGCTCGGCCTTCGAAATAGCGGAAGCCGTGGGTTTCATCAATCGTTGTCACGTTGTCGCCGATGAATTGCATCAATTGATCCATGACTTCGTAACAAACGGCCATTTCTTTAGCGCGAATATGGTAGAACAAATCGCCGCCCGTTGCGACCGCATCGTGTTTGGGGCTTGGAATGGTTGTAAAAGGTTCAAGCTGTTTTGGTTTGGGGGCGTTAGGGAACAAATAATCCCAAGCGTCAGAACCAATCCCAAACGCAACGCTTAAATGCGCATCCGGATAACGGATATTCATACTATTAATAATGGCTGGGAGACGCTCCGCCAATTCTGAAATCGCATCGCGATCACTTTGATAATCCTTACGGTGTAATTCCTGAGTTGTAAAAATAATATTTTCGCCAGCATCTTTAAAAACATCTTGGGCATCTTTTGGTTCAATAGCCATATTAACATCCTCCTCAAAAAACTGTTCATTATTAATAATCATTATTATCTAAGACACTGCAAGCATAGCAGAAAAGCGTCTTTGTTACCAGTCAAAACGGCTGAAATCAGTCGTTAAAATGCTTTTTAGTTTACCGCTTACATTGATGCTCGTATAATAGACATGAACGTTGAATTTTAATTGGAGGCTTTCTAATTGGTAGAAAAAATAAATGCATCAGATGCAATGTTAAAAGTCATGGAGGCGTGGGGTATCGACCACATTTTCGGCTTGCCTGGTGGCTCTTTTGATTCGACGATGAATGCGTTACACAATCGCCAAAAAACAATGCGTTATATTCAAGTTCGGCACGAAGAAGTGGGGACACTTGCCGCTGCCGGCGAAGCGAAGGTGACGGGTAAAATTGCCGCCGCGTTTGGTTCAGCGGGGCCTGGTGCCGTTCATTTATTAAATGGGTTATATGATGCTAAATACGATAACGTTCCGATGTTGGCTTTAGTTGGTCAAGTAGCGACGAATATGATGAACACGGATTATTTCCAAGAAATGAATGAAAATCCAATGTTTGCGGATGTCGCGGTCTACAATCGGACGGTCATGACTGCGGCACAAATGCCGGCAGTCGTCGATCAAGCAATCCAACAGGCCTATAAACACAATGGTGTCGCGGTCGTCACGATTCCAACTGATTTAGGTTGGCAAGCAATCGACGATAATTTCGAACCAACGGCCAATCTATTCCAACAAGGCCATTATCCGTTACCACGGACGACTGATATTACTGATGCTTTGAAATTGATTAAAGCGGCCAAACACCCGATTATTTATTTTGGCCAAGGTGCCAAAGCCGCGGGTCAACAAATCGGGGCTTTATCAGAAAAATTAAAAATGCCAATGATGTCTTCAGCGTTGGCGAAAGGCATTATCGCTGACCAAAACCCAGCTTACATGGTTTCGGCTGGCCGGGTCGCGACCAAACCGGGGGTCGATTTAGCGAAAGCTGCCGATTTAATCCTTTTTGTTGGCAGTAATTATGAATTTGGCGCGTATTTCTTCAAACCGGACGCTAAATTTATTCAAATTGATATTGATGCCACTAAAATTGGTCACCGCCACCATGTCGATGTCGGTATTTTGGCGGACGCTAAAACAGCCTTACAAGCCTTACTAGATGCGAGTCAAGCAGTGGAAACGCCAACTGATTTCTACCAAGCCGCCATGGCTAATAAAGCCAACTGGGAAGATTGGAAAGCTGGTTTTACTGAGAGTGATCAAGTTCCAATGCGGGTCGAACCCGTCTTCAAAGCGATTAATGAAATGGCGAATGACGATGCCATTTTTAACTTAGATGTCGGCAATGTTTCAATCGACGGCGTGCGGTTCTTAGACATGCATCCGGGCCAAAAGATGACCTTATCGGCTTGGTACGCCACAATGGGTTGTGCGGTACCAGCCGCTATCGGCACCCAAACCGCTTTTCCTGATCGTCAAGTTTGGTCAATCAGTGGTGATGGTGGCTTCACGATGGTCATGCAAGATATCATTACGCAAGCCAAATATCAGATGCCAATCATCAACGTCGTGTTAAGCAACGATTCATTCGGATTTATTGAAGCAGAACAAGATGATAAAGGCCAACCCCATTCAGGCGTGGCCATCCAAGGTGCGGATTACGGTGCGGTCGCAACCGCACTCGGAGCACAAGGTTTCACGGTGCATAATTTAACCGAATTAAAAACCGCCTTTGCAGCCGCTAAAATCGCTAAGGGGCCGGTTGTAATCGATGTGAAGATTGCTAACGAACGACCATTACCAGTTGAACAATTGGTGATTGATCCTGAAACGCAAGATCCACAAGCCGTTGAAGCGTTTATTAAAAAGTATCACGCTCAAGGGTTAATCCCATTTAGAGCAATATTGGAACAATACGAGGCATAAAATTAGCGTTGTAGTTAGTGCGTCTTATAAAATAGTGAATACGAATTAGTATTCGCTGTTTTATTGTCGGCTATTAAATCATTAAGATTTTATAAATCAGACTATCGACGGACAACAACGCGCGTGTTAATGTGCTAAATTATAAATAAAGTGATAGTAGAAAGGGTGACGGGGATGAGTGCGGTAATCTCAAGACGGTTGATTAGTATGACATCGATCATGGCATTAATCGGCAGCATTGCGCTAGCAGTTTATTGGTCACGATTAGGATTATTCAGTAACACAACGGCCTTACAGCATTACCTGGGGCAGTCAGTGATGGTTGGACCGATTATTTTTATCACGATTCAAATCATTCAAGTCGTCATCCCGGTCATTCCGGGCGGGATTAGTACCGCAGCCGGCGTGCTCGTCTTCGGGCCCGTCTGGGGTTTCGTTTATAACTACGTGGGGATTGCGATTGGTTCCATTTTTAACTTCTTGCTGGCGCGCCAATTCGGCAAACCTTTTATCCTCCACGTGATTAGTGAAAAAACCTATGATAAATATATCGGCACGATTACTGAAAAGAAAAATTTCACCCGCTTCTTCGCACTCGCTATCTTCCTACCGGTCGCACCGGATGATGTGTTATGTTTGATGGCCGGTTTAACCGAAATGTCATTGAAGAAATTTACCTGGATTATCATCTTGTGCAAACCTGCATCGATTATCGCGTACAGTTTCGCACTCGTTTACGGTGGCCAATTCTTAATGGGCCTCTTCTAAAATTAAAGCAAACAAAAGGTTAGTCCGAAAAATAAACTGTGACAGCACTCGGTTATCAATCGAGTATCAAATCAAAATAACTGATTATCCCGAACTGAGGATAATCAGTTATTTTGATTTGAACGGAAATTGATGAGTTCTGGCGCGCGTCAAAAAAAGTTTGTTTAATATTGGACTATTAAGACTTATACCACAGTCTTTTTTGGTATTCACTTAATCACGAAATGACAATATCTATAGTATAATTGAAGAATAGAATTGGTGAGTAAAAGAGAGAATTGATGAGCTAAGTGAGAACTGATGAGTAAGAAATAATTGGAAGATAAGCGAGTAGAATAATTAATAATGAATCGAAAGTTATTTTAGAATTCAAGAAAAATTTTGTTCCAAAAACGTAATTGAATATGTAGCCGTTACTGCAAAACGCCGGACTCTGTCAATCAAATATTGACTCTAGGAGGTGAGCGTCTTGCGAAAAAACAAAAGGAGAATCGTTCATGAGTCTGTTTTTACAGATTCTTGCTGCGGTTAAGCTAATCTTGGCCATCTGGAAACAGATCCAAGATTTAATTG
>NZ_LT984417.1:2043521-2045293 GCF_900258455.1 Latilactobacillus fuchuensis
TTGAGAGTAGACCTCTCAAAACTAAACAAAGTTTCGACGCTAACAAATGTACAAGGTTTTCCGTATTATTCCTTAGAAAGGAGGTGATCCAGCCGCAGGTTCTCCTACGGCTACCTTGTTACGACTTCACCCTAATCATCTGTCCCACCTTAGACGGCTGGCTCCCGAAGGTTACCTCACCGGCTTTGGGTGTTACAAACTCTCATGGTGTGACGGGCGGTGTGTACAAGGCCCGGGAACGTATTCACCGCGGCATGCTGATCCGCGATTACTAGCGATTCCGGCTTCATGTAGGCGAGTTGCAGCCTACAATCCGAACTGAGAATGGTTTTAAGAGATTAGCTTAACCTCGCGGTTTTGCGACTCGTTGTACCATCCATTGTAGCACGTGTGTAGCCCAGGTCATAAGGGGCATGATGATTTGACGTCGTCCCCACCTTCCTCCGGTTTGTCACCGGCAGTCTCACTAGAGTGCCCAACTAAATGCTGGCAACTAGTAATAAGGGTTGCGCTCGTTGCGGGACTTAACCCAACATCTCACGACACGAGCTGACGACAACCATGCACCACCTGTCATTCTGTCCCCGAAGGGAACGTCTTATCTCTAAGATTTTCAGAAGATGTCAAGACCTGGTAAGGTTCTTCGCGTTGCTTCGAATTAAACCACATGCTCCACCGCTTGTGCGGGCCCCCGTCAATTCCTTTGAGTTTCAATCTTGCGATCGTACTCCCCAGGCGGAGTGCTTAATGCGTTAGCTGCGGCACTGAAGGGCGGAAACCCTCCAACACCTAGCACTCATCGTTTACGGCATGGACTACCAGGGTATCTAATCCTGTTTGCTACCCATGCTTTCGAGCCTCAGCGTCAGTTACAGACCAGACAGCCGCCTTCGCCACTGGTGTTCTTCCATATATCTACGCATTTCACCGCTACACATGGAGTTCCACTGTCCTCTTCTGCACTCAAGTTTCCCAGTTTCCGATGCACTTCTTCGGTTGAGCCGAAGGCTTTCACATCAGACTTAAAAAACCGCCTGCGCTCGCTTTACGCCCAATAAATCCGGACAACGCTTGCCACCTACGTATTACCGCGGCTGCTGGCACGTAGTTAGCCGTGGCTTTCTGGTTGGATACCGTCACTACCTGATCAGTTACTATCAGATACATTCTTCTCCAACAACAGAGTTTTACGATCCGAAAACCTTCTTCACTCACGCGGCGTTGCTCCATCAGACTTTCGTCCATTGTGGAAGATTCCCTACTGCTGCCTCCCGTAGGAGTCTGGGCCGTGTCTCAGTCCCAGTGTGGCCGATTACCCTCTCAGGTCGGCTATGCATCACAGTCTTGGTGGGCCTTTACCTCACCAACTAACTAATGCACCGCGGGTCCATCCTAAAGTGATAGCCGAAACCATCTTTCAACCTTGCACCATGCGGTGCTAGGTTTTATGCGGTATTAGCATCTGTTTCCAAATGTTATCCCCCACTTTAGGGCAGGTTACCCACGTGTTACTCACCCGTCCGCCACTCACTCAAATGAGCTTCAATCAGAAGCAAGCTTCTTCAATCAGTTCCAGAGTGCGTTCGACTTGCATGTATTAGGCACGCCGCCAGCGTTCGTCCTGAGCCAGGATCAAACTCTCAATTAAAAGTTTGTAGCTCTTGTTTTTGTTACTTAATTTATTTGCTAGCGAATTGACTTCGCAAATATGTTGTGCCCCGAAGGGCGACCCTACACATTTGATTTGTCGAAACTTTGTTCAGTTTTCAAAG